>JBDSMH010000120.1:0-12639 GCA_039915945.1 Acidimicrobiales bacterium | reverse complement strand
GCACCGACTGGGCCGAAAAGGTGTTCCCGATGGTTCCCGCGGGTGCGTCGAATACCGACATCGTCGTCGACCCGAGCCAGCGCCCGCAGTTCGACCGTGAGCGGGGCCGGCGATGAACGACGACACGTCGACGACAACCGCCATCGCCCGCCGCTTTCACACGTTGGTGGTGCTCGTCGAAAACAAGCCGGGCGTTTTGACCCGGGTGGCCGGCCTGTTCGCCCGCCGCGGGTTCAACATCGACTCGTTGGCCGTCGCCCGCACCGACGACCCTCGGTTTTCCCGCATCACGATCATGGTCGACGCCGAGTCGGCTCCGCTCGAGCAGGTGGTCAAGCAGCTCGACAAACTCATCAACGTCGTCGAGATCCGTGACCTCGACCCGTCAGAGTCCGTCGAACGCGAGCTGATGATGGTGATCGTCAAGGGCCAGCCGCACGAACGGGGTCAGATCATGGATCTGGTACGCATTTTCGAGGCCCGCGTGCTCAATGTGGGCGGCGACAAGATGATGCTGTCCCTGTCGGGCGCACCGAGCCGGTTGGATGACTTCGAGGATCTTCTGCGACCCTATGGGATCGTCGAACTCCAGCGCAGCGGCCGCATCGCTTTGCCCCGACTCTCCAAGACCTCCTGACAACCCGAACTCAAACCAAGGAGCCCCCAGTGGCCAACGTGTACTACGAGAAAGATGCCGACCCCTCCCTCATCCGCCAGCGCAAGGTGGCGATCATCGGATACGGCTCCCAGGGTCACGCGCATGCGCTCAACCTCAAGGATTCGGGTATCGACGTGCGCGTCGGAATTCGTCGTGGGTCGCCGTCGATGGCCAAAGCCGAGGCGGCCGGTCTCCGCGTGGTGTCGGTGGAACAGGCGGCCGAAGAGGCCGACGTCATCATGATCCTGTTGCCGGATACCGAGCAAAAGCGCGTGTACGAGGCCGATATCCAAAAACACATGACTCCGGGCAAGGCGCTGGCGTTCGCGCACGGCTTCAACGTGCGCTTCGGCCGCATCGCGCCGCCCGAAGGTGTCGACGTGATCATGATTGCGCCCAAGGGCCCCGGTCATCTCGTGCGCCGCACCTACACCGAAGGCGGCGGTGTTCCCTGTCTCATCGCCATCGAGCAAGACGCCACCGGCAAGGCCCGCGATCTCTCGCTGTCCTACGCCGACGCGATCGGCGGCAGCCGGGCGGGCGTCATCGAGACGACTTTCGCCGAGGAGACCGAGACCGATCTCTTCGGTGAGCAGGTCGTGTTGTGCGGCGGGCTCACGTCACTCGTGCAAGCGGGGTTCGAGACGCTCGTCGATGCCGGCTATCAACCGGAGATGGCGTACTTCGAGTGCCTGCACGAAGTGAAGCTGATCGTCGACCTCATGTACGAAGAAGGCATCGCCGGCATGCGTTACTCGATCTCCGACACCGCCGAATACGGCGATGTCACCCGTGGTCCGCGCATCATCACCGACAGCACCAAGGCCGAGATGAAGCGCATCCTCGACGAGATCGTGTCGGGCCGCTTTGCCGACGAGTGGGTGGCGGAGAGCGAGTCGGGTCGCAAGAATTTCTCGGCGCTGCGCGAGCAGGGCAAGACGCATCCGATCGAAAAGACCGGTGCCGAACTGCGCTCGATGATGCCGTGGATCTCTGCCGGCAAGCAGAAGGTGTCCGAAGTTTCGGGCGGCTGACCTCGGGGGCCTCCGCCCCGGCTGAAGATGGCGATTGCCCCTCTCCCAGTGAGAGGAATACGCTCCGCGTGAATCAGTGACGAGGCGGAGGCACCAATGTCGGACAACTGGGGTTTCGAGACCAAGCAGATCCACGCGGGGCAGGTGCCCGACCCGACCACTGGTGCGCGGGCCGTCCCCATCTACCAGACAACGTCGTACCAGTTTCGCGACAGCCAGCACGCGGCCAACCTGTTTGCGCTGGCCGAGGTGGGCAACGTCTACACGCGCATCATGAATCCCACGCAGGCCGTGCTCGAAGCGCGCATCGCCGCGCTCGAGGGGGCGCCTGACACCGCGATCGGCATCCCCGGTGCGCTCGCAGTGGCGTCGGGCCAAGCCGCCGAGACGTTGGCCATCCTCAACCTCATGGGTGCGGGCGATCACATGGTGTCATCGCCGTCGTTGTACGGCGGCACCTACAACCTCTTCCACTACACATTGCCCAAGCTCGGTATCGAAGTCAGCTTCGTCGAAGATCCCGACGACCTCGACCAGTGGAAGCGGGCGATCCGGCCGAACACCAAGCTCTTCTTCGGCGAGACCTTGGCCAACCCCAAGAACGACGTACTCGATCTCGAAGGCATCTCCAAGATCGGCGTCGATGCGGGAATACCGCTCATGGTCGACAACACGGTGCCGACGCCGTATCTCATCCGCCCGTTCGAATGGGGCGCGCACATCGTCGTGCATTCGACCACCAAGTTCCTCGGCGGGCACGGCACGTCGATCGGCGGCGCGGTGTGCGACGGTGGCAATTTCGACTTCGGCGCGTCGGGCCGTTTCCCCGGCTTCACCGAGCCCGACCCGAGCTATCACGGGCTGGCGTACTGGCCCGCGTTGGGGCCGGGTTCGTTCGTGCTCAAGCTGCGCGTGCAGATGTTGCGCGACATGGGTGCGGCAATCTCGCCCTTCAATGCGTTCTTGACGTTGCAGGGCATCGAGACCTTGTCGTTGCGCATGGAGCGCCACTTCTCCAACGCGCAGCGTGTTGCCGAGTGGCTGACCGCGCGCGACGAAGTCGAAGAAGTGTTCTTCGCCGGCTTGCCGAGTTCGCCATGGAACAAACGCCTCGAGAAGTACGGGCGAGGCCTTGGCTACGGATCGATCGTCGCCTTCATCATGAAGGGCGGACTCGACGCCGGGCAGAAATTCGTCGAGGCGCTCGAGTTGCACAGCCACGTCGCGAACATCGGCGATGTGCGCAGCCTCGTCATTCATCCGGCATCGACGACGCATAGCCAGCTGTCCGCCGAAGAACAGGTCTCGACCGGTGTGCATCCCGGGCTCGTGCGACTCTCCGTGGGGCTCGAGTCGATCGAGGACATCTTGGCCGACCTCTCTGCGGGTTTCCGCGCCGCCAAGTCCTGAACACCGAGGAAGACCTATCGAACGCTTGGCGCGTTCTGATTGTCGCGGGCATCGCGCAGATGATCCCGTCGATCAACCTGTCGATCATGTACGTGGTGTATCCGGAGATACAGCGCGAGTTCACCGACACCAGTCCCGGCGCGCTGTCATGGATCCTCAACGGCTACACGATCGTCGCCGCGGCGACGCTCGTCCTCGGGGGCGTGCTCACCGATCGCACCGGTCGCAAGCGAGCGTTGCTCGTCGGCTCCGCCGTTTCGCTGGTCTCGGTGGTGGTGTGCGGATCCGCGCCGAATGCGAACACGTTGCTGGTCGGGCGCGTGCTGTTGGCGCTCGCGGCATCACTGCTCATCCCTGCCTCGACATCGCTCGTGCTGCGAGCGTTTCCGCCTTACAAGAGCGCCATGGCGTTCGGGGTCTT
Organism: Acidimicrobiales bacterium; assembly: GCA_039915945.1. Classification (GTDB taxonomy): domain Bacteria; phylum Actinomycetota; class Acidimicrobiia; order Acidimicrobiales; family WLNW01; genus DATLFA01. The sequence goes on along the minus strand of JBDSMH010000120.1, from coordinate 9,116 downwards.
GTCATCGTTCGGCGGCGTTTCGGCGGCGGCCGGTCCGTCGCTCGGGGCGTTCATCATCGACCTCGGTGGGTGGCGGTGGGCCTTCTTCGCGAACATCCCGTTGGCCCTCGTGACGTTGGTGATCGGGCCGAAAGTGCTCACCGAATCGCGCGACGAGCGGACGCGTGACATCCCTGATCTGATCGGTGCGGCGATGCTCATGGCCGGCCTCACCAGCACGATCCTTGCGGTGGTGCAGTCGCCCGCGTGGGGTTGGGGCGATCGCCGCACCCTGGGTGCGCTCATAGTGGGTGTGGTGCTGCTGACGTCGATGGTGATGCGCTCGCTGCGACACAAGGCGCCGTTCATCGACGTGCGGCTGTTCCGCTACCGCAACTTCGCGCTGATGAATGCCACGTCGTGCGGGTTCGCAGTGGCATGGTTCGGCATGTTCTTCGTGCTCACGCAGTTCCTCCGCAACGGCTGGAACTTCGAGCTACTCAAGGCGGGCCTGCTCGTGTCGCCCGTACCCTTCGGCGCCGGGGTGCTGGCGCCCATCGGAGGCCGTGTGGCCGACCGCGTCGGCTACCGACCGATGATGATCGCGGGAGCAATCGCGTTCGGGCTCGGCGCGCTCTGGTACATCTTCGTGGTCACCGCGACGCCCTCCGTCTCGCGTTGGATGCCGGGCATCATCCTCATCGCCATCGGCACGGGCTTCGTGTTCCCGTCGGTGCAAGGCGGCACAGTGGTCGGCATGCCCGCCGATCGTTATGCCATCGCGTCGGGTGTCAACCACACGGTGCAACGCGTTGGCGCCGTGGTGGGCAACGCGATCGCGGTGATGTTCGTCGCCAGCGTGGGTCCGGCCCGCGCGTTCGACCGCTTCATGTGGATCGTGCTCGTGTGCAGCGTGTTGATGGTGCCCGTAGCGCTGGCGATGACGCCGGGGTCTCAGACGTCGACGACGCGTAAGTGATGCCAGATGCGGATCACCTTGTCGTCTTGCACCTCGAAGACGGAGTGACCGGCGAGATCGCGCGGTTGGCCCTCGCTGCCGGGTAATACGCCGGCCGTCACGCGATAGCTCATCGTCACCATGCCGGAGGCGACCCCGATGTCGTCGACGACGGTCTTCGATTCGGGCGCCGCCGCCCAATCGCGCACTGCGGCGAGCGCGGCCTCGTCAGCTCCCTGCACGATCACGCCATCCTCGGAACGGATGACGATGTCATTGTGCAACCGCGCCCGATAGCGAATGAGATCACGGCGATGGTCGGCCTGGACGAACTGGCTCACACAGTCGAGGGCAGCGATGTTCGCCGCTCGATCGGCATCGGGCAGCACCCGTTAGCCCAACGGAGGGTGGAAGATGTCGGGTTCGATGTACATCGGTCGAGCGATCGGCACCACCGCGCGAATGCGGGCCTCGGTGTCGTCGATGGCGCGGGCCAACCCTGCCATATCGAGCCCATCGCGGAACTGGATCTTGGCACCCACCAAAAGCTCCTCAGGGCCAAGGTGCTGCGTGCGCAGATGGATCAACTGTAGAACGTCCATGCTGCCGACGATGGCATCTTCGATCAGGCGTACGTTGTCGCGCGTTGCGCTCTCGCCGATCAACAGTCCCTTCATCTCGATCGCAAGCACGATCGCGATGATGCCGAGCAGCACACCGATGCAGAGCGTGCCGATGCCATCCCATACCGCGTCGTTAGTGACCTCGGCGACGATCAGGGCACTGAACGCCAGCACCAAGCCGATGAGGGCCCCCAGGTCTTCGAGGAGTACGACCGGCAATTCGGGCTCGCGAGCGTGGCGGATGTAGTGCCGCCACGACGCGTTGCCCTTGTGAGGCCTCGCTTCGTGGATTGCGGTGCGAAACGAATATGCCTCGAGGAGGATCGCCACGCCCAAGATGACAAAGGCCACGCCGACGCTGTCGATCTCATGAGGATGACGAACCTTGTCGAAGCCTTCGAAGAGCGAGAAGAGCGAGCCCAACGAGAACAAGACCAACGCCACCACGAACGACCAGAAGTAGCGCTCGCGCGCGTACCCGAAAGGATGCTCGTCGTCAGGTGCCCGGCGCGCTCGACGGTGCCCCAACATGAGGAGTCCCTGGTTTCCCGCGTCGGCGGTCGAGTGGATGCTCTCGGAGAGCATCGACGCCGACCCGGTCAGCAGAAAGCCGATGAACTTCGCCACGGCGATTCCGAGGTTGGCCAAGAACGCCGCGATGATCGCGCGGGTCCCTCCCTTTGCCGACACAGTGACTCCCTTCGCTGCAACTAGAGCGTGAGGGTAACCGGGCTACGGTGCGGACAGGGCTCAATGCGGTGCGGGCGTGACCGATGGAGGTGTGTGTACGTGGTGAGGTCGACCGCGCCCGAGGCTGACACCGGTGGCGGCGTATCGACTTCGAGAGGTCCACTGGGGCTCCACTGGCTGGCGCCGGTTGTGGGCGCCTGCCTGGGGGCGTGGGTGGTCCGGCGCATGTGGGGCGGCGGGCTCATCGCCGGTGCCGACTCCAGCGCCATCACCGCTCGCACCGATCGAACGATTCGAGATGTCCTCGCGCACGGGCATCTCAACGGCTGGTCGCCGTACTTCTCGATCGGTCACGACGCGTTCCTGATCAATCCGCCAGGGTTCTCGGTCATCATCGCCGTCATCCGTGCCGCTTCGTTCGGGCAACTGTCGACCATCGGCGCCATCAAAGTAGCCGTGCTCCTGTCGTTCGTGACCTTGCCCGCAGCGGTGGCCTCGTTTGCCCGATCGATCGGCGCGGATCGTCGTGCCGCTGCGCTGAGCGGGATCTTGTCGCTCGTCGTGTCCGTGTTCGCTGGTTTTGGCATTCGCGGTGTCTTCGAAACAGGCCTCTACCCGTTTCAGGTCGCCGCGCCATTGTTCTTCTTCGCACTCGCGGCCATCGTCGACACTGCATGCCGTCCGTCGATGCGACAAGCGACGGTTGCCGCGCTGTGGATCGCGGCGTTGGTATTGACGCACATCCTGATGGCCACGGTCTTGGTGTACTGCGCGGGCTGTGCGTTACTCGTCATGTACTTGAGCCGTCGGGCCACCTTTGGCCTGCCTTCGTGTTCGGCGCTCGCCGGTAGCGGTCTCGGTGCCGCCGCTCTGTGTGCGGTCTGGCTCTATCCATTTGTCGAGAGCCGCCATCTCGCAGGACGCGCGGCCACGTGGGTCCCGCCGACTTTCCACGAGCAGATTGCCGAGGCGCTCAGAGGCCGTCGCCTCTATGACTCGGCGTTGTCCAATCTCGTGATCGCGGGCTGGATCTTCGTCGTCTTGGTGGCACTGCGCGGTCGTCGGCGCGGACTGCTCCCCGGCGCGATCGCGGGCGGTTCGATCGTTGCGGTGCACATCGTGCGCGGGCTGTACCCCGGTGACGTGACGTCGCAAATGCCTTGGCGCGCGGTGACGTCGATCGGCGTGATCGCGCTCATCCCTGCGGCGATCATGATCGTTTCGGTCACCGATTGGTTCAGCGCATTGCTGCAACTGATCGGCCGTCGCGTGAAGATACTGGCGGGCTTCGGTCGGAACCGAGTCATGGTGGCAGAGGTCATCGGCCTCGCAATTTGCGTCGGGCTCGTCGTTGGCATCGACCAGAGCGCCAACCTGCCGGGCGATCTCACCGAGCCGATTCCGGAAATGCGCCAGACTGCGCAACTTCTTCACACGTTGGTACCGGTGACGGGACGCTTCGCCGTCGAAGAGGACTTCCCCGCAGAGATCGGTCGCCTCGGCGTGATTGCGCCGGGTCGATGGCTGGCGTGGGCGTCGGGTCGCAACGAGCTCAACCTCTTCAATCCCGAGTTGAACCGGGCCGCGGCTGGTGTCACCGTGCGCGAGATCCATTCAGTGGAACCAGGCCTGGCGGAACACCTCGCGACCTTCGGTGTCACGCACATCGTGTCGACGTCCGAAGAGACCGCGGCGCGCCTCGCGCAGAGCGGGGGCGTGACATTGCTCGAGACGCGGGGCCCACTGCGCATCTGGCAGGCGAATGTCACGGATCGCATCGACCCGCGCGCGCTCCTGTCCGTCGACAGTGGAACGCTGGCGGCGAGCTACGAACGCAAGTCGAACGAGCATCACCGCTTCGTCGTCGATGTCTCTGCCCGGACCACGGTCGGCATTGCGGTCGCATACAGCCCCCGCTGGAAGTTGACTGTCGACGGCCGCGCGGTGACCCCACAGGCCTATGGCGACGGGCGCCTCAAGCTCGAGCTCGATGCCGGCCGCCATGACATAGGGCTCGACTACACGACCGATTCGCGCACCGTCGCCGGCGGCATTGTCAGCATCGTTGCGCTGGTGCTCGCATTCAGAGTGCTGTGGCTGACACGGCGTCAGAAGAACAGCGACGCGATACCTGCGTAAAAGCCCACGAATCCCGCCGAGAAGATCAATGACGACACGGCCGCGTCGCGGCGAATGTGACGGGTTCGCCCCAGGTGCAGCAGCAACCAGGTCGTGACGATCGAGCCGAAAAGCATCGACGAGAGTACGAAGCCGATCACCGTGCCCGCTTGAACGAGTCGGCGCACACCGCGTAGATAGCGCCGGTCGGCTCCGCCGCTGACCCACCGTTCGAACCAACCCGACGCGCTGCCCTTCGCCCGCCGGATGACCACCAGCGACGCGACGTAGCCGAGCGCGAAGTAGACGGGTACGAGCAATGCGAATGCAAGACCACCGCCGCGCCAGGCGGTCGTCGCGACGACCGGTGCCGCCCATACGGGCTCGGCGACGAGCAATGACAACAACACGCCCAGGCCACCGAGGAGGCGATTGCGGTGCGTTCGCCGGCGCGCGGCAACGTCGGTCGTCGAGATGGCCGGAGGCGCTACTTCGGGTTCACGCTGCTCGCTGAAGAAGTGCCCCGCGCGGATGATGTGGCCCTCGCGCGTCTCGTAGACGCTGTAGCCGAGGAAGTTGCCCGGCCGTTCGCGCACTGCGACACCGGGAGGTACGGCCTGATCGAGACGGTAGCGAACGGTGACGTATCCCGGGGCTTCGTTGATGTCGTCGACCCGACGATGCGCACTCGGCGCCAGCACCCACGAACGGGCGGCGGCGTAGGCCGCGTCGTCGCCGCGTCCGCTCGTGACTCGACCTTCGGTCCGCTCAGTGAACTCGTCGGCCAACAGGGCCCGGTATCCGGCGAAGTCGTGGTGCGCGTCGGCGTCGAGTAGGCGACGCACCAACTCGGCCGGTGCGGGCGGTCCGCTTGTCACGGCCTAGAACTCGAAGGTGCCCGCGTATGACGCACTGCGACCCGACAGTTCGGTTTCGCCCAGTTCGTCCCGCACGGCGGAGAGCGCGCGCAACAGGATGTCGATGTCGGAATCCGTGTTGGATGCCGTCACGCTGAGCCGCAATCCGCCGCGTTCGAGCGGCAGGGCGGGGAACACTGCTGGTGTCAACAAAATCCCATGCTCCCAAGCAATCTGGCAGCCGCGAATGACCCGGCTCACCGAACCCAGCACGATCGTGAGCGCCGGGAAGTCGAGATGGTTCTCGACGATCAACCCGATGGACCGTGCGTGGTCCGTGATGCGGCGCGTGGCGTGGCGTAGGCGGTCACGTAGCTCGTCGCCCTCGCGCTCATTGACGCGCAACGCCGCGAGCGACGTTGCCAGGGATGCGACCGGGATCGGTCCCGAGAAGATCAACGTCGACGCCTTGGTGATCAGCGAACGTTCTTGGGGCGAACGGCAGGTGACGAACGCGGCCATCGACGAGAAAGCCTTCGAGAGGCCCGCGATGTACACGGTGTTGTCGTAGGGGAGATCGAAGTGGCGCATGACCCCGCCCCCGCCGACTCCGTACGGTCGGTCCGCCGTCGGATTGCTTCCGAGTACGCCAAAGCCGTGCGCGTCGTCGATGTAGAGCGTCGCTCGGTACGCCTCCGCGATCTGTTCGTAGGCAACCAGAGAGGGGAGCGTGCCCGACATCGAGTACACGCCGTTGACCGTGATGATGCGGGGTTGCGAGGCGTCGGTATCGGCGATCTTGCTCTCGAGGTCGGCCGGGTCGCTGCGGCGCACCCTCACGATCGTCGCGCCGCGCCCTCGTGCGAGTTCGGCGGCTTCGAGTATCGAGTGATGCGATCCTTCGTCGACGAGAATCGTGCCGCGTCCGGTGAGCAGCGGCAGCACGCCCATGTGCAACAGCGTGATCGTCGGGAACACGACGGTGTCGGGCGCGCCGACGAGGTGGGCCAACCCGGCTTCGAGTTGTGTGTAGGGCCCCGGTGACGCGACGGCACGGGTCCAGCTCGGGTGGGTTCCCCACTCCTTCAACAATGGTTCGACGCTGGCAATGACGTCGGGATCAAGATCGATTCCGAGATAGTTGAGCGACGCGAAGTCGACGACCCACCGGCGGTCGACGAGCAATCGCCGGCCCTCTTGACGCGTCACGACGAGGTTCGTCTGGGGGATCTCCTCGATGATCGCGGCGATCAACTGCGTGACGCTTCGATCGCTGCTCGTCCCCGAACGATCCTGCAGTTCGCGCACGAGCCCAAGGAGATCGCCGACCGTGTGGATCGCGCCGAGGCGATCTTCGGTGATGCCGATGCCGGTCTTCTCTTCGATCGTTGCCGCCAGCTCGAGACGCGCCAGCGAGTCGAAGCCGAGGTCGTGGGCGAGATGCATCGAGTCGACGATCTCGACGGTCACTCCCTGACGCCGCGCCATGCGAGTGACGATGTCGCGAGTGGTCCCGACCGCGTCGACGGCGACCAGATCGAGCACCACACCCTGCGGTGCCGGTGGCATCGGCGTGAGCGCGACGCGGTCGAAGATCGTGATCGAGCCTTCACTCAGCATCGAGCGAATTCGAGCGTGCTGTTTCTTGCCGCTCGTAGTACGGGGCAATGCGCCTCGCGGCACGAAGACGAGGTCTTCCAACGGAAGCGGCAGGCGTAGTTGCGCCTCCCTGACCGCGAGTTCGAGCGCCGGCAGATCGTCCTTCTGATCGACACCAAGAATGGCGGTCACGCGACCGAGCCCCGGCCGGACGTCGCTGTCGATGACGACGATCTCGTTGCGCGGCCGATCGAGCGTGTCGGCGAGTTCGTGCTCCAACAGCAACGCGCTGTAGTTCTCGCCGTGACGGATGATGATGTTCTTGGTCCGCTCGACGACGTACAGCTCGCCTTCATGGAAGAAGCCGATGTCGCCGGTGCGCAGACCCGACTGTGCAATCACGTCGAGGGGGCCGTCGCGGCGCCAGTAGCCGGGCGAGACGCTCGTGCCCGCGACTTTGATCTCACCGCAGACGTCGTCGTCTTCGATGACTCGGTCCTGCTCGTCGACCAACCAGATATCGAGTCCCCGTAGGGCGCTTCCCACTGAGATCACCTCGGTCTCGTCGGGTCCACACGGAGGTAGTGGCTCGTCGAATGAACCAGTGGCAGACACGTCGATGGTCGCCAGGCTGGCAACCGATGTGATGCGCGATCGCACGTAGTGCGCCGGTTCGCCCGCGCCGGTGAGCGTCACCGTCAACGTTGCCTCGGCGAGTCCGTACCCGGGCTTGATCGCTTCGCGCTTGAATCCGTGCCGCGCGAATCGCTCGACGAACCGGTCGATGACGCGGACGTCGATTGGTTCGGCACCGCAGTTCGCCTGGCGCCATGCCGACAGATCGATGTTGCCGAGTCGATCTTGTCGCGAGCGCCGTGTCGCCAACTCAAACCCGAAGTTGGGCATCGTCGAGATGGTGCCGCGCTCACTCGAGATGACGCGTAGGTAGGTGGTCGGGTCGGCGAGAAAGTCGAACGGGCTCAAGAGCACCGAGTCGGTACCGGTCACGAACGGGAGGATGACCGACATGACGAGACCCATGTCGTGATACAGCGGTAGCCACGACACGGTGACGTCGTGCTCGCTCATCTGCATCCTGGCGGCCAAGCCGACACAGTTCGCGATTGCGTTGCCGTGGGTGATGACGGCGAGTTTGCTCGTGCCCGTCGTACCGCTGGTGCTCTGCAGGTGCAGGGCCATGTCGCGCCGCGACCCGTTCGACCGGCAGACGTGAGGCGGGGTGGTCGGCCCGAGCAGCCCGAGGTCGAGTTCGATGACCGGCGCGGTGATGTGGAGGTCGTCAGCGAGCGAGTCCCCGGCTTCCATGACGAGGTGCCCGTGCGGACCGAGCGCCCGCATCGCGGTTTCGATCGTGGCGACGATCTGGGCCCGTTTGTCGAATGCCCGCCGGATCGGGTGGATCACCGGTAGCCCGCCGGCAAGGACGGTGCCGAGATAGGCCGTGACGACCGGTTCGGGCTCGGCTACGGCCAGGAGCACGGGCTCGTTGTGGCGTACCCCGGCCTCACCCAGGCGCGCCGCGAAGTCGAACGCCCGGCGTACGAGCATGGCGTGATTCATGTATTCGATGCGATCGTCGCCGCGGCGGTAGAACCCGAAACGAGCGCGCGTGTCCGAGGCGACGTGGCGTCGCAACAGGGTGACGAGGTCGTCGCAACCCGACCGCGGTGAGGAAGTGTCGTGCGCGCGCAAAGAACCGCCTTGCATACTCGGCTCCGCCCGGCGGGCCGCATCCTAGGAGCGGCCGCGGGGGGAAGTCCACCCAGTGCGGTGGCACACTCACGCTACGTGGTGCTTTGTGGTTCCTGTGGGCGGCTAGAGGGGCCTAGCGGCGCTTGAGGGCCTGCAGGCCGTGCTCGACGAGGTCGTCGGCATCGACGGCGGGAACCGGGGGCGAAAAGTAGTAGCCCTGAGCGAAATCGCAGCCGAGAGTGATCAAGAGCGAGGCCTGCTCGCTGGCTTCGACGCCCTCGGCGACGACGGTGAGGCCGAGGGCCTTGGCCATCTCGCACAGCGAGCGCACCTGGGCCTGGGCTTTTTCGCTGCCCGACCCTTCGAGCGCCTGCACGAGCGACATGTCGATCTTGACGCCGGTGTAGGGGAGTTGGCCGAGGGCGGCGTAGGACGCGTAGCCCGACCCGAAATCGTCGGCGGCGACCTTGACCCCGAGGGCCCGGATGGCTTCGAGGCGGGTGTGGTTGATGCTGCCGCCGTCGACGACACTGCTTTCGGTCAACTCGATGGTGACCCACGACGGGTCGATGCCGTGCG
>JBDSMH010000089.1:0-6056 GCA_039915945.1 Acidimicrobiales bacterium | reverse complement strand
TCTTCTCCCTCTCGGCGTCGGAGTTCATCGAGGCGATCGTGGGGGTCGGCGCCTCGCGGGTGCGCGATCTCTTCAACCAGGCCAAGGAGGCGGCGCCGGCCATCATCTTCATCGACGAGCTGGATGCGATCGGGCGTGCGCGCGGCGGGGGCTCCTTCTCCAGCGGAGGCCATGACGAGCGCGAGCAGACCCTGAACCAGATCCTCACCGAGATGGACGGCTTCGACACGGCGATCGGCGTGATCGTGCTCGCCGCCACCAACCGGCCCGAGATCCTCGACTCTGCCCTGTTGCGACCGGGACGCTTCGATAGACGAGTCGTGGTGAGCCCGCCCGACCAAGTGGGCCGTCAGCAGATCCTGCAGGTCCACACCCGTTCGGTACCGCTCGCCGACGACGTTGATCTCTCCTCGCTGGCGTCGACGACCGCGGGCATGGTCGGCGCAGACCTCAAGAACCTCGTCAACGAGGGGGCGCTGCTGGCCGCTCGACGCGAACACGAGCGTGTCTCGATGCCCGACTTCACCGACGCACTCGAAAAGATCATCCTCGGCACCGAGCGGCGTCTCGTGTTGTCGCAGGACGAGCGCGAACGTACCGCCTATCACGAAAGTGGCCATGCCTTGCTGGGCATGCTGCAGCCGGGCGCCGACCCGGTGCGCAAGATCTCGATCGTGCCCCGCGGTTCTGCACTCGGAGTCACGTTCCAGAGCCCCGAGTCCGATCGCTACTCGTACGAGAAGAAGTACCTGCGGGGCCGCATCATGGGAATGCTCGGCGGCCGCGCGGCCGAAGAACTGGTGTACGACGAGGTCACCACCGGTGCGGCCACCGACCTCGAACGCGTGAGCCAGATTGCGCGACAGATGGTCGGGCGTTGGGGCATGTCCGATGTCATCGGCCCGGTGTCGGTGCTGCCCGCGTCGGGCAGCGACATGCCGTGGATGGACAGCAGCGACGGCCCATCGGCGGGTACTCGCGAGCTGGTCGACCAAGAGGTGCGGCGCATCGTCGACGACTGCTACGCGGATGCCATGCGCGTCCTGCGCGAAAATCGCAACAAGCTCGATGCGTTGGCACAAGCATTGTTGATCCGCGAGACGCTCGACGAAGCCGATGCATATCGCATCGCCGGCGTGGTCCGCGAGCCCAAGCCCGTGCTGCTCTAGACCAGCCTCAGGCGCGGCGGCGCCGGCGGACGTCGGTGAGATCGGGAGGCAGGTAGCCCGCGTCGCCGAGGAACACGTCGGTGCCCGGTGGTACCAACGCATCGATGCGGTCGAGCACTGCGGTGTCGAGCGTCAGATCTGCGCTGGTGAGTTGCGATTCGAGCTGTGTCATCGTGCGCGGCCCGATGATCGACGACGTGATCGCGGGGTGGGCGAGCGTGAATGCGACCGCCATGTCGACCATGCTGATGCCGGCGTCGTCGCTGAGCTTGACGAGTTCTTCCACGACGTCGAGTTTGCGTTGATTGAACGGGGCGTCGTAGTCGTGCAACGCGCCGTAGCTCGGTCGTGGACGACCGAAGCCGCTTTCGCTCTCGTCGCGCGGCCGGTTGATGCGGATCGCAACGCGCGGTGACGGTGGGTTCTCGATGCCGCGCCGGTAGCGGCCGGTCAACCAACCCGAGTTGAGGGGCGACCATGTGATGACGCCCATGCCGTAGCGGGCGCAGACGCCGAGCACTTCGCGTTCGATGCCCCGGGCGAAGATCGAGTATGGCGGCTGATTGCACCGGAACCGCACGTGCCCGCGCTGCTCGGCCACCCAGTGCGATTCGACGATCTCCGACGGCGGAAACGTGCAGCAGCCGATCATGCGCACCTTGCCTTGATGCACGAGATCGCTCAAGGCCCCGAGCGTCTCGTCGATGTCGGTCAAGGGGTCGACTCGGTGCACCTGGTAGAGGTCGATGTAGTCGGTGCCGAGGCGGCGCAGCGAGTCCTCGCAGGCGCGGATGATCCACGATCGCGTCGAGCCTCGCTGGTTGAGCACGTCGTCGCTCATAGGGTGATGCAGCTTGGTTGCCACGACGATCTCGTCTCGACGGTCGCGGATCGCCGCACCGACGATCTCTTCGGATTCGCCGTACGCATAGACGTCGGCCGTGTCGACGAAGTTGATGCCGGCCTCGAATGCGCGATGCATGATGCGCACGCAGTCGTCGTGATCGGGGTTGCCGTCTTGGCCGAACATCATCGCGCCGAGACACAGCCGGCTGACAGTGACGCCGGTGCGTCCGAGTGTCGTGTACTGCACATCGCCCCCAAGCTCGAGACCCCGAACCGGGGACTGTAGTTCGTAGGCACTACGCCTCAAAGGTGCGGTGACGCGGCGTTCGGGGCCGATGCCTATATGCAGGCGACCGCGCAGAGGATTGGGGGGCTGCGCAGCACGACCTTCGTCGAGGGCACCGCGTGGGACACCCCCGAGTGCCCACGTTTTCGACGCCCGCCTGAAGGCCGCCGCCGGGTGGGGTTTGGTCCACCTCGAGATCCACGGGTCGCGCTTGTACTACGTCGCGGCCTTCGCGCAGGCCGCCGGCGACGATGCGCGGCAAACCTACGATCGGTTCGTGCAATCGCTCGTACCCGCATAGGCGAATGGCCGACCGGTGAACATAGTGTGCGCGGCTGATGGAGTTCGGATGGACAGGCGAACAGGTTCGTCTTCGTGACGAGGCACGTGCCTTCGCGCAAGATGCGGTGGCGCGGTTCGGCCGTGCGAACGATTCGTGGATCAACGGCTTTTCCCGAGAGGTGTCGCGTGAGCTGGGTGCGCGCGGCTGGATCGGGATGGGTTGGCCCAAGCAATACGGCGGGGGAGAACGGCCGCCCCTCGATCGATTGATCGTCGCCGAAGAGCTCATCACGGCCGGCGCGCCAGTGGGTGCGAGTTGGTTCGCGGATCGCCAGATGGGCCCCGCGCTCATCGCCTACGGCAGTGACGCACAGCGGCAGCGGTATCTGCCGTTGATCCTGTCCGGCGAGACGACGTGGTGTATCGGCATGAGCGAGCCCGGCGCCGGGTCTGACCTTGCGTCGTTGCAAACCAGCGCAGTGCGAGACGGCAACGACTTTGTCGTCAACGGGCAGAAGACCTGGACGAGCTTCGCGGCGCGCGCCGACTTCTGTTATCTGATCTGTCGCACGTCCAAAGACGGACCGCCGCATCGGGGGATCAGCGAGATCATCGTGCCGATGGAAACACCCGGTATCGAGGTGCGTCACATCCGTGACCTCACCGAGAGCGAGCACTTCTGCGAGGTCTTTTTCGACAACGTGCGCGTGTCCGCCGACAACTTGGTCGGTGTCGAAGGCGAAGCGTTCTCCCAGACGATGCGCCAACTCGAACACGAGCGCGGCGGCATCGATCGGCTCGTCTCCAATCGTGCGCTGTTCGATATCGCGCGCCGTCGCGCCGATGCCACGGACCCGCTCGTGCGCCAAGAGCTCGCCGCGCTCGAGATCGGTTATCGCGTCGGCAAGTTGTTGGTGATGCGCTCGGTCATGGGCCAAGCACCGCAAGGATTCGCGGCGGCGACAAAATGCATGTGCACCGAGCACGAGCAACGTGTCGCCGACTTCGTTGCCCGCGTCCTCGGGCCCGAGGCTCTGCTGTGGAACGACGTGGCCCGCGGCATCGTCTACGCGCCCGGCTACACGATCATGGGCGGCACCTCCAACGTGTTGCGCAACATCCTCGCGGAACGCGTCCTCGGTCTTCCGCGCGAACCTCGCTGAACGCCACAAAGCAAAGCGCTCAGCCACAAAGCAAAGCGCTCCGTCGGTCGGCGCCCGGGAGGGGTGAGCGCCAACCGACAGAGCGGTCTGCTGGTGGGATCAGTTGTCAGCTCGTGGTCGTCGTGGGTGCCTCCGTGGTGGGTGCTCGGTCGGGTCGTGCGCCAAGGCCGCGACCGGGCTTCGCGACACCATTGACGACGTCGGCGATACGGGTCGCCGCGCTCGCTGCGAGTTCATCGGCCTTTGCCTGCGTCAACTTGCCCGCCGTTACGGACTCGGCCAGGCGCTGATTCATGGCGGCGACCATCGCGTCGATCACTGCTTGCGGCGCGACACCCTTGGCCGTGGCTACGTCGGCGATGCTTTGGCCCGATTGGAGTGCCGTACGCAATTCTTCGGCGGTGACGCCGATGGTGGTGGCAGCAACCGACAGGTCGGCGCCTCCGCCGCGTGAACCGCCGCGATGACCGCCGGCCGGCTCGGCCGCGTTCAGCGCGGCGACGACTGCGTCGACCTGTGCCTGCGTGAGCGTGCCGTTGTCGAGCAGTGGCTTGAGCGTTTCTTGGAGCTTCGCCGCTCGATCGGGTTTCGTAGCAGCACTCGCCGTCGCCGACGGTGTCGTGGTGTCCGTTTGGGCGCTCGAGATACCAGGCGTACCCAGAGCAAATCCCGCTGCGGTGCCACCAATCAGGCCGAGAGCCAGACCGGCCTTCGCCAACCTCTTGCTTTTCATGTTCATCCCCTTCTTGTCGATCCGGTAGGTCCGGCCTCTGATGAACACGATGCGGGATGAAGGTAAGAGGCCTACCGAAGGCGAGGAAGAGTTACGTGAGAAGTGGCTTTACCGCCATTTTCGGGTCTGGTCACGTGGGGGCGAGGTCGGTGACGTTGACGACGCGGCAGCGCGGTGTGTCTGGCTGCGTGGTCGGTAACAGGAAGCGCCAGAAGATCGAGCCGCGGCGATGGCCGCCGGTTTCGAGCCAGTTGGGCACGCCGGGATCTTCGGCGCTGATCACGATGCGATAGCCGTTGTCGCGGTCGAGTTGCATCTGCGCGGAATTGAGCGAGCTGCGCGCGAAGCGGTACTCGAGCGTCTGCATGTGCACGTTCCACAACATGACGTTGACGAACTCGGCTTCGGGCATCGTGCCTTCCATGATGAGTGCCTTGCCCGGTGGCAGATCGAACCGTCCCGACGAATAGAAGATGTCGACCGCGCCGGCCGCGTCGACGCCGGCGTTGCGGAAACTCCACGGCGTACCGACGGTGTTGAACTCGTTCGAACTGAAGGGCACGGTGGATTCGGCTTCGAAGAGCCGCAGTCCCAATGTGCCCGCGTGTAAGAACGCGGTTGCGTCGCGCAGCCGCGACGCGAATGTCGCATCGGACAATGGCGGCGGAGGGCCGGGATCGTCGAGGGGCTCGATGTGCAGTCGCACGTGCACGTCGGGATCGTTGTGCGCCGACGTCTCGTTGAGGTAGTAGTTGCGCACGAACACGAACCGAGCGCGCGGATCGAGGCGCAGCCAGTTGCCCGGGTGTTCATCGGGGCTCAATATCAATTCGAAGCGGCCGTCGCCGTCGACCTCGAGGTCGTGATGATTGATATCGGCGAGGACCGCGCCGTTGATCCCACCGGCGGGGTCAGCGGAGTGCACGGTGAACGAGATGTACGCCTGACCGTCGCGGCGACCGGTGACGCGGTAGGAGCGATCGCCGCGAATGACCGTCTGTTGGTAGAGCGCGTCAGGATTGTCGCCGAGAAACTTGCGCGCCGGTGACACGATCGACGAGAAGCGCGGACGTTCAGGATCGGCTTCCGCCAAAAGCTCTGATGCCTCGGACAGAAGCTGTGTGACATAGCGATAGCCCTCGACCCGTTCGAGGTCGTCACGCAGACGCCCGTCGCCGAGGACGTAGTCGTCGCGGATCGCACTGAGCGTGTCGATCAACTCGTTGAACGCAGCGGTTGTCGCCAATTCGTCGGCCATTGTTCCCCCTCGACCATCAATCTCACCGCGATGCTGCCACAATGGCGCGGCGGTCGTTCGGTGACACACTGATGGTCATGGGCCAGAGCGAGGTTCACGACCCAGCGGGCAACCGAAGGAACGTCGCCGCCGCTGGTATGACAACATCGACATCCCCTTGGACCTCGACCTGCTGGTCGCGGTGGTGGCGATTGTCGCGTTTCTCTTGCTGTTGTGGTTCGCCGTCATCCCGCTGCTGCTGATCGTCTTCGACGCGCTTGTCGTTGTCGTAGTCTTCTTCGCCAGTCTCGTGGCGCGGGTGTTGTTGCGACGGCCTTGG
>JBDSMH010000055.1:0-17802 GCA_039915945.1 Acidimicrobiales bacterium | reverse complement strand
TCTCGACCGTATTCTTCGGCATCGTTCAGCGGGTCGTACCCGCGGATGAGCAACTTCGTGGCGCCGAGGTCGTAGTACGCCGCGAGCGCATCGGCAACCGTCTCCGCGGTGCCGACGAGCGCGGTCGAATTGCCCGGCGCGCCGGTCGCGGTCGCCAGCGGAGTGAAGAGGCACGTGTCGTGGACATCACGGCGGCGGGCAACCTCGAGGAGGCGTTGCGATCCCACGTTCTCTACTCGCCGAGTCGACACCGCTTTTGCCCATGGACTCTGGCGGATCTGCTCCAAGATGGCGTGCGCTCGATCCCATGCCTCGTCCTCGGTCTTCGCCAGAATCGGACGAGTCGAGACGCTGAATGTCGGCGTGCGATCCCATTGTGCGGCGGCGTCGCGTACGCGGGCCATGAATGCGCGTGTCTCGGCGAGCGGCTCGCCCCACAACATGTACGTGTCGAGATGCGGCGCCAACGAATTGATTGCGGCGTCAGAACCTCCGCCGCCGTAGAGCGGTATGTGAGGCTCTTGGCGGCAACGGATCGTCGAGTATGCGCCGAGCGCGCGGTAGAACTCGCCTTCGTGGTCGAAGGGCTGCGTTTCGGTCCACATGCGCCGCATGACACGCACGTACTCGTCGCCGCGTCGGTAGCGGGCGTCGTGGTCGACGAAGTCGCCGTCGCCCGCTTGATCGGCCGTGCCCCCGCCGGCGATGACGTGCAGCGCTAACCGTCCACCGCTCAGCTGATCGAGCGTCGCGAGTTTGCGTGCCGCGAGCGTCGGTGCGATGAACCCTGGTCGATGCGCGAGCAACAACCCGAGACGTTCGGTGACCGCCGCCGTATGTGCGCCGACCATGAAGCCATCGGCGCCGTGGGTGAAATAGCCGATCAATACGCGATCGAATCCGGCGGCCTCATGGACACGCGCCGTATGGGCGAGCACCTCGCTCGAGAAAACGGGGCCAGTGGCGGGGATGATTTCGGAGGACACCTGCGGCGACGTCCAACCGATGAACTCAACGGGCATGTCGTTCTCCCGCCGGTCTCTTTGCTATTCCGCGCTCTGAGTGAGCGAGAGCGTGTTGCCGTCGGGGTGTTTGAACCACGACACCCGATCGCCGCTCGGCGCAGTCCACACACCGGCGCTGTCCTGGCCCATGCCCTCATAGCGCTCGAAGTGCACACCGCGTGCACTGAGTGCCCCGGTGGCGGCGGCGATGTCGGGCACCAGCCAGCCGAGCACGGTGTGCGGTGGCCGGTCGAACGGCGCGACGAGATTGACGCGCAACTGAGTCCCGTTCGCGTCGAAGATGCATCCGTACGGATCGTGCGAGATCAGCGAAAGACCGATCACTTCGCTGAAGAATCGTTGTGCTCGCTCGAGGTCATCGGTGGGGAGGAAGGCCATCAAGCCTGCGCCAGCCAACATGGTCAACTCCTCGACGCGAAAAGCTCGAAGGCGAGCGCGGTGTCAGTCTGTTCCCACGCTTCGCGAATTTGACCGCCGTCGAAGTCGAAGCGCAGTAGGTAGTCGTTCAGATACTCGATGCCCGCGCTCGTGAGGCACCGGCGTTCGACGTGGGCAACGACCGAGGTACCCTCGCCGATCATTGCGATCACCGTCCACGTCGTCGTGTCGGCACGGAAGAACTCGCTGCTGCCGCGCAAGAGCTCGACGACCGCGGACCGACCTACGAGTGGGCGGGCCAAACCGTGCCGCGACGCGCTGCGGGGCACCCACCACACAACGTCGTCGGTGACGACGCGTTCGAGCGCGCTGACGTCACGGCGAGCGATGCCGTCGAGCAGCTCGTGCACTGTCTGTTTGTCGTCTTCGAGCGCCATGGTGTCCTCACGCTCTCGCGGGTACCGCGGACAATCGTCGCACGCTGGCGTCGCCGGAGCAGCCGACGAACACCGAGCCGTCTTCTGCCGCACACAGTGACGGTGGACCCACACCGTTGGCGTGGGCCGCGAGCGGCGAGCCGAAGGGCATGTCCGTGGCAGCGATGGTGCGTTCACCGGTCGCCCGCGCCACGCATACGACACGGCGCGACGATGCTTCGGCGACGAACACCGCGTGTGCCGTGAGCGCGACGGCGGCGGGGTCGGAGAAACCCGTCCACGCCGTGGCGGTGCCGCGGTCGAACAGTGCGACCGTACCGGTGCTGCGTTCGCAGACGACGACGCTGTCGTCGTGAGACGCCACGGCGCTGATCCGCAAGCCGGTCGCGATCGACCGGCGAACCGCCCCCGACCGTTCGACCGCCAATACGTCGGTGCCCGCGCCCACGAGGAGGAGCGTGTCGAGCAATGCGAGACACGTCGGGGCGTCGTCGCTACCCGAGATCGACAACTCGGCGAAGCTCTGCTTGTTCGACGGCCGCTGCATGAGCCGGCCGTCGGCCGTCAGTACGCACAGCGTGTCGCCGGTCGTCACGGCACCGGTGACCGAGAACTGCATGTCGGTAGGGAGATTGGCCAGCCGGCGCAGTGTCCCGTTGCGATCGACTTCGACGACGCTCAGACGGTCGCTCACGATCAAGCCATCGTCGTGCGAGAGCGAAAGCCCGTTGGCGGTGATGAGGCCGGGGGTCGTGCGCACTTCGATCTCGCCCTTGTCGAGATCGATCCGGTAGATCGCACCGGTGACGAAGCTCGATACGTACATCGTGGATGCGTCGGCGAACGCGAAATTGTCGAGGCCGGGCGCGATGTGCGCGAGTACGCGCCGCTCGCCGGTCGCCAGGTCGACGATGGTGACGTTGCCGGCACCGGCTTCGGTCACCACCAGCCGGTCGAGGTGATCGAACTTCACCGCACTCGGCGCGAAGACATCGTCGACTGCGACGCGGGTCGCGCCGCTGTCGGGGTCGACGGCCAACACCCGACTCGCCGACACCTCGGGCAGGTAGAGCCACCCGTCGGGCCCCATCTCGAGCGCGTTGGGCATACCGAGATCGCCGACGACGACGCGCCATTGGTGGGGTTCGGCGGTGTCGATCTCGACGAGGCGACCACCAGGGCGGCACTCGTCGATGAACAAGCGCCCATCACGCGAGATGGTGATGCCGTTGGCACTGGGCAGGCCGTCGGCCCACACCTCGACAACTCCATCGCGCGACACCCTCGAGACGCGATCGTCGTGGGGTTCGGTGACGAACGTGTTGCCGTAGCGATCGAATGCGAGATCGTCGGGTCCGAGTAGGCCACCGCCGAGTGGCACGACCACGCGCTGTTCGTTGGTCGTCGGGTCGAGCGACGTGATGTGCCGGCCGAGCACCTGCGTGATCCAGAGCCGGCCGTCGGTCGCCACTCTGATGCCGTTGGTCGGATAGTGACGCGCCGCCGCCACGATCGTGTCGAGTCGCCAGCCCGGTGCGGCGAGAGGCTCGGCCGCCTCGTACAACCCCCAACGACTGGTCACTTGGTTACCCGACCGACCAGCGCAAGAACACGTTGCCCTCGAAGGCCTGCGCACTCTGCAGTTGCAGATTCAGCGTGCGATGTTGCAGCGCGCTCGATTGCGTCGAAGGGTCACCACCGAGCACGGGCGCGACGGTCACGCACACTTCGTCGATCAGTTCGGCCTGCGCGAGTTCACCGTTGAGTACCGCACCGCCCTCGCACAGCACGACTCGCGCGCCGCGCTCGTGCAACAGGCCCAGCCCTTTGCGGAGGTCGACGATGTCATCACCGGCGACGATCACGTCCGCGGATGCCTGTAGGCGGTCGCGGAGAGTCGTATCGCTTGCCGCGCACGTCATCACGACGACGGACTGGCCGGTGCGGGCGATCGGGTCGAGATCGAGGTCGAGCGAGCGCGAGACGATGACGAGCGTGGGTCGTTCGCGGCGCCCGTCGGCCACTCGTTGCTGCGCCACCGCATCGCTGATGCGCACGGGCCCATACTTCTCGGCTCGCACGGTCGCCGCGCCGACGAGGATGACATCGCTGAGTGCGCGCAGGTGATGGAAGAGCGCCTGGTCGGTGGGTGACGTGAGGTGGGTGACGCGACCGTCGATCGACGCATGGCCGTCCGCACTCAACACGAGGTTGAGCAGCACCCACGGACGATCGTGAGGCGCCGGCCGTGCGACTTCGTAGCTCTGGAGGAGAGATTCGATGGAGGTCATGATTCGACCGCAAAGTAGGCCTCGGTGAGCCAGTCGCGCACATCGGAGTCGACGTCGCTCGGCTCCCGCAATCGCACGAAGTGATACGTGCGGGCGGCGCTGGCGCGGATGATGCGCGTGATCTTCGGATGTTCGATCGTGCGCGGGAGTCCGAACGACAACTCCACCCACTTGGACTTGGGTCGCAGTTCTGCGAACCCCCGGGATCGCTTGAAGAAGATGCCTACCGAGACCGGCTCGACGTGTATGTCGCCGAGCGCGTCGAGATGAGCGAAGACTGCGTCGAAGATCGGCCGCTCACGGACCGGGCCGGTGCCTGAGCGGCTCGCCTGATCGGGTACTGCAGAGAAGTAGTCGTCGAGCGTCATCGCCGGCGCGCATTCGTGCGACTGACCTTGCCGGCCGAATCGACGGTGGCACGCGGGGCAGGTCCACGTCATCGGTGGCTATCGCGTTCGTGGTTTCGCCGCCGCAGTCTGCAGGTGCGCGAGGACGGTCGTGACGCCGGGTCGCGGTGGTTCACCCCGCCGACGCGCCGCAAAGACCAAGCGCCGCGTCGGAAGGTCGGCTACCGGCAACACGTCGATTTCGGCCGGCGCGCCGGTGAGCCCGAGGCGCGGCATCAGCGCCACTGCGCCGCCGTGCATGACGGCCGCCAGCAGCACGCTGTACTCGTTGCTGTTGTAGCGGACGTCGGGCTCGAAGCCGACCGCGCGGCACGCGCTGCGCACCGCGCGTCCGCATGAGTTGTACGGCGGATCAGCGGCCCAGATCTCGTCTTTGAGATCGGCCAACGCAACGGGACCCTCGAAGCGGCCGGCCGGCGCGGCGATGAGCATGTCCTCGGCGAAGAGGTCGACGCGCACGAGTTCGGGTTCTGCCGGGCGGCGCTCGTGGTCGTATTCGTGGGTGACGACGATGTCGAGTTGACCGAGTCGCAACTCGCGCAAGCTGTCGTCGGCCTCGTACTCGAGCAGTGTGATCTTGAGTTGCGGGTACATCTGCGCCACCTCGGCAATGGCCGGCACCACGAAGGCGCGGGCGAGGGAGCCCGACGCCGCGAGGTGCAGTTCGCCGGCGATCGTCGTGCGCGACTCTTCGAGCGCGGCCTTCGCCTCTTCGAGCGCCACGAGTACCGGCTCGGTGCGGTCGACGAGCACCTGCCCGGCGTCGGTGAGCCGCACGCTGCGCCCGGTGCGTTCGAGCAGTATCGAGCCGCTCTCGCGTTCGAGCGCGCTCAGCTGCTGTGAAATGGCGGAGGGCGTGAAGCCGAGGGAATCGGCGGCAGACGCAATGGTGCCCCGGAGGGCGACTTCACGGAGGACCCGCAATCGTCGAATATCCAAATCCATCAGCTCAGCTTAACAACAGGCCGAGAATAATTAACTGGATCTAATGAGATCGAGGGCGCACACTGGCGTCATGGATGCTTTGTTGGTACTCGTTCTACTCGTTCTTATCTTCTGCCTCGCACCGATTTTCGGCGCCGACTCGCGGGTCCCCCGTGACTCGGCGAGCCAGCGGCACGCTCCCGACCGGGCCCGGTGGCCGAACGGCTGACGCGGTGCAATCGATCCTCCTGCACGGAAGCCTGGTCCGGCTCGAGCCGCTGACGCTCGAGCATGTTCCGGCGCTCGTCGCCGCAGCGAGTGAAGACCGCTCCACCTACGGCTTGACCTTGGTGCCCGACGGTCTCGATGCCATGGCGGCGTACGTCGCCACGGCTCTCGCCGAGCAGCAGGCCGGCCGCGTGCTGCCTTTTGCCACCGTCGTGCTCGAGCGGGTCGTCGGCTCGACCCGGTTCATGGACATCGAGCACTGGGATGAGTCGCCCCTACCCAGCGTTTTGGAGATCGGTAGCACGTGGCTGTCGGCGTCGGCGCAGCGCACCCGCGCCAATACCGAAGCCAAGTTGCTCATGCTGACGCAGGCCTTCGAGGTGTGGCCGGTGCAGCGCGTGACGTTCAAGACCGACGCTCGCAACGAGCGTTCGCGCCGGGCCATCGAACGCATCGGCGCGACGTTCGAGGGCATCCGCCGGGCGCATGTCCCCACCTACGACGGCACGATCCGCGATAGCGCCTACTTCTCGATCATCGCGGCCGAGTGGCCCGCCGTGAATGCGCGTCTGCGCGCACTGCTCGATCGCTGACGTTCACGATCGAGTGCGGGCGAGCGAGACGATGAAGTCGAAGTGCTCCTTGCTGGCGGGCATCACCGAAAGCCGATTGCCCTTTCTCGTGAGCATCAGTCCTTCGAGTTCGGGGCGTCCCTGTAGCTCGTGCAACGTCACGACTCGAGAGAGCCGCCGCACGAACTTGACGTCGGGCATGTACCACGTGGGTTCGGAAGGATCGCTCTTCGGGTCATAGTGCTTGTCCGACGGGTCGAACGCGGTGTTGTCCGGGTACGCCTCGCGGGCGATCTCGGCGATGCCCACGACGCCGGGCTCGGCACAACTCGAGTGGTAGAACAGCGCGCGATCTCCCTTGCGTTGTGATCGCAGGTAGTTGCGAGCCTGATAGTTGCGCACGCCGTCCCAGCCGGTGACGACCACTCTTTCGAGGTCGTCGATGCTGAAGGAGTCGGGTTCGCTCTTGAGTATCCAGTATTGCTTGGGTGCCACCCGCTCAGAATTACACCGCGACGAGCAGAGTGGCCACGTAGCCCGCGGCGGTGTTGCCGGTGACCGTCGGCGTCTGTAGCGACACGCCGTCGCTGAAGACGTTGTCGCTCGTGAGCGACGTCCTTGCGTGGTTCGTGACGCTTTGGCTGTAGCCGGCGGTCGCGAACACGGCCTTGCAGATATCGTCGGGCAGCGCGAGTTGCGACACCGCAGTCTTGTTCTGTCCGTTGGTCGCCGAGGCGAGGCTGGGGAAGATCTCGAAGTGGATGTGGGGCCACCGTCCCGAGTAAGCGGCGGGGAAGATGCTCGTGAACGTGGCGACACCGTTGCTGTCGGTCGCCTGCACACCGCGCAAGTAGTTCTCGCCGGTGACGCCTTGTGAGTACATCGAGTAGAGGCCGGCCTGATCGCAGTGCCACAGGTAGACGGCCGCGCCCGCGAGCGTCTTGCACCCGTTCTTGCTGTCGACGATGGTGAGCTTGATCGTGAGCGGGACGCCGGCCGCGACTTTCCCCGTGGTGGTACTCGAACGGATGTCGCTGCGCACGATGCCGCTCTGCGTGAGGGCGTTGGGCCCGTTGGTGCCGTCGCCAGGGTACGGACCCGCGGTCTCCTCGGGGATCTTCGTACAACTGGTGACCGCCGCCGCTGCAGTCGTCGACGGGGCACCCGCCGCGGTCGTCGATGTCGCGCCGGCCGTCGTGGTGCTCGTCGTCGCCGACGAGTTGCCGGCGGTGGTCGTCGGGGCGGCGCTCGTCGTCGCGTCGTCGCCACAACCGGCCACGACGACGGCGGCACCGAGCCCGCCGATCAGGCCGAGCATCCGGCGTCGGCTCGGTAGCTGTGGTTGCTCGATACTCATGGCGATCTGTCTCCTCGTGGTGCGCTCACTGCGCTGGTGTGCGTAGAGCCTCGCCCCGCCTGGTGAAGAACCATCGCAAGTTTGGTGAAGAACCATCGCAAGTCTGGTGAAGAACCACCGCGAGTCTGGTGAGAATCTGGAGAAATGCCGCCACCCTCCGCGACGATGTGCCCGCGTGGATGACACCGAGAGTGTGTGTCAGTTCACGTGTCGATCAGGACGTGCCTGGGTACCATTCGAATGTCGGGCGTGTCTCGTTCGACACCGTGCGTTCCCTTGACCCTGGTCCGCGCCGGCAATTTCGCAACACGCGACCGTAAGAGGACGTCATGGATGCCACGCGAATCACCATCGAACTTCGTCCCGTAGTCGAGACGCTGCTCGCGCGGCACCTCGAAACCACGCACGAATGGTTCCCGCACGAATACGTGCCCTGGGGCCGCGGTCACTATTCCAATGGCGACCCGTCGTGGGGCGACGACCCGCTGCTCGACCCGGCGGCCCGTGTCGCGCTCATGGTCAACCTGTTGACCGAGGACAATCTCCCGTTGTACTTCGCCGAGCTCTATCGCCTCGGTAAGAACGATGCGTGGGGTGAGTGGGCTCGGCGCTGGACCGCAGAGGAAGGGCGCCACTCGATTGTGATCCGGGACTACCTGATGGTCACGCGCGCCTTGGACCCGGTGGTGCTCGAAAGAGCGCGCATGCGACAAGTCACGTCGGGAGCGGTGCCGTCGTTCGACAACGTCACCGATGCGCTCGTGTACACGACGCTGCAAGAGCTCGCGACACGCATCTCGCATCGCAACACGGGCAAGTTGCTGACCGATGCGGTCGGCATCGCGGTGATGAACCGCGTTGCCAGCGACGAGAACCTGCACCACCTCTTCTACCGCGACCTTGCGTCCGCCGCGATCGAACTCGCGCCATCGGACATGGTGATGGCCATCGACAGGGTCGTGCGCAACTTCACGATGCCGGGCACGGATATCGAGGATTTCGCCGCACATGCCCGCACCATGGCGAAGGCCGGCGTCTACAGCTTGGCCATCCATCACGACCAGATACTCGTGCCGATCGTGTTGCAACGCTGGGGGCTCGAGCAGATGGAAGGGCTCGACGACGACGCGGAGCGAGCTCGCGAGCGGGCGCTGCGCTACATCACGAGACTCGGCAAGGTTTCTCGCCGTCTCGAATCATCGATGCGGGACCGCAGCGAGAAGGCGTCGGTCTCGTAGTCGATCTGCCGTGTTACACCGCGCGCACGCGCGCGTGCTCCGCGCGCGCCATGAGCGTGCCGTCAGATGAGACCGAGGCGAAGACGCCTTCGCTGCGGGCCACGCGAACCGACGCGGCGACGGTGAGCGTGACGGCCGTTGCCGTCAACGTCATTGCCATGATCGACTTGATGGCGATGAAGGTCGAGAACGGCAGCGTGAGCAACAGCAGCAGCCCTATCCCCGCGATCACGAGATTCACGCCGGCCCACAGGTGCGTCAGTCGGCGATACAACTGCACGATGGCCGGCCGCGCCTCGACGTCCGGCGAGATCGAACAGAAGTCGTGGGCGAATCGTGCGACGAGTGGCGTGCCGGTAGCGATCGACGCCCAGAACACGAGGCTGAGCACGAGCTTTCCGACGACGGGTTGGAAGAAGTAGACGAACGTGCTGCCGCTGGCCAGCGCGAACAACGTGCGGGCGGTGACGCCGATGCTGGCCAGCAACACGATCACCGGGACGGGCCGGCGCACGATGACGCGGCGCGCGATGGCGAGGTACGACCACAACAAGGCAACCGTGAAGGCGGTGAGCGAACCGCGCATCACGAAGGCTGCGTAGAACAGCAACGTGGGGATCACGGTCGCTTCGATGAGATGCGGCAACAAGCGCCGGCCGACCGCCGCGAGCACGCGAGCCTTGGTCGGGGTCGAATAGGCGCTGTCGAGCGGTGTACCGCGGGCGGTACCGATCATTGTGAACGCTTTCTGGCGTGGCCAAGCCGTGCAGGCATGGCACGTTTGCCACAGAAAGGTCACGCCCGTCGCTGCGCGGGTTCAGGGCGTTGCCTCGTCAGGGTACCGGCAGATCTCGGCCGCCGCCCTCGCCCGAACGGCTCAGGGCTCGCGGGGCGCTCGCATCTCGCCCATCGCGTCGTCGGGCAACGTGGCGGCGACGAGGTCGGTCGCCACATTCACAAGTAGCAGGTTGTGCGAACGGGAGTAGCGGCGGAGTCGTTCGAACGCCTCTTCCGGGGTGATGCCAAGACGCTCCGCGAGCGCCCCTTTGGCTTGTTCGATCGCCACTCGAGAGTCGAGGGCCGACTGAAGCTGTGTCGACAACAGCTGCGAGTCGTGCATCGCCCGGTGGTGCAACAGGCCGATGGTGGCGACATCTGCCAACGCTTGCGCGAGCTTGAGATCATCCTCGTCCCACGGCGCTTGGTTGGTGTTGAACAAGTTGAGCGCGCCGATGACATTGGCCCTGAGTCGCATCGGCACTGCGTAGATCGACCGGTAGCCCGCGTTGCGTGCGTGGGTGCCAAAAACCGGCCATTGCCGCGAGATTGCATCGAGGTCATTGGCGCCGACGGCGGCGGCAGTGCGGTATGCGTCGAGACACGGGCCTTCGGACGACTGCAGCTCGAGTAGCTCGAGGGTGCGCATCTGCTCGCTCGACGACGCCACCACCCGTAGATCGCCGAGTGGATCGACCAGCATCAGGCCGCCGTCGGTCGCGCCCAGCAACTCGACACAACGCTCGGTCAACAGTGTCATGAAATCGACGACGTCGAAGTCGTCGATCAGGGTGTCGGCCAACTCGACGAACGCCTGAGAGAGTCGCTGTTCACGGAACATGACCGACCCCTCTCGCCCACGTGAGAGCGGCGACCTGCTGGTCGCTCAGTCGTCGGTCACCGTGGTCCCCCGATCATCGCGCAAAACGGGTGATCTGGCGAGCATCGGGGACATCACCAATTGCCCAAGGTTGAGATCGGCCGCCCTAGAGCCTCGCGACCGCGCGCACGACCGGGGCCAGCGCCGCCGTCGTTTCGACCACGTTGGGCAGCATCTGGGGCATCATGATGTTGCGCACGCCGGCGCGGTACAGCCCCTCTAGCCGGGTCGCGATTTCGTCGACGGTGCCCGTGACCAGGCGTTGCGCGGCGAGCCACTCTGTCAGGTCGTACTTGTCGAGGAGCGCGTCGGAAGCCGCACCGCCGACCGCGAACTGCTGGGTGTGGTCGTACTCCGCTTGAAACGCCCGCAAACGTCCCGCCAGATCGGCGTCGATCTTGGTCCCCTTCTTGTCCATGTCGTAGCGGAATCGCACCTTGGCGTAGCTCGCGAGATAGAAGCGCAGCTGGCGGATGCCCTCCCCGCGACTCGGCGCGACATGTGTTGGCACCAAGTACCAGACCTCGATGTCGTCGATGGTGCGCCCCACCGACTCGGCGCCGATCGCGATGTGCTTGCGGGCGAACTCCACCAACTCGACGGTGGCTCCGCTGCCGACGACGACACCGTCGGCGATGCGGCCACCCATCTCCAACATCTTGGGGCCGTCGCCCGCCAGCCACAAAGGAACAGGGTCGACATCCCAGTGCAAACGGAAGGACTTGCCGGCGTGGGTGACCTCTTCACCACGGCACAAGTCGCGCACGGCGAGTGCGTAACGCTCGGTCTCGCCCATGCTGACGCGCTTTTCGCCGATGTTGTAGATCGCCGAATCACCGGGGCCGATTGCGAAGTACGCCCGACCACCCGACAACCGTTGGATACTGCCGATGGCACAGGCCGACACACTCGGATGCCGCGTACGCGGCACCGTGACCATCGGACCGATCTTCGCCTTGGACGTGTGCTCGGCGGCGAGTTTCATCGCGACGTAGGGATCCATCCACATCGTCTGCGAATCACCGACCGAGAGCAACGAAAAACCTGCGCCCTCGGCGACTCGCGCCCATTCGGCAATGTCGTCGAGTCGACGGATCGGGCGGCCGGCGCCGATCGCGAGACCAGTGGCGGTTCGATTGCGCTCGCGCGTCGTTGGTTGCGGGGGAGTTCGTCATCGAGCGCCATCGTGCCCTCGTCGAGATCGACGCGCCAGCCGTGCGAAACACGGCCGGGACGCGCCACGAGGGCGGCAGATCCGGGTGGGGACCGCCGCCCTCGCGTGCAGTGGGAGAGTTAGACGCCGACGAGCGGCTTGGTCTCCGGCTTGGTGCCTGGCTGGTTCCGCGGCTGCTCGGGAGCAGCGAAGGCCTTGTCCTTGGGCGTCTTGAACGCGTGGATGAGCCCGGCGATCGACAGCAGTGCCAGCAACGCGGCAGCGATGTAGGCGACAGATGCCGCTTGTTCGCCCTTCACGCCGAAGACGCTGAAACCGAATGACGTCAGCAACAGGCCGCGGAGTGTTTCGCCCTTGAAGAGGGTCTCACGCTGTGCGGTCATGTCGGTGAGTTGCTTCTGCATTGCGGGAAGCGTCGGGTCGGTGGCGTTGGCCGCGGTTGTCGCGGTGATCTTGGCGCGAAGCGCGGTTTGCGCTTCGCCGAGTGTTGCGTACGTGAGCCCGCCGGCGGTCGACTTGACGTGCAGTCCGATGAAGTCGTTCGCGTAGCACTCGGCCTGCTTGCCGGTCAGCAGCGGCTGGCCCGCGTACTTGACGAGACACGCCGACTCTTTCTCTTCGGCCGTGAGTGTGTCCGCGGACTTGAAGGTGATCTTCTGCTCGCCTAGTTGCTCCGCGACGTAGGTCTTGGCGAAGTTGGCGTTGCTGGTCATGACCATTCCGAGCACCAACAGCAGCACGGCGAGGCCAAGCCCGCCGGCGCTGAAGAGGACATCGAGGGTTCTGCGTTTCATCTATCTCGTCTCCTTGTAGGTATGCAACTCGTACTTGCTGTGCAATCGGGACATGAACGTCATGCCCGGGTGAGGACGACCTTCAGTGCGCCGGTGTCGCCGGCGCGGCTGAAGACGTCGTAGGCCTCTTCGAACTGGTCGAGCGTGAAGTGGTGCGTGACGAAGCGACCGGCATCGACCTGATGGCTCGTAACGAGACGCAACAGCGTGGGCGTCGTGTAGGTATCGACGAGGCCGGTAGTGATCGTGACGTTGCGGCTCCACAGTTGCTCGAGATGCAACGTTGCGGGTTCGCCGTGAACGCCGATGTTCGCGATGTGGCCACCGGGGCGGGCCAGTTGCGTCGCGAGCTCGAACGTTGCCGGTACACCGACTGCTTCGATCGCGACATCAGCGCCCAAGCCGCCGGTGAGTGCGGCGACGATCGCGACGGCGTCTTCGCGCGAATTGTTGACGATGATGTCTGCGCCGAATTGTTTTGCTGCTTCCAGTCGTGTATCGGCCAAGTCGATGGCGACGATGTGGCTCGGGCTGAACAAGCGGGCGCCCATGATGGCGCTCAGCCCGATCGGACCCGCACCCACGATCGCAACGACATCGCCCGGCTGCACCTTGCCGTTGAGGACACCGACCTCGTAGCCGGTCGGCAAAATGTCGGCGAGCATCAAGATCTGTTCGTCGGTGGCGCCGGCGGGCACCGGATAGGTCGACGTGTCCGCGAAGGGAACTCGCACGTATTCGGCTTGGGTGCCGTTGATCAGGTGGCCGAGGATCCATCCTCCACCACCGAGGCATTGGCCGTATCGGCCCTCGCGGCAAAAGCGGCATGCTCCGCACGCAGTGATGCACGACACGAGCACGCGGTCGCCGACCTTGACGTTCTTCACGCCGCTGCCGACCGCGTCGACGGTGCCGACCGCTTCGTGTCCGAGAATGCGTCCGTCGGTCACCGCGGGCACGTCGCCTTTGAGGATGTGCAGATCGGTGCCGCAGATCGTGGTGGCGTCGACGCGCACGATCGCATCGGTGTCGGCGGTGATGGTCGGCTTGGCTACTTCTTCCCACGCCTTGCGGCCGGGACCGTGGTACACGAGTGCCTTCATGCGCAATCTCCTGGTTGTCCTGAGATCCAGGATGAGGCTTGCGAGCGCGCCCGAGTAGGGACGAAAGTCAGTCCTTGCGCCATCGTTCTCCTGGTGTCGATCGAACAGATCGCGCTACCAGGGTCTGGAGCACCGCTCCCAGAGTCGGCCTGTTCGCCGACCCGACACGCTCAGGGCATTTGTCGTGTTGGGGTCACCCTATCGGTGGGCGCGCCATTACCGACCGGTCGCGGTCGCGCGGGTATGCCGACGGCGGTGACAGCGTCCGGAAGGTCCGTGACGACGACGGCGCCGGCAGCCACGGTGGTCCACGCGCCGATCGAAAGGTTTTGAATGACCGTGGACCCGGCGCCTATCAGCGTGCCTTCACCGATCGCTACGTTGCCGCAGACGGTCACCCCCGGGCTGATCGTCACGTAGTCCGCGACGCGGCAGTCGTGGCTGACCGATGCATTGACGTTGACGTGTGCGTGGCGTCCCAACGTCACGTTGGTCGTGATGCGCGCACCGGCGGCGATCACCACACCCGCGCCCAGCTCGACGACCGCACCGAGCGTGGCATCAGGATGGACGAGTATTGCGGCCTCGAAACCCCAGTCGGTGAGCTGTCGATCGATCTGGCGGCGGGCGGCTGACACGCCGATGCCGATCACGTAGCGAATGTGCTTCTCGTGGTCGCGCAGCGAGGTGAGGGGACCCACGATGTGTGCGCCGCGTGCCGCGACGAGTGACTCGTTGTCGCGTTGCTCGTCGACGAAGCCGAGGAATTCGAACGTCGCCGAACGAGCGTTGATCGCGTCGACGATGTCGAGCGTCTCGCGCCCGTGGCCGCCGGTACCGATGATGACGAGCGGTGTCACTCTGTCGCGGACCCGTTGTTCGGCAACTCGTCGAAACGTGGCATCGTCGCGTGACCGGCTTGCCGCACACCCGAACCGGCGAAGACGCGCGGCACGGTGCGCATCATGATGCGAAAGTCCAAGCCGAGTGACCAGTTGTCGACGTACCACACGTCGGTAGTGAGTCGTTCTTCCCAGGTGACGTCGTTGCGACCGTTCACTTGCGACAAACCGGTGATGCCGGGGCGCACTTCGTGGCGGCGCGCTTGTCGCGGTGTGTAATGCGTCAGATAGTCGGGCAGCAGCGGACGGGGCCCGACGATGCTCATGTCGCCGCGCAACACGTTGACCATCTCGGGTAGCTCATCGAGACTCGTGGCGCGCAGAACGCGACCGAGGCGAGTCAGTCGTTGTTGGTCGGGCAACGGCCGACCATCGGCGTCGAACGCATCGCGCATCGTCCTGAACTTGTAGAGGCGAAACGGCACGCCGTCGAGGCCGGGCCGTTCTTGCACGAACAGGACCGGCCGACCGTGGCGGATGAACACGGCGACCGCGACAGCCGCCAGCACCGGCGCGACCGCGACGAGAGCCGTTGCCGAAATCGCGATGTCGAATGCGCGCTTCACCAATTGGCGTGGGGTGCGCCGGCGCCGAGCGATCGGCCGTTCGCTCGGGTTCAGACCTGACAACGCTCGTTGGTACGTGTCGAGGACGATGGTCACAATCGTTCGTTCGTCGAATTCGACACGGGCGCGACGAGCGCTCGACGTGCCCATGGCGTGACGCCGCGGCGCGTCGTCTACCAGTTGTCGCAGCGCGTCGGCGAGACGGGCCGGGTCACGTGGGGGGATGAGGAGGCCGTTGTCGCCGTGGCGGACAACCTGGCGACAGCCGCGGATGTCGGTTGCGACGATCGGCAGTCCCATCGCGGCGGCTTCCATGGCGGCGCGAGGGAAGCCCTCGCGGTGAGACGGCAGCGCGAACACGTCCATTGCGGCATAGAGACGTTCGACGTCGCGGCGCATGCCGAGAAATCGCACACCGGCAGCGCGGGCATCGTCGACCAGCGTGCGATCCAACGCATCGGCCTTCTCGGGATCGTCGGGACCGGCGACGACGAGTACGCACTGAGGTCCGAGCGCGCGCACCGCTTCGAACAACTCGGGATACCCCTTCTCGGCTACGAGTCGACCGACGATGCCGATGACAATGTCGTCGTCATCGACGCCGAGTTCGGCCCGCACCGATTCACGAGTGCCGAGCGGTATGCGATTGCGATCGAAGCGAATGAGATCGACGCCGTTGCCGAGGCTCGTGAGTTTGCGCCGCGGCGTGAGGTGATAGCGGCGCAGCAGTTCGACGTCTTCGGGACTCTGCACGAGTTCTGCGTGCGAGAAGCGGGCGGCGAGCGCCTCGAGGCCGTACACCACGAGGCGTTTGGTGCGTCGGTCGTCGGCGCTCGCATAGAGGCCGTGCACGGTGTTGACGACGACGGGTACGCCGGCGAGGCGACCGACGATGCGGCCATAGATGCCCGGCTTGGGGTTGTGCGTGTGCAGTACGTCCGGTCGCTCGCGGCGCAAGATGCGCCAGAGCTCGACGGCCGATTTCAGATCAGCGATGACATTCATGCTGCGCGTCGATGACTCGAGGGCAATGTGGCGGATCCCCGCTGCCTCGAGCTCGGCGACATAGGGCCCGGGAGCGCTGATGCCGATCGCCTCGCCGCCCCCCTCGATCACGGCAGTGAGCTGGGGCAACAACAAGTAGCGCAAGCTGACGTCGACGGTCGTGAGATGCGCGACGCGCACGCCGCGAAGCGCCGTGCGAGAGGGGGAGCCGGCGTCGACGCGCGGGGGTGCGTTGCGCTCGACCATGACCGAAGGGTACCGGCGGCCTCACCCTTGTTTGCTCGTTTCCGCGGCATGATCGACGAATGGCCGAACCGTGTCGCTCCGCGCGAGCCGCCTGCGTCGTCGACACGCTGCGCGATGCAGTCCACGCGACCGAGTTCACCACGGGCGCACGCGCCGGCCTCGTTGCGCTTGCGATCACGGTCGTGGTCGGGCTCGTCTGGTGGCGTCTTCGTCCGACGGCCTCACCGTTGCCGATCGTCGGACTGGCGGCGACGGCGGCGGCCGCATACGCCGTACGAGATGCGGTTTTTCTGCCGGACCGAGTCGTTCTCGCGCTGTCATTGCTGACAGTTGCGGGCCTCGTCGTCGACGTGTTCCGCCTCCCCGTGTTGTACCTGCTGGTCGCCGCGATTCCTGGAGCGATCGTGCTCGATTCGGCGCCCGCGCCGCTCGAGATGCGCTGGGTGCGCCTACTGGTGTTCGCCACCACCGTGCTCGGCGGCGTGGCGCTGGCGTCGTTCGATCGACGGTGGGCGCGTCACGGCCTCGGTGCGCCGCTCGTCGCGCTGTGGGCGGCCGGCGTCTACATGACCGTGCCCGATACCGAGGCCGCGCTGGCGGTGCTCGGCGCCACGCTCGTCGTGGCCATCGGCGCGTGGCCGTTGCGCCTCGGCTCCTTCGGCGCCTGCGGGGCGCTGCCGATGGCGGGTTTGATCGCCTGGTCGTCACGGTTTGCGGGCACCGGCCGGCCGAGTTCGATCGTCGGTGCCGTTGCCTGCATCGGGTTCATCGCGGTCGAGCCGGCCACGCGGATGCTTCGCCGTGGCGGCCCGGGCCCGATCGATGTGCTCGCCCGGCCGGAGCGGGGGCAGTGGTGGACGCTGCCGGCGGTCGTGCCGGTACAACTCGTGCTGGTTTTCGTGGCCGCCCGCGTCGCCGGATTGGGTCATCGCGTCGACCGCGCGGTCGCGATCGTCGCCGCCGAGGGCATACTCGCGCTGGCCGTTTCGCTCCTAGTTACATCGAGATATAGACAGAAGGATCAGAGCTCCACGACGAAACCGACCGATTTATAGGCCCCCTTCCCTATACGCACTTCCTCTGTTAACGATGGGTCGACATGGACGAACAAGACGAACAACACGATGAGTCACGCGAAGAGCAACGCCTCGTCGTTGTAGGACAGGGCTATGTCGGTCTCCCACTTGCCATGCGCGCGGTCGAGGCCGGGTTCAATGTCGTCGGCTACGACGTCGACGCCCATCGCGTAAAGCGGCTCATCGATGGTGAGTCCTACGTCGAGGACATCAGCAACGAGCAATTGGCGGCAGCGATCGCGACAGGTCGCTACACCGCATCGTCGGAGACGCGTTCGTGCGCCGGGTTCGACGTCGCCGTCGTGACCGTGCCGACACCGCTGCGCGAAGGCGTCCCCGACCTCTCTTACATCGAAGGCGCGGCACTTGCGCTCTCGCGGTTCGTGCGCCCCGGGTCCACAGTGATTCTCGAGTCGACCACC
>JBDSMH010000102.1:0-90007 GCA_039915945.1 Acidimicrobiales bacterium | reverse complement strand
CGTTCGACGATAACGAACCAATCGGGCCGCACGCGGGGGTCTTCGCACACCACTCGACCGACGTCTTCGGGCCAGATATTGAGCCCGCGCAACTTGACCATGGTGTCGCTGCGGCCACGGAAGTAATCCATCTTTCGCAGCCAGCTTCCGCACGCACATTGCTGACGCGGATACAACGCCGACAGGTCTTGCGTGTCGAAACGCACCTGAGGGCTACCGGTCTTGTAGAGGCACGTATAGACGATGTTGCCTCGTTGGCCATCGGGCACGGGTTCCTTCGTCTCGGGGTCGACGATCTGCACGATGAACGCGTCTTCGTTGATGTGCAAACCACCGCGTGCCGGGCACTCCATCGACACATACTGCACTTCGTGCGTGCCATAGCTGTCCCAAGTGGGAACGCCCCACACCTCGGAGACCTTCGGATTCTGGCCCGGCGTCGGCAGGGTGCGGATGAAGAAGTCCTCCTTCGGATCGAGCCCCATCTCGATCGCCGTCGCGGCGATGTGCAAGAGGTAGTCAGGCGTCGTGAGGATCGTCGCCGCTTGGTATTCGCGGGCCAGTTCGATCTGCATCTTGGTTGGCGTCACATTGCCGGTGCCGGCGGTGATCGCCACACAGTTGAGCCAGTTGTGCAGCCCTTCGTCGAACGCGAACGCGCCGGTGTGGGTGCTGAACGCCCACGCGTTGAGTACGACATCGCCGGGTCGAATGCCGTGTAAGTAGAGCGCACGCGCAACGGTCACCGACGCGACTTGTCGGTCCCACTCGGTGTAGAGCGTGGGGCGAGCGCGGCCGGTGGTGCCACCGCTCCAAAAGAGGCGCAACGGCGCGTGCTTCGCGTCGGCCACGCTCACACCCTGATAGTCGCCATACGGTGGATGCGCGGCGATGCTCGCTCTGATGTCGTCGATGTCGTAGATGGGCACGAGGTTGAGATCGGCGAGTGTTTGGATCTGCGAGGGTTCGAAACCGGCTTCCGCCCACCGATGTTCGTAGAACGGCACTTCGTCGTACGCTCGGCGGCATTCTTCTTGCAGACGCGTGAGTTGCAGGCGTTCGATCCGCTCGGGCTCCATGTAGTAGTGCGTCTCGAAGTATTCGGGCGGCGGTGGATAGGTCGCGATGAGTTCGCGATGATCGACTGCTTCGAATCGGCGGCGAAAGCGCTTCGGCACGTGATGAACCCCTTCGAGCGGGAGGCGGCTCCGGCGGCCGGACCCTACCGTGCCGAGCGCAGCAGTAGCGTTGCCGAGTCGACGTGAGATCGGGTCGACCGTGAGATCGGAGTGTGCAGGTGCACTATCGCAGTTTGGGACGCACAGGGTTGCAGGTCAGTCCGCTTTGTCTCGGCGCGATGATGCTCGGTGCGTGGGGTAACGCCGATCACGACGACTCGATCGCGATCATTCACGCTGCGCTCGATGCCGGCATCAACTTCATCGATACCGCGGATGTGTACTCGGGTGGAGAGTCCGAAGAGATCGTGGGCAAGGCCATCGCCGGCCGTCGTGATGAGGTGGTTCTCGCCACCAAGTTCTATGCACCGATGGGCACGCGACCCAACCAGAGCGGCACGTCGCGCTATTGGATCATGAAAGAGTGCGAGGCCAGTTTGCGGCGCCTCGGTACCGATCACATCGATCTCTACCAGGCGCATCGGTTCGACCCACGGGTCGACATCGACGAGACGCTCGGCGCACTCACCGATCTCGTGCGGCAGGGCAAGGTGCGCTACCTCGGTAGCTCCACCTTTCCCGCGCCTGCAATCGTCGAAGCGCAATGGACCGCCGAACGACGCC
This sequence comes from Acidimicrobiales bacterium, assembly GCA_039915945.1. Lineage (GTDB taxonomy): Bacteria > Actinomycetota > Acidimicrobiia > Acidimicrobiales > WLNW01 > DATLFA01. Next base: position 88,205 of record JBDSMH010000102.1, on the reverse strand, counting down.
AACGCGAACGCTTCGTCTGTGAGCAGCCGCCGTATTCGATTCTCGTACGCGGTGTCGAAGCCGAGGTATTGCCGGCCTGCCAGAAATACGGCATGGGCGTAATCCCGTGGAGCCCCCTGGCGGGAGGTTGGTTGTCCGGCTCGTGGCGTCTCGGGTCCGCCGATCTCACCAGCCGCCGCGCCCAACGCAGCCCTGATCGCTACGACCTGAGCAAGCCGGAGAATCAAGCCAAGCTGCAGGCGGCCGATGCCCTCGGCACGCTGGCCGACGAGGTCGGCCTGCCCCTCGTCGACCTGGCGATCGCCTGGGTCCTGAACAACCCCGCGGTGACCTCGGCGATCATCGGCCCGCGCACGATGGACCAATTGACGAGCCAGTTGCCGGCGCTCGACGTGTCGCTGCCCGTCGACGTGCTCGATCGAATCGACCAGATTGTGCCCCCCGGCAAGAACTTCAGTTGGGCCGACGCGGGGTATACGCCGCCCGCGCTCGCCGACGCCCGTATCCGGCGCCGCCCACCGCGCTGATCAGGGCCGGCCTGTTCGCAGGGGGAGCTGATCACAGCCAAATCACGCCGTGATATGTTCCGGCCTTCGCCGCCCCCGAAAGGTCGTCACGATGTGGGATTTCGAGACCGAGCCAGAGTTCGAGGCGAAGCTGCAATGGATGCGCACGTTCATCGACGAGCAGCTGATCCCGCTCGAGCCGGTGTTTCGCGAACTGCCCCGCGAAGAGTGGGCGGTGGTGAAAGCGCACCTACAGGGCAAGGTGAAAGAAGAGGGCCTCTGGGCCGCGTTCCTCGACCCCAAGCTCGGCGGTCCGGGCTTCGGCCAACTGAAGTTGGCGTTGATGTCGGAGATCATCGGCCGCTGCATGTACTCCATGACGATCTTCGGGGTGCAAGCACCCGATAGCGGCAACATGGAGTTGCTCGCACATGGCGCCACCGACGAGCAGAAAGAGCGATGGTTGTGGCCGAACATGCGCGGCGAGATCTCCAGCGCGTTCGCGTTGACCGAGCCCTTTCATGCCGGGGCCGATCCCACCGTCATCAGCACGACGGCAACGAGAGATGGCAACGAGTGGGTGATCAACGGTCATAAGTGGTTCATCTCCAACGCATCGGTGGCCGACATCGTGCTGGTGTTCGCAGAGACCAACCCGGAGAGCCGTCCGCACAAGCACGCGTCGATCATCATCGTTCCCACCGGTACACCGGGCATGGACATCGTTCGTGACATCGGCACGATGGCGCATCCCGACGCGTCGTACGGACGCCTGGGCAATCACGCCGAAATCACCTTTCGCGATTGCCGCGTACCGGCCGACCACCTCATCGGCGCTCCCGGCGCGGGTTTCGTTCTCGCCCAACAGCGTCTCGGCGGCGGTCGCATTCACCACGCGATGCGTTGGCTCGGACAGGCACAACGCTCGCTCGACATCATGTGTGAGCGCGCCGTTTCGCGCACCTCTCACGGCAAGCTGCTCGGCCAGCACCAGATGGTGCAGGATTACATCGCGCTGTCGCACACCGAGATCCAAGCGGCGCGACTTCTCACTTTTCAGACGGCGTGGAAGATGGACAAGCTGGGCTCGGCGCGGGTTCGTGCCGAACTCGGCATGGTCAAAGCCCACGTGTCCAAGACCGTGCTCGCGGTGCTCGACCGCACGATTCAAGTGTGTGGCGCGCTCGGCTACTCGACCGACCTGCCCGTCGAAGAGTGGTATCGCTCGACGCGCTTCGGGCCGATCGGAGATGGCCCCGACGAGCTCCACAAGTCGGTGCTGGCGAGGACGCTGCTCAAGTCGTACGCGCCGGTCGAAGGATGGCCGACCGAGCACATCCCGAGCCGGCGCCCTGCCGCCGAGGCGAAGTGGGCCGAGCTACGCACCGCGGCGGGCATCGAGTAGGTGCCCGCGATGAGTGACGACACGGCTTCGCTTGCCGCGTTCTTGGACGAACAGCTCAGCAATCGGCAGCCAACAGTGGTTGAGCCCATGGCCGGAGGCGGTTCCTGTGAAATCTTCTCGGTGCGCCGTGGCTCTTCGCATTGGGTGCTGCGTAGGGCACCTCGCTACGCCAGCTCGTCCACCGCGCACGACGTGCTGCGCGAGTTTCGCATCCTCGACGCCATCAAGGATCAACGGGTGTCGATCGCCCGACCCATCCTCGCTTGCGCGGATGCGCAGGTCTTCGGCGCCCCCTTCTATTTGATGGAGCACATCGACGGCGTTCCGATTCGCGCGGGGGTGCCTGCGGCATGGGCGAGCGCGCCCGAGACACAGGGCGCCGCGCTCGAACAACTCATCGATGCCATAGTCGACGTGCACGCGATCGATTGGCAGGTATGCGGGCTCGGTGAAATGGCTCGGCCCGAGCGCTATCTCGAACGACAGGTCCAACGCTGGCAAACGCAGCTCGACTCCTATGGTGGTCGTGAGCTGCCCGTCGCCGAAACTGTGGCGGCCTGGCTCGAGGCGAACCGGCCGCCCGACAAGCCGCTCACGTTGTTCCACGGCGACTACAAACTCGACAACGTGTTGTTCGCCAAGGCTGCGCCGCCACTGCTGCTTGCCATCGTCGACTGGGAAATGGCCGCGATCGGCGACCCGCTCGTCGACCTCGCGTGGGCGCTGATCTTCCATCCCACGGGCACCATGCCATTGGGTATGCGCAGCCAACCGGCCTTCGCCCCCGAGGGATTGCCGAGCGAGGAGGCGCTGATCCAGCGCTATGCGCATCGGTCCGGGCGCGACACGAGCGATCTGGCTTGGTATGACGTGTTCGCGCGTTGGAAGCTCGCCATCGTGCTCGAAGGCAGCTACGCGAAGTTCCTCCGCGGTCAGTCCGACAAGCCGGTCCATGAGTTCTTCGGCCGCCAGGCCGACCTACTGCTGGCCAGTGCGTCGTCGCTGGTCGAGCGCCCGACGAAAAGGTTGTAGCGATGACAATTCCCACTCTGCGGGCGGACGGCAAGATCGTGGTCGTCACCGGCGGTAGCAAAGGCCTCGGTCGGGCAATGGCCCTCGGGTTCGCGGAGGCGGGCGCAGATGTCGTGGTGGCCAGCCGCAAGCTCGAACCGTGTGAACAGGTCGCCGGCGAGATCCATGCCATCGGTCGCCGCGCGCTCGCGGTGTCGTGTCATGTCGGCGACTGGTCGCAGTGCGAGGCACTCGTCGCGGCGACTGTCGCAGAGTTCGGTCGCATCGATGTGCTCATCAACAATGCCGGCATCGCGCCGGTGCCGCCATCGCTGCTCGGCGTGACGAACGAGTTGTTCGACAAGACGATCGACGTCAACCTCAAGGGTCCGCTGCGTCTGAGCGCGCTGGCGGCAGAGCACATGCCGGCGGGCGGCTCGATCATCAATATCAGTTCGAAGGCGTCTACGAATCCGGCGCCGTTCACTGTGGTGTACGCAATGGCAAAGGCGGGCCTCAACGTGCTCACCGCGGCCTCCGCACAAGAGTTTGCACCGAGAGGCATACGAGTGAACGGCATCATCTGCGGCACGTTCGACACCGACAGTCTGCGTCGGTCCATGCCGACCGAAGAAGCCTGGCAGATGGCCGCGTCGCGTGTGAGCGTCGGGCGCATTGCCGATGCCGACGAGATCGTGGGCACCGCGTTGTATCTCGCAAGCGACGCGTCGTCGTACATGAACGGCAAGATGGTCGTGCTCGACGGCGGTGGCAGCTGATCGATGGCCAAAGTGTCCGACTTCCAGCTCGGCGCGGAAGAGATCCTCGATGCGGCCATCGAGATCTTGCGCGAGAGCGGCCTCGACGCTGTCAGCATGCGCAGCGTCGCCGGACGGCTCGGTGTGTCGCCCGTGCCGCTCTACAGCCGCATCGGCAACAAAGATGCGTTGCTCGATGCGGTAGCCGACCGACTTCTCCGCGATCTTGCGCCGGCGGCATCGATCGACGAGCCGTGGTCGTCCTATGCGACACGCTGGGCCCACGCCCTGCGGTCGCGGCTGCGCCAGGCGCCCGATGCGCGGCTGATTCTGGGCGCGCGTCGCTGGGCGTATGTCGAAGCATCGCGGCCACTCATCGGCGCGATGCGTAACGCGGGATTCACTTCCGACGCTGCCGTGCGCGCGTGCCGATTGTTGATGTGGGCCACTGTTGGCTTCGTCGCAATGGAAGGCGGTCCGACGCTTGCTGATTCGGACACGACCCATCGGCGACTCGCCGGCGGCGACCCTGCCGGTGTCACCCAAGAAGACGTCGAAGAACTCTTCGAGACGCACCTTCGCTATGTGGTCGGCGGCATCGACAGTGACGTCGGCCGCGCGTCACACGGTCAAATTGTCGACGGCCGGTAGGTCCTCAGTCGTCGTACAACCGGAATGGTGCGGGCGGGGTGCGCAGCGGTTCCCACAACGGCCCCACTTTCTGGTCCCCGGGTTCGCAGACGACGATGGTCTGTCCTTCGCGCTCCTCGACGGTCAGACACCGCGGACAGCCCATGCAGTACTCCACGTGAATAGCGCCCTGGCGCGGACACTCGATGAAGCTGGTATCGGTCACTAGCCGTGTTGCATCCATGGATCGATCGTCGCGCCGCGGGCGAACGACGACCATGGACCAAGGTCCCGAACTCAACTAACGACTGTTGGGGCCGATGGGAAAGGCAGCGGCAGTGCACCGATCCAGCCTTCGTCGGGTGCCCAAGTGTGATGAGGAGGCGACGTGCGGGTTCCCGAGAGCGCTCGCTCCCTCCGAAGTGGGCGCGCACCCGAGCGGGTGTTGGAGCTTCGCTCGTTCGCATTCGACCGTCTGAGTGCCATTGCCGCGGTACTCGACGATGGCGGGGTGATCGTCGATACGAATGAGGCATGGCGCTTGTTCTCGCACTTGAACGGCGGTTCGGCTCGCACGACCGGCCTCGGGGTCAACTACCTCGGCGTCTGTGACCGCGCCGCTGCGGCAGGTTGCGAGGACGCCGCCGAGATCGCGGTCGGCGTGCGCCAGATTCTCGCGGGCGATCGGCAGCGCTTGGACCACGACTACCCGTGCGCTTCGGAGATCGAAGACCGCTGGTTCATGCTCAGCGCGGCAGCGGCTCCCGTTGCCAATGGTGCGGGAATCGTCCTGTTTCACGTCGACGTCACAGCTCGCAAGCTGTTGGAGCAACGCCTCTGCGCCGAGTCCGAACACGACGAGTTGACTGGCCTTCCCAACCGTAGATCGGCAGTTCGCTACATCGAACAACATCTCGCCGAGAGCAGGATCACGGGTGCGCTGCTCTGGGTGCTGTTCTTCGACCTCAACGGCTTCAAAGCGGTCAACGACACCTACGGCCACCACGCCGGCGACGAACTCTTGGTCAAGGTCGCCGCCCGCGCTCGCCGCGCGTTACGACAAGGCGATCTGCTCTCTCGATTCGGCGGTGACGAGTTCGTGGTGGTCTGCCCGGGCCTCACATCGGAGGGGGCTGAGGCCATCGCGAGACGACTGACGGATGCGATGGCGCAGCCGTTCCAATTCGGCGCCTCAGAGGTTTCGATCACGACCTCGCTCGGACTCGCCTGCAGCAAACCGGAGTCGACGGTCGACTCCTTGTTGAAAGCGGCGGACGCGCAGATGTACCGGCAGAAGATCCGCCGCAAGCCGTGACGTGCCGGACCTGACGTTTTGCCCCGGTGCTTTTTGGGGTAGTGACCTACCATGCGCGACGGCCAGGCCCCCCGAAGAGGCAGTTTCGCCGCGCCATGCGGATGACGGAGCGGCTCGATCGTTACCAGCGACACCATCCGTGGGCGGGCTATCCGATTGCGGTGATCTACAAGTTCTTCGATGACCAGGGGACCTACCTCGCTGCGTTGATCACGTTCTACGCCTTCCTGTCGCTGTTCCCGTTGTTGCTCTTGCTGTCGTCGATACTCGGCTTCGTCCTTCAGAGCAGCCCGCACCTTCAGCAGGTTTTCCTCGATTCTGCCTTGAGCCAATTCCCGATCATCGGCGACGAGTTGCGCGATCCCAAGGGGCTGCACGGCAGCGGTGTCGCTGTTGCGATCGGCGCGGTGACGGCGGTCTACGGCGCTCTGGGCGTCGCTCAGGCGACGCAGCATGCGATGAACGTCGCGTGGGCCGTGCCCCGAAACCTTCGTCCCAACCCGCTCAAGGCGCGGCTACGGAGCCTGCTCCTCATCGCGACGGCCGGCATACCGGTGTTGGCGACGACCGTTCTCTCGGCGCTCGGTAGCAGTGCTCGCTCCTTCGGCGCCGACATCAGCGGCTTGGTTGCGGTGTTGGCAACACTGGCATCGGTGATCGTGAACACCGTCGTGTTCGTGCTCGTCTTTCGCGTGTCGACCGGAGACCGGCTCACGATTCGCCAAGTTGCGCCCGGCGCGTTGGCCGCCGCGGCGGCATGGCAACTGCTGCAGTTGACGGGAACGGCCTACGTGGGCCATGTGTTCAAAGGCGCCAGCAACACCTACGGCGTCTTCGCGCTGGTCCTCGGGTTGGTGGCTTGGCTCTTCCTCGCGGCCATCGCGCTGGTCGTGTGCGTCGAGATCAACGTCGTGCGCGCCAAACGTCTCTATCCTCGATCGTTGAGGACTCCATTCACCGACGACGTCGACCTCACTCGGGGTGATCAGCGGGCGTACACCGACGCCGCAGCCGCGCAACGGGTCAAGGGCTTCGAATCCGTTCTCGTCAGGTTCGAACATGATGGGCAAAATGCCACTGCGCGCCGGCGCGCGAGATCCGAAAGCACCGCACTACAAGATGACGACGTGACCCCGTGACGAACACACCGCGTCGTCGACGACGACTCTCCGCCCGAACGCGAGGCGCAGCGATCGACTACGGGTCGGCGCTGCGCGCGGCGCGTGACGCCAACACGGCAACCACACCGCAGATCCTGGCCCACGCCGCGGCGGCCATCGGCGCCACCGACCTCGTGGTCTATCTCATCGACTTCGGCCAGACATTGCTCGAACCACTGCCCGATCATTCGGCGCACGCATCCGTCCCGACGACCGAAACGGTGGCAACGACGATGGCGGGGCGTGCCTTTGTCGACCAGCAGGTGACGACGGCAGATCGTGACGACGGGGTCCGCGTGTGGGTGCCGATTGTCGAAGGATCAGACCCCACGGGTGTGCTCGCCTTCACCCTGCCGGCGGTAAATGACGAGATCCTTCGGTCGTGCGAGGAATTGGGGATGTTCGCCGGGTATCTGATCGTGGCCCACGCGCGTACAACCGATCTCTACAACCTCTACCGTCGCCGTCGCAGCATGAGCCTCGCCGCGAGCATGCAGTGGGATCTATTGCCCCCGCTCGTGCTCAAGGCGGGCGTGGTCACGATTGCCGGTCTCGTCGAGCCGGCCTACGACGTCGGCGGCGACTGCTTCGACTACGCCGTCAACGGTTCGGTGCTCGACGTCGCGATCATGGACGCGATGGGCCACGGCCTGGGGTCGGCGATGATCTCGTCGTTGGCCATGGGTTGTTACCGCCATGACCGACGTGAAGGGCGATCACTCGAGGCCATGCATTCGGCGCTGGGCGCCGCGATCCTCGCGCGGTACCGCGATCACTCCTTCGCCACCGGCCTGCTCGGTCGACTCGATCTCGGTACGGGGGCATTCACGTGGACTAACGCAGGCCACCCTCGTCCGCTACTGATTCGCAACGGTCGGGTCATCACCGAGCTCGTGAGCAAACCTACTCCGCCGTGGGGCATCGAGGGCGCGCCACCGACCGTGGCGACCGAAGCGCTCGAACCAGGGGACAGCGTGTTGTTCTTCACCGACGGCGTCACCGAAGCGCGCACGCCCGAAGGCGACTTCTTCGGTGTCGATCGTCTCGTCGATCTGACCAATCGCTACGCGTCAGATTTGCTACGGCCCGACGGAATCCTGCGTCGTCTCGTCGCGAGCGTCCGCGACCATCAACGTTCGGACAGCCTCGCCGACGACGCAACGGTTGTCCTGGTGCGATGGGACGGTCCGGGAGGTGCGTGACGGAGGTCGTCAGTAGTTCTCCCACCGAGGCTTCTTCTGCGAGCCCTGGAACTTGGGCGAACGTTTCTCCTTGAATGCAGTGACACCTTCATTGATGTCGTTGTCGGCGAGCGCGCGGTTGGCCAGCGACGCGTACTCCTGTGCGAGCACGTGATCGCGGTAGGAACGATTCAGCCCGTCCAGCACCAGGCGTTTGGACAAGCGTGTCGCCACCGGCGGCGCTTCGAGTAGTCGCTGCACGAACGCGGCTACGCGGTAGCCGAATTCGGGCCGGGGGTAGACGTAGCTGACGAGGCCGATTCGCTCGGCCTCGACCGCGTCGATCGGGCGCGCGTCGTAGATGAGCTCCAACGCCTTTGCCGTCCCGACGATGCGCGGAAGCAGCCACGCCACCGTGTCATTGGCGGTGATGCCGATACGAGTGAACGATGTCGCGAACCGCGCCTCGGTCGACGCGATGCGGATGTCGCAGCAAAGTGCGAGGCCGAGGCCACCACCCGCCGCGACGCCATCGATGGCGGCAACGAGTGGCTTGCTCAACTCGAGGAACGGTAGGAACACGTTGCGGCCCATCGACACCGGAGGGATTTGCCCACCGCCGGCAGACAGGTCGGTGTCGGTGAGGTCGGCCCCGCTGCAAAATGCGCTCTCGTTGCCCGCAAGGACGACGACATGTACGTCGTCGTCGTCCTCGGCCGCGGCACAGATGCGGCTCATGTAGTTCATCTGATCGGGCGTCACCGCGTTGCGCCGTTCGGGTCGCTGGATGCGGATCTGCAGCAGATGGTCCTCGAGACTCACGTCGATTCCCTCGATCTCGGGAAAATCCATTCGACCGCCACCGTTCTGTTGGTGTTCTACAGGTGTCGACACCTATAGAACACCAACAGAATAGGTTTTCGGCGGGGTGGGCGACGGTCAGTGCGCGGCGACGGTCGTGGCGGCGGCGACCTGTGAGAATGCGCCCATGGGAAACCCGAACAACGCCGACGATGTGATCGCCATCAGCAACCTCGTCGCAGAGAGCCAGTACCTGATCGACAGCGGGCGATGGTCGCTGCTCGCCGACGAGGTGTTCGCGTCCGAACTCGACGGCGTCGTGCCCGAAGCGAACTTCGGGTTCGCCGTCTGGCGAGGGACGAAGGGCATCCGCGAAGGATTCGATGCGTCGTTGCCCCGCTTCGAGGCGTGCATGCACGCCGTGACGAACCTCCACATCACCGTCGACGGAGACAGAGGCAGCGCTCGCTACTACGTGCAGGGGTGGCATTGGGTCCGTGAGACGGCGCCCCGTTCGTCGACCGAAGCCGACTTCTTGGTGCTCGGGGTGATGCACGACGACGTCGTGCGTCAGTCGGTCGGATGGCGCGTCGCTCGGCGCCAACTCAGCCGTCTTGGCCCCGGTGTGGCGGTCGGAACGCTGCCCGATTTCCTCGCCGGACTCGGCGAGTCCTGACGTCAGCTACTGCGTTCGGCCGGCGCCCGGGAGGGTAACCACAACAACGTCACCACCACGCCGACCGCGGCCGCGACTGCGCCGACGACGAGACCGGTGTGCATGCCGTGCAGGAAACCGGCACGCGCCGCATCGGTGATTGCCGTGCCGTTGACTCCGCCTATGCCATTGGCCGTGATGATCGCGGCGCCGATGGAGTCCTTGGCCCGTTCGACGACGTCGGTCGGCAGTGCGAGAGGGGTCAATCGGTCGCTCACCGTCGAGGTGTACAACGAGTTGAACACGCTTCCGATGACCGCGACGCCGACGGCGCCACCCACTTGTCGGGTCGTGTCGTTCACCGCGGAGCCCACGCCGGCTTTGGCCAGTGGCAGTGATCCCATGATCGATTCGGTGGCCGGCGCCATCGTCAACGCGAGGCCGCTCGCCGTGATCACCATGCGCCACACGAGGTCAACGTAAGACGAGTCGCCCTGGGCGCCGGTGAGCAGCAAGAGTCCGACGGCCGTGAGCGTCATGCCCGCGCTGACGACGTACTTGGTGCCGAACTTCTCGACGAGGCGGTTCGAGTTCGGTGCGACGACCATCATCGGGATGGCGAAGGCCAACAACCGCACTCCCGTCTGCAATGCGTCGTAGCCGAGCACGAACTGGAGGTACTGCGTCAGCACGAACAGCGATCCGAACATTGCGAAGAACGTGAGCATGATCGCGGTGCTGGCCGCCGAGAATCGAGGATTGCGGAAGAACGTCAGGTCGAGCATCGGATGATCGCTGCGTATCTCCCAGGTGAAGAACGCCGCGAGCAACACCGCGGCGAAGACGAAGGACGCGACGGTGATCGTGTTGCCCCAACCACGATCGGGCGCTTCGATGACGGCGAACAGCAGCGTCGATAGGCTCATGATCGACAACACGGCGCCGATCGGGTCGAGGCGCGGTGGGTGCGGATCCCTCGAGTCGGGAATCAGGAAGAACCCGGCGACCAAACCGGCGACGACGATGGGTAGGTTCACGAGAAAGATCGAACCCCAGTAGAAGTGTTCGAGCAGGAACCCGCCGGTGATCGGCCCTAATGCGGCGCCCACGCCGGCAGTGGCGGCCCAAACACCGATCGCCCGACCCCGCTCGCGGGCGGGAAACACGTTCGTGATGATCGACAGCGTCGCCGGCATGATGAACGCGCCACCGATACCCATGAACGCACGCGTCGCGATCAATACGTTCGGCGAGCCGGCGACCGCCGAGAGCAACGAGCCCAGACCGAACAGAGCAAAGCCGACTTGCAGTGCCGGGCGACGGCCGAAGCGGTCACCGAGCGATCCCGCGGTGAGCAACAGACCTGCGAATACGAGTGTGTACGAGTCGACCATCCATTGCAGCTGTGTATTGGTGGCGTGGAGTTCGCGCACGATCGTCGGCAACGCCACGTTGAGGATCGAATTGTCGAGCACGATCACCAGAAGGCTGAAGCACAACACGGCCAGGATCCACCAACGTCGTTCTTCCGCTCGCGCCTGCACCCGTTCGGTCAGCTTCATGAGGACTCCACCTTCGGGTCGCGAGCATTTCCTAACGCCGTCCCGAGGGGAGGCTACGGTCGCCGATACCCGGAATCTTCGTGTCCGATGGTGTGCTCCCCGCCACAGATGACTCGTAGTGCGAGCCCGGCGCGGTGCAGGTGGGCAGAGAAGCGCGAGACTGCTCCGGTGCCGACCGTCGACCACATCAACGCATGAGCGCGTCGGTGCCGGTGGTCTCGGCGCGCAAGCGAACGTTCGCCGCCCTCCAGGTACGCAACTTCCGGCTCTACATACTCGGTCAGACGATCTCGCAGGCCGGCACGTGGATGCAACAGATCGGGCAAGGGTGGCTCGTGTTGCGGCTCACCGGCTCGGGCACGGCGCTGGGCGTTGTCATCGCGTGCCAAGCGTTGCCGGTGTTGTTCTTCGCCCCTGCGGGTGGTCTGCTCGTAGACCGCGTCGACAAACAAAAGCTTCTCATCATCACGCAGCTGTTGTCGGGTGTGCTCGCGCTCGCGCTTTGGGCACTCACGGCAACCGAAACCGTCGAAGTGTGGATGGTGTACGGGTTGGCGCTCATGCTCGGATTCGTGCTCGTGTTCGACAACCCGGTGCGCCAATCGATGCCCATCGAGCTCGTGGGTCCAGAGCTGTTGACCAACGCGGTATCGCTCAACAACATCAACTTCAACGTGTCTCGGGTGTTCGGCCCCGCGCTCGCGGGTGTCACGATCAATCAGCTCGGTATCAGCCCTTGCTTCTTGTTGAACGGAGTCACCTACGCCACTGTGGTCATCGCGCTGCTGATGCTGCACAAGGATGAGCTCCACATCCAACCGCGCCAAGCGCGCGCCCGACGCCAAGTCCGTGAAGGCATGCGATACGTCTGGCGCACGCCGCAGTTGCGGGTGCCCGTCATCTTGATGTTCGTCGTGGGGATGCTCACCTACGAGACCGGAGTGACGCTGCCGCTACTCGCAAAAGACACGTTCCACGGCGGCGCGGGCACCTACAGCTTGTTCACCGCGGCGATGGGCGTCGGCGCGGTGATCGTCGGGCTCGGTTACGCCGCTCGGATGAACGTAACTCGTGGCCTGTTGCTGCGAGTGACGGTGGTGCTCGGTGTGTTCATGTTCGCGAGCGCGGCCGCGCCCACGCAGGGCATCGAACTCGTAGCGCTCGTGGCGTTGGGCGGCGCCTCGGTGACATTCCTCGTCGCCGCCAACGCCACGTTGCAGTTGGCGACACCGCCGGAGATGCGCGGGCGGGTACTCGCGTTGTGGTCGATGGCATTCATGGGCAGCACGCCCATCGGGGGACCGATGGTCGGCTGGATCGGTGAACACGTCGGACCGCGCTGGTCGATTTTCGTCGGTGGCGCAGGGCCGATCGTCGCGGCTGCCGTCGCGTGGCCCATGCTCGCCCGACTGCACGGCGGACTCGGTATCGGCTCGTCACCCGAGACCGCGGTTGCCGCCGCTGCCGCAGCAGCGGCCGACCGCGCCGATCACTGACGCTCGGTCGTCACCGCGGCTTGCGTATCTGGCGTCATCTGGGTCCCCTCGAATGACAGGCTGATCAATCCATCGTGCACATACCGTCGAATCCCCGGGCGGTGAAACGGATCAGCATTGCCGGCGCGAACTCGTCACCTGATGCGCTGATCAGTGCCATGAGGGCCAGGATCGCCAGTCGCCAACGGGGCTCGAGGAAATCGATCGGATGCGCCGGATAGCGGCGCACGATCAGCGTCATCAACCGCTCCTCGAACAGGTCCGGCCGGCCGCGCAGGGTCACGCGTGGATCATTCGCCTGCGCGAGGCGTGTCGCCAGCTGCATCCACCTCAATCCGGCAGTCGGCTCGGCGGAAAGCAGTTCGAAGAACGGCGTGGCGATGATGCCCACGAGCTGCGGGGTCGTTGGACGCGGCAATTGCTCGGCGATGGTCAGCAGCTCGAGCTGTCGCGCGGTCACCTCGCGGAAGCGGCGGAGCACGACCGCCTGCAGAAGGTCGTCCTTGCTGCCGAAGTGGTAGTTCACGGCCGCAGGGCCGAACCCGGCGGCTGCGTTGATGGCGCGGATCGACACACCCTCGGCGCCGTGTTCGGCGAAGAGCTTCTCGGCTACGTCGAGTAGCAGCCCTCGGCTCGTCGCGCCCGTGTCGCGACGCGCGCGCTGTGCGGCGGCGGTCGCGCCGCGTCGCGTCGTGCTACGCGCCGAAGGCATCGGCAATGATCTGCGGGTTGAGGTACTCGCGCCACAGCACCAACTTGTCGTCGGAGCCGAAACGGAACATACCGACGTACCGATTGCTGTAGGGAGCGTTGGTGTCGAGCAGGTGTGTATGCGACGAGTATTCGGCGATGATGAGCTGCGGGTCGGTCGTCTCGTAGATCGCGTCGATGCGAAATGCGTACGGTGCGAATGACGTCATGCCGGCGCGGCAGAACTCGAGAAACGCCGCGGCGCCTTCGATGCGACTGGGCGATGCCGGCATCGGCAGATAGGGGTACTCCTGCACGAATGCCGGGGACAACATCTCGGCTACACCGTCGAAGTCGAAGTCGCCGAGACGGCGCACGATCTCGGTCACGCGGTCGACATTCGTCACGAAAGGTATTCCCCGGCGTTGATGCGCAGCGTCTGACCGGTGATCATGCGCGCCCGATCGGAGAGGAAGAATGTGAATCCCTCGGCGACGTCCTCGTCGCGGGGCATGTCGGGTATCGGCCAGTCTTTTGCGATGCCGGCGATGAGGTCGGCCGCGGTGACGCCCTGTTGCTTCGCGGCGTAGTCCATGTAGTCCTGCACGAGCGGGCCGAGCATCCAACTCGTCTCGATGCTGTTGACGCGTATGCGGGCGCCACCGAGCTCGCGGGCGAGGTAGTGCATCAGGGACAGCTGGGCACCGCCCTTCGTAACGCCGTACGCGGCCATGCCGGCTTTCGGGTCATATGCTGCTTGTGTTCCCGTGAACACGACCGACCCGCCGCCGTTGGCTTCGAGCGCGGCTCGGCTCGCGCGCACCATGTGCAGTGGGCCGAGGATGTTGGTTTCGAACGATGCGCGCCACACGTCATCATCGATGCCGGTGGCGTCCGTGATGGTCGTGACGTTGGCCGCGACGACAGCCACGCCGTCGAGCCGACCGAAGCGCTCGACCGTGGACGCGATGAACGCGTCGGCGGATGATTGCTGGTCGACGTCGACGACCCCGGCGAGGGTATGTGTGCCGGAGGCGTCGAGTTCGCGTGCCGTCTGCTCGCAGCGATCCAGTGTTCGCGCGCCCAGGGCCACCGACGCACCGTCGCGCAAGCACAATCGTGCGACCTCGCGGCCGAGACCGGGGCCGACACCGACCACCGCAATGACCTTGTCCTGTAAGAGCATGTTGTCCTCGTCTCGTTCAGTGGGTGTGGTGGGGTGAGATGCGCACGTTGAAGCGGACCGCCCGGCAGGTGGTGCTCACAGCCGCACCGCCAGCGTTGCGGCATCGAGCATCGCACCTTCGATGAAACCGGCGCCGGTGCAGTCGCCGACCGCGTGGACCTCGAGCCCGCTCGATCGCAACGCGTCGACCGCGGCGCGGCGCGCGTCAATGCGGGAGGCGACGAGCACGAGATCGGCGGGGATCTCACGTCGTAACTGATCCACGATGATGGTTGCCGAATCGCGATCGATGCGGTCGACGGTCGCGCTCGAGATCAGCTCGACGCCCCGCTCCCGCAGCTCGTGTACGAGCCGCCACCGAGCGACCAACCCGATCTGTGGCGCGAAGACCGACGACGCTTCGACGACGGTGACTTCCTTGCCTTGGTGCGACGCGAGATCGGCGAGGCCCATACCCGCTCGACCGCCGCCGATGACGACGATGCGGTCACCGGTGAGCGGCCGGCCGCCGACCAACCACGGGTCGAGCTCTTCGACCGTGCGGACGAGCGCGTTGTCGATGCCGGCGATGGCCGGCCGCGCCCAGTCCGCGCCGACGGCCGCGATCACGGTGTCGGCACCACTTGCGCGCGCAGAGTCGGCGTCGACGCTGAAGTCGAGACGCACATCGATTTCGAGCTTCGCGATCTGGGCTTCGAGCCAGCGCAAGACATCCGCATTGGGTGCGTATGTCTTGGCGGCGTAGACCAATTTGCCGCCGAGTCGGGATGACGCCTCCGCCAAGATGACGGTGTGTCCGCGGAGTGCGGCGAGTCGTGCTGCTTCCATGCCTGCGGGTCCACCTCCGACAACGAGCACGGTGCGCTGCATGTCGCTCACGCGGTTGATCGTCAGCTCGCGTTCGCGCCCGGTGCTGGGGTTCATCGCGCAGCGAACACCTTCGCGGATGAAGATCTGGCTGATGCACCGGTAGTGGTACATACACGGCTTCACATCGTCGGCGTTGCCGGCAATCAGCTTGTTCGGTAGATCAGGATCAGCGAGCAGCTTGCGTCCCATCGCCACGAAGTCGCAGGCGCCTTCACCGATGAGTTGATCACCGAGTTCGGGCGAGATGCGCCCGACGGTGATCACGGGCACGGCTACGTGGCGCTTGATTTCCCGCGCGTAGCCGACGAAGTGACCGGGGAAGTGCGTGGTGTGCGCTTCGGAGAACGAGATCGCCTTCGACGGATCGCCGTAGGTGGACACATGCAATGCGTCGACGCCGGCCTCGACGGCGAGCTTGGCCGTCACGATGGCATCGGGCAAAGTCGTGCCTTCGTAGAAGTACTCGTGCGCATTCATGCGAATCCACAACGGGTAGTCGCTGCCTACACGAGCGCGGATGGCGCGCAGCGTTTCGGTCAAGAGGCGGGCACGGTTCTCGACGCTGCCGCCATAATCGTCGGTACGGAAATTCGTGGCGGGCGAGAGGAATTCGTCGAGCAGGTAGCCGTGGCCGCCGTGCAACTCGATGCCGTCGATGCCGGCTTCGCGCGCTCGGGCGGTCGCGGCAACAAACCACTGGATGACCGTCGCGATGTCGTCGACGGTCATCGGATGATGTTCGATCTTGAACGTCGGCGAACTGAACGGCTCAGCCTGCTTCGCAGCCTCGTCCGGTGTCACTTGCATGAAGAGCGGGTCGAAGTCGCCCTCCTTCGGCAGCGACGGTACCCACATCGGACGTCCGGCGATCATGTCGTTGATGCCGATCTTGCCGGCGTGCGTGAGTTGCAGGCCGATCTTGGCGCCGTGGCCGTGCACGGCGTCGGCCAGTTGACGCAGACCGGGGATGAAACGGTCATCCGAGATGCCGGTCTGGCACTTGTTGGACGTGCCCATCGGGTGCGCCACCGCGACGGAGCCGAGCATCACGAGCGCCACGCCCCCTCGAGCGCGAGCCTCGGAGTAGGCGAGTTGCACATCGGAGACCGTGCCATCGGGATTGCACAAGTCATCGCCCATCGGCGACATCACGATGCGGTTGCGCAGTTCCATCGAGCCGATGCGACCCGACGACAGCAGATGCGGAAAGCCACCCACGAGACCCCCTCGACCACGGCATCGTAGTCGGTCCAACGATTTCGATCAAATGATCGAAATCGTTTGGCGCGCGCATGCGTGGGAAAGGAACTCTTGATCCGCGATTGCGAGCCGCAGTGAGCCTCGAGATTCCCGAACTGCCCGATGTGACCATCCTTCTCGTCGAAGTCGGATCGACCGCGCACGGAACCGGTCTCGCCGGCGGAGAAGATCACGACGAGATGGTCGAACTGGAACTCGACGACTCGCTGCCCGAGGCACGCGACCGCGACCGTATCGAAGCGTGGTCGACCGGACGGATCTCGCGATGTGGCAGCGCACGCCCGATTAGGCTGCGTCCGAGCCCGAGCGGCTCCCATGGAGCGGGGGACAATGGGGGACAGACTGAACAACAAGGTCGCGCTCGTTACGGGCGGCGGTCAGGGAATCGGGCGAGGCATTGCGTGTGCGTTCGCATCCGAGGGTGCACGCATCGCCATCGTCGACATCGACGGCGTCGCGGCCGCGGCGGCGGCGAACGAATGCGCCGGTCGCGGCACCGAGGCCATCGGCATCGAATGTGATGTCGCCGATCGCGCGCAAGTAGATGCCGCAGTGGCGCGTGTGGTCGAGCAGTTCGGCGGCATCGACATACTGGTCACGTGTGCGTTGGCCAAGGTCAAGGTGCAGCCGTTCGAGGACACGCCGTTGTCGGGCATCGAAAAGATGTGGCGCGTCGGCTACCTCGGCGTGACGAACACGATGCAGGCGTGCCTTCCGCAGCTGCGTGAGCGGCGAGGCAAGGTCATCAACTTCGGGTCAGGCGCGGGCATCGGCGCGGCCTCCGGTTACGCGTCTTACGGGCCCGTCAAAGAGGCCGTGCGCGCGATCACTCGTATTGCGGCAAAGGAATGGGGCAAGTTCGGCATCAATGTCAACGCCATCTGTCCATTTGCCAAGTCCGACCAGTTCGACGAATGGGCCGCAGCCAACCCTGAGCAAGTTGCCATGGCAATGGCAGGGGCCTCGTTGGGGCGCGTGGGCGACTGCGAACTCGATATCGGTCGAGCGGCAGTGTTTCTCGCGAGCGACGATGCGTCGTATATCACGGGCCACAGCCTCATGGTCGACGGCGGACAGAGCATGCCGCTGTGAGTGTTCGCTGAAGCGGCAACGCCGAATCGGTTACGACTAACGTCACCCCGTGCGCGCTTGGCAAGTTCAACAACATGGTGCCCCTCGAGACGCGTTGCGCCTCGTCGAGATCGACGAGCCGACGCCGGGCGAGGGCGAGGTGCGGTTGCGGGTGACGGGGGCGGCGATCGGCATGCCCGACGCCTTCATGTGTCAGTCGACGTATGCGTTGACACCGCCATTGCCCTTCGTGCCGGGACAAGAGGTGTGTGGCATCGTCGACGCGGTCGGCCCCGGCGTCGACCTCGCGGTGGGTACGCGTGTCATGTCGGTGACGAGCTTCACCGACGGACGGGGCGGGTTCGCCGAGTCCACCATCGTCCGCGCGGTCAGCGCGTTTCGCGTGCCCGACGACATGAGCGACGTCGACGCAGCGGGCTTCCGCATCGGGTTCTCCACCGCATGGATCGGTCTTGTGCGCCGCGGCGCGTTGCGCGAAGGGGAGTGGCTTCTCGTGCTGGGCGCCGCCGGCGGATCCGGTGCGACCGCGGTACAACTCGGTCGCGCGCTCGGTGCGCGCGTGATAGCGGTGGCTGCGGGCGCCGACAAAGTGGCGTACTGCCGGAGCATGGGTGCCGACGTTGTCATCGATCGTTCCGTCGACAATGTCCCCGAAACCGTGCGCGCGGTGACCGACGGTCATGGCGCCGACGTCATCTACGACCCCGTCGGTGGTGAGCCGGCAGAAGCATCGCTGCGGTGTATCGCGCCGTTCGGTCGCCTGTTGGCCGTCGGCTTCGCCAGCGGGCGGTGGATACAGGTCAACACGGTGCACGCGGTGCGCCACAACTACTCGTTGGTCGGGGTCTACGCCGGCGGCTTTACGCGCGAGGAGAGCGAAGCCGATCACGAAGCACTGTTGGCGTTGGCGGCGCAGGGCAAATTGACGAACTTTGCCCACACTGCGCCGTTCTCCGCTCTGCCCGACGCCGTCGAAGCCGTCGCCAACGGCAGCGTCATCGGCAAGACGGTCATCACCTTCGAATGATGTGGCCGTCCGCTAGGTCGGCTTCTGCAAGTAGTCGAGCGGGTCGCCCCGCGTGAGCAGCGAGTGGCTCCGCGCTCGCGCCAGCGCATCGAAGTTGTCACGAATGTCGGGATGACGATCGCCGGGCAAGATCCAGAACGTGTCGTTCTGAATCCCCTCGACGACATACTCGGCCACCTCGTCGGGTTCGATCGAACGGCGCGGGTTGCCGCTCGCGTTCATGCGCTCGAGCATCTGCGCGTAGGTGAGCGTCGGTGCCTCGTCGCGCGGTTCGATCGGTGCGTATTCCGCTTGGCGGTTGCGGTTCGAGGTGAACAAGCCGGTGTTGATGGTTCCGGGCGGCACCAACACCGATGCCGAGACCTTGGATCCTTGCGCGCGCAGTTGACCGTAGAGCACCTCGGCCATGCTGAGTCCTGCCGCTTTGGTCATCGCGTACACACCACCTGACGGCGTCGGGGCGATGACTCCGACCGACGACGAAGTGATGACGCAATGCCCTTCTTCGTCCTGAGCGGTCATGACGGGCAAGAAGGCCTTGATGCCATGGATGACGCCCCACACGTTGACGGCCATGCCCCACGCCCAATCGTTGAGATCGACGTCCCACATGTTGCCGCGCCCTCCCGACGCAACGCCGGCGTTCAGGAATGCGACGTTGATCTTGCCGTACGTGCGCACCGCCTCGTCGGCCGCGGCCTTCACGGACGCCCACTGTGTGAGGTCGGTTTGTACACCCGTGACCTCGAGTGACTGATCGCGCATGTCGGAGACGACGGCCGCAAGTGCCGGCCCCTCGATATCGGCGAGCACCACTTTCATGCCGAGTTCGGCGAATCTCTGTCCGGTCGCGCGGCCGATGCCACTGGCGCCGCCGGTCACCACTGCAACCTTGTCGGTGAAGTCTTTCATGATTCCTCACTTTCGAGAACCCATTGCGGCAGGCGCACCGCAGGCCCACCATTGGGCGATGGCAGGGGATCGGTCCATGTGCACCGGACCCGTGCACCGTTCTGCACTGATTCGGGTGCGACGTCGATGACGTTACCGACGACACGAAGGTCGGGGTGGTCATCGAGCGCGACGACGACCACGTTGTACGGAACCTTCTCCGCGAGTAGCGGATGCACTGCGTGATGCACGATCGTGAATCCATCGATACGACCCGCCGGCGTCGTGGCGATGTAGTCGTGTTCGAGACCACCGCACTCGATGCATACGGCGATCGGTGGATGCTGCACCGATCCGCAAGAGCGGCACGTCTCGAGCCGCAACTCACCACTGGTGAAGAAGGCTTCGTTGTGATCGTTGATCGCGGGCAGGGTCCATTGCGGTGGGAGGTAGCGAGGGGTTGCTTCGGTCATGGGAGCTCCTACACCTGCTTCGCGAACAGGACTGCGCTCGAGGGCGGCGTGCCCGGGCCGGCCACCGACAAGCTCAATTCGACGTCGGCGACCTGACACGTCGACTGCCCCCTGACCTGCCGCACCGCTTCGTTGATCAACTGAAAGCCGTGGATGTACGCCTCGGCGAGATTGCCGCCACTGGTGTTGAACGGCAGGCCGCCGTCGGGCCACTGCAGGTTGCCGCCGCCCACGAAAGATTCGACATCGCCGGGCTCGCAGAACCCGACGTCTGCGATGGCCATCAACGTGGTGCCGGTGAAGTTCTCGTAGAACTGCGCCACGTCGACGTCGGCCGGTTTGACGCCGGTCGTGTTCCACAGATGAGCGCCGACACTGCGAAATCGACCGTTGGGATACGCGTTGTCGGCCAGCGCCCACAGACCGGCACGAGACTCGACGCCGACTGCGCCGCCCAGGATGAATGCCGGGGGTTGACCCATGTCGCGAGCACGTTCACTGGTCGTCACGACGACCGCGGCCGCGCCGTCGTTCTCCTGGCAACAGTCGTAGAGGTGCAGTGGCTCCGCGATCCACCGGGAGTTGTGGTAGTCGTCGCGGGTCAAGGGCCGCCCATACATCACGGCTCGTGGATTGCGTTGCGCGTGCGCGTAACACGCAAGGCTGATGTCGGCCAGCGCCTCTTGTGACACGCCGTACTTGTGCATGAACTTGTTGGCGATGATCGCATTGCGCACAACCGGGGCCGCCGCTCCGAAGGGCGACAGGTACGCGAACTCCTCGACGGCGGGAGTGATCGACCGGGCTTGCCCGAAGCGACCGGCGCGGCCCTGATCGAGGGCTCGAAACACCACCACATGGTTGGCGTGACCGGCGCAGACTGCTGCGTCGGCGAGCAATAGTGCCTGCGCACCGAGGTTGCCTCCGCCGCTCCACGCCTGTGAGGCGAAGCGGAGGTTGCCGAAACCGAGCACCGACGCGAGGCGCGCCGCGTCGGCACCGTTGTGCATGAACGACACGATCCCGTCGATGTCGGCCGTCCGAAGACCGGCGTCGGCGATCGCGTTTCGTATGGCGATGCACGCGAGTTGAAACGCGTCGTGGGGCGACCGTCCCGCGCGGTAGTAGATCGATTCGCCGACGCCGACGACTGCCGCCTCACCTTGCATCGCTCACCAACTCAGATCACGCCGTCGTCACGGAGTTCGGCGATGGCGCGCGAATCCATGCCCAACAACTCGCCGAACACGTACTCGTTGTCTTCGCCGTAGCAAGGCGCGCCGCGATCGAGGGTGCCGCCGGCATGGGCCGGCGTGGCGCTCATCTTGACTGCGATGTCGGCGACGGGCCATGTGCCGATCTTGGTGCCGGGAACTTCGGTGAGCCATTCGAGTGACGCGAGTTGTGGATCGTGGTCGACTCGATCTTCGGCGGTCTGGCAGATACCGGCGGCGACGCCCGCGGACTGCAATGCGTGCATGAGGGCCGAACCATCTTCGCCGCGTGTCCAGTCGGCGATCGTGGTATCGAGCGCGTCTTGATTGGCGAGTCGCGACTCGAGGGTCGCGAATCGGGCGTCGGTGATCCACTCGGGATGACGCGCGACCTTGGCGATAGCGTCGAACTCGTCGTCGCCGAAGCAGGCGATCGCCAGCCAACGGTCGAGCCCCGCCGTCGGATACGCGCCGTGCGGCGCGGCCCGCTTGTGCGGCGAACGGTTGCCGTACCGGCTGAACTCGCGTCCGTTGGCCGACCAGTCGAGCACGGACACACCCGTCAGGAAGATGCCGGTCTCGCACTGCGACGCGTCGATGTGTTGGCCCTGCCCGGTTCGATCGCGGTGGTACAGGGCCGCCAGCATCGAGGTGGCGAAACTGTATGCACCGATCCAGTCGAGATACGAGTAGCCCCAACCGGCCGGCATGGCGGGCGAAGCCAGACCGGACATCTCGGAGGTACCGGCGAGCGCGGCGGCGACGGGACCGACCGCGCGAAACCGACCGTAGGTGCCGGCGCTGCCCATACCGGATTGCTGCGCGTAGATGATGTCGGGCTTGATCGAGCGCAATACGTCGTAGCCGAGTCCCCAACCTTCGAGCACGCCGGGCGAAAAGCCTTCGGCGACGATGTCGGAGATCGCAACCAGACGACGCGCGATGTCGAGTCCTTTCGGGTGGCGGACGTTGAGCGAGATACCGCGCTTGCCGGGATTCTTGTTGTTGAACTGGCCACCCATGTCGCTGTCGGTCACGCCGGCCAATGGCGCGGTGGCAGTGCGGCGCGCGTCGCGCCCGCCGACCGGCGCCATCGCGCCGAGGCGCGTATCGGGGTGCGCGTGCCATTCGACCTTGATGCTCTCGGCGCCGAGTGCGGCGAGAAAGCGGGTGCCCCCGGCCGATGCGAGGAACCACGTGAAATCGAGGATGCGGACACCATCGAGCGCCATCGCCGTGTCGCGGCGCGGGTGGCGGCGAGGGGTATCCGGCACGGCCACGGCGATCGGCGCGCGAGGTGTTCTCGCGACCAGGTTGCCGAAGACCGAATCGGTGTCCTCGCCGATCAGCGGAGCGCGCCGTCCTACCCGCCAAGGTACGTCGGAGACCCACTTGCTCGTCACGTACGTGAACGACCGACCGAGTTCGGGATGCTCGACCTCGGTGAACGTCGCCCGTGTGCGCCAATGCTCGTCGGCGGCGTTCTCGTGCGGTTTGCGCAGCGGCACGCAGATCAGGCCGGCCTGTTGCGCTTCACGCCAAGGCATCGAGGAGTACGCGTACTTGCGGATGAAACGGCCGACGACCTCTTGCGCGTGGGCCGCGGACTCGGTCGCGACACCGCTGCCCGGTATCTGGCGCGCCGCCGACCCACCGGTGGCCTCGCTGTCGTCGAGATCGGCGGCCATGTCATAGCGCGAGAGAAAGGGCACCAGGTTGGCGCGGTCGCGCGGCCCCAACATCGTCATCGTGAACCAACGGCCGTCTTTGGTGTGCGAGATCGAAGGCACCAGCGACACCTTCTCGCCTGCGTGGCGACAGGTTTGCCGCCAGAGCGGCACCCGCCGCATGATCCAATTCATCAAGTCGAGCTCGGTGTTCTTGGCGACCGCTTCGTGCACCGCGCACGAAAGGTATTGACCATGTCCCGTGCGTTGTTGATGGATCAATGCGCCGATGAGCATCGTGACCAGTTGCTCGCCGGCAATGTGATACGCGTGCCACATCTGCGGGGCGATGGGCGCGAGGTCGTAGGTGCCGTCGGGTTGCGGGTCGTAGCCGCAGTTCATCATCGGCCCGCCGAGCGCAAGGTGCACGAGATCCGATCCCTTGAAGTGGGACCACGGGCCGTCGTCGCCGAACGGCGACATGCGCGCGACGATGAGCGAGGGAAAGCGTTGTTGCAACTCGGCTCGACCGAGGCCGAGTGAGTCGAGCCACCCGCGCGGTGTCGACTCGATGAGTACATCGGCCTGCGCCAGCAACTCGACGACTCGATGGCGCGCCGCCGCGTCGCCTTCGAGGTCGAGAACGACCGATCGCTTACCTCTGTTGTAGTGCCAGAAATACAGCGATCGCTCGGGGTCCTCGATGTCTTCGACGAACGGACCGATCCGGCGGGTGGGACTGCCGCCGGGAGGTTCGATCTTGATCACGTCTGCCCCGAGACCGGCCAACGCCAGCCCGCAATACTCAGCTTGTTCATCGGCGATCTCGACGACGCGGACGCCCGCGAAGTTGCCGTTGGAGTCGACGTCGTCGATCGTCATGGTCACACGGTGATGCGATAGAGCTTGGCCGCGTTGTCCTGCAGCACTTTTCGCTGCACATCTTCGCCCCATGGTGCGAGCACGTTCAACGCGTGTTCGCGGGCCGAGGGATAGAGGCACGTCGGATGAGGAAAGTCGGTCTCGAACATCACGTTGTCGACGCCGATGTCCTCGAGCAGTTTGCGCGGGCCGATGTCCTCGAACCAGAAGCAGGCGTAGACCTGGCGGCGGAAGAGCTCGGACGGGAACGGCTGGTCGAAGCCGCGTCCGTCGGGCGTGGTATCACGAAGTTGATATTCGAGGCGCTCGATGACATAAGGGATCCAGCCGATGCCGCTCTCGACGGATACCCACTTCGTCTCGGGGAAGCGCACCAGCAAGTCGCTCGTGAGGAGGTTGCTCAACACGCGCGCGTTGTGCAGTTCGATCAGGCAACTGCCGACTACGTGGCGGCGGTGATGGGGCAGCGACGGCCACGCGCCGTTCATGAAGGTCTCCATACTGAATTCGCTGGCCCCTACGTGCAGATTGATGGGCATACCGAACTCGGTGCACGCCTCCCACAACGGATCCCAATGCCGATCGACGAGATCGGGGAAGCCAGCCGAATGCGGTTCGCTACACATGACGATGCCGCGCAAGTCGAGTTTGGTCGCGGCGCGCTCGACTTCTTTGACCGCGAGATCGATATCCCAGAACGGCACCAGTGCCTGTGGGAACAGACGGCCATTCGACACCGCCTGCATCTCGGCGATCGCGTCGTTGTAGGTCTCGACGATGAGCTTCGACAGATCGCGGGGCAACTTCATCAACCGGTGGCCGCCGAAGCCGGCGATATTGGGATAGATGATCTGCGCGAAGATGCCTTGCTCGGTCATGAAGTCGACGCGTTCGCGGGGATCATGCGACGCGGGGTGTACATCGCCCAGACGGCGCCCTGCCGTGATATCCCAGTCCCACAGCGCGGTCTTGGTGCCGTCCTTGTTGATGACGCTGCCGGCACCGGCCCGCGCCGAGAGCACCTCATCGCCGTTGACGAGCCAGGCGAACCCCTTCTCGTCGCTGCCCACCTGATGCGGTACGAGATCGTGGAACTTGGCCGGCACTCGAGACGTCCAAAGATCGGCTGGTTCGCTGTAGTGGGTATCGACATCGATGATCTTGACGTCGGTGGCAAGCGCTCCCATTGTTGACTCCGTCTATCACACTGTCGACGCCGCGACCGGCGCGGTTGTCTCGAACAAGACCGACGCGGCGCAGAGCTGATCGATCTGTGCGTCGCTGTAACCGAATTGCCGCAACACCTCGCGACTGTGCTGGCCAGGAATTGCCGGTGGCCCACCGACTTCGGCGCGGGTGTCGGAGAATTCGATCAGGCGGCCGAACATCTCCATGCGACCGTGTACGAGATGCCCTTCGCGCGACACGATCAGTTCTCGTTCGCGTAGCTCGGGATCGTCGAGCACGATCTGCGAGAACTGGTTCGACGAGATCTCGCACGGAACGCCGGCGCGGTCGAGCAGGGCGAACCAGTGTTCGGCGCTATCGGAGCGAAGCTGCTCGTCGAGCACACAGGCGAGCGCATCGTTGTTGGTCGATCGCAACTCGCGGGTGGCGAAGTGCTCGTCGTTCGCGAGCACCGGAATCGCGCGGGCGAGCGCGGCCCAGTGCGCTTCACCGAAGGCCGCGACGCATAGCCAACCCTCGCGGCATTGGTAGAGGCGATAGAGAGCGCCGAGGCCCAACATCTCGGGGTCGACGGTCGGCCGCTCGAAGCGTTGCCCAACGGGCGTGGTGTAGACCCGCGCGGAGCTGAACATCGACGCATTGACGATGTTGGTGTGGACCTCTTGTCCTTCCCCGGTGCGATCGCGGTGGTAGAGCGCTTGCACGATGCCGATGGCCGAGAGATACCCGTTGCCGAGATCGCCGCCGCTGGCGCCGCTGAAGTACGGCCGGCCACCGCGGGCCATGCCACCGTCCTCCCATTCGGTGCCGCCGAGCGCGTTGCCCGTCTGGTCGTTGCCCGGCAGATGTGCACGCGACCGATCGAAGCCCGCGGTGCGGCAGTACACCAGCGTCGGGTTGACGGCGCGCAGCGAGTCGTAGTCGAGGCGTAGCTTGGCCGCGGCCTGAGGGCGGATGTTCATGAGCACGACATCGCTCTGGCGCACGAGTTCGTAGGCAACGTCGAGACCTTCGGCCGACTTGACGTCGAGCGACACGTGCCTCTTGCTGCGGTTGACCTTCATCGCCATGTTGGTGCTCAGCCACATGTTCTGCTTCGGCGGATCGATCTTGATGACTTCGGCCCCGAGCTGTGCCAGCAATTCGCCCCCCCACGGGCCGGCGACGGCGAGGCCGAAGTCGAGCACGCGTATCCCTGCCAGTGGGCCGGCCAATGAGCGGCCTGGGCCGACGGCGATTGTTCGGGCAGCGCTCATCGTGGCAGCCTCGTCGCGCACCGCTTGGGTGTGCTGGCCGCGACGCGGTGCCGCCCTGCGCACCGAGCCCGGCGTGAGTCCCAGCCGATAGAACACGCCCGGCTGACGCAGCGCCCCGAGTTCGGGGTCGTCGACATCGGCGATCCAACCGTCTTCGATCAGCGCGGGATCGCAAAGCACTTCTTCGGGCGGGCGTACCGGTTGCAACGCCACACTGGCCTCCGCGGCAAGGCGCACCCAATCGGCTTGTGGGAACTTCGCAAAGATCGGTTTCGCTTGCATGCGCACGCGCAACAGTGTCGCCAGATCGGCATTGCGTCCGCCGGTCTTCGCGAGGAACGCGTCAAGCTCTGCCGGATCGGGATGGCGCAGCTCGTCTCCCGCGCCGGCGAGGATTGCCCACTCGGGTCGCGACGTCCACTGATTGATCCATCGACCGTCGGCGCATTCGTAGAAGCACCATGAGCCCGACATGATCGTGATACCCGGGCCATGGTTCATGATTTCGCCCATCGATGTGGGGCGCCCGGTGATATCGCTCGCGTGTTCGCTGCGCTGCCACATCGAACCCTGATACGCGACGATGCCCTGCAGCAACGACGTCTCGACGAGTTGCCCGCGGCCCGTCGTCTCGCGGGCGCGCAGCGCGGCACTTGTGCCGAGCGCGGCGAGATACGCAGTCGAGATGCTCGGTGCCGGCGTCGCGGTGAAGACCGGCCCGCTGCGGTCGAACCAATGGCGCTCGTCGGCCGGCAGATCGGTGGACGGACCGAAGAGGTCACGGCCCGCGACGTGATCGGCCGACGATCCGGGCCAGGCTCGAACTTCCCACTGGAAGCCCGTGCGCGCCGCGACCAACTGGTCGTAGGCCGGACGATCGCGGTGCTGGCTCTCGGGTCCGTAACCCGTGATCGAGCAATACACGAGCCGTTCGTTGCGCGCGCTCAGTGTCGGGTAGTCGATGCCGAAGCGTGCCGTGACCCCGGGGGCAAACGATTCGATGACGACATCTGCGGTGGACGCCAGCGCAAGAAAGCGATCGCGATCGGCTGTGTCGGCGAGATCGAGCACCGCCGAACGCTTGCCGCGGTGATACACGCGGTAGTCGAGCCAGTCGGCAAATGGATCTTCGCCGGGCCGTTCGATCCGCGTGACTTCGGCGCCGTGCGTGCACAACAACATCGCCGCGGCTGGACCCGCAATACCCCACGACAAATCGAGTACCAGTACGCCGGACAGAACTCCGGTCATGGCCCGTACCTCCCCAGGAGCAGTGCTCCGCGCGCACGATAGTAGCTACTATGACGAGCAGCAGGGGTCCGTCATGGACGAAGTGTTGATCTCGGCCGACTCGCATGTGACCGTTCGTCAGGAACAGGTCAAAGAGCGGCTGGCGTCAACGTTTCACGACGACTACGACGAGGCGACGGCTCAGTTCCAACGGCGCGTCATGAGCGCACCGGCGGGCGCGGCGAACCAATCGATGATGCAGACGTTCAGCCATCCCGCGTTCGGCCGGCCCGGCAATGCCAACCCGCACGAGCGTCTGGTCGACATGGACACCGACGGTGTGCAAACTGAAGTGCTCTATTGCGAGGTCAGCGCGTACCGGTTTCTTTATCGCATCCGTCGCGGATGGCAAGAGGCGACTCACGCATTCAACAACACGCTACGAGACTTCGCCGCAGTCGATCCGAAGCGCCTCGTCGTGTCGTACCAGATACCGATTCACGACGTCGAGTTCGCGGCAAGTGAGGTGCGGCGCGTGGCCGAAAGTGGCGGCAAGTCGTTGCAGCTGCCAGTGTTCCCGACCGAACTCGACCTGCCCGACTACTACGACGAACGCTACGACCCACTCTGGGCGGCCGTGCAAGAAACCGACCTGCCGATCTGTCTGCACATCGGTCTCACGACACGACTCGAAGATCTGGCGCAACGCGATCCAACACCACAACAAGCACTCATGGCCACGATGACCGGGCTCTCGTCGGGAGAGGCCATCGGCATGTGGCTGCTCGGCGGCACGCTCGAGAAGTTCCCTCGCTTGAAGGTGGTGTTCGTCGAGGCAGGGTTGTTGTGGGTGGCCTGGTTCCTCAACAGTCTCGACGACAAAGTTGTACGCCGCGGCTATCGATATCCCGCGCTCTCTGAACTACCCAGCTTCTACTTCCATCGCAATCTCTTCTTGACGTACATCGATGAGCCCGACGCAATCCAACTCCTGCGCCATCGGCTCGGTGTGGAGAACATCATGTGGTCGTCGGACTATCCGCACCCGGTTTCTAGTTGGCCCAATTCTCGGGCGATGGTCGAGAAGTCGCTTCAGGGGGTTCCGGGTAACGAGCGCGAGCTCATAGTGGCGGGCAATGCCTCCCGAGTTTGGAACCTGTGACGGCGCGGCAACGCATTGCGATCGCTATGGCGGCTGGGATCTTGGCCATACTCAGTTGCCTTCGTCCCTAATTCATAGGATTTCGCGCTACGGTCGCCCTCATGGAAGACGGTGCGCCGCCGAGTACCAGAGCCCGCTCGCTCAGCCCTGACGCGGTGGTGGCCGAGGCGCTCGAGATTGCCGACGAAGAGGGCGTCGCCGCGGTCACCTTGGCAAAGGTCGCCCGCCGCCTCGGTTGCCACGTCACGTCGTTGTACACGCACGTGAACTCGATCGACGATCTCCATCGACGGATGGCAATCGTCAGCCAGTCCGCGTTGGCGCAACAGTTGTGGGAGGCCGCTCTCGGTCGTTCGGGTGTCGATGGTCTCCACGCAGTCGCCCAGGTGTATCGCAGCTTTGCCAAAGCCCACCCGCTGCGGGCGCGGCTGCTCTTCGTGGCTCCGATCGAGAGCGACCCCGAGTTCGAGGAGGCTGGGCGGCGACTGGCCGAGCCGATTCGCGCGACGCTGCGCGGATTCGGGCTCGACGAAAACCGCGTACGCCATAGTCACCGTGCGTTCAGCGCGGCGATGCGAGGGTTCATGTTGGCCGAGGCGCATGGTTCGTACGCAAGCGGCGAGGCCGACGAGACGTTCGAGCGACTCGTCGACCTCTTCGTGGTCGCGACGGCTACTGGTGAGTGGCCGAAGCCCTGACCGATCGCAGCTTTGCGTCGGTGTTCTCAGCTACTTCTTGATCCACAACTTGTCGAAGAACACGCCGCCGCCGTCTTCCCACATCTCGATGCCTTGTACGCGATCCTTCTTCGTCGTCAAGGCGGTGACGGTGCGAGTGGTGATGATCATCGGAATTCCGTCGTCGATCAACATCTTCTGCACGTCGGTGTATTCCTTCTTGCGCGCGGCGGTATCCGTCGCGTTGCGAGCCCGCAAGAGTGCGGCGTCGACGAGAGGGTTGTTGTACCCACTGAAGTTGCGAGTGCCCTTTGAGTGCCACGAGTCGTAGAACTGCGGTTCGGGGTCGGCGCCGAGGAACGCGTAAGGAATCATCTGATAGTTCTTGGCCCGCAAGTCGGAGGTCGTCTGCGCACCGGGTTTGAGTTCGGTCTTGACACTGACCTTCTGTAGTTTGTTCAGGGCCGCGGCGATGAATTCCGCGATCTTCGGGTTGGCGCCGGCGTCGCTCGTCGTGAGCGTGAACTCGAGGTTCTTGCCCTTCTCTGCGGCGTACGCGTCCACCAGTTTCTGTGCCTCAGCCGTGCTGAACTTGGGGAACACCACCGCCGCGTCGTGCCACGGTGTCGTTGCCGGGAACCACGATGCGATGGGTTCGTCCAATCCGTCGGTCGCGACCTGGGCGAGTTGAGCCGGATCGATGGCGAGTTGCACGGCTTTACGCACGCGGGCGTCGTTGAACGGCTCTTTCGTGAGGTTGAATTGAAGACCGGAAGCCCCGACGCCGTTGACGCGTTGCGCCACCAGGCCTGCGTCCTTTGCCTGCTTTTGCACCGGTAATGTGTTGAGCCACGCGAGATCTGCTTCGCCCGTGGTGAGACTGTTCAACCGTTGCGTCTCGTCGGGCATCACTCGGAATTCCAACTCGTCGAGGTAGGGCTTGCCCGTCTGCCAGTAGGTCGGATTGCGCGTGAGCACCATCCTGGAGTCGCGTGTCCACTCCTTCATGATGAATGGACCGGCGCCGACGATGTTGGCGGCGGTGGTTCCGTAGTCCTTGCCCTTGGCCTTGACCGCAGTGGGCGACGCCGACCACGCGAGGTTCGACGCGACGTTGCGGGCGAACTGGCCGTTCTCGGCGTTGAGTGTGATCTTCAGCGTCACCGCATCGACGACTTCGATCGACTTCATCGATTGAATGAGCGGGCGGGCGGTTGAATTCAGCGCGGGATCGTTGTGACGGTCCCAGTTGAACTTCACCGCTTCGGCGTCATATGGCGTGCCGTCGGAGAACTTGACGTTGGGCCGCAACTTGAGCGTCCAGACGATGCGGTCGGTCGATGTCAACGACTCGGCCAATGCCGGCTTGACTTCTCCGGTCTTGTTGTCGGTCAGCATGAGTGCGTCATAGACGGCATACATCCGCGGTGGCTCGCCGCCGAGGCCCGACGAACCCGTCACGGCGATGGGATCCATCCCGCGGGTCTCCGAGGTGATCAATACCGAGAGCTTGCCCCCGGTAACCGGTTGCGGCGCGGTTGTCGCCACCGCTGCACCCGTACCCGGCGTGCCGGTCTGGGTTGGCGCGGCATCGTCGCCTTTCGAATCGCCGCATGCTGTCGCCAGCAAAGCCGCGGTAAGGAAAAACGAGATCAGCCCCCGAAAACGCTTCATGTGACCCTCCCCCAAAGGTTCGCCAAACGAACTTAGCAAACCTATGTCGTTTGGGTCCAGACCTATAGGGATGGGGCCTAGCTTCGGCAGCCTCGCGCAAGCGATCGGCTCGTTTCGCCGTAATCAGGCGGTCAGGTCGCGCAGGCCAAGAACGGCGCGTGCGCGATCGCCGACGGTGTTGAGTGAGAAGACCGTGAGCAACAACACGATGCCGGGCACGAAGACGAGGTGAGGCGAGGTAGCCAAGTTCGGCCGGCCGTCGGCCACCATCGCGCCGAGCGCGGGAGTGGGCCCGGGAATGCCCACGCCGAGGAAACTGAGGGAACCTTCGGCCACGATGAGCCCCGCCATCGCAAGGAACGACACGGACATCACCGGCAACGCGACGTTCGGCATGATCTCGCGCACGATGATGCGTCGCGACTTCGCGCCCATGGCGCGGGCAGCGAGTACGAACTCGCGGCTGGCGAACGTGAGCGTGTTGGCCCGCGCCACTTTCGCTTGTGTCGGAAACGCCAAGAATATCAACGAAATCGTGAGTGTTCGGAAACCGGGCCGCAACGCGGCCGACAGTGCGAGCAGGAACATCAGTGGCGGGAACGCGAGCAGCGTGTCGGTTACGAGATCGAAGATCCTGCCGAACCACCCGCGGAGGTATCCCGCGGTGACACCGAAGGCGACTCCGAGCACCATCGCCAGCGTGACCGCGCCCAAGGCGAGCAGCAGACTGACGCGGAGCCCGTAGATCACACGCGACAACTCGCTGCGACCGACCGAGTCGGTGCCCAATGGTTCATCCAGACGGAAGCCGGGCTTGCGCCGAAACTGACTGACCCCGCTGTCGGGTGTCTCGGCGTAGTGCTTGAGCGGTAGCAGGTCCGCGAACACTGACACGAAAACGCAGAGCCCGAGCCAACCCGTCGCGAAACCGAAGGCGAACCGCCCGCGTGCTCGGCGCTCGCGTCCGCGTTTGCGCCGCGCGCGGGCTGGCTCGTCGAGTTCGACCTGGACCGGTGTGACCATCTGATCAACCATGAGCACTCAACGCCCGGATACGTGGATCGAGCCACGCGTAGAGCACGGTGATGATCATGTTGAGCGCGACATAGACGGTGCCGACGAAAAGCACTACGCCCTGAACGACGATGATGTCCTTGCCGCTGATGGCGGTCAATACCAACCGACCCAGCCCTGGCAGCGCGAAGATCTGCTCCATGATGACGGAGCCGCCGATGAGGCGGCCGAGCGCGATCCCCGCCACCGTGACGAGCGATATCGACGACGGTCGGAACGCATAGCGGAACAAGATCTGGCGGCGGGGCAGACCGATCGAACGGGCCGCCAGGATGTAGTCCTGGTCGAGCGTGTCGACCATGTCAGAGCGCAAGAGCCGGGAGAATTGCGACAGTTCGAGCATGGTCATCGCGAACACGGGGAGCGCGATGTGGCGCAGGTTCTGGTGCAGGTCTTCGGTCATCGGCGTCCATCCCGCCACCGGTAGCAGTTTGAGTTTCACCGACAGGATGAACACCAGGACGGTCGCGGTCAGAAAGGGCGGGGACGACAACATCAACGAGGTCACGCCGCTACTAACGCGGTCGAATCGGCCTTCACGCACGTGCGCCGCGTACGCACCGAGCGGAATCGCGATGAGGAGGGCCAAGATGAGTGCCAGCGCCGAAAGTTCGATATTGACCGGAATGCGACTGCGGATCTCGTCTGCCACCGGAAGCTTGGTCCGAAAGGAACGACCGAGATCGCCGCGCAGCGCGTCGCCGACCCACTCGACGTAACGGCTCGGCAACGACTTGTCGAGCCCAAGTTCGCGATGAATGGCGGCGATCTGCTCGTCGGATGCTTCGGGCCCGAGTACCTCGAGCGCGGGGTCACCGGGCGCGAGGTCGACGAGAATCAGCGCCGAGACGCTGACGAGGAATAGCACGGCCACGAGATGCAGCATGCGCTGGCCAATGGCCCTCATCATCACCCCCCCGGATGCGATTTTGGCGATGCTAGTCAGTTCTTCGCGAGGATAATGCCGCTGCGTCCACCGGCGACCATTACGTGCTCGGCGTCGGGCACCTGATTGACCGCGGTGCCTCGAATCTGACGCACTGCTTCGAGGATGTTGTTGAGGCCGTGGATGTAGGCCTCGCCGAGCAACCCGCCGTGCGTATTGACGGGGAGTGAACCGCCCAGCTCGATGTTCCCGTCGGCGATGAAATCCTTCGCCTCGCCCGGACCGCAAAAGCCGAGACCTTCGAGTTGTAGAAACACGATGGGACTGAAGTTCTCGTAGATCATCGCGGCGTCGATGTCACCGGGGCCCACACCGGCCATGGCGTACAGCTGCTTTGCCAGGAAACGCGCCTCGGGAAATTCGGCGAGGCTCGGGTGGTAGTAATTGAACATCACGCTGCCGTCGATGAGGTGACCATCGGCGATCGCTGCGATGCGTGCTGCCGGGTTCGGCAAGTCGTTCGCACGTTCGGCGGCGGTGACGACCATGGCCACACCGCCGTCGCTCTCTTGGCAGCAGTCGAGCAGGCGGATGATCGGCTCGACGATCCAGCGGGAATTCTGATGGTCCTCGAGGGTGATCGGACGCTCGTAGAACCACGCATTTGGATTGGTCGCCGCGTGCTTGCGCGCGACCACGGTATAGCGCCCGAAGTCTTCGTTCGTGAGGCCGTACTCGTGCATGTAGCGCTGGAACTGGAGCGCGTAGATCTTTGCCGGCGTATCGAGGCCGAATGGCAGGTACCAGTTCCACCCTGGAGGTGTCACTCGCGCGTTTGGCTGGCCGAAGCGTCGTCCCGATCGTTCGTTGAACGCGCGGTAGACGAGCACCGCCTTGGCCGCGCCGCTGGCGATGGCGAGCGCGGCGTGCTGCACGGTGGTGTGTGCTCCCGCGCCGCCGTGGGGAGTGCGCGACCAGTAGCGCAGCTCTGGGATACCCAATGTGCGCATGAGGAGCAACTCGTCGCTCGAGTCGAGCGTGAACGTGACCAGTCCTTCGATGTCGGCCGGTGTCATGCCGGCGTCCTCGATCGCGGCCAAACCGGCTTCGGCGGCGAGTTGGAGCTCGCTGCGACCCGATGCCTTCGAGAACTCGGTTTGGCCGATGCCGGCGATGATTGCCTGGTCCTTCAGCGTGCGCATCACATCACCCCCGAGCCGCGACGACGGAGCGGAACTGGGGGAGTGCGACGCCGTCGTACTCCTCGAAGCACAACTCGACCGCCATGCCGTTGCGGACATCGCTCGGCGAGACATCGAGGAGGTTGGATACCAACCGCACGCCTTCTTCGAGATCGACGAGAACCACGATGCGAGGAAGTGCATCGGCCTCGGTTGGATGATGCGACACGATCCAGCTGTAGACAGTGCCCCGACCTGACGCCTCGCGCGTGGTCCACGTCAACGAGTGGCATGACGGGCACATGGGCGACGGTGGATGTTGTAGTCGTCTGCAGCCGGCGCAGCTGCGAAGAAGTAGTTGGCCTTGCGCGACGCCGTCCCAGAAGAACTCGTCATCGCCGTCCGGTACGGGCGGTATCACTGATGGCACGCTGCCCCCTCCTGGCGATGTGGTCGCTCGGGGACCTTGTTATAGCATTTACTATGACGGCGGTCCCGAGCGAACCGAACGAGAGGTGCCCAGGTGCGCGATCGCCTTACGGCGTGGTTCGGCGAGCGCCTGCACGCGGACGACGTGGAGATCGCCGATCTCGTCCATCACGCCGACGGCTTCTCATGGCAGACCTACACGATGTCCGTTCGTTGGCGGCAGGCATCGGGGAACACGATCGAACGAGGTTACGCGCTGCGGCGCGAACCCGAAGACGGCGTGCTTGCTCCCTACGACATTCGCACGCAGTACGCACTGCACCACAAGCTGGTCGATCGCGCGGGCATTCCGATGCCGGCGTTGTTCTGGCTCGAGCTCGATCCCTCGGTTCTGGGCATGCCCTTCTATGCGATGGAGCGCATCGAGGGAACGGTGCCGTCACCGATGGCGAGACAACCGTTCGCCGACGACAATGCAACGGCGATCGGCGCGCAGTTCGTGGCAATCCTCGCCGCGATACACGCGCTCGATTGGCGCACAATGGAGCTCGACGCCTCGATCGCGTCAGCGACCGAGGATCCTGCTGCCGCGGCGTTGGCCGAAGTCGATCGATGGCACGCTTCTACGAGTCGAGCACGATCCGGGAGGTGCCGGCGATCCGCGCCGCCCTTGCGTGGGCGCGGAACAACGTGGCGACCTCCGATCTGTTGGTGCTCTGCCACGGCGACTATCGCACCGGCAACTATCTGCTCCGTGACGGCAGGATCGTCGGCGTGCTCGATTGGGAGCTCGCGCACGTCGGCGACCCTGTCGACGACCTTGCATGGGCGGCGCTGCCGGCGTTTCGGGGGCGCTCGTCCTTGGTCGGGCACATGCTCTCCGAGCATGACTTCCTCGACACCTACCGGCGAATCACCGGCGTCGAAGTGAGTGCCGACACGTTGCGGTTCTGGAGCGTGATCAATCACGTGAAGGCCGCATCCATCTTTCTTCGCGGAACGCGTGCCTTTGAGGACGGGCGAAGCAACGACCTTCGGCTGGCGATGTTGGGACATCGCAGCACCAAACTGCTCGCCGACCTACTCACCGAGCTTCCCCAGGTGCTCCGATGATGTACAACAGTCTGGACCGCATTCTCGACGGCATCGCCGCCACGCTGAGGGACGAGGTCGCCACACATGTCGATGATCCCTACGTCCGCGCGCAAGCGCAGGCTGCGGCCGAATTGATCGCGCATCTCGCGGAGCATGTCGAATGGCGCTGCGACCACCTCCGCGCCGAGATCGACGCGGCGTGCGTTGCGCTGCATCTCGACGCCGAGCCTGCGACGACGATCATCGACAATAACGCGCTGATCGAGACGCACGATGCGCTACTCGTTGCCCTCGCCGACGTACAACGAGCGGCAGGCCCCAACGTCGACCCTGGGGCGATCGATGCCTTCGTCCGCCACTACCACGCAAACGAGGTCGATCGCTTTATTGCGGCGCGAAACCGCGCTCGAAAATGATCAGAGGTTCCACACGCGTGCGGCGTTGCCGGAGACGATGAGTTCGCGTTCTTCGTCGGGGATGCCGATGAATTGGTTGTCGACGAGCGCGCGTGAGTTGGGCCAGCTCGATACGGGGTGCGGGTAGTCGGATGACCACATGATGTTGTGCACGCCTATTTTGTGGCGGAGGAGTTGGATGGAGTCGGGTTCGTCGATGTACGTGAGGTGGATGTTGCGATGGAAGTAGTAGCTGGGTAGTTCGGTGATGGCGGGGAACTCGTAGCTTTGTCGTGTGTTCATGTCGTCGATGATGTAGAGGTACCAGGCGACCCAGCCGAGGCCGGGTTCGACGAAGACGAGTTTCATCCTAGGAAAGCGTTCGAGCACGCCGGAGAGCATCCACATGCCGAAGGCTTCGGCGGTGCAAAACGCGGTCATCGGCACCATGACGCCGCGTTGTGGGGTGGGGTCGCGGCGGGCGAGATCTTCGAGCTGTGTGTTGAGACCGATATGGCAGCAGATCGGCAGGTCGAGTTCTTGGATCGTGGACCACAGTGGGTCGTAGCGACTGTCGAAGTATTCGGGAAATCCCAACTCGTTGGGGAAGACCGGTAGTTGGAGCGACTTGGAGCCGAGCGCGGCGACTCGGTTGACTTCTTCGACGGCGAAGTCGATGTCGTGTATGGGGATTTGGTGCGAGACCACGAGGCGCTTTGGGTCGACCGAGCCGAACGCCGAGAGTGAATCGTTGAACGCGCGTGTCGATTCGCGCCAGCCGTCCTTGATCAGATACAGGAAGCGGAACGCGCTCACTTCGCAGTACAGGACCTCGGCGTCGACGCCGTCGGTGTCCATGTCCTTCAATCGTTCGTGCGCGTCGCTGTGCCCGGCCCGCCCGGCCGCGGGATGTGTGTAGTCACGCATCATCGCGGTGTTGGCCTTGCCCGCGTTGCCGCCGAACACACGCGCCTGGAACTCGGCCACCGCCGCGTCGTAGGAGTCGTGGTACTTACTCACGAGGCTGCGCTTCACCGTGTCGTGCTGAAGATTGACATGTGAATCCGAGGAGATCAAGCGTTCCATCGGCCCTCCCCTATGCATGGCCCATAGTTGTTGCTATGAGACAAATCTTAGCATCACGCCCCCGTATCGGGCGGCGGCAAGTGGGCCACCTCGCGGCCCGTACAAACGCGCACCTCGTGGGTACCCTCGCGTCGAGGAGCCGTACAAGCTCGGCGTGATCGGCGCGCTCCCGCGGCCCGATCGACTACCTGCTGACTCCTTGACGCAGCGATGAGTAGCGCGTCGTTTGAACGAGAGACCGCCGGGTAACGAGGGGGTCCACGACGGAGGTCGCATCCATGCAAGAGTCCAAAGCAGCCTGGGAAGAAGTCGGATCACTCTTCTCCTCACTAGGTTTGAAACTAAAGGAGCATTTCGCGCAGGCTTCGTCGGGCGAGACCGACAACGGCGTCGAACGCTCGGACGCGGCCGCCCGGGATGCGATGCGAGACGCGGTGCGAAAGCTCGGTGCCGCCCTCGACGACGCGATGGAGGCGGTGTCCGGCGCGGCAAAGGATCCGGCCATCACCGACGATCTGCGCAAGGTGGGCCATTCGATGATGAACGCGTTCCAATCCACGTTCTCCGATGTCAGCGACGATCTACGGCACGCCTTCAGTCGAGGGCGCACCGATCAGGAATCCGACCAGGAATAGGCGGACGCTCGCTCGAACGCGGGCACGGTAGAGGTCCGCTGGGGCGCGCGGCGTGGTGTAAACATTCGGTCATGTCGGTAACTACAGCGCAAGGTCCGCATGACATTTTCACGTCGGCGTTCTTCCAAGATCCTTATCCCACTTACCGGGCGATGCGCGAACGCGATCCCGTGCTGGAGTTGCCGTTCGATCTGAACCTCGAGCAGGCCCAGGTGATCAACGCCACCGGTGCGACGACGTGGATGCTCACGGGCCATAGTGCGGTCAGCGATGCTCTGCGTGACACCGACGTGTTCTCGTCGGCTTTGCCGTCGCCCACGGGCGAGCCGCAGACCGAACTCGAGCAAGGTCGGCTCGTGCTGATCAACTCCGACCCTCCCCGCCACACCGCGTTGCGGCACCTGATCAACCGCGCCTTCAACCAGCGTCAAGTGGCCGAACTCGAGCCAATGGTGCGAGACATGGCGACGCGACTGGTGAAGTCGATCGACAGCGGTGTCAGCGTCGACCTGATGCCGCAGTTGTGTGAGAGCCTGCCGATCGCCGTGATTGCCGCGCTCCTCGGCGTGCCCGTCGATCTGCATCAGCAGTTCAAGACTTGGTCCGATGCCATGATCGCGGCGGCCGACCCCGCGTCGCTCGATCAGAACTTGGCAAAGATCATCGAGTTGCAAGCGTTCTTTGCGGGCGAAGTCGCCGATCGCCGCGCCCGTCCACGCGACGACATGATCTCGCATCTGGCAAATGCACGGATCGAAGATCGCCCGCTGGAGGACTGGGAGGCCGTGAGTTTCTGCGTCCTCATCCTCCTTGCCGGCAACGAGACGACGCGCAACTTGTTGGGATGCGGGCTCAACGTGCTCGCGGATCGTCCTGAGCTATGGTCAGCCTTGCGCCGCGACCGCAGCCTGATCGAGTTGTTCGTCGAGGAGTCGCTGCGCTTCGACAGCCCCGTGCAAGTACTCAACCGGTGGACGAAACGGGAGGTCGACTTCCACGGTCATGTCATTCCCGCATTCGCGAACGTTGCCGTCGCCTATGCCGCGGCCAACCGGGATCCTGAAGTGTTCCGCGATCCCGACGAGTTCGTGCTCGATCGTCCACCGGGCCGCCATGTCGCCTTCGCAATCGGGGCCCATTTCTGTGTCGGCGCATGGTTGGCCCGAGCAGAGGCCCGACTCACGTTCAACGCGCTGCTTGATCGTTTCTCTACGCTCGAACGGGGCGAGGGTGCAGTGGTGATGCAACACCACTCGCGAGTCGTTCGCGGGCCGGCGGTACTCCCACTCGTGTTGTCATGAGGCGGGCCCGCAGGAGCTACAAGTTCCGTGGGGTTGAGTTGGTCAGCGGTGGAATGCGACCATCTCCCAATCGATCCCACCGACGGCGACGATCGACACCGAGATGTCGATCTCACCGGTCTTGATGTGGGTCGGATCGGGCGCGGCAAACCCGAGGCGCCGTGACTGCTCGATACTGGCGGCCAGATCCACAGCGGCGAACGAGACGAGCCAGATCTTCGGTGAAACCCGGCCGCGAAGTTCGTCGGGGATGGCGATGACTTCCACGATGCCGGCCGGAGGCCGGCCGTACATCCTCACGTCAGCGCCGTCGCTCTGAGGCCATCCGGCTGACTGGGTCATTGCTTCGCCGGAGGTCTTGAACTCGAGATGCGCCCCGAGTCCGATGACCTCGGTGAGAAAGATGTGCACCGCCTCGGTGTCGTCAGTTATGCACGCCACATGATGGCT
Source organism: Acidimicrobiales bacterium (assembly GCA_039915945.1). GTDB lineage: Bacteria > Actinomycetota > Acidimicrobiia > Acidimicrobiales > WLNW01 > DATLFA01. The sequence continues at coordinate 48,754 of JBDSMH010000102.1, read as the reverse complement.
GCTCGATGCCATGCAGTCTCCCCATTCAGATCGGCGCCGAGCCTATTGGAAACCGGATTTACGGGGATTGCATCATCGGTTTGTTCTTGGCTCGAACGACACCGTGCTCGAGACCTGGGCCCGGTTACGGTTGGCGCTTTCACGGATCGGAGAAGTCATGCGGGAGCGAACCAACGAGGTCGAGGTCGAGCGGGATGTGAAAGTGGCGATGCCCGACGGCGCGGTATTGCTCACCGATATCTACCATCCCGTCGGGGTCGCGGACGCACCGACATTGCTCGAGCGCACGCCGTATGGACGCGTCGGGTTGACGACGGGCACCGGTCAGGAGTTTGCGGCTCGCGGCTATCGATACGTGTTGCAGGCGTGCCGTGGAACAGACGGATCAGGCGGGTCGCACAGCTACTTCGCCGAAGCACCCGACGGTCGCGCCACCGCTGACTGGATCGCAGAGCAATCGTGGTTCGACGGCAGGCTCGGCTCATACGGCGCCAGTTACATGGGTTTCACACAATGGGCGCTCGGCTCGACCAAGCCGCCGCATCTCAAAGCCATGGCGATCGCGTTGTCGACATCGGTCCGCACGTACTCGTGGTACCCGGGGGGCGCGCTGGCGCTCGAGGTCATCATCCCGTGGGATCTTGGCGCGGTGCGCTTCAACAAACCGTCGACCGGCGCGACGCTGACCGAAATCTCGCCCGAGGCGATCGCGCGGCACGTGGCCGAGTTGCGTAGGGCATTCGATCACCTGCCACTCGGCGACGTGATCCGGCACATGACCGGTCAAGACCTCGCTGTTCCAGGACCAACTCGGCCACCCTTGCGCGGACGATCCGTTCTGGGCGCGCGTCAACTTTCGCAACCTGCTGCACGATTGGACGGTGCCGACGCTGCTCGTGGATGGGTGGCACGACTATCCGTTGCCGGGGGTCTGCGACGACTACTGCGCGCTGCGTGACGCGGGCGTGCCCGTTCGGTTGCGCATCGGTGCCGGTGGACATATCGGCGGCGGGGGAGAAGGCGGCATGACCGACGCGCCACTCGAATGGTTCGACACATATCTGCTCGAACGGCCGGACCTTGTCACGCCGGCCGTAACCCCCCGTCGCGTCTCTGTGCACGTGCAAGGCGAAGGCGGTGAGTGGCGCGATCTCGACGACTGGCCGCCGCCGACGTCGGTGGCGACACGCTGGTATCTGGCGGGCAACGGTCGTCTGGCCACCGATCCACCGGCCTCGGACGGCGATCCTGATGCCTATGTCTACGACCCCGCCCATCCGACGCCGGCCGTCGGCGGTATCGGCATGCTCACCGGCGGCGCAGTCGACAATCGCTCGCTCGAGTCACGGGCCGACGTGCTCGTGTACACGAGCGAGGTTCTCGATGAGCCACTCACCGTGATCGGTCCGGTGTCGGCCGAGCTCTTCGTGAGCTCGACCCTCGATCACACCGACTACTTCGTGCGCCTGTGTGATGTGCATCCCGATGGTCGATCATTGAACGTGTGCGACGGACTGCAACGCCTCGATCCATCGACGATCACGCGTGATGTCGACGGTGTTTTCCGAGTGCCGGTCGCGCTCTGGCCGGCCGGTCATCGTTTTGCTGCGGGCCACCGCGTGCGCGTGCAGGTGTCGAGTGGCGCGCATCCCGTGTATGGCCGCAATCTCGGCACGGGAGAACCTCACGCCACTGCGACGACGATGCGCTCGTCCAACCAGCGCGTGTACCACGAACCAGGCCGACTCTCGTCGATCACGCTGGCGCATTTCGGTGGGTAGTGCGCCGAGCGAGCCGTGATACCACGCGTGCAATAGGTCGCGCGGCTCATCTCGTTCAGCTCATTTCTTGAGAATCGAGGTCCGGACGGTCAGTACGCCACGAAGCCCTCCGATGGTTCTAGATGACAATTTGTCCGTTCTATGTGCTCTACAACGTCACGACCGGAACGGAAAGCGAACACGAGACACTTCACTCCGCGCTCGATGCCGTTGATCGGACGGTGTGCGACCGAGAGCAGTGGGACGTCCACGAGTTCCTGAGCGCGTCGGTCGCGCGGTGGGTCGCCGGCGGGTTCGGCCGTACGACCGTGCGCTCGCGTGCAGACGTCGACGTCTGCTAGGCACGAAGCTCAGCGGCCGTCGTCGCGGCTCGAGAGCGAGCCGCACCTCAGGTGCGAGACAGCGCTCGAGTGAGTCGAAGGCCGCTGAGGCGCCCGCGTCGCGCCGGTACACGCGGCCGACCATCGCCGTCGAGAGCTGACGGCGATGCGGGCTGGACCACCGGCACCCGCCGCGAAAGGTGCGGGCCGAACAATTGGTCGTAGGCGAACGGGTCGCCGCGCCGGGCACGACGGCGCCGCTCGAGCGCAAGCGGTAGCCGTATCGTGAGTTCGGTGAGAACGCGGGGCTCGTGCAGTGCATCACGTGCCGCTTTGTCGAACCGGAACGATTTGAGCGACTGCGTGAACGAGTCGTACGCGTCGAGGACTTCGATCCGCCCGACGTGATAGCGAGCGGTCGCCGCCGCGACGAGGTCATTGGTCGCGGCGGGGCTGTCCAAGAATGCTTGGAGCCGGCGCTTGGACGAGCGCACATCATTCGCCGGATCAGTCGCCTTCGTGGTCTGTTGCGCGTGCATGCGGTAGTTGTAGAGCGCCTCGGGGATCATCACGAATCTGGCGCCGGCAGCAACACAGTCGGCCAGTATCCAATAGTCCTCGCCCACGGGCAGCGTGGTGTCGTAGGTGATGCCGTGGTCGATCAAGAACTGGCGCTCGATCAGTGGTTTGGTCAACCCGAGCGCAATACCGTCGCGCTCGATACCGAGCCGGCGAAGAAGGCCCGCCATGTCGATGCGAAGTGGCTCGGCGAGCGGTTCGTCGCAGAGCGCACTGAGTGTCGTGGACGGGAGGTGGTCACCATCGCGTACGACGAGCAAGTCGTCGGAGAGCAGTTGGGCCTTGTGCTCGTCTGCGCTGACGAGCATCCGTTCGAGTCGATCGGGGAGGTACCAGTCGTCGCTGTCGAGCGGTGTGATGAAGCGGCCGCGTGCCTCGGCCAGCGCCCGGTTGCGCGTCGGTCCGATGCCGAGATTGTTGTCGTTCTGGAACACCTTGATTCGCGCGTCGGATGCCGCGTAGCGCTGCGCGATGTCGAGCGTCGCGTCGGTCGAGTTGTCGTCGACGATGATCAATTCCCATGACGACAACGACTGGGCTTGGACCGAGTCGATCGCTCGGGCGATGAATGCCGCACGGTTGAATGCCGGCATCGTCACGGTGATCTCGGGCCGTTGCATTCGGGACCGCGTGTGGGGAGCGCGGGTCAGAATCAAACGTGTTGAAACGTCAGACGAACTGCCGACCCTAGTCGGCGACGTGCAAGCGAGGCCGCCATCACTCTGTCGGGTGAGGCACGCACGGCAGGTCATGCCGTATCGCGTGAATGACCTTCGAGTCGTTTGATGACTACGAGCGGCATTGCGTGCGCGCTCGTAGGCGGAGCTACTAGTTTCAGGCAATGTCTGACTACGTGATCCCACCGCCAGAACCCAAAGAGATCGACGAAAAACTGTCGATGCAGCTGCGGATCCTGGCTTCGAACGCAGTCCTCAAGGGCGTCCCGTCGGGCGAAGAGAAGTGCGAGAACTGTCTCTATTACCTCGAACCGACCGCGCACATTTCGTACTGCTGGCATCAGAAACTGCGCATCCTCGTCGGCGCGCAGTGGTGGTGTCAGTGGTGGGAAGCCATTCCGGAGGAGTAGGCATTCCCCGCTTCAGTAGCTGGGTGCAAAACGCACCTGGACGGGCCCGAAGGCCCGTCCAGGGAGAAACCACTCTTCGACTGAAAGATCAGGCGGAGATCGAAGCGCCGACGGTCGAGAACTTGCTCGACGCGCTCTTGCCCAGGGTCGTGACTGCGGCGATGCAAACCACGGCGATGAGCGCCACGAGCAACGCGTACTCCACGAGCGAGGCGCCACGTTCGCTCTTGATGTGGGCCTGGACCCAGGCGTTCAGAAATTGGTAGCTGGTGATCATTGGGTGGACTCCTTGTTTGTGCAGCCCCGCCCGAGTGCGGTGCCCCTTTTGTTGTTACCTACTGTTTCGGCGCGACAGGGCTACCTTCCAAATAGGTTCGACGGCTCTTTCGGGGCACTACTCAGTAGGTCGTCATGCCCAGCAATGCGTCGAGACGATCGACGAGCGTGCGCAGTTCGGGCCGTGATGTCGTGAGGTCCATCGTGAGCAGTGATTCGATCTCGGCGGCAACCGCTGATGCCTCGTGGCGGCCGAACATGCCGAGGCCGCCGTTGAGTCGATGAGCAGCGCTGCAGGCAGCGAGATGTTGTGCGGGCGTGGCGTCCCCGTCAGCGAGGAGCAAGGCCTCGATGTGTGAGAGATGCACGCGAGAGGCCTCGTGCACACCGGGCCACATCTCATCGAGGGCACGACGTACTCTTGGTGACATCGAGGCGTCGCGCGTCACGGGTGTGACCGGCAAGGTGAAGCACATCGCAATCCCAACGCCATCGAGGCCGTCGTCGATCCAGATGCGCCCACCATGGAGCGACACGATGCGATGGCAAAGTGAGAGCCCGAGACCGATGCCGTCGCTGTGGCCGCTGAGCCGTTCGAACATGCCGAACACGCGAGTCCGGTACTTCTCGTCTATTCCGATGCCGTTGTCGGCCACCTTCACACGCACCTTGCCGGCTTCAGCGGGCTCGGTCGAGATGACGATGCGAAGGGGTCGGTCGGATCGGTACTTCACGGAGTTGCGCACGACGTTGTGGATCAAGCTGCGAATCAAGACGGGGTGTGCACGAAGCGAGATGTCGCCGCCGAACACCTGAACGTCTGCATCGGCTTCGCGGAGATCAGCGTCCATGTCGACGAGGATCTCGTCCACCAGGGACTGCACGGTCTCGTCGCGGTAGTCGCCCGACGAAGAGAGATCTCGGGCCTGGGCGTAGTCGAGAAGTCCTTCGAGCATTGTCTCGAGCCGTGAGAGACAACCATCGAGCGCAAGGCCCAGTTGTACCGACGGCGCATCGCTCGCCAGCTCGGGTGATGCCATCATCCGGCCGGCGAGAACTCGTGCGGTGCGCACGGGGGCACGAAGGTCGTGCGACGCGATCGTCGCGTACTGCTCCAACTGATCGTTGGATTCCTCCAACTGGCGATTCGACTCTTCGAGTGCATGCAGCGTGGACCGGAGTTCGGCCGCTGCGTGGGAACGGGCAAACGCATAGCGAATCGCGCGGAGCAGATCTTCGTCGTTGAACTCACCTTTGATGAGGTAGTCCTGTGCGCCCTTCTCCAAGGCTGACAGTGCGAGCTCGACGTCCCGGCACGCGGTGAGCACGATGATCGGCACACCGGGGGCAAGATCCCGGCACTCGCGCACGACCTCCAAACCGTAGGCGTCGGGAAGCGACAGGTCGGCGAGGATGAGATCGACATCGCCCGCTCGTAGCAGTGGCGTCGCGTCTGCGATTGACCCGGCGATAAGCGTGCGGTGGTCGGCGAATCCCCGTTCGGTCAAGATCAATCGCGTCATGGCGACGAATATCTCGTCGTCCTCGATCAGCAGCAGCCTTGGATGTTCGTTGGTGGTGGCGCTATCCACGCGCGATCTCGGCGATGTCGTTCGCGAACGCGACCAGCTCAGGATACGAACTGGGCTTGATCGCGAACTTGGTCGCTCCGAGACTCATGCCGCGCTCGTGGTCGGCCGCTCGGCGTGACGTGGTGAAGATCACCACGGGGATGCGTCGTAGCGCTTGCGACAACGAGATGGCTTCGAGTGCCTCCAGGCCGCCGCAGCGGGGCATGCGGAGGTCCAACACGATGACGTCAGGGACTTTGCCCGACGTCACCCGCTCGATCAGCAATCGCACCAGTTCTTCGCCGTCTTCGGCGAACGTGAAGTTCATGTCGACGTCCGCATCGAGCGCCGCCAGTGCGAGCAGAAGGTTGTCCGACGGCTCGTCGTCGGCGACGATCACGTCGAGTGCACCCTCGCTTGTCGGCAACTCTTCGACGAATGCGGCTGCTGTCATGTTGAATCCTTCGCTCACGCCTCGGGGGCGAGGACTTCAACTCGAAATTGGCGAGTCGTATCTCGCCGACACTGCTTCCTAATCGACATAGGTCCGATGACCTTGAGGCTTTTGCGGAAACTGTTTTTTCGGGTCAGTTCGGATCGGGCGTGGCGGTCGGTAATTGCTCGAGCGCCTGATGGAAGGCAATGAGGTCGTCGGCGTTGATCGGCGGTGCCGATCCGTCCGGGCGCTCATCGATCTCTGACGGTTGCTGCCAGCGCTCCACCCGTGCACCTCCGCGAAGGAGCAACGAAATGACGCCTGGGCCGGCGTCTTTCACCGTCCACGACGAACAACCGGGACAACGGAACCGGTACATGCTCTGCATGGTCTCGATGCAGCATCTGATCGTGAACGCGGCACCGGGAACCTCTACCTCCCCACAAGTGGGGCAGGAAGCACGAATCGTCGCGCGGTACACCCCTACCCATTCGGCCGCGTCGGGCCGTTACTGAGCCTCGGCGGCGACCGAGTTCAAGAGGTCGGATCGAGAACTCGCCCGAGAAAGAGGACCGCGTTCGTCTCGAGGTCTCGCACGGCCAAGAGGAATGGTCGGTCGACGGCGAACCGCAACGGTTCGATTGGTGCACTTCGCCCTGCGACGACCACTGCGGTTGCTGCTGCCGCCTCGGTGCCCGTTTCGTCGACCTCGACGAAAGTTTCGTGGAGTACGTCGGAGACGTAGAGCTGCTCGGCGGTGGTCATCGCGGACAGGTCGGCGCGGTCGGGATCGCAGAGATCAATCATGCCGAGCGCGGTGAGGGTGCCGACGAGGTTGGCGTGCGTGCGGCACTTGAACTTCGGCAGCGCCAATTGGGTGGAGCGACGCTCGGTTTGCCCCGTGAACGAAGCGGTACCGCCGCGCATGGGCCACTCGACCGCCTCGAATCGCCCTGTGTCGGGCACGATCACGGTCATTGCGAGCGTGCCTCCCGCGTACGGGATTTCGACCATCTGCCAACCTGGGCCTTGTGCCCACGGGAGCGTCAGGGTCTTGTGCATGAACGGTGCTTCGACCGCTGATCCGTCGAGACGGACGAAGCTGCCCGGCAGCGTCGACGCTACGTCGAAAGGCTCGGCCCATGACGCCTTGAGATACTGGCGTTGGTGAGCACGAGGCGAGTCAACGCGTTGAGGGTGCCTTGGGGCAGCAACTCGGGGATCTTGTCCGCCGTGCTGGCCCGTGATCTCGCTTGATCTCGTCGCAAGCGCTTGCTCGAGGGCGTTGAAGCCCTGGTCGACGTCGAGGCCGTCGAGATGCAGTCCGTGATCGATCTGCGTGCGCGTCCCGGACGCGCTGCCGGCGCGGGTCATGGCGAGTGCCACCGCGACGCTGTAGGGCGACAGGATGACATTGCCATCGGTGGCGGTCGCGACCCGGGTGAAGAGCTCGCCCCCGAATCGATCGATCGCGGACGCGATGGGCTGGCTGGAGCCTGCGATCGCCGGACGGCGCTGGACGTTCGCCATGACGGCACCCTCGAGCCTTGTCATCGGGTCGAACGCTAACGCACGGCGAAGTTGTTCACGTGTACGAAACATTTCGCTGGGAAGCGGCCATCTACAGTCGGCGGCCATGTGGAAAGGGTCATCGCCCGTCGACGTCCACTTGCGCGAGGTGTACGAGCGGTACGTCGATTTTCACGAGGGTGCAGTCGCCACCTATATACCCGAGCTCGCCCGGGTCGATCCCAACTTGTTCGGCATCGCGGTCGCCATCGTCGACGGACGTGTCTACGAGGTGGGGGACAGCCGGCACGAGTTCACGATTCAATCGGTGTCCAAGGCGTTCACATTCGGGGTCGCGCTCCAAGACCACGGCCGCGAGGTCTTGATGCAGAGAGTCGGCGTCGAGCCGACCGGTGATGCATTCAATTCCATCATCCTCGACGAGGCGGCGAACCGCCCCTTCAATCCGATGGTCAACGCGGGGGCGATTGCAGTAACCGGATTGATCCAGGGCGACGACGCCGCGGATCGTTGGTCTCGGATCATCGGCTCACTCAGCCTGTTCGCGGGTCGTCCCCTCGACGTCGACCAGGAGGTGGCGCGTTCCGAAGCCGAAACAGGGCATCGAAATCGTGCGATTGCGCATCTGATGCGCGGCTTCGACATGCTGCGGCCAGAAGTCGACGAAGTGCTCGATCTGTACTTCCGGCAATGCGCGGTGCTCGTGAATGCCGTCGACCTCGCGCTCATGGGAGCGACCCTCGCATCGGGAGGCCGTCAACCACTCAGCGGTGAGCAGGTGTTGAGCCCACAGGACACGACCTCGGTGCTGAGCGTGATGAGTTCGTGCGGGATGTACGACTCGTCGGGCGATTGGATCTACCGCGTCGGCCTGCCCGCCAAATCCGGTGTCGGCGGTGGCATCATGGCCATCCTTCCTGGACAGGCCGGCATTGGTGTGTTCTCGCCGCGACTCGACATAACGGGCAATAGCGCACGAGGGCAGCGGGTCTGTGAGGACTTGAGCCGCGAGCTCGGTATGCACGTGTTCAGCGAACGTCGTGCGACAAATCCCTTGCGCGCCACGTACGGGCGAGATTCGGTTGCGTCACGCCATGTCCGCCTCGATGCAGAAGAGCATCTGCTGCGTCTCCATGGGGCAGAGATCATGGTGGTCGAGCTGCAAGGGTCGCTCGTGTTCGGGTCGGTCGAACGGCTGTGCCGGCACGTCATCGACCGAATCGGGTCCGTGCACGAACTCCTGCTCGATTTCCGGCGGGTTTCGGGCAGCGAGCAGACGGCGGCGCGACTGCTCTTCGAGCTCCTTCGGGAGTGCGTCGCCGCCGGCATGACCATCATCTTCAGCGCGGCGCCGGCAGACGGCGCGCTGGCCGACGAGTTGGGCGAAGCGGTGATCGCCGGCGCGTGGCCCGCTCCGAATCTCTTCGACGACTTGGACAGCGCCCTCGAATGCGCAGAAGAGTGCTTGCTCAAACGACACGGCTTCACGCGCGCGGGCGATGCCGTAACGCTGGCGGACATCGCAGTGTGCGCCGGCATGGGTGCCGATGCCCTGGCGGTTCTCGCCGATGTCCTCCACGCAGTCGAGTTCCGCCCGGACGAGATCGTCGCCCGGCCCGGTGATGAGTCTTTCTCCGCCTACCTCATCCTCGACGGATTCGTGACGATCTCTGCGCCCGGCACCGACGGCGGACTCGGTACACGCCTGCGAACGGTAGGCCCGGGTTCCATCCTGGGTGAGATGGCGTTGTTGTCGTACGCACCGCGCTCTGCCTGGGTTTGCGCACAGACCGACGTGTGCGCGCTCGAGCTCACGCCCGACGGGCTGTCGGAGCTCGCTCGACGGTGCCCGGATGGTGCGGTGACGCTGCTGCGCAACATCGGGTCGATGCTCGGACGATGGCTGCGTGACGCAGACCGCAAGACTGGTTAGTTCGCGCGGCGCCACATGTTCGTTCCCGCGGCGCAGCTGCCAGTCAGTTGCGGCGGAGCCGCACAAGAACGCGGCCGCGGCACTAGCGTCGGTCCGTGCGCATAGCGATGTTCAGCGCGAAGTCGCATGACCGTTCGAGCTTCGATCTGGCCGACGCGCAGCATGGACATTCGATCGACGAGTTCGACTACCGCCTTCAACTCACCACAGCTGCTGCCGCGGCCGGTGCTGATGCCGTGTGCATCTTCGTGAACGACGTCGCGGATGCTGCGGTGCTCGAACGCTTGGCAAGCGTTGGCGTTCGGTACGTGGCGTTGCGCTGCGCGGGCTTCAACAACGTCGACCTCGACGCCGCGGCGCAACTCGGGCTTACCGTTGTGCGGGTGCGTACAACCGCGTCCGTGACGGCAACTTCTCCCTCGAAGGCCTGGTTGGTTTCGATCTCGAGGGCAAGAAGGCAGGGATCGTCGGCACCGGCCGCATCGGCGCCCTCGTGGCCCGGTTGCTGTGGCATTTCCGATGCGAGGTTGTGTGTCATGACCCGATCGAAAATCCCCGCGTCACGGAACTCGGCATGCGCTACGTCACGCTCGATGAACTTTGGGCCACGAGTGATCTCGATGTGTATGAGGAAGAGGCCGAGCTCTTCTTCGAAGATCGATCCAGCGAAGTGATCACCGACGACGTGTTCGCTCGACTGCTCACGTTTCCCAATGTTCTCATCACCGCCCACCAAGCCTTCCTCACCCATGAGGCGCTCGCCGCCATTGCCGAGACGACCCTGGCGAATTTGAGTGATCTGGAGGCGGGTCGTTCATGCGCGAACGAGATCACGGGCAAGTGACCGTGCTCAGATCAAGACACGATCACTGCGGTGACCATGCCGAACATGCCTTCGTCGCGTTCGACGTGATTCAAGATGTGGCAATGCCAGACCCACGTGCCCGCTTTTTCGGCCTTTACCAACACCGTGACGCGCTCGCCGGGGGCGATGCTGATCGTGTCGGCGGCGTAGGGCGAGTCGAGCGGCAGTCCATCCCGAGCGATCACGATCTGCGGGAACTGGTGCAAGTGCATCGGGTGGATCTGCAACCCCTCGTTGAAGTAGTGCACGAGGAACCACTCGCCGGTCTTGAAGGCGTACGGCTCGGTCGCGGGGAAGGACTTGCCGTTCAGTGAGAGCCCGATGACGCCGGCATCATTGAGTACCATCGGGATCTCGCGCGTGATGGCCACGTTGGCCGGTACCGCGAGGCCGCTGATCGTCCCACCCGCGGGTATCGGTACCTGGCCGACGAAGAAGGCGGCGAACAAGCCGTTGGGTACCTGCATTTGACCGTGATGATGCGCGTGATACATCGCCACAGCCGGCTTGTTCGCGGTGAACTCGTAGGTGAAGGTAGTTCCCGGTTCGATGAGCGGCTGCGTGATCGGCGCGACGCCGTCCATGTTGTTCGGCACTTCGACACCATGGAGATGCACGTCGGTACCCATCGGCAGTTCGTTGTGGACGACGAGGCGCACCTTGTCGCCGACGTCGACCTTGATGGTGGGGCCGGGGACGATGCCGTTGTAGGTCCATGCGTCGACGATCTTGCCTGGCTCGACCTCCCACTTCCCGATCTTGGCAGTGATGTCGAACTCTTTGGTCCCATCACCGAGCACCTTTGGTGCGAGCATTGCAGCGCCGACACCTTCGGTCTTCGCGGGGAACTTCGCGATCGAATCGTTCATTGCTTTGTCGAGCTTGGCGTAGTCGATCTCGGTGCTCGCGTGATCGCTGCGACTGTTCGCGACGGCGGTGCTGGTCACCGACAACGTTGCCCTCATGCCGGAATCGGCGTGGCCCGGTACGTCGCAGTAGAAGTCGTACGTCCCCACCGCCAGTTTGCCGAGCTCGAGCGTTGTGGTGGCGCCAGGCGGGATCATCGCGGTGCGCGGGCCATTCGTCATGATGAGGTTGTGCGCGACCGACCCCTTGTTCGTGACGGTGAGCGTCACGTCTCCCGGCGCAGCGATGAAGTTGCCGCTGATCTTGAATTCGCTCAACTCCACATCGACGTTGCTGGTTCTCACGGTGGCGGTGCCGTTGTCGTTCTTCCAGACCGCGACCGCACCCATCGCCGCCATCGGCACCGAGATCACCGCGAACAGGGTGATCACGGCGACGAAGTACCAGCGAGTTGTGCGATCTTCGGTCGTTGGGGCGTTTGTCATCGAGAAGGGCCTCGTTGTGTAGCGGGGGACAGCAGGGAACTGATCGATCTCAACGATCGTCAACGCGGCGCCCGAGAGCTAGGGACCAAGGTCCCGGCTCAGTCCGCACCGTCAGGGACCTTCGTCCCTTCCCAGCGTGGGCAATGCGCGTCATCGTTGGTTCGACGAAGGAGTCGCAATGACGGACAACGCGCTGGACCAGTTGTCGGCCGAGACGTGCATGGACCTCTTGCGCATGCACTCGATCGGTCGTATCTCGGTCATCGCCGATGGGTTCCCGGTTGTGCTTCCCGTCAACTACCGCTTCGTGGAGAGCCTCACCGGTCCATTGATCCTGATCCGCACCCGACCCGGCAATGTCATCGATCAGGCGGGTTTGAACAGCGCGTTCGAGATCGACAGCATTGATCCGAGCCACTGCACGGGGTGGTCGGTTCTGGTGCGCGGTCTGCTGTCCCATGTCGACGACGCCACTGTCGAACGCATCAAAGAGCAATTCGATCCGTCGCCGTGGATCACTGGTCGCGACTCGTGGCTGATCATCAAGCCGGTGCAGGTCACGGGGCGACGGCTGCGGGCACTCGATGTCGAATGGGCGTTCCACATTCGGGGCTACCTCTAGGAACGTCCCCTTGGCGTTAGGTTGCGTCGAGCACTCGTCAAGGGAGACTCGATGGTTCGGTACTCACTGCCGGAGTTGCCGTAGGACTACGCCGCGCTCGAACCTTGGTACAGCGCGGAAGTCCTCGAACTGCACCATGCCAAGCACCACGCGGCGTACGTCAAAGGTGCCAACGACGCGATCGATGCGCTGGCAGCCGCACGTGATTCGGATGACTTCGCGCAGTTGACGATGCTCGAGAAGAACCTTGCGTTTCATCTTTCGGGGCACGTGTTGCATTCGGTGTTCTGGGCGAACTTGGCGGCCGACGGTGGTGGCGAACCCACCGGCGATCTTGCGTCGGCCATCGTCGAGCATTTCGACAGCTTCGACCGCTTCAAGCAGCACCTCACTGCCGCGACTGTCTCGGTGCAGGGCGTCGGCTGGGGTGCGCTCGCGTGGGAGCCCACCGGGCAGCGACTCGTTGTCGAGCAGGTCTACGACCACCAAGGCAACATCGGCCAAGCCGCCATCCCACTGTTGGTCATCGACTCGTGGGAGGACGCGTACTACTTGCAGTACCGAAATGTGAAGGCCGACTACGTCGAGGCAATCTGGCATCTCGTCAACTGGCCCGATGTCGCGCGACGTTTCGACGTTGCCCGTTCGTCGGCGCTGACGCTCTAGACCCGCTACGGCGTTGCGGCCTGCGCTTCGATGAGGGCGTCAGCACCCGGGTAGTACAAGTGCGAGCGGTCGTCGCGATCGTCGGTCCAACGAACGACATACGGCGGGCTGCCGTCGACGCCCTCGATCTCCTCGATCACCGCCCGTCGATCACGCTCACCGACGTGGGCGCCGCGCACCACGAGAATGTCGCCGATCTGCGCATGCAGGCCCAACGTTGCCGGCGCATCGATCTGCTCGACGCGCCCGGCGAGGTGTTTGAGAAGGTCGAATGAGCTCAACACACCGATGACGCGGTCGCGTTCGGTGACCACGAGATGATGGATCTGCTTCGCCACCATCGTCCGTGCGGCATCCACGACCGAGCGGTGGCGGGGAACGGTCTCGACATTGCGGCTCATGACCGTCTGCACGCCCATCTGCGGCGCCCATTCTTCGACCAAATCGGACGACGTGACGATGCCTACGAGCTTGCCGCCGGCATCGAGAATGGGAACCGAATGAATGGAGCGCTCGATCATGAGATCTCGCAGCGGACCGACGACGTCGGTGATCGTCGCCGTCTCTACGACCTCGCTCATGACTTCGTCGACGGTACGCATGGCAACACCTTCTTTGTTCTTGCTGGCGAGCAATCTCCACTGTGCGGTGTCGTCGGTCGCTCTCCTAGGGCCGAAGGTCATTGCCCAGACGACGCGATTCCCTTGACGCCTGATGCCTCGACGTCCCGGATGAGGCATTCTGACTACATGGACGTGTCCAAAGTGATCTTCGGGACAGTCTCGGCCGTCGACCGGCATGACACCGGTAGTGCCCACCCTGAGCGCTCTGCTCGTCTGGGGGCGGTTGCCGGTGGCATCGCCGACGCCGGGCTGGCCGACGCGGTGGTCCCGCTCGAGGGCCGCCTCGCGACGTTCGACGAGCTGGCGCGCGTGCATGACGGTCAGTACCTGGACGCACTCGAACGATTCACCAGCGCTGGTGGCGGCGATCTCGATCCCGACACTCCGACTGTCGAGGGCTCGTGGTCGACCGCCCTCTACTCCGCTGGCACCGGGCTGGCGGCGATCGATGCCTTGCGGCGCGGTGACGGCACTGCTGCGTTTGTCGCGGTGCGCCCGCCCGGACATCACGCAACTGCCTCGCGCGGGATGGGCTTTTGCCTTCTCAACAACGTTGCCGTCGGCGCCGCCGCGCTCGTCGCTTTGGGCGAACGGGTGCTGATCGTCGATTGGGATGTCCACCACGGCAATGGCACGCAGGAGATTTTCTGGGATGAACCACGAGTGCTGTACGTGTCGACCCATCAGTGGCCGGCGTACCCGGGTACGGGACGCGCCAGCGAGACCGGCGGATTGAACGCCCCCGGCCTCAACGTCAACGTACCGCTCCCCCCCGGCTCGGCCGGCGACGCGGCGTTGGCGGCGATCGACGAAATCGCGGCGCCGGTGATCGAACGATTTGCCCCGACGTGGGTGCTCATCTCTGCGGGTTTCGATGCGCACCGCGACGACCCTCTCGCCGATCTCGCGTGGAGCGCGGGCGACTTCTCGGCCCTCACCACGAAGGTCGCCTCCTTTGCCCCGCAACCAGGGCGCGTCGTCGCGTATTTGGAAGGCGGGTATGACCTCGGCGCCTTGGGTCGATCGGTGGGCGCGACCATCGCCGCACTCGGTGGCCGATCGTGGTTGCCCGAGCCGATGACGTCGGGCGGACCCGGTCGAGAAGCCGTTGCGGTTGCCGCGAGATTGCGCGCGCGAAGCCTTGGAGGACAATCGTGAAGATCGAACGAATCGTCGTGGGCGTCGACGGATCCGACAACTCGCACACGGCATTGGCGTGGGCAGCCGACTTGGCGCGCGCTCTCGACGCAGAGGTTGTGGCGGTCCCGCGGGGCAACACGATCCACGACGCCAACTCTGCCGACACGCGGCACTTGTTCGACACCGATTGGTGCGCAGTGCTCGATGACCCCACGGTGAGGTCGACGCGATTGTTGCGCGACGGCAATCCGGTGTCCGTGCTTCTCAGTGCTGCCGAAGAGTTCGACGCAGGACTCGTCGTCGTGGGCAGCCGAGGTCTCGGCGGCTATCCGGAGTTGCTGCTCGGCAGCACGAGCACGCAAGTGGCACAACGCTGCAATCGACCGGTGGTGATCATCCCCGCAGGATTCGCCGAGTCGTCGCAGTAGAGACGCTCGAACGTCATGGCCGAAGGCGGCGGCGTCCGCGGTGCTCTCGGACCCACGCCTTTGTTGACTTTTGCGTCATCGTGCGACGGTGTTGTGGACTTGCCGAGTGCGTTGGGCGGACCAACCGAGGATGTGCGTCATGGGCGTCGAAGCAGTTCCGCGTCGAATTGGCCTTCGCCGACATCGACATGATCACGGGCGCGGGGCAGCCGTACAACGACGGTGTGCTGACGGTCGTGCTCTCGGGGGCCACTGTGGCCGACGGCGAGCAAGAGTTGAGCATCACCAATGTGGGATCGATCGACTTCACGGCGAACCCCGCGATCGCCGCGGTCTACGTCAGAGCGGGCGTGACTGCCGACAACGTGTATCTCTACGATCACGAGACGACCGGCGGGACCGCGCTGCGATCAGCCGATGGCACCACCCCGATCGAATGGCTGACGTTCTGCTACGCGACCAAAGGCGAAGGCACGACGACTACTGCAGTCTCGACCACGTCGACGTCCACGACCACGGTTACGTCGACCTCCACGACCACGGTTACGTCGACGAGTAGCACCACTGCGCCGCAACAGGTCGTCGAAGTCTCGACGACAGGGCCGACGGCAGTGCTGGGTGAGCAACTCGAACGGGTTGTCCAGCCGCAGCTCGCATTCAGCGGAACGAACTCCGCGCGGCTGTTGGTGTTCGGCAGCCTGTTCGTGCTCGCCGGGTTGGCCGTCACGCTCGCGGGTCACGTTGCGGCGCCGTCGAGGCGCACGAACTGACCGAGACGGTCGGCCAGACAGCGCCACTTGCCGGGCGGCAGCTAACGCAGGCCCAGTCCTCAAGAGCGCCAACTCGGGCGTCGATGAAGTCCCGTGAGCGAAGTCCTCGTCATTCCCAACCTACGCGCCGTCGCCAAACGGGCGGGGCACAATCTCGTCGAGGGCAAGCTGATCCCGTTGGTCGTCTTTCTGTCCTTCCTGAAGTTCGCCGGCAGTACGGCGGCCGTCGTCGCTGCGCTGGCGTGGTCTGTGTCGTGCATCACATTTCGCCTCACTACCGGACGGCGGGTGCCCGGTCTCGTGATACTCACGGCGGTGGGCCTGGCGGCGCGCACGATCGCGGCGCTGGCGACGGGCAACATGGTGGTCTACTTCCTGCAACCGACGGCCTCGACCGCGCTCGTCGGCGCAGCCTTCTTGGTGTCCGTCGGGCTCGGTCGTCCGCTGGCAGAAAAGCTTGCGCGTGATTTCTGCCCGTTCGACGAACCAACTGCGCACCATCCGCGATTGCGTAAATTCTTCGTTCGACTGAGCTTGTTGTGGTCGGTCACGAGCATGATGAACGCGTTGATCACTGTCTGGCTGCTGCTCACTCAGCCCGTGACGACCTTTGTCGTGGTCAAGTCGTTTCTCGGCCCGAGCTTGACGACGTTGACCGTGCTCGTTGCCATCGGGTGGTTTCGTTTCACCAACCGACGCAACGATGTGCGATTCGTGTTTGCACCCGCGGTCAGGTGTGCCCCGCCCGGCTCGGTGCCGATCTCAGCGACCCTTCGAACTCGCGCCGCTCAGCAGCTCGATGTCGAGGGCGCAAAGATGCTCGGCCGTCGATAGGCCCCATGCCCGCAACGACACGCCGTCGTGCGGGGGGACCGAAGACGGGTCGGTGATCTCGCGTAGGCGCCCTGTCGCGAGCACGGTCCAATCCATGCCCGTTGCCGCCTCGGTGCCGGCGATCTCGACGCAGGCAACCGCGTTTCTTCGCGCCGACTTCAGCTTTGCGCCGTCCTCCGTCGCGAAGACGACTGATCGGCCCACAAGTCGATAGAGAATTGGCGTGACAACCGGCAGGGCACCCGACGTCAGACCGAGGTGGCCGAGGCACGCGGACTCGAGGAGCGCGAGACATCCTCGTTCGTCGAGGCTCGAGAGGCCATTTCCCGGCGCCGCTCTGTCGGCGTGGTGTTGCATACCAGCAGTATCGGCGGCGCTTGCGACTGCCACTAGGGACTTCGGTCCCGGTTACGCGCTCACAGGTCGTAGAGCTTGCGCTGGCTGCGCTCGTCGATACGCGCGGCCAGGGCCGCAGCCTCGGTACGGCGGCTCATGCCCAGTTTTGCCAGCAGATTGGACACGTAGTTCTTCACCGTCTTTTCGGCGAGGAACATCTTGTCGGCAATTTGACGATTGGAGAGGCCCTCGCCGATGTGCTCGAAGATACGTCGCTCTTGTTCGCTGAGTTGTGCCAACTGTTGCTGCTCTTCGGTACCGCGCTGCATGCGCTCGAGGGCACGACGCGTTGTTGCCGGGTCGAGGGTGGAACCTCCTCCGGCCACGGTGCGGACCGCATCGATGATCTCGTTGCCGCGAATCTGTTTGAGGGCGTAGCCGTGGGCGCCGGCCATCGCCGCGTCGACAAGGGCCTCGTCGTGGGAGAACGACGTCAACATGAGACAGCCGATCTGCGGATGCAACGAACGGATCTCCCGACACAGTTCGATGCCGTTGCCGTCGGGCAGGCGAATATCGAGCACGGCGACATCGACATCGAGTCCTTGGAGGCGATTGAGTGCCTGAGCTACCGTGCCGGCCTCGCCGACAACGACGAACTCACCGGTCGACTCGAGCATGTCGGCGACACCTCGTCGCACGACCTCGTGGTCATCAACGAGAAATACGCGCTTCTTGGTGTCGGTCGGACCGGCATCGCGTTGCTCGCCGTCGGCGGGGTCGCGTTCCATCAATCTGCTCCAGCGTTCGGGTGAGCGACGACGATTGTCGGCTTTGTGCCTGGCGCGCACAATGCGTGGCGATGACCCTACCGCACCACTTGTTTCGGCCGACGCGCCATCACGCCAGCCGCACGGGAAGGCGAGTCTCGTTCTGCCTGCTGCCATCTTTGGGCGACACCGTATAGACGGCGAGCACGAGTGGTCCGGCCGGGCGAGTCGGAAACATGACCGGCGCTTGGAATTGGCCCCACGCGCCCATCATCCCGGTGCCGAAACCCCGTGCGATGACCGCGCCGTTGGGGTCGAGCAGTTCGAAGTTGACGGTGCCTTCGAACACGTTCGCGAGACCTTTGAACACAAAACTCGGAGCTACGGTCGCGCCCGGGGTAGGGAATTCGGTGATGATCGGGGGGAGGAGGTCGTCGAACTCGGCCTGGCGCACATTTGTCACGATGAAGCCCTCGCCTCCGATGGATTCGACCGCGTTGCCGTCGATGAGAAAGCGCACCGAGTCGGCGACGCCGAGTCTGGTGACTGTGTAGACGATCTGCGCGACCCGAAGTCGCATCGACAGACTCCCTCCGCCGGTGGTGAAGGCGGCCGACACGTCCACGGTGGCTTTGCGTTGGTCGATGGTGACATTGCGTAGTGCGGTCCCACTCGGTACGGCGCTCGAGTAGCGCGAGGCGACCTCGTCGACATTCGGACCGTCGATCACTGCGGCAACCGCGCCGCGGGCGGAGTCGTTCTTGGCGACGGCGCGGCTACCCGCGACCAAAATGCCGTCGCGGCTGAAGTATGTCGCAACGACAACCCGCTCGATCGGCGCAGGTGAGATCGTCGCGCTGGACGATGATGACGTAGGAGTGGTCGGCGACACCGTCGCGGGCGCGCTCGATGAGTCGGAGTCGCCGCAACCGACGACGATCATCACCGCGGCGGTGATCAACCCACACCGCCGGACCCTTGACGTCATGGCGTTCCCCGTTCCGATCTGATTCCACATTAGGAAACTGGCGGCGGTCTGTAGCGGGTCGAAGGCCCCGACCTCGGCGATGACCTAAGGACTTAGGTCTCTGCAAGGCTCTAGGTGGAGGTGATCCACTGTGGAAGTGACCGGCCCGGTTGTTTCGCATCCCCCTGCAGTCTTCGAGACGCATATCTCGACGGTCGTGTTCGTGGGCGATCGCGCCTTCAAGTTCATGAAGCCACTCGCCATGGCATTCCTCGACCAGTCGACGGTCGACAAGCGACGCCAGGCGTGCGAGGCCGAACTCTTCCTCAATCGCCGTATCGCACCCGACGTGTACCTAGGGATCGGCCGAGTTGTCGAGGACGACGTAGTTACCGATTATTTCCTCGTCATGCGCCGCTTGCCCGCCACGCGACGCCTGAGCGCGCTCGTCGGGTCGGACGAATTCCCCGATGCCGTACGTGAGGTCGCGCGTACCGTGGCTTCCTTTCACGCGCGCCAACAGGTGACGAGCCTCGCCGCGGAGATGGCGAGCATCGCCGGCGTCGGTGGCCTCTGGACGGCAAGTATCGACGAGATGCAACTGCTCGACGGCGACCTCGTCGACAACGCGCAACTCGACCGCATCGGTGAGATGGCGCACCGCTACCTCGACGGGCGCGGTGCGTTGTTCAACAATCGTGAGCGTGACGGTTTTGCCCGTGACGGACATGGCGATCTGCTGGCCGATGACATCTTCATGATGGATGACGGTCCTCGTATATTGGACTGCCTGGCCTTCGACGAGCGATTGCGCTGTGGCGACGTCCTGCTCGACGTCGCGTTCTTGGCAATGGATATCGAGCGCCTCGGCGCGCCAGCTATGGCCGACCACTTGCTCGAGTGCTACCACGAGTTCAGTAACGAGCAGCACCCTCGGTCGCTCGCTCATTTCTACGTGGCGTACCGGGCACTCGTGCGGGCCAAGGTCAACCTTTTGCGGGCCGCGCAAGGTGACAACGCGGCGCTCACTTCCGCACAAAACCTCTTGCGACAGTGTGAGCATCACCTTCGCGAGGCCGTGCCGGTGTTGCTACTCGTCGGCGGCAGCCCGGGCACGGGCAAGACCACGCTCGCCAACGATCTGGCGGACGCCCTCGGGCTCCTCGTCTTGTCGTCCGACGAAGTCCGCAAGGATCTTCTCGGGATTGCCCACGACCAGCACGCGTTTGCTTCGCCGGGACAAGGTATCTACACCCCGGCGATCAGTGCGCAGACCTATGAGGAGCTGATCCGGCACGGCCGGGGCATTCTCGTGCTCGGCGAGTCCGTGATACTCGATGCATCGTGGACGCGAGCCGAGGATCGGAGTGCGGCACGGAGGATGGGCGACGAGGTCGGCGCGCGTGTCGTCGAGTTGCGCTGCGACGTGGCCCCCGAGATCGCCGCGCAACGGATTGCGGCGCGGTTGCAGACTTCCGACCCGTCAGACGCGACGCCCGAGATCGCGGCCCACCTCCGTGCGCACGTCGACGATTGGCCCGAGTCAACGACGATCGACACGCAACGCCCGCGTGACAGCACCACGCGCGCGGCGGTCGCCGTCTACGAACGCGCCCGCAACTTCGACGGCTGACGCTTTCTCTACGGTCGTCGACCCGCCCTACAATCCTGGAAATGAGCGATGCGTCGGCGCAGGGGCACGCGGGTCCTCGACAACTGCGCCGCCTCCTCGACGCGGTGTTGGTGGTCGGGTCCGAGCTCGATCTCGCCACGGCGCTACGTGGCATCATCGAGGCCGCCGCCGATCTCGTCCACGCCCGTTACGGTGCGTTGGGCGTGCTCGACGTAACCGGCAATGCGTTGTCCGAGTTCATCACCGTCGGTCTGAGCGAGACGCAAAAGGAAGCCATCGGTTCATTGCCGAAGGGCCACGGCATCTTGGGTCTGCTCATTGCCCGCCCGGAGCCGCTGCGGCTGCCCGACCTGCGCGAGCATCCCGACAGCTTCGGTTTCCCGCCGAACCATCCGCCGATGACGTCCTTCTTGGGTGTGCCGATTCGTGTGCGCGAACAGGTATTCGGCAACCTGTATCTCTGCGACAAGACCGACGGCGACGCCTTCACCGATATCGACGAAGAGATGACCGTCGCTCTGGCGGTGGCCGCCGGCGTCGCCATCGAGAACGCCCGGCTGCATGCGCGTGTCGCGGATATCGCGCTATTCGAGGATCGCGAACGTATCGCCCGCGACCTCCACGACAACGTGATCCAGCGGCTCTTCGCGACCGGTCTCGGGCTGCAGTCTGCGATGCGTCTCGCCGGGGATACCGAACTCGGCGCGCGAATGCGCCAAGCGGTCGATGACCTCGACGACACGATTCGCGAACTGCGGTCGGCCATCTTCGAGTTGCACACCGCCCGACTTGCGGGTCGCAGTGTGCGCCAAGAGTTGCTCGACGTGTGCTCACAAGCGGCGCGAGCACTCGGCTTCGAGCCGATGGTTCGCTTTGACGGCCCGATCGACAATTCGGTCGACGACGCTCTGGCCGATCACGTCTCTGCAGTTGTGCGCGAGGCACTCTCCAACGTGGCTCGCCACGCGGCAGCTACCGAGGTGACTGTCGCCATCACGGCGAGCGACGGAGTGTTGTCGGTTGTCGTCACCGACAACGGCACCGCCGGGCTTCGGGACATTGCGGGCGGACGAGGCATCGACAACATGCGAGCCCGTGCGACGCGCCTCGGCGGTACGTTGACGATCGAACCCCGTGATACCGGTGGCACGCGGGTCTACTGGCAGGTCGCGCTCGATCGATCGTCGTAACGCGTCCGCGTCGTGCGCGATTCCGGCAGGCTGACGTCGACGAACCGCGTCGGTCAGCTGTTGGCGAGCGCACCGACCAGGGCGCCGAGTTGCACTCCCCACTCGCGCGCACGTGTCGCTTCATCCGCTTCGAGATGGCTCGCCTTCGTCACGAGGAAGCTCTCCGGCTCCGCGACGACGGTCAAACCGTGGTGGCGCAACATGCGGGTGATGCCCTTCGAGGCCTGCCCGGTGAGAGCGGCGGGCGCGTTGAGACGAGTGTCGAATGCTGCCGCGCGCCCGCTCATCCAGTCGAGCGCGGCGAAGCACTCACGCAGTCCGGCGCCCGCGGCGTCGGGTTCGACGACCAAGTCACTGCCGGCCTTTTGCGCGGCGTCGACCGCCGCCGTGCGCGTGACGGGACGGCTCACGCCGTGCACGTGGGTCGGGCCGCGAGCAGCGGTACGACGGACAGCAGCATCACTCGTAGGTAGCCGCGCCAAGCCTTCGTGGTCATAGAGCGATACTCGCGCAACTGCCGTGCGATGATGCTGCGGCGAAGGGGAGAAGGCAACGATGCGCTACTTCGAACGGGCGCGGCTCGACCGGGCCTTCGATGCACAGTCGATCGCGGTGATCGGGGCGAAGAAGGTCAACGGCTACTTCTGGTTCCGCCAATACAAGACTTTTCCCGGCACGGTCGCCTCGGTGCATGTGAACCCCGAGTCGATCCGGGACATCGAGGCGATGGGCATTCGCAACTACCGCAGCATCCTCGACGTACCTCGCCCGATCGACTACGTGGTGATCAACACGCCGAGGCAAATGGCGGTCGAGGTTTTCGCTCAGTGCGTCGAAGCCGGGGTCGGTGCGGTGAGCTACTTCACTTCGGGTTTCGCCGAAACCGACGACGAAGGCGTGCAGATTCAAGGGCGCCTTGCGCAGTTGTCTCGTGAATCGGGCGTGCCGATCCTCGGCCCCAACTGCACCGGTATCTACAACCCGACACGCGGCATGTCGTCGACGGGCGAGATGCCGCTCGGCGAGGCGGGGCCGGTCGGCATGGTGAGCCAGAGCGGGACGCACGCCGGCTACTTTGCGAAGGCGCTGTTCGCCTGGCACGGCATCCGTGAAGTACGGGGCATCAGCTTCGGCAACGCCGCGGTGCTGGACGCCGCGGATTGGATCGAATATATCGGCGATGACGATCGCGTCGAGGTCCTCGCCGCCTATATCGAGGGCATCGGCGATCGTGAGGCCGGTGATCACGAGCGGTTCGCGACCGCGCTGCGGCGCGTCACCGCCAAGAAGCCAGTGGTGATCTGGAAAGGGGGCAACACCGCGGATGGCGCGCGTGTCACCGGCAACCACACGGGCGCGCAGCCGGTAACGCCCGAAGACTGGGACTGGATCTTGCGCAGCACCGGTGCGATCGGCGTCGAGACGATGGAGGCGCTCGTCGACACGACGGCGACGTTGGTCAAGTTGCCCGAGCTTCGCGGACCGCGCGCCGGGCTGATCATCCTGACCGGAGGGCAGGGGATCGCGATCACCGACACCCTTGCGCGACGCGGTCTGCGGGTGCCCCCGCTTGCGACCGCGTCGCTCGACGAATTGGCGACGTTCTTCAACCCGATCGGGGGCAGCTTCCGCAATCCACTCGACGCGGCGTACGCCACCGAGAATCCGGCGATGCTTGCGCGCGAGTTGCAGATTCTCGATCGTGATCCGAACATCGACTTCGTCGTGATGGACCTTTTCAGCCTGATCATGTCGCCGAGACGCATCCAGAGCGACTACGGGGTTGGGCTCGGTCATCTCACGGATATCGGCGACAGCTCAGGCGAGCGATTCATCGACGTGATGGCCGCGCACGCGCAGCATGGTGACAAGCCGTTTTTCATGATCGTCACCGCCGCCGAGACCGAGCGCGAGGCGCTCGACTTGCGCGACCTGTTGAAGAGCGCCGGCGTCCTCGCGTTCGCATCCGCGGAACGTGCCGCAGTGGCCTACTCGAACGCCTTGGGCTACTGGGCCGCCCGCCGCAACGCCGATTGCTAGAGGTCGCCGGCGGCCCGAGCGGCCGTTCAGAGCGGGGAGCTCAGTGCGGCCACGAACCCGTCGGGGTCGTCGAGGCTGAGCGCGAGCTCGCGGAGCTTGACGGGAACGCCGAGACAGCGCGCCCTGCCGGGCGGATCGATCGTCAGGCGAACGAGGCCGCGGCTCGACCCGTTGACCAGCCACCGGCCGCGCCATCCGTGGGCGCCCCATGACCAAGCCCGCCCCGAGATGCGACAAACGTCGGCGATCGCCGAGCGGGCAACGGTGGCTGCGAACGCCCACCCGCCGACCCCCATGGCGACGTCGAGTTGCCCAGCGGCGATTGCCACCCGGCAGTACCGGGGGCCCGCGAGGAGCGGCGTCATGAGGACTCGCATGCAGCGGTCGAAGGACAGCGAGAACTGCTGTTCGGCGCCCGGCCCGTCGCGCTTGCCTGTGTCGTGGCTCATTACGTGCTCGCTTTCGGGGTGGCCGGTTGATTCTTACGAGTTTCACAACCGGGTGTAATCGGGCTCCAAGGTCGCCGTCGTACAACCTCTGCCATGGCAACCAAAGCGAACCGTCCCCGGTGGCGCAAGATCGTCAAACGCATCCTGATCGGGGTGTCCGTCCTGGTGCTCATCGTCGGCAGCATCGCCGCGTGGGCGATCAACCGGTACATCATCGACCACGTTCAGATCGCCAATGTCGCCGCCTACGAGGCCTCGGTGTACGCCTCGACGACCACTCTTGCCGGGTCGCCGACCACGGCGGCGCCGATGGCGCCCGCGCTCGTCACCGACACCAGCTACACGTACGGCTCGACGAGCATCTCGATCCGCAAGGTGGTCACCGGCACCGGCAACGCGACGGTCACCTATTTCGTCGCCGATGTGGTCGTCGGCGACGGTGCACTGTTGCGGTCGGCCTTCGCCGAGAACAAGTTCGGCACGAACATCATCGCTGACACCTCCACGATCGCCGAGGAGAACAACGCCATCTTCGCCATCAATGGCGACTACTACGGGTTTCGCACGTCGGGAATCGTGATCCGCAACGGTGTGATCTATCGAGACAAGGGCACCCGACAAGGTCTTGCGATCTATCGCGACGGCACCATGGTCCTGTACGACGAGACCACGACGACCGCGCAGCAGTTGGTGGACGCAGGTGTGTGGAACA
Organism: Acidimicrobiales bacterium; assembly: GCA_039915945.1. Taxonomy (GTDB): domain Bacteria; phylum Actinomycetota; class Acidimicrobiia; order Acidimicrobiales; family WLNW01; genus DATLFA01. Next base: position 23,844 of record JBDSMH010000102.1, on the reverse strand, counting down.
CGCTGTCGTTTGGTCCCGGTCTGTTGGAAAACGGACAGATCCTCGACGGGATCGACAAGGTGCAAATCGATACCAACATCGGGAACCACTCGATTCAGGGCAACCAGCCACGCACCGGTCTGGGAATGATCAGCCCAAACCACTTCGTCTTCATCGCCGTCGACGGCCGCAGTACCGGGTACAGCCGTGGCGTCACCATGATCGAGTTCGCGCAGATGTTCAAGGACCTGGGCGCAACCGTTGCCTACAACCTCGACGGCGGCGGTTCGACGACCATGTACTTCAACGGCGCAGTGGTGAACAACCCGCAGGGCAAGAACGACGAGCGCGGAACCAGTGACATTCTCTACATCGCGTCGAGCAGTCCGGCGAGCGAGTCATGATCGTCTTGATTCCGGCCTACGAGCCGGACACGAAGCTCATTCGGTTGCTCGAAGACATCGTCGAGACAGGCGTCGGCATCGACGTGTTGTTGGTCAACGACGGCAGTGGACCGCAGTATGACGCACTATTCGATCGCTCAGCTGCGTTGGGCTGCACGGTGATCGGCCATCGGGTCAACCGAGGCAAGGGTTTCGCGCTCAAGCAGGGGTTCGAGTACGTAGCGCAGCATTTCGCAGGACACGACGTGGTCTGTGCCGATTGCGATGGCCAGCACAGCGTGGTCGACATCTTGAGGGTGGCGAGCGAGGTCGCCGCGCATCGCACTGCAATGGTGCTCGGCTCACGCCAATTCACCGGCCGCGTGCCAGTCGCGAGCCGGTTCGGCAACGCAGTCACTCGCGTGGTGTTCGCCCGATCGACCGGGCAGCGACTTTACGACACGCAAACCGGTCTGCGCGGCTACCCGGCATCGATGCTCTCGTGGCTACAGACGGTGCGCGGTGAACGATTCGAATACGAACTGAACGTTTTGCTAGAGGCAGCGGAGGCCGGCGTGACCATCCAGGAATTTCCCGTCGAGACGATCTATCTCGAGGGCAACGCGTCGTCGCACTTTCGTCCACTCGTCGACTCGGCGCGCGTGTACGCCCCACTCGTGAAATTCAGTTTGTCGTCACTCAGCGCATTCGCCCTCGACGTCGTGTTGTTGCTTGTGCTGAAGGGACTCACGGGCAACCTGTTCGCCGCGGTGGTCGGGGCCCGCGTCGTGAGTTCGGTGTTCAACTTCGTCGCCAATCGTCGCCTCGTGTTCGCCCGTGCGCAGCGACCGCTGTCGGCATGCGCGACGAGATACGTCGGACTCGTGGCAGCGGTCATGACGGTCAACTACACGTCGATGTATGGCTTGTACGAACGACTCGGCGCCGGTTTGTTGCCGTCGAAGCTCGTGACAGAGGCAGGGCTCTTCGTCGCCAGCTACGAGGCGCAGAAGCGATTCGTATTCGCTAGGCGGAGTTCCGCGCCTGTGGTGTCGGGATCGGCGGCCCCGGTTCGGCGGGTGGAACCGGAACGGGCGGCTGGTCCGGCGTCGGTGGACGGGGGATCGTTGCCCTCGGCTCGTTTGGCGCGGCGAGGGTGAGCCTGCTCAGGACGCTGCCCGTTTCCATACGGCGAAATCCTTCCAGGCGGACGGGACCCACGACCGGCCGTCCCATTCCATCGCTCGATCGTTGACCACGGCGTAGTCGCCGACCTGTTCACCCCGGTCGCCCGGGTACAGCCGAGGCACGGCCTGGCCTGCGGGAGTCCAGCCAAAGATCTCGACCGCGCGGGCCTGATAACGCATGTACTGGGCCATTGGAGCTCCTTTGATCGAGCGGGGCATCCGGTTACCGACCGTGCGTGGTACCCCTCGTCAAAGCGCGCCAAACCGCTGACAGGCGAATATTGTCGCCTCCTCCGAGTTGCTCAGAAAGCAATGCCCAGAAAGAAACGAGTCGAGATGCTGCTCGCCGGCGTGAACCACGTAGCGGTACTCACGAAGGACACCGACGCCTTCCACCGCTTCTTCGCAGAGGTCTTCGAGGCCACCGTGTCGCACGATGAAGTGGTCGCGCCCGGGATGCGACTGTCGCTCGTGGACATCGGACCAGGCACCGAGATCAACCTGTTCGAGATCGACACGAACGGTGAGGCGGACCGGCAGACACCGATGTTCGGGCGAGGCCGGATCGATCACGTCGGTCTACAGGCGGCGTCGCTCGACACGTTCGAACTTGCCCGAGAACGGTTGATGCAAAGGGGTGCGACCGACGGCTTCGTAACCGACTTCGGCCCGATACTCAGTCTCTTCTTCATAGGACCCGACGGCCTCGAGGGCGAGGTCTGTGTGACAAACCCTGACGCCCGCCCTGGTGTCCTGAATCCTCCCGGGACGCCGTCGCCGCGCTACCACTCGTAGCTGTGCGGTGACCGACGCGCTCGAACAAGCGAGCGCGCCGGTCAGCACAACGGTGGCTACGCCTGTCTCGACCTACTTGCGATCGACGCGGTCGTTGACGTCATCGATCTTGTCTTCGACCCAGTCCTTCGCCTTGCCAACCTTTTCCTTCATTTCGCCAGCAGCCTGATCGGCCTTGCCTTCGTTCTTCTGATCATCATCGTCCGTCAACGCGCCGGCTGCCTCTTTGATGCGACCCTTGGCCTTGTCCATTTCTCCAGCCATTTCATGGCCTCCTTTTCGTAGACGAAGCGGTACCCGGCGCCGGGAAGCGCGAAACGCGAGCGCTGGTTCTCGACGGCGTGCACGCGGGTGAAATCGCGGTTGGGGCGGTCATCACGCGTCACTCCGTGTTTTCCTGGGTCGCGGCCCGCACCGTCGGCGGGGCGGCGCGATCCTGCACGGGATGGCCGGGGACGAGGTCGTTGAGATCGGACAAGTGCAGTGCGACGAATTCGCCGCCCGTCGAGACTTCGAGTGGCTCGACGATGACACACGCGTGATCGCTGTCGTCCTCGAGCAGGGTGACCCGGCGACCGACCATCCTGAATGGGCACCGATCGAGCAGCGGAACACCGGTCTCGTGAATGCTGGTGTCGCAGAGCGCGAACTTGTCGACGTGGTCGCCGCTGAGTTCGCCGAAGATGCGCGCGAGATCGCGGTCATCGCGGGTGAGGAAGTGGATCGCGATGTGGGAGGAATGGAGTAGCGCTCGGTGCGTATGGTTGGCCTTTGATATCCACACGCAGTAGCGGGAGGGATCGATGCTGTTCTGTGCGTGGAAGCCGATGAGGCAACCGGCGCGCTCCTCGCCGACTGCCGTCGTCACGATCGCCATCGGAGGGTTGAGTCCGGCCATCAGTTCGTTGAAGTTTTCAGCGCTCATCAGAGGCTCTCGAGATAGCGCTCGATCTCCGCGAGTTCGACGTACGCGAGCACGCGCACGCTCGGATTGCGGCCAGAGAGATGGAAGAGATCGCCATCTTTGGTCGCGACGAAGCCGCAATCGCGGGCCCAGTTGGCGACGCCCGTCTCTCGCCACGTCAGGTTGATCATTTCATCGGTCATAGGCCTCTACCTCGTCACGTCCGCCAGTGGGGACTGAGCCGTTGCGCCGGTCCCCCTCCGGCGAAAGCAGCGACGAGACGCCGGCCGACCAGCTATCGAGCAGGTGCCGCGCGAAGGTGGCTTCCACTTGCAGCACCGCTCGCGCACCGAACATCACATCGTCGCCCAGGCCCGGCTCGCTCTCGACCAGACCGGCAGCGAGTTCATGCAGGGCGACGACTTGGTGCTCTTCGTCCGCAACGACATGCACGTCGTAGAATCGGCGAGCCTCGAGGGGAACGCCCATGCGCTCGAGCGCGTTCGAGTATCGCTGCATCGGAGTCACCGATGTCATCTCGAAGACCGCGAGGTGTCCGACGAGCGCGCCCCGCAGCCGACGATGCAACCCGAACATCGAGACGAGATTCACCGTGGCGAGAGTGACGCCGGGAAGCTGTTCGACGTAGGCCCCGTAGGAGGCGTCGAGACCCAGCGCCCTCAACGTGTCGGCGAAGAGCTCGCTGTGCATCGCGGACTGGACTCCGAGGCCGTACTCGTCGAACTGGATGGTTACCAGCGCGGCTTTGGCCCTGCCGTGGAGGCGAGGTAGCGCCCAGGTGTGCGGATCGGCCTCTTTCAGTTGGTACGCCGACCGATGGATGGCGAACTCGCGCAGATCGTCGACAGTTCCTTCGTTCGCCATGTACGACGAGAGCGAAGGGCCCCCGCTGGTCTCGACGAGATCGCGCAGCGACTCGACGACGTCGGTGCAGTGCCCGTTGGCGGTCGTCGACCGAAGCGCGTCTTCGAATCGGCGCTCGAGCTCGGCCCGCACACCAAGCACGTGTGGGTTCCATTCGAGGCCGTCGTCGAGATCGGCAAACGATCGATAGTGCAACTCGTACAGCACATAAAGGGCGAGGTGGAAGTCGTCGCCCATCAACGCCTCGGCTATGTCCACATCATCGAGCCATCCGGCCGCGGGCGGCCCGGCCGGTGCCTGCACCATGTCGATCACGTAGGTCGAGATCGTTCCGCGTGGCCGGGGTAACGTCGGTAATGCTTGCTCGGCAAGGGAAGTGGATTGGCAGATCTGCATGCCGGACTCATACCCGCCGTGCCCGTGGGCGAATCACAGGTTTCGACAGTCCAAGCGAGGGGCACGTGTGCATTTTGTCCCGAGGGAGAACCGGTGAACGGCCTGCGTGCCACGTATCGCGTGCAGCTCACGCCGGATTTCGGTTTGCCGACCTAGAAACGATCGCGCCGTATCTCTCACAACTCGGTGTGTCGCATGTCTATCTGTCGCCGATACTCCAAGCGGCTCCGGGCAGCACGCACGGGTATGACGTCGTCGATCACGAGCGGCTGAGCGACGAACTCGGCGGCATCGATGCGTATCGGCGAATGTCGAAAACTCTGACCGATCACGGGTTGCGCCAGGTGCTCGACATCGTGCCCAATCACATGGCGATCGGGTCGGAACGCAACCGATGGTGGTGGGACGTTTTGGAGAACGGTCCGTCGAGTCTGTACGCCGATGCGTTCGACGTCGATTGGGACCCGTCCGAGGAGTCGTTGCACAACCGGGTGCTCGTGCCCATTCTCGCAGAGAGCTACGGCGAGACGCTCGAATCCGGTCGCATCCGGCTCGAACGAATCGACGCCGATTTCGTGGTGGTCTACGAGGAAACTCGTCTGCCGGTGGCCCCCAAGACGCTCGACACGCTCATGCTCGCGGCCGCCCGATCATCGGGTGATCCCACCCTCCACTTTCTGGCGGACACGTACGCGGCGCTACCCCCGGCGTCGCGCACCGACATGTCGTCACGCCTGCGCCGCCATCGGCACAAGACGGAACTGCGCCGCATCTTTGCGACAGCGCTCGACGAACCGCTTGTGCAACGTGCCGTCGACGCTGCCGTTGAGCAGTACCGTGACGTCGACGCGCTCGACGCCCTGTTGCAACGACAGAACTACCGGCTTGCGTACTGGCGTCTCGCACAGAGCGAACTCGACTATCGCCGCTTCTTCGACGTGACGACGCTTGTCGGTCTTCGTGTCGACCGACCGTGGGTACTGGAGCAAACGCATCGCCTGCTGCTCGACATCGTCGACGAGGGCGCAGTCGATGGCTTGCGCGTCGATCATCTCGACGGTCTGCGCGATCCTGAGTCGTACCTGCGCGAACTGTCTGCACGTGCGCCGCAATGTTGGATCGTCGTCGAGAAGATTCTCGCTCGTGACGAGCGGCTGGCACCTTGGCCAGTCGCGGGTACGACCGGGTACGACTCCCTCGACGTGATCCAGGGTGTGCTGACGGCTCCGTCTGGTGTGGCGGCGTTGTCTGACACGTACCGCGAGATGACCGGAACCAACGAGGCGTTCGACGACATTTCCGCGACGTGCACCCGCGAGGCGGTTGTCGATCTACTGCGACCCGATCTCGAACGTCTGGTGACCGAGTTTCGAATGGTGTGTGATCGCAATCGTCGGTGGCGCGATTTTTCCCGCACGCAACTTCGGCGATCACTCGTCGAGACGCTCGTCGGCATGCCCGTCTATCGCACCTACGGCGCGCCTGGCCGCGAGTTGCGCCCCGCCGATCGTGCAGTGCTGGAGACAGCCGTCGACGTCGCCCGCAAACGGTGCGAGCCGAGTGACGGGCCAGTGTTGGACGCACTACTCCTCATCTTGGGTCGGGACCATGCCCACCCTCATCCCGAAGAGCTGGCAGCGCGTTTCCAACAATTGTCCGGCGCGGTGAGACCGAAGGGAATCGAGGACTCCGCATTCTACCGATACCACCGATTCGTGGCGGCGAACGAGGTCGGCGCCGACCCCGGCATCGTTGCGATCGCGCCCGTTGACTTCCACATGCGCAACGCGGTTACCGCCGTGCAGTGGCCGCGGACGATGGTGGCGACGTCTACCCACGATACGAAGCGGTCCGAAGACGTGCGGGCGCGTTTGCTCGTACTCGCGGAGTTGCCCGGTGAGTGGTCAGCCGCGGTCGGCAGTTGGATGGCAGCCAACGATCGCCACCAAGTTGGCGACCTGCCGGACCGCAACACTGAGTACCTGTTGTACCAAACCATGGTGGGCGCTCATCCGATCTCGGCCGATCGCCTCGGGGAGTTCACGGTGAAGGCGGTACGCGAGGCGAAGGTTCACACGTCGTGGTTGAGGATCGGTGCGTCGTACGAGCGGGTGTTGCGCTCGTTCATCGACGATCTGTGTAACGACGATGTCTTCATGCATTCGGTGCAGCGCTTCGTCGATCGCCTCGAGCCGCACGCGATTGCGAACAGCTTGGCGCAGGTCGTACTCAAGCTGTGCCTTCCGGGAGTGCCCGACTTCTACCAAGGCAACGAGGTGCGCACATTCGCGCTCGCCGAACCCGATAATCGTCGTTCGGTCGACTTCGAAATGTTGCGCGAACGATTCGGTTCGATCTCCGCGCCCGGGACGAACGGCGACCAGCCATGGCGCTCGCCCGAACTGTCCAAGTTGTGGGTGACGTGGCGCGGCCTTTTGCTGCGCGCCGACCGTCCGGAGGTCTTTGCCGGAGACGCGGCGACATACGAATCGATCGCGGCGACCGGCAGGCGGGCCGACAACGTGCTCGGCTTCTTACGCGGCGGGCAGGTGGCGGCGCTCGTGACGAGGTGTAGTACGCAGGTCGACGAGGGGTGGGCCGACACGGAGATCTCGTTGCCGAATGGTTCCTGGCGCGACGTGCTCACGTCGCGGCTCCACGACCAGCGGGTGCAGGCCGGCGCCGTCTTTGCGGATCTGCCGGTCGCGCTGCTGGCCCGAGAGGCACCGCGTTGACATCGCTATGGGCTCCGCACGCCGAGTCGGTCGTGATCGAGTTCGCCGAGCAGCCCGAGGCCCCGTTGGTCCGTGGAGACGATGGTTGGTGGCGTAGCCGCGTGTCGCCTGCGGGTCGCTACCGGTTCGTCGTCGACGGGTTTGCCATGGCCGATCCACGCTCGCCCTGGCAACCCGAAGGCGTCGACGGATGGTCACAGGTCGTCGACCACGGCGACTTCCAATGGCATGACCGAACGTGGGTCGGGCGACCGTTGGCCGAGGCGCTCATCTACGAACTACACATCGGTACATTCAGCGATGCGGGCACGTTCGATGCCGCGATCGAGCATCTCGACCATCTTGTGGATCTCGGCGTCAACACGGTCGAAGTCATGCCTGTGGCGGAATTCTCGGGCGCTTATGGCTGGGGTTACGACGGAGTCTTGCTCTACGCGCCGCATCACGCCTACGGCGGTCCGGGCGGCTTCAAGCGCTTCGTCGAGGCGTGCCACTCTCGCCGGCTCTCGGTCGTGCTCGACGTGGTGTACAACCATTTCGGACCGCACGGCAATCACCTCGCCCGCTGCGGTCCATATTTCAGCGACGAGTATCGAACGCAGTGGGGCGCCGCCGTCAACCTCGACGGTCCGAGAAGCGATGTAGTGCGCCAGTTCTTCTGCGAGAACGCACTGATGTGGATTCACGACTACCACGTCGATGGGCTGCGGGTCGATGCCGTGCATGCGTTCGCGGACCGGTCCGCCCGATCCTTCCTCGAGCAACTGACCGACGCGGTTCACGAGGCTGCCCATCAGGTCGGCCGACCGATTTGGATGATCGCCGAGAGCGACCTGAATGATCCGCGGGTGGTGCGGTCCAGCGAAGATCACGGGCTCGGCTTCGACGCGTCGTGGAGCGACGACTTTCATCACGCACTCCATGCGGTCGTCACCGGTGAGCGAACCGGCTACTACGCCGACTTCGGAACCCTCGATCAACTCGCCGTTGCACTGCGGCAGTCGTACGTGTACGACGGGCGATATTCCGAGTATCGCCGGCGGGCGCACGGCCGGTCGCCAGCGGGCATTGCGCCCGACCGCTTCTTGGCCTACGCGCAGACGCACGATCAGGTGGGCAACCGCGCGCTCGGTGAGCGGCTGAGTGCCCTCGTGTCGCCGCGCCTTCTCGAGATCTCGGCCGCCATCGTCTTGTTGAGCCCTTTCGTCCCGATGTTGTTCCATGGCGAGGAATGGGGCGCGTCGTCGCCGTTTCTCTACTTCACCGACCACGCCGACCCGGCGTTGGGTGCTGCCGTGCAAGAAGGGCGACGCAACGAGTTCGCGTCATTCGGGTGGGATCCGGCTCGCATTCACGACCCACAGGATGTCGCCACGTTCGTGCAATCCAAGCTCGACTGGGGTGAGACGAGCACTTCTCCCCACGCGGATCTGCTGTCGTGGCATCGGCGGCTGATCGCGCTCCGTTCGACGTGCTCGGTGCCCGAGGGATTGGTGGCGCGTGACGTGCTCGTCGACGAAGCCGCCCGATGCCTTGTCGTGCGGTCGTCTCAACTGACGTGGATCGCCAATTTCGCCAGCGACGCGCAACGCGTTGCTGTGCCGGATGCGGTCGGCGACCTGGTTTTGTCCAACGACGCGGCGATTAGTGTCGAACCGGATCAGATCTGCATGCCGCCGCAAAGTCTCGCAGTCTTTCGTTCATCCTGAGGAGGATCGGTGCCACAAGGGCAGTTGGAGAGTTGGCCGGGCCGCGCCTACCCGTTGGGCGCCACCTTCGACGGCGTCGGCACCAACTTCGCGGTGTATTCAGAGCTCGGGAGCGAGGTGCAGCTCTGCTTGTTCGATGAGGAACAGCGCGAGCAAGCCGTGCCGATGATCGAGCGCAACGCGTTCGTGTGGCACACGTACCTTCCTGGCGTGCTGCCCGGTCAGCGCTACGGCTACCGCGTGGTGGGCCCCACCGACCTCGGCCACGGCTTGCGCTGCAATTCGTCAAAGCTGTTGCTCGACCCGTATGCCCATGCGATCGAGGGCGAAGTGCAATGGAACGAGGCGCTCTTCGGTTACAACTACGACGACCCGGAGGGCGCTCCCAATGAGCAGGACAGCGCGCCGTTCATGCCAAAGGGGGTCGTGATCAATCCCTTCTTCGAGTGGGGTGACGATCGACGACCGATGACTCCTCTGCACGACACGGTCATCTACGAACTTCACGTCAAGGGCTTCACGGCGCGCCACCGCGGCGTGCCCGAGCATCTACGCGGTACCTACGCCGGCCTCGGTCACCCCGCCGCGATCGAATCGTTGAAGTCGGTCGGAATCACTGCCGTCGAGTTGCTACCGGTGCACCAGTTCGTGCACGACTCGCATCTCGTCGAGGCAGGTCTGCGCAACTACTGGGGTTACAACTCGATCGGGTTCTTCGCGCCGCACAACGGCTATTCGGCATCGGGACAACGCGGCCAGCAGGTGGCTGAATTCAAGGCAATGGTGCAACAGCTTCACCGAGCGAGCATCGAAGTCATCATCGACGTCGTGTACAACCACACGGCCGAGGGCAATCATCTCGGCCCTACGTTGAGCTTCAAGGGATTCGACAACCCTGCGTACTACCGGTTGGTCAACGACGATCCGCGTCACTACGTCGACTACACCGGCACGGGCAACAGCTTGAACGTGCGGCATCCCCAGGTGCTTCAGTTGATCATGGACAGCCTGAGATACTGGGCAACCGAGATGCATGTCGACGGCTTTCGCTTCGACCTCGCATCAGCGTTGGCGCGTGGACTCCACGAGGTCGATCGACTCTCGGCGTTCTTCGACCTGATCCAACAGGACCCTGTCGTGTCGCGCCTCAAGTTGATCGCCGAGCCGTGGGATGTGGGGGAGGGCGGCTATCAGGTGGGCAACTTTCCTCCACTGTGGTCGGAGTGGAACGGGAAGTACCGCGATTGTGTGCGCGATTTCTGGCGAGCCGAGAACGAGACGCTGCCCGAGTTCGCCAATCGCATCAGCGGCAGCTCGGATCTCTATCAACAAGATGGCCGGCGGCCGTTTTCGAGCATCAACTTCGTGACGGCTCACGACGGATTCACCTTGCGCGACTTGGTTTCGTACAACGAGAAGCACAACGAGGCCAACGGCGAGAACAACGCTGACGGCGAGTCACACAACCGGTCGTGGAACTGTGGCGCCGAGGGCGAAACCGACGACCCGGCGATCAACACGCTGCGAGAGCGTCAGCAGCGCAACATGCTCACCACGTTGCTGTTGTCCCAGGGAGTACCGATGCTGCTCGCGGGCGACGAACTCGGTCGCACGCAGAGCGGCAACAACAACGCGTATTGCCAGGACAACGAAATCTCGTGGCTCGACTGGCCTGCATCGGACGACAAGCTCAGAGAGTTCGTCAGCCGGTTGATCGGTCTGCGCCGGCGCCACGCGACCTTCCGCCGCACGAACTGGTTCGCGGGGCACCCGGTCGGGCGGCCCCGCTCGGGACGTCCGCTGCCCGACATCGCCTGGTTCACCCAAGAAGGCACGGAGATGACCGAGGAGAACTGGGACAGTGGCTTTGCGAAGTCCATGGCAGTGTTCCTCAACGGTGACGGCATCGCGGCGCGCGACGAGCGGGGCCAGCGTGTCGTGGACGAAAGTTTCTTGATCCTGTTCAACGGACATTTCGAACCGCTCGAGTTCCGGTTACCGCCGAAAGAATGGGGCACCCACTGGCGCGTCGTCGTCGACACCAGTGATCTCGAGATCGGTGCCGGCCGAGTTCAGACGTTCGATCACGACGAGTTGGTGCCACGCGAGGCGCGCAGCGTCAGCGTGCTTCAGCGCGTCTGAGTCTCGACGTCGCCTTCGTCTACGGCAGCATCCGCGCGCTTTCGGGCCCGCGTCGCGTCGACGCCCGCCTTGTCGGCGGTGCGACGGGCGCGACGAGCGTCGCGTTGGGCGTCGCGTAGACGACTTTGCAACAGTGCTGTCTCCTCGCCGAGTCGGTCGACGAGCCGTTGTGCCTCGTCGGCGGCAGACGCGAGGCGTGCCGCCCTGTCCGCCCGTTGTTCGGCCTCGGCCCGAAGAGCGGCGAGCCGCTCGGCCACTTCGAGTTCTCGTTGCCGATCGTCGAGTGGCGGTGCTGGTGGAGCCTCGACGAGACGCAGGCGTTTCGCCGGCCGCGGCGATTCTGGCGGGCCTTCGCCGAACTCGAGTCCGCCGAAACCGAATCCGGATGCGACCACATCGTCTTCGAGCAGGCCGCGGCGCAGCCGTTGCGCAAGCGAGTCATCGAGCGCGACGGCCCGCACGGTGTTGTTGATGCGCTGCGCGTTCGCGTCGGTGTCGCGTTGGCCCAATGCTTCGACGAGATGCCGAGCGGCGACGACGACGGCATCGGCAGCTCGACGTTCCGCAGCCTGAGCGGGTCGTACGTCTGCTGCGTCGCCGTCAATCGCCCGCTGCATTGCGGCTCGCAGCAGTGCTCCCTCGGCGAGGAAGGCCTCGATGAGCTGTGGCGCTTCACGCGCGACCTGGTTGAGTGCCGCGGCGGTCACCGAGGGCCGCCGCAATTTTGCGGCAGTGTCGGCGTCGTCGCGGCGGTCCTCCTTGCGCAGCCGCCGAGCAAGGTCGTTGCGTATCCGCACGAAGTCGGAGGGACGGGCTGCGTACAGCTCTTGTAGTTCATCGTCGCTCAACGCCATACGACGGCGAGGGTATCCACGGTTTCACGCGCGTGCTGAGGGGTATCCCATCCGCATGACAATCAAATCGACAATTCGGACCCCCACCCGTACAAGGTGGCTCGCGGCCGCGGCCGCGGGCGCGCTGTGGCTCAGCGCCTGCGGTGACGACTCATCCGCACAGGACAAGGCCCGCGACGCGGCAAGCGAGCTCGACAGCGCGGTGGACGCGGGCATCGCTCGAGGACAAGCAGAAATCTTTCGCCAGCGGGCCAAGGATCTGGTGCGTCAGGGCGAGGCGCTCGACTCCATGAGCGTGCTCGAAGAGGCCGCTCGTGACCTTCCGCGTAGCCCGACGGTGACGGGCCTCGGCGACGGCAATAATGATGGTCGAGACGACGACGGCAAGGTTCAGATCGCGATCGATGACTCGTATTCGTGTGTCGTCATCTCCGGCACCGACATCGCGGTAAGCGGCTCGCGCTGCTGAGCGATCGCAATCGTTTCGCTGAACCCGCCTAGTAAGAAAGCCCTGCCAACGCTGGACGAGGCAGGGCTTTCTTCTTTGATTGCAGGAGACGAATCGGGCCGGTGTCAGCCAGAGTTTCGCAGGGCCCGGGCTCGATTCACGACCTTCGCCGCCGCGGCGTGCTCGGTGGTTGCGCCGGCGTGTTGCATTCCTCCCGCGGAGTCCTCGAGGTGCGCGCGCAGGAACCACTGTTGTTGTTCCAACTCGGCCGATTGATCGATGAGTAGACCCTGTGACACCGGGTCGAGATCGTTGAGCGTGCGTATGCGATCGCGATGATCAGAGATGAGGTTCATGTACACCAGGTCGAGCGCCGCAAGGTGTGCTTGCGCTGTCGCGCGATTGATCGAGTAGTCGTCCCATCGGCGGTGGGCGGCGAGATAGCCGGCCAGGCCGTTGGGGCTCCCCCCGAGGGTCGCGATGCGTTCGGCGACGGCGTCGACCATCATCCTCACCTGTTCGACATGGGGATCGAGCATTTGGTGCACGGCGATGAAGTTGGGACCGACCACGTTCCAGTGGACGTGCTTGAGGGTGAGCGCGAGATCGTTCAAGGCGACCAACGCGTCGTCGAGGAGATCGATCACGCTGTCTGCCGCGTCCATCTCGAGGCCAGGCACGGTGAACGCGGCCCGGCGGTCGCTGCTAACCCCGTCACCGTGGGCTTGTAAAGGTGTCTGCAGTTCGGGCATGCGAGCCTCCATATCGGGTTTCCGGCGCCCCGGTACCCACGGCGGCCTCGCGGTACTCATCAAACTTTGTGCGCGGTGGTTTGAAGCCCGCCTCGCGCGGATACATGTCCGCCGGGCAAACCGCCCTCAAAGCACACGGTGGAGTCCCACCACCCTCCCGCATTGTTCCCCGGGTGGGGCTCCCCCGTGGCGTACTAGGTTGCGCGGATGTCTACGCCGCCCGATCACTTCGGTTTCACGAAGCTCCTCGTCGCCGACCTCGACAAGAGTGCGGCCTTCTACCGGGCCGTCTTCGGTTTGCAGGAGACCGGCCGGATCGAATCCGAGATCGCGGGGCGCGCCGTCGAGGAGGTCCTCTTCAGCCCCACCGGGGACGGCGCGGCGACCTTTGTATTGCTGCGCTACACGGATACGGCCACACCGTCCGACAACGAGGTCATCATCGGCTTCATCACGCCGGACATCGACGCGCTCGTGGAGCGGGCGGTTGCGGCCGGTGGCTCCGTTCGACGAGAGCCGCTCGACTATTCCGACCTACACGTGAAGGTGGCCTTCGTCGCCGACAACGAGGGCCACCTCCTCGAGATCGTGCAGCCGATGGCGTAGAGCTTTCGCCCTCAGCAAGGTTCTCGCGTCGGTGTGTTCGTGATGCACACCGCTTCGATCAACCCGACCTCGCTGGTAGCGCCGTCCACTTCGACCACACCCAACACCTCGGTCTTCGGCGGCGAAGCTGCACAACTCGCGCTGGTGAACGCTAGGGCCAGCATGGCGATGACCAAGGCATATCTGGTCTGCATCGCTGGTCTCGGGGGGAGAGTAAAGCGATCTGGTCGCATGGCACTCCTCTTGCGGGCAAGGAGGTGGCGACATGCTCGTACGGGGCGACAATCGTCCGGATCGTCCTGTCCCAATCAAGCGTCCCTCAGGGATCCCAAGAGATATCGGTCAGTGGCGGACGGAACTGAAGCGGAATTTTCCCGAGCGGTGGTGGGCCCTCGGGCGCCTGCGTCAGGGCGTCGGGACGAAGCGCAAAATGCGATCGTCGTTTGCCGTCGGGGAACCCCGGCCATCGCGGTTGCTGGTCGCGACCCACAGTGCTCCGTCGGGCGCCGTGACGACGGTACGAAGACGCCCGAATTGACCTTCGAGCAGCGATTGGGGCGTGCCCACACCGGTTGGAGTGATGGAGATCTTCCAGAGTCGGCGGCCCGCCAGCGCGGCGACATAGAGCGAGTCGCCGGAGATGGCGGCACCGCTCGGCGACGCGACGCCGGTTGCCCACGTCACGAGGGGGTTGACGAACGCCGGGTTGTTGCCGGTGCCCTCGACGGCGGGCCAGCCGTAGTTCTTGCCGGCTTGGATCAAGTTGACTTCATCGAATGCGGTGGCGCCGAATTCGGAGGCGAAGAGGCGACCGTTGGCGTCCCACGCGATGCCCTGCACGTTGCGATGTCCGAGCGACCACACAGGGCTCGCGGGGAACGGGTTGCCGTCGGCGGGGGAGCCGTCGGCTTTGACGCGCAGGATCTTGCCGTTGATGTTCGCGGGATCTTGTGCCCTCGAACTGGCGGCCGCGTCGCCGGTGGTGACGTAGAGGAAGCCGTCAGGGCCGAACGCGATGCGCCCTCCGTTGTGGACGCTGGAGGCGCCGATCCCCGACACGATCACCTGCGGCGCGGCCCCGAGACGAAACCGGGCTACGCGGTTGTCATTGCTGGTCGTGAAGTACGCGTAGACGAGTCCGTCCTGCGCGTACGTGGGCGATACCGCGAGGCCGAGAAGGCCGCCTTCGCCGTTGGGGTTGACGCCCGGCACGGTCATCACCGGTTGCGGCGCGGAACCTACGCGCAACTGCAGGATGCGCCCCGAGATGCGTTCGGCGACGAGCGCTGACCCGTCGGGCAGAAACGCAATACCCCACGGTACCGAGAGCCCCGTTGCGATCACTTCGGGCTTTGTGAAGTCGTAGTTGCGGGCGACGGGCCCGGTTGCGGCCGGGGTCGTTGCGGGCGCGCCGCTGGTTGTCGCCACTGAGCCTGTGTTGATGCCGGGGAGAGTCGAATCGCTGCTCGCAACCACGCCGACGTCGTCGCTACACGCCGCCAGCAATATTGCCAAGGCAATGCTGGCGATGACGCGGCGGTGCATCGTCACGAGTGCGGCAACATGGGCAAGGCGTGGGCGGCCCGCGTCGCCGAGTCGGCGGCGCGAGAGGCCGATTCGGATACACGCGCGCTGGTGTGTGCGAGTGCACGGCGGGCACGCCAGCTCACCGACGGCCGTCCGTCGGTGTCATTGGCGGCGAGGATGAGGCCACCCAGAATCGAAGCGTTCTTCAAGAACTGGATGCGCTGCGCGGAACGCGTCGCGGGATCCGGCTCCTGCCAGAACGGATGGCCCGCCAGTGTCGTGGGTACGAGTGAGGCCGCCAGGCTGGCCGCCATGGGACGGGGCAGTACGCCCATCGCCATGAGGATGCCGGCGCCGATCTGCACGCCACCATTCAACCGGACGAGCAGTTTGGTGTCGTCGGGCAGACCGAACCACTGCGTCACTTTGCTCGTGACAGCATCGGCCTTCTTCAGCTTTGCGTCCGGATGAAGGACCGAATCGAGTCCACCGACGACGAACATACCGGCGAGTAGAGGGCGGGCAAGGCGATGAGTGATCATCCGCTACCTATACCCAGGGGTGAGCGCCGGCAATCCTCCATCCGACGATCGGGCACGGCCTTAGCGGTCGATGCCCCAAACCGAAGGCATTTCGTCGTGCGCGACCTCGGTGATCGGCAGCGTCACGCCGAGGCGCTCGGCCAGTTCGATGGCCGCGTGCAGATCCTTCTGCGACTTCGGTATCTCGTGTCGTGCGATCTCACGCAGCGGGCCTTGGTAGTCATCCGCGAAACGTAGCGTGCGCTCGCGTAGGAAGAACTCGTGCAGGCCGCTCTGGCTCTCGCTCTGCGCCACGATCCGGGCGAATTCGGCCATATCGACGCCGGCCGCGTGGGCGAGGTGCATCCCTTCGTACGCAGCCGCGAGCTTGCCGAACGAGATCACCATGAGTGCGATCTTGGCCGACATGCCGGCGCCGAGATCGCCGACGTGCACGATGAGCGAGGCGCAGCAGGCAAGGCGACGGCGCAAGGTCTCGAACGTCGAGCGATCGCCTCCGATCATGACGACGAGCTCGCCTCGCGCGGCCGCGTCAGGACCGCCCGTTACTGCGGCATCGACGACGATCACCGATTGCCGCGCCGCTGCCGCGACAGCTTGCTCGAGAGTCCCGAGATGAATCGTCGAGTGGATGGCCACGATCGTTCCCGGGGCGGCGCCCGCGATGAGCCCGTCGTCGCCGGCAAACGCGTCGCGCACCTGTTGATCGGTATTGACCACGACCGACACGGTGCGGCACTGCGCGGCGACCACGGCGGCGGACTCGACGATCGTTGCTCCGGCATCCGAGAGCCGTTGACAGGCGGCATCGCTGGCGTCGTACGCCACGACCGCGGCGCCCTCTTGCACCGTGCGCAGTGCCATTGCGGAGCCCATGTTGCCCACGCCGACGAAGCCGATCGGTCCGTCGAACGCCGAGTTCACGTAGACGCCGATTCGGTCGCGACGTGCGCGGCGATCGCCGCCTCACTCGCACGATGGAGATCGCCGCTCGAAGGAGTGCCGATGTAGGTGATGAGATGGATGACGATCTCGCGCACCTGTTCTGCGGTGAGCTCGCCCGTGGCAAGGGTGCGGGCGAACTGGAATTGCAGTATGTCGAAGCGCTGCGTGGCGGCCAGCACGCCCATGGTGAGCAGCCGCCGCGACGCGATCGGCAACGCCCGTCGCGACCAGACCTCGGCAAACTGCTGATCGATGATCAGCAGCTCGAAGAACTCGGCCGTTCCGCCCTCGGGCAACGGCGCGTCATCGCCGTAGACCTCCCGGTAGGTGGCAAGTCCGCGAGCCCTGCGCTCGTCCGCGTCGGTTGATTCGTTCATCGGTGTCCCCCCGCTGCGCGCCAACGCTAGTGGGGGTCGCCGCCGCGTCCCTAGGTGGTTGGTTGGGGCTGGCGTTGGTAGCGGTGGAGGAACTGTTCGAGGTCGGGCGGTGCCAGCGGTTTGGTCAGCCAGAAGCCCTGCCCGTGATCGATCTGTTGATCCTGGAGATATTCGAGCTGCGCTCGCTGTTCGATGCCTTCGGCCAGTGTGCTGATACCGAGGGTCTGACCGAGCTGCACGAGGGTTTGGATGACCGCCGCGGCCGAAGGGGAGTCGCCGATCGCGGCGATGAACGAGCGGTCGATCTTGATCGAATCGATGGGCAGTTGGCGCAGGTAGGCGAGTGAGGAATAGCCCGTGCCGAAGTCGTCGATCGCAAGGCGGACACCGAGCGCCTTGATCAGTGTCAGGCGATCGATGATTCCGTCCGCCTCGATGATGATTGACTCTTCGGTGATCTCGAGCTCGAGCATCTCGGGGAGCAGACCGCTGTGGGACAGCGCGTCAGTGATATCGCCGACGAAAGCATCCGACTGGAGCTGCCTCATCGACACGTTGACCGCGATGGTGAGCATGTGACCGGCCGCGTGCAGTCGCGCGGCTTCGAGACACGCCTCACGGAGTACCCATCGCCCCACATCGACGATTGCCACCGATTCCTCGAGTATGGAGATGAACGCGCCCGGCATGATCACACCGCGCTGTGGATGGCGCCACCGCAAGAGCGCCTCGACGCCGGTGATCGCCAACGTCGGCAGGTCGAATGTCGGTTGGTACACGAGAAAGAATTCGCCCGCGGCGAGCGCAGAGCGCAGGTCCGCCGCGAGGTCGACTCGAGTCTGCGCGGCCATTTGCATCTCGGCCTCAAACGTCACGCGGCGGTTCTTGCCCAAGGCCTTCGCCTCGTAGAGCGCGACGTCAGCGTCGCGTAAGAGTTGGGTGGACGTTGGTCGATCGCCTATCGCGATGCCGACGCTTGCGGATATCTGAACCGGTGTTTGCTCGGTGCCGTCGATCTCGAATGGCTCCCGCAGCACTTCCAGCACACGGTCGGCCACGACTTCGACTGCGGCCTCAGGCATTCCTTCGAGCAACGCCACGAACTCATCGCCGCCCATGCGGGCAAGGCTGTCGCTGTCGCGCAGCGCGGTACGAAGCCGATCGGAAACGGCCCGTAGTAGCCAGTCACCGACTTCGTGGCCACGGGTGTCGTTGACGTTCTTGAAGCCGTCCAAGTCGATGAACAGTGCGGCGACGGGCCGGCCATCGCGCCGCCCGCGTTTCAGTAGTTGGTCGGCCCGATCGATGATGAGCGTGCGATTCGGTAGTCCGGTGAGCGAGTCGTGCAGCGCTTGGTGGCGCAACTCGACGACCAGTTGTGCGCTACGGATCGCCGTCGCCGCCTGGCTGGCGAGGCCCCGGAGGAGCCCTGGGACGTCGGGGTCCAACCGCAGTCGTTCGGGCCGGCTGGTGACGCCCGCGCCGATCAGACCGATCACTCTGCCGTTGGCCACGATCGGTGTGGTCGCCGCCGCGATGGAGCCGGTCTGCGGCAAGACGCTGCTGATCAACGTTGCGCTGTCGAGATCGTGAACGTCAGCGGTAGCGACGGCCTCGCGCACGGTGGCCGCGCTGAATTGATGTGCTCGCAGCCGCTCGTCGATATCCGGCGGATAACCGTACGAACCCACGACGCGGGCGAAGTCGGAGTTGTCGTCATCGCAAAGGATCACGGTGGCCCGGTCACAGTCGAGAACTCTTGGCATCGTGCGGGCGAGTTGGGTGCCGATCTCGTCCACCGTGGTGGCATCGGCCAGGGAGTTCGACAGTTCGAGCAGTGCTTCTGCCGCTTCGAGGGCGATGGCGGAGTCCAACGCGGCAGCGGCGAAACGACCGTACGCCTGCAAGCTGGCGCGTTCCTGAGGGAAGAAGCCGTTGCCCATCGTGTTGACAGCAGCGAGGTGACCGTAGGAGCGACGCGCCGAGGCGACATCGACGACGAGATGCCGTTCATCGCTGATTTGCGTGCCTGCGATCAGTGATTCAGCGAGCGCCGCTGCATCTATCGCGGGCAAGCCGATGGAATGGATCCGCTGATGCTGCGATGGCAGCACGGCCAGTGCAAGGACGTACCCGGGAGCGCGGACCGCTCTCGCCGCCGATGCGACGACGTGAGCGAGCAACTCGTCGAGATCGCCTTTCGACACCAATTCGCCCAGCGTCTCGTGCAGCGTCGCGAGCCGCCCCTCGAGAAGGTGCGCTCGAGTCTCGTAGTAGTCGGCCCGTCGCAAGGGCTCATCGATTTCCTCCCAGCGAACGCGCATCGAACACCATTGCGCGCCCCGGCACTGACACTGTTCCTCCCACACTTCAGCAGGCGGATAGCCGAAGATCGTCGGAGTGAGCGCGCCGAGCCCGGCGGAGAATGCGCAAAACTCGGGGAACGGTTCGAAGCCCTCTTCGAAACGCTGGCGCAAGATCCACTCCGTGGCGCCGACCTCCTCGGTCTCGACCGCCACGATCGGAGCGAGCACGCGTGTTGTTCGACCCATGTCGGCGTAGAGCGTTGCGGGTGAGCCGAGCGACTGGAGCATCTCGGTGTAGTCGACCGATCCGTCGGCCACGATTTGCACTGCCCGTCCCACTTCGACCAACGCCTGAGGCCCGCCCAGCACGTCGCCCGCCGCCTCGAGCAGTCGGCGGAACTGTCGATACGAACTCCACTCGTCGTCGCGAGATAGTTGCTCGATAAAGCGGGACTCGCCGGCGACGAGCAGCACCGCTTGCGCCGCACCCGGGTAACTGCGAAGTTGCAGATGTTCGAACAGCATCCGCGTCATCATCCCGCCGAAGTGTCGGCCCGCGGCGTCGTCTTGCGAGTTCACCAGGCACTATCGGCATCGTCGGCTCGAGAATGAGGGCGCCGACCAGGCCCGGGGTAACGCCCGACACACTGAATGGACAGCGATGTCGATTTCCCCGAGCATGGCCCGGTGAGCATGGGCCGCCGCGAGTTCGTCGGGATCGTGGCCGCCTGCCAGGCGATGGCGGCGTCGTCGATCGACTTGATGCTTCCCGCATTCAAGAAGATCCGTGCCGATTTCGGTCTACCCCCCGATTCGTCGCAAGTGGGCTGGATCGTGACGGCGTTCTTCCTCGGCGTTGCGGTCGGACAGCTGGTCTACGGGCCGCTGTCGGATCGTTTTGGGCGCAAGCCGCTGCTCTATGTCGGCCTTGCCATCATGGTGTGTTCGGCCGCAGCGGCGGCTGTCGCTCCGTCGTTGCAGGCGATCTTCATCTGTCGCGCGTTCTGGGGATTCGGCGCGGCAGCGCCACGGTCGCTGGCGATCGCGATGGTGCGCGACCGGTTCGGGGGCGAGCAGATGGCGCGCACGATGGGCTTCGTGATGGCGACGTTCATGGTGGTGCCGGTGATCGCGCCGAGTCTCGGCGCGGTTCTCATCCGGCTCGCGCCATGGCGCATCGTTTTCTGGGCTCCGTGCGTGTTCGCGGCAGCGCTCGCCATTTGGTTGATCCGGCTCCCCGAAACGCTCCCGCCCGAGTTGCGGCGCGGGGTGAGCCCACGCGACATGCTGGGTGCCTTGCGCATCGTGATGCGCACACGAGCGACAGTGGCGTACGGGCTCGCGGCATGTTGCCTGTTCGGCACGATGGCCTCGTTCGTGGGCAATCTCGAGGTCATCGTCAACGACGTCTACAACTACGACGACGAGTTCCCCTTCATATTCGGCTCTCTGGGGATCGTGCTCGCGCTCGGCTCGCTGGTGAGTGCCCGGGTCGTCATGCGTGTCGGACTGCAGCGCCTGGTGCGGTGGGCGGTAACGCTGTTCGTCACGGTCAACACCGGCTTTCTGATCGTGGCTCTATCGACTGACGGGCGCCCCGCGTTCTGGCTGCTGTGTCTCTTCATCGCACTCATGTTGTTGGGCATCTCGGTTCTCAACGCCAACACCAACACGGCGGCGATGGCTCCTGTGCCGCATGTGGCCGGCATGGCAGCAGCGCTACTCGGCGCAACGGCCACCGCTGCCGGCGCCTTGCTCGCCGCGATCGTGAATGCGTCCTTCGACAACTCTGTGCGGCCGTTCGCTATAGGCGTGTTCGTGTTCGCGGTGATTGCCGCGTTCTCGGTGTTGGTGCTCGCCCCGCGGTCAGATCCGCTAGCAAGCACCCGCCCGACTGCAGGTTGAGTCGCAATCGAACCCCCGACCTTGCGATCTACGATGACCGGAGCGGTCCGCGCAAAACCTGTCCGGGCAGCGCTCCCGTGTGTTCGTTCTCGCGCATCAATACTTCGCCATTGACGATCGTCGCGAGAATGCCGTCGGCCTTTTGCTTGAGCCGCAACGCGCCGGCGGGCAAGTCGTTTGCCGCTATTGGCATCCCGGGGCTGATGCGCTCGGGATCGAGTACGACGATGTCGGCTTTGTGGCCCACACGCAACAGCCCGCCGGTTGGGGAAGCCCCAGATCATCGCCGGGTCGAACGTGAGCTTGCGCACACCCTCCTCCCACGACAACACCTGCTCGCGGCGCACCCAGTGCGCGAGAAGAAATGTCGGCACTGACGCATCCATGATCTGCGCCACGTGCGCGCCTGAGTCGCTGATCGCGACGACCGTATGCGGGTGGGTGATCATGTCGCGTACTTCAGCGAGGTCGTGATTGCCGAAGGGTTGCGCGAACATCTGTCCGAAATTCGTCTCGATCGACAGATCGATCATGGCGTCGACCGCCGAGAGGCCCCGTTCGGTCGCGATTTCGGCGACGGTGCGATAGGGGCCAAGGGGCGTGTCGAACACGCGCAGCATGTCGTAGCTCGGCGCACGCGCCTCGGCGCCGATTGCCTCGCCGTAACGACCGTGCAGGGCTTCTTCGACGAGCGACGCGCGCCGGATGGGATCTCGCAACGCGGCTCTTTGCGCGTCGAGAGGCAGCGAGCGCAGCTCGCGCCAGGCCGGCAGCTTGTCGAAGGTTGGGGGTTGTTGTGTGAACGGTAGTAGTTCTGTTCGAACTCGACGGGTGGGACGTAGCCGATGGCGGAGTGCAGGCGGATGTTGTTGAACCACCACACCCAGTTGAAGGTGGCGAGCTCGACGTCGTCAACGCCGGCCCAGGGACCTTCGAAGTGGATGCACTCGCTCTTGTAGAGCCCGATCGTTGACTCCGCGAGCGCGTTGATGCTCCTATAGATCGTCAAGTCGAGTTACGCGGCTTGCGTGATGTTGGCGTGCTGGGGTGGGGGGAGGAGGTTGTAGATCTCGCGCGCTACGTAGCGTTTCAGGCAGCGGATGATGTCTTTCTTGGTAAGTCCTTCGTTGGTGCGTCGTTGGACGTAGGCGATGGTCGGTGGGTGCCATCGCATGCGCACGATGACGATGCGGTAGAGCGACGCGTTGGCCTGGCGGTTGCCACCTCGGTTGAGGCGGTGCCGTCCGTTGGTTTTTCCGGAGCCTGCGGGGATGGGGCAGGCGCCACAGAGCTTCGCGTAGGCGGCTTCGTTGCGGACTCGGTTGGTGTTGTCGCCGGCGGTGATAAGGAGTTCGGCGGCGCTGTCGAAGCCAACACCGAATCGCGCGATCAGCTTCGGTGCCGCGGTGTTCGTGAGTGACTTGAGGTGGGCCGTGTGTGTCTTGATCTCTTCGTGCAGGTCGAGCCAGCGTTGCGCGAGGCTGCGCAGTGTGTGGCGAATCGCCACGTGCGGGTCGGCGATGGGGCCGGTTGTGGTCAGCGCGGCGCAGGTGCTGACGAGCCGGTAGTCGGTGAGCGGCTCGAGCTGTTCGCGTAGCGCATCGGGCGCGGTGACCAACACGGCTTTGAGCGTGATCATCGCTGCGGTGTGCGATTTGACGGCGGTATCTCGGGCGATTTTGACCAGTCGGATCGCCTCGATCATGCCATCGGCGTGCTTGGGGGTCGCGGTGCCGACGCCGGCGAGGACGCATCGCGCCGCGTGTTGCGCGTCGATCGCGTCGCTCTTGCCGGATAGTCGCCGTTCGCCCTTGCGCGGCGGGCGCGCGACTTCCTCGACGCGTTAGCCGTGACGTCGCAGGAACCGGGCCAGTCCCTGACCATATGAGCCGCAGCCCTCGACGCCGAACGCGTAGACCGGCCCAAGCTGTTGCGCCCACCCCAGTAGCTCGACGTAGCCGGCGTTGGTTGCCGGACAGCGGCTCGCCGATGACGCCGCCGAGTCCGTCGATGGCGACAACAACGTGTTCGTCCTTGTGCGTGTCGACACCGACGATGACATCGGTGCGTGAGAGCGCGATGCTTGACATGACTTTGATCCTCCCGGGTTGATGGTTCATCTCGCTGGTCGGGCGGGAAGGACAGGACTGTGATGGGACCTGGTCGATCAGGCTCCTATGAGGTCACTGCCCGCTCGGCCGGCGAGGCACTACATCGCTGGCCTGGGCGACCGACACGTCAACGCAAAGACACGAAGTCGATCAAAACAAGGGTCAGGCCACCCGAGCCAACGATGACGCCGATCCTCCCAAAAGAACAACCAACGCCCGGGGATCATCACAGTCGTAGCTGTCACCGATCGAACCAATCGATGCCAGAGCGTGGATCTCGGCGAGGCGTTCGGTGTAGGCGAGGGACACATATTGCGACCCGGCATCGGAGTGGGCGATCAAGCCGTGGATGAGTT
>JBDSMH010000035.1:0-25255 GCA_039915945.1 Acidimicrobiales bacterium | reverse complement strand
GGCCGCTTGCGCGTAGGACGCGGCCGTGAGCCAGTGGATGCGGTCGGCCAGCCCGATGCTCACCGCCAGGCCCGAGCAACCCCATCGGGCCGCGGTCAACGCCGCGCCGACTGTGCCCGAATGCAATGTGGCCCGGCCACAGTTGAATCCCGGATTTACCCCCGAGACCACGAGATCGGGAGGGGCGCCGAACCCGCCGAGCGTCGCCGCGATGACACAGGCGGCCGGCGGCCCGTCGAGTGCGTAGGCGGGGATGTCGGGAAGCTCGGCGAGAACGACCTCTTCGAACGAGACGTGATCGGCATACGCCATCGAACCCATCGAAGACGACGATCCGCTCATCTCGCGATCGGGGGCCACGACGACGACGTCGTGGCCCATTTCACGAACCGCGGCCGCGAGAACGGCAAGGCCCGGGGCGATGATGCCGTCGTCGTTGGTAACGAGGACGCGCCGCGTAACGATCTCAGTCTCCGAAGTCCGGTGGTTCGAGTGCCTCGGCCGCCTTCTTCTTGACCTCAGCGCGCGCGGCGCCGGTGTGCTCGGGCAGCCAGCCGGTGACCATGTACTGGATTCGTTCACCGATATTGACGGCGTGGTCGCCGAGACGTTCGTAGTAGCGCGCGACCAAGGCCAACTGCACGGCGCTCTGCAATGGCATCACGCTGCGGTCATGTTGCTCGATGAGCGCGATCACGAAGTCTCGCTGGAGCGCATCGAGCCGATCGTCCATGTCGTCGAGAGCCGCCGCGAGGGCGACATTGCGTTCGGCATACGCGTCGATGGCAAGGTGGGTCAGCCGGTAGGCCTCTTCGCTCATCTGCACGATGAGCCCCCGCAGCTTTGGCTCGATCGGCGTGCCGTACATACGACGGATCGTCTTGCAGATGTTGCACGCGAGATCACCGGCGCGTTCGAGATCCCAGTTCAAGCGCATCGCGGTCATGATCACGCGAAGATCACTGGCCATCGGTTGCTGCAACGCGAGCAGACGCAAGCAGTGTTCGTCGATCTCGAGTGATTTGGCATCGAGGAAATCGTCGTAGTCGATGACTGCCTGCGCGGCCGCCAAGTCGGCGTCGAGCAGCGCTTGTGTGGCGCGCGGTATCGACTCGACGACCATCGCCGCCAACTCGATTACATCCTGCTTGATGTCGTCGAGTTGCTGATGAAAAGTCTTCCGGATCTCGTCCACGTGGTCCCCCGTCAGCCGAATCTGCCGGTGACGTAATTCTCGGTACGTTCGTCACTGGGATTCGAGAACATCTTTTCGGTGCGGTCGTACTCTACGAGGACGCCGGTGCGCCGATCGCTCTCGGGGTTCACCTCTACCGAGTAGAACGCCGTGCGATCGCTCACGCGAGCTGCTTGTTGCATGTTGTGGGTCACGATGATGATCGTGTAGCGATTCTTGAGCTCTTGCATCAGGTCTTCGATGCGCGCCGTCGCGATGGGGTCGAGCGCCGAGCACGGCTCGTCCATGAGGATCACGTCGGGCTCGACGGCAATCGCACGGGCGATGCAGAGGCGTTGCTGCTGACCACCCGAGAGTCCCAACGCGGACGTCTTCAGTCGGTCCTTGACTTCGTCCCAGAGCGCAGCGCTCTTGAGCGAGCGCTCGACGACGGCGTCGAGCTCTGACTTCTTCTTGACCCCATTGAGCTTGGGACCGTAGATGATGTTGTCGTAGATCGACTTGGGGAACGGGTTCGGCTTTTGGAAGACCATGCCGATGCGGCGGCGCACTTCTGCCGGTGACACCTCGGGGCTGTAGAGGTCGACACCTTGGTACACGAGCGAACCCTCGACCCGCGCCCCGCGGATGAGGTCGTTCATCCGGTTGAAACAGCGCAACACCGTCGTCTTGCCGCAGCCCGAAGGGCCGATGAACGCCGTGATCTTGTGCTTGTTGATCGTCATGTCGACGTTGCGCACGGCGCGGAACGCGCCGTAGTACACGCTCAGGTCGGTCAACTGGAAGATGGCCTCGTCGGGCGTGGCCATCTCGCTGCTCGGCTCCACGGTGATATCCGGCATGATCACCGGTACATCGTATTGGGCAACAGCGGTATCGGTCATTGGTGGCTCCTTTGGCCCCGAGATCGACGTGGTCGATAGGTCAGGTTCCCGCATGCGATCACCGTTTCAGCGCGAATCGCGCCGATACGAACCGCGCGATCACTGTCAACAGGAAGGCGAGCAGGATCAGCGTCAGCGCCGCGCCCCAGGCCCGGTCGTTTGCCCCGGGAAATGGTTCCTGTGCATTCGCGAAGATCTCGCGAGGTAGCGCGGCGATGGAACCCTTGAAGGGGTTGACGTTGAGTGACTTCGCGACGCCGATGGTGAAGATCAGCGGGGCCGTCTCGCCGGCCGCCCGAGCCACCGCCAGTAGGCACCCCGAGATCACCCCGGGCAGTGCGGCGGGAAGCACCACGGTGAGGATCGTTCGGCTCTTCGTGGCACCCAGGCCCATGCTGGCCTCTCGCAAGTTTTCGGGCACCAGGCGCAACATTTCTTCGACCGAACGGATGATGATCGGCAGCATGAGCGCGGCGAGTGCCAACGCTCCGGCGAACGCTTGAAGGCCGTTCGTGCCCAATCGAACGACATACGTCACGTAGATGAACATGCCCATGACCACCGACGGCACACCGGTCATCACCGTCGCCATGAACCGCACAACGCGCGCGAACACGCTCGTCCCGCCGTATTCGTTGAGGTAGATCGCACCGAGGATGCCCGCAGGCACCGCGATCAGCGTCGCCACGAAGGTGATGATGAGCGTTCCGACGATCGCAGGGCCCATGCCCGGCCCGATTTCGCGGGCCCGCACGGGAATGTCCTTGGTCAGGAAGCTCCAGCTCATCGCGCCGGCGCCCTTTTGCACGACCACCGCGAAGACCAAGACCAACGGAATCAGCACGAGGAACAACGCAAGCCCCATGAGCGCGCTCATGATGGCGCTCTTGGTTGTCCGCCACGTGCGACTGGTGGCGAGGCCCACCGATTCGGCAGAGACGCCGCTCGTCGAGCCCGAGGACGAACCCGTGGGGAATGTGGATGCCGTCATCGCCGCACTCCTGACGATTTGGCCATCGACCGTTGCACGATGCCGGTGGCGGCGAGATTGACGATGATCGTCAAGAGGAACAACGTGACCGCGAGCGCGATGAGCGCGGCCCGCCACGTGCCTTCGGCCTCGCCCCATTCGTTGGCGATCACCGCCGGCATGGTGTCGCCCGAGGCGAACACGTTCCACCCGATCGACTTGCCCGACCCGACCGTGAGAGCAACTGCGATCGTCTCGCCCATGGCGCGGCCGAGACCGAGCATCACGGCCCCGACGAGGCCGCCTTTCGAGTGCGGGAGCACGGCGCCGCGAATCATTTCCCAGCGGGTCGCGCCGAGCCCGTACGCCGCTTCGCGGTCGCTCGGTGGCGTCGTGTCGATCACCTCACGCGAGAGCGAAGTGATGATGGGCGTGATCATGATGGCGAGAATGACGCCCGCCGTGAGGAAGCTCTTGCCTCCGGCGCTCGATCCGAAGATCCAACCAAGCACCGGTATCGGGCCGAAGATGTCGTGCAGGTTTTGGAAGAACCCCGGCAACTTGGGGGCCAAGAAGAGGATGCCCCACAACCCGAACACCACCGAGGGGATCACCGCCAGCAGATCGATGACCGACACGATCCAGCGCCGCAATCGCGTCGGCGCCACCTGGGTCGCGAACAGCGCAATACCGAGGCTCACCGGCACGGCCAATGTCAACGCGATGACCGCGGTGTAGAGCGTGCCGAAGATCAGCGCTCGCGCACCGAAGATTCCCTCGTTGGGAGCCCATCGCTTCGACGTGAAGAAGTCGAAGCCCATCTCGTCGAACGCCGGCCACGCCTTACGGGTCATCGTCAGCGCGATCGCACCCAATACGAGGAGAACGAACCCGCCGGCGCCATAGGTGGCCCACCGGAAGGCTCGGTCGCCGACGCGGTTCTTACCGCTGAGATCGCTCTGGGGTTCGATACTGGTTGCCGTCATCCGTTCTCCCGCACTTCGTCAGCCGAACACTAGAAGTGGCGGCGGCAGGTATTGAGCCTGCCGCCGCCTCTTTGCGTGCTCACCCCGAGGGTCAGACCGGCAGCTTGATCTTGTCGAGTTGCGCCAATGCTTTTTCGACCAGCGAGGCCGAGAGCGGTGCGTAATCGATGGTGGGTGCGATCTTCTGGCCATCGGTGAGGATGTAGCGAAGGAAGGCCTTGATCGTTTCACCCTTGACCTTGTCGGTCTGGTCGACGTAGACGAGGATCCACGTGGGCGCTGCGATCGGATAGGCCTTGTCGCCATCGGCCCAGAGCGGGTCGTAGCTGAGATCCGCGTTGACGGTTGCGCCTTCGACGGCCGCCGAAGCACCCTCGATCGTCGGCTGGACATACTTCCCAGCCTTGTTCTTGATCGATGCGAACTTCAACTGCGACGCCTTGGCGTCCGACAAGTCGATGTAGCCGATCGCTCCGGCCGTGGCCTTGACGATCTGGGCGACGCCGGCGTTGCCGCTACCGGCTTGCGTGTCGGCGGGCCACTCGACAGTGGAGCCCTTCTTCAGCTTCCAGACGCCCGATCCACCGGAACCGACCGACTTGTCCAGGAAGATGGTGAAGTTCTCGGTCGTGCCCGACCCGTCGGAACGGTGAGCGACGACGATGTTGCCCTTCAACTTGTCCTTGATCGCGGTGTTCTCGGCCACGATCGCCGGGTCGTCCCACGACTTGATGTCACGCTGGAAGATCTTGGCGATCGTCTCCGGTGAGAGTTGCAGGTTGTCGACGCCGGACAAGTTGTACGCCACGGTGATCGGCGCGCTGACCGTCGGCACATAGACGAATGCACCCTTGTACTTCGATACGTCGGCCGCGGCGACCAAGCCGTCGGAGCCGGCGAAGTCGACCACGCCGCCTTGGAGGTCGGTCCGGCCCTTGCCCGATCCGCCACCGGCGTAGTTCACGGTTGCCTTCGGTTGCGCCTTCTTGAAGTCGACGATCATCTCGTCGTAGAACGCCTTCGGAAACGTTGCCCCGGATCCGTTCAGGGTGCCCGTCACCTCGGGCGGCTTGGTGGTCGTGACACCCGCGGGTGTCGTGGCGCCAGTCGCCTGTGTGGTCGGGGTGGCATCGGTGCCGGAATCATCGCCGCAAGCGGCGCCAACCAGCGCCAGGCCCAGCAGCATTGCGACCACACTCGTGAATCGCTTCTTTGTCGAATACAAGGAACTTTCCTCCTACGGTTCGTTCGAGGACGACGGTACGAGTACCCGGTAGCCGCCAGGTATGAACATGGTGAACGAGGGGTGAACAGTGGGCCAACTGTGCATCAGCGCGCCCATCGGCGGAGTTTCTTGCGCGAGGCCTTGCGCCATTGTCGGCGCCAACTGTCACGAAACTCTGCGCCGCGGGCGCGTTCGAAGCCGACCAGTTCACCGACGAGGAAGGCATCGCGGCCACCCGCAGCTAGCTCACCCCGGAGCCATCGCTAGATCACCACCGCATCTTGCAGTTCACCCAGGTGATCTTGCAGCGCGACAAGCGCTTTGGCGTGACGGCGAGCCGATCGGTGCAGCACCGGTCCGAGCGCGTCGAGTAAGTACCGCAACGTCTTTGCGCGTACCCGCACCCGGTGCAAGTTCTCCGCGCTCGGCTCTGTTTCGGCCACACGCACTGATCTACGCAGGCGCCGCCACTGACGGCGCGTGGCCGCAACGAGATCGTCGATCGTCACGGTGTCGGCGTCGACCGCAAGCGGGCGCCGAGTAGAGATCGTCGCAAGATCGGCGACCGCTCGAGCACGAGCAGGATCGCGAAGCGCATCGAGCGCGGCGCGCTGCGCGGTCTCACAATCGGACCGCAACCGCGTCAGCATCGGCGTCGCCACTGCTCGCTCGCGCTCGGGTAGCGAGCCCTTGACTGCTTCGAGGCGGGCAAAGATCACGTCGAGATCGCGCGCCGCGCCGACGACTCGAGTGAGGTCTCGCAGCTGCTCGATTGTTGCTGCGAGCCATACCGGCTCGAAGACCGCGCCGAAAATTCGGAGATCGGAGCGGACCCGGCGGATGGCGACTCGCAGCTCGTGCACCGCCTCCACCGGATCCGCGTCACGCGCTTCGATACGGCGCGCGGCATCCACCAGCAGATCGCCGGAACGCTCCAACGCGACGAGTGCAAATTCACTGGCGGACGCCGTCGACGCCATACGGTCGCTCATGAATCCACTGTGTCGAGACGGCGGCCGAGTCGCAACGCCTTAGGTCCCGATCTTTCCGCCGCCGATCTTGCGGATCGCAATGGTCGTCGAGCGGGGACGCCCCGCCGGATCGAAGTCGGGCCAATTGCTCACGAGCCGAGGATTGGCCGGCGTCGGTGTGCCCCAGAACGTCGTGGACTCGCCCGGGTGTTGCACGTTGACGAACATCGTCTGTTGATCAGGGGTCGTGATGACACCCGTGATCTCACAGCCGCGCGGGCCGACGAGGAATCGACGGATCTCGCCCGTCGCGGGGTCCGCCGCCAACATGGCGTTGTTCGCGAAGTGGTCGTAGCCGCGATCGGCTCGCAACTGCGACGAGTTGGAGATGTCGGTCTCGATCCACAACCGACCGTCGTCATCGATCCACAGCCCGTCGGGCGATCCGAAGATGTCGCCGTTGATCTTGACGGTTGCATCATAGGCAGGGTCGCCCGCCAATACGAAGATGTCCCATAGGAACTCGAGTGCGGCATTGTCGCCTTTCGCCTCGACGATGTGCGCAATGTGACCGTACGGATTCGGATTGCGCGGACTGATGGCCGGCGATGCAGACGTGCCATTGGTGAGCGACACGTAGACATCGTTGTTGTGAGGGTGGACGGCCACCCACTCGGGACGATCGAGCTTGGTGGCGCCTTGCGCGTCACCTGCTTGCCGCGTGCGCAACAAAATATCGGCTTGGTCAGCCCAACCATTGGCAACGGTGAGCGCACCTTGACCGTGGACGAGCGGCAGCCACTTTCCCGAACCGTCGGGATTGAACTTGGCCACGTACAGCGTGCCGTGATCGAGGGGGCTCTTGCCGTCGCGGCGCAGCTTCTTCCACTTGTCGTCGCTGACGAACTTGTACAGGTACTCCTTGTCCTCGTCGTCACCGGTGTAGACGACCACGCGGCCGCTCGACTCGACGACCTTCGCGCCTTCGTGTTTGAGCCGTCCGAGTGCAGTTCGCTTCACCGGCGTCGACTTGGGGTCGAAGGGATCGATCTCCACGACCCAGCCAAAACGGTTGGGTTCCTTGCGGTTCAGATTGAGGTCGAACCGGGCGGGGTCACCGACGTGCCAGTTGTAACCGGCTCCGGCCGCGGTGAGGCCGTAGCGCGCTTCGGCCGCGGTCGGGGCGAAGGCGGTAGTCGCGCCGAAGTACCCGTTCCAGTTCTCCTCGCACGCAAGGTAGGTGCCCCACGGGGTGTAGCCATGAGCACAATTGTTGAGCGTGCCCATCGCCGGGTTGTTGGACTGCAACTGCGCGTGTGTCGCGGCGACCGGCCCGGAGAACTCGACCGCGGTCACGCCGGTGACGCGCCGGTTGAACTTGGAGTCGACCAGGCGCCACTTGCCCTTCACCAGCGCGATCTCGACCACCGAGACACCGTGCGCAGCGAGGGCCTTGTCGACCTTCTCCTTCGTCATCGTCGTGTTGCCATCGGGATAGAACAAGATCATGTCGACGTACTCGTGGTTGACCACGAGCAGTCCGCGACGATTGCTTTCCTTGCCGTTGCCCAACGGGAAGAAATGCATCCCGTCGTGGTGTGCGCCGATTTGCTGCGCCTGTTCCGCAGCCGTGTTGGATGCGTCCTTCTTCCACGCCGGACCATTCGACAGCAGCGGTGTGCCCCACGGGATCAACACCTCGGCCACGTAGCCATCGGGGACGATCAGCGCATCGGCGCTCGACGCCCCGACCGATTCGAACCCTAACAGTGGTCGGCGTCCGCCATTCATCTCCGCGGTGTCGGTTCCGTCGTCGACCGTCGCCGCCGTTGTCGCGCGAGCGGTCCTGGCGGGAAGCATTGTGAAGGCCGCGGCTGCGAGCCCGCCGCCGAGGACGTGACGGCGCGACAGACGTGGGATCAAGTCGGCGAGCGACACATTGTCGGACGGATTGACTCCTTCGGAATGATCCAAGGGCATGACTTCCTCCATCGAGTGGTGACCCCATTCGCGGTCATCGCTCGCGCAAGGTAGGAAGCGAACTTGTACGTCGGTCGACCCCGTGATGGCACAGAGGTGAACAGGACACGAACCTTCGATGCTGTTGGTCTGCTGGTCACTTGCCCGGGCTACGTTGGCGGCATGCAGACGATCGTGACGAGCGCGCGGGTGGAGATCGAGAGTCCGGGGTGCATGGTCGTCGAATGGAGCGTCGACGGAGCGGGCGCGGCAGTTGATATTGCGGCCGGCGCAACGCCTGACGCGGCCGATCATGTCCATCTCCTGTCGGTAGCGCCCGGTACATCCTCGGTGCGACTCGACGGGCTCGGCTCGCCGCGTTGCTATGTCTCGTTGCGGACACCCGGCAGTGACTATGCCGTGGTCACCGCTGATCGTCGTGTCGCGTTCGAGGGTGTTCAGAACTTCCGTGATCTCGGTGGCTACCGAACGGCCGGCGGCGGCCACACGGCCTGGGGGCAGATCTTCCGATCGGACTCGTTGCACAAGCTCACGCCGTCCGATCTCGTCGGATTCGAGCGAATCGGCGTGCGCGTCGTGTACGACCTGCGCGGCGACGACGAGCGCGCCACGCATCCGAACCCCGTCGACTCCATCCAACTCGCCATTGTCGGCCAACCGCGCGACGGCAACCGCACGATCGATTCCACCATGTTCAGCGCGGCGAGCGACGGCGAGCGCCTATTGCGCGATCTCTACCTCGGCATGCTCGTGCACAGCGCTCCCCTCTTTGGACAACTGCTGACCGGCCTTGTCGATCCATCGAACCGGCCGGCGGTGTTCCACTGCCACGCCGGCAAAGACCGCACCGGAATCGCGGCGGCCCTGCTACTGCTGGCCCTTGGCGTCGACCGCGACGACATCCTCGACGACTACGAATTGACGCGCCGATATCGCACGCTCGAACACCAACAGGACTCGTTGGCGAACCTGCTCACCGCCGGTATGAGCCCAGAGGCAGCCGCCGGTGTACTCACGGCGCCGCGCTGGACGATGCGAGACGCGATCGACGCCGTCGACACTGAGCACGGCGGAATCGACGCCTATCTCACCGGCCCGGCCGGCATGTCAATGTCGTCGCTTCGCGACCTACGAGCCGTACTGGTCACACGACCCGCGCGCTAGTTTCAGCTCATCGACGCGGGCTGTCCCCCACGCGTTGTACTGCGCCCATGCGCCAAGGCCGGCGAGCCACGCATCGATGGTGATGGCCGCGGATCGTGCAGCCAACGCGGCGTCGACGCCGAACGTCTCGACTTGCACGGCGATAGGCGCCACAGGATCGATGAGCAGATCGGGCGCGGCGACGGCCGTGCCTGCTGACGCGTCGATACTGATCAGCGCGGCGAACTGCTCTTCGAGTTGTGACGTGGTCACGAGCGCTTCGCCGACGAGCGCGAGTCCGTCATCATCTCGCGAGAGGGCTCGTTTGCCGAACAATTCGACGATCACCTCGTCACGGAGTTGTTTGCGATACACCTGCCACTGCTTGCGGACGAAGTTCGGATAGCCGTTGTCGAGTCGCTTGGGCAGGCGTCGCACCTGCGCCTCGAGATTGCCCAGCAGTTCGAGATGGGCGCGCGCCGCCCGATGCGTCCACATGACGCCGTCCTCGAGCAGCCATGTAGCCTTTGACGACTCGACGAAGGCGGTTCGGGCGAGTGTGACGGCCGCCGCGACGTTGCCGGTGGCGAGACTGTGCCCGCACGCGTCGAGATGCGCGGCGGCGGACGAGAGATGGCCCTGCACCGCGAGCAGATAGCGCTCGTGCGGCCGATCGTCCCAGGCGTCGCCGGGTACGGTGAGCATGTCGTAGCCGCGAGACGAATTGCGCCCCTTGCGCCACCCGTTGATCTCGCCGATGTCGTGATATGCGTTCGCGCAACTCTGCGCGTAGAGGCCAAGTTCCATGCCGGTATCTTCGCGCAGCCGCCGCCGTCGACACTAACTCGCCTTGCGTTGACTCAATTCTTGTTGAGTCATATAGTGACCGTCATGAGCGACACTTCACTCGACCTACGTGCTGCTCGTCATGCCGCCCTGGGCGATCCGGTGCGGTTGGCGATCGTCGACGAGCTGGCATTTTCCGATCGGGCGCCGGTGGAGTTGCGGCGCCTCGTGGGCATCGAATCGAACCTCTTGGCCCACCATCTCGATGTCCTCGAAGGCGTCGGCCTGATCAATCGTTCGCGCTCGAGTGGTGACGGCCGACGGCGCTACGTGCATCTGCGGCGCGACGCACTCGACGCCCTCCCGCCCGGACGGCGATTGACGCAAGGGCGAGCGTTATTCGTCTGCACCCGCAACTCGGCTCGCAGTCAACTTGCTGCCTCGTTGTGGCGCAGGCTGGCCGACGCTCCGGCAGAGTCAGCCGGCACTCATCCAGCCGATCGGGTGCATCCTGGCGCCGTCGCGGCGGGGCGGCGTGCCGGCCTCGACCTCGCCGGCGCGGCACCGCGCGACCTAAACACCGTCAAGCGCATGCCGGGGCTGGTGGTGACCGTGTGCGACCAGGCCCACGAGGAGCTCGATGTCGAGGATGGCTGGCTGCACTGGTCGGTGCCCGACCCGGTTCCCGTAGGAACGAAGGCTGCCTTCGACGCCGCGGTCGACGAGCTGCGCAATCGAATCAATGCGCTGCTCGACAACCCGAAGGCGCTTCGATGAACGAGCGGCTCCATCCATCCGATGCCGCGCTATCGATCGAGGTCGAAACCGGCACCGGTCAACTGCGGCTCGACCTCAGCCGACGACTCGTCGCCGAGGCGCTGGGCACCGCGTTGCTCATCATCGCGGTTGTCGGCTCGGGCATAATGGCCAGCCGCCTCTCTCCGAGCGATGTCGGGCTCCAGCTCCTCGAAAACGCGGCGGCGACCACCGGTGCATTGATCGCACTGATCTTGATGTTCGGCGCCGTATCCGGGGCGCACTTCAAT
This sequence comes from Acidimicrobiales bacterium, assembly GCA_039915945.1. Classification (GTDB taxonomy): domain Bacteria; phylum Actinomycetota; class Acidimicrobiia; order Acidimicrobiales; family WLNW01; genus DATLFA01. The sequence continues at coordinate 14,069 of JBDSMH010000035.1, read as the reverse complement.
CCCGTCGTGACCCTCGTCGACCGATTGTTCGGCACGATTTCTACGCGCGACGCCGTCCTCTACGCGGTTGCGCAGACCATCGGCGGCTGTATTGGCACGGTGATCGCGAATCTGATGTTCGAGCTCGATGCCATCAACGTGTCGACCAAGGTTCGCTCATCGGGGGCGCTGTGGCTCTCGGAGGTCGTCGCCACCATTGGATTGCTACTCGTGATCCACGGGTGCGTCCGCACTGGCCGTGCGTCCGCGGTGCCGTTCGCGGTCGGTGTATGGATCGGCGGCGCGTATTGGTTCACGTCGTCGACGAGCTTCGCGAATCCCGCCGTCACAATCGCACGGACGCTGTCCGACAGCTTTGCCGGCATCAAGCCATCGTCGGCTCCGATGTTCATCGTGATGCAGTTCATCGGCGCAGCGATTGCCTACGGCTTGATCCGATTCCTCTACCCCCGCAACCTCTCGGAGACGAAACCGTGACCAATACGCGCCTCGAATCCCTTCCACTCGACCAGCGACAAGTCGTCCGCCGAGTGACAGCTGCACTGCATGACCAGTTCTCGGGCACGTTCGGGCGCGAGACCGTCGAACGATTCGTCGTCGACTCGCTCGAACAGCTCGTCCCGACGGCCAAAGTAACGACCTTCCTCCCCGTGCTCGCGGAGAAGTTTGCGAAGGAACGACTCCGCGCCCTTGGCAAAGTCGAGGGTTCACTCCCGTCGACGGTGCCCGGCGTGTTGTTCCTGTGTGTGCACAACGCCGGTCGTTCGCAGATGGCCGCGGGCTGGTTGCGTCACCTCGCCGGTGACCGGGTAACCGTCTACTCGGGCGGGTCCGAACCGGCGTCAGAGATCAACCCGGCAGCCATCGCGGCGATGGCCGAGGTCGGCGTCGACATCACCGAAGAGTTCCCCAAACCGTGGACAGACGAAGTCGTACGGGCCGCTGATGTCGTGATCACGATGGGCTGCGGCGACGCCTGCCCCCTGTACCCCGGCAAACGGTACGAGGACTGGGAGCTCGCCGACCCTGCTGGGCAAGATGTCGCGGCGGTGCGACCCATCCGCGATGAGATCCGCGAGCGAGTCGAAGCGCTCATCACCTCCCTCACGATCTGACCTCTCCACTACGAGAGCGCCACGGGATCCGCCGTGAACTGGAGGCCGCTGGCCACCATCCGATCACGTAGTTCTTTCACTCCGTGCTCGCTCGTCTCCGGGAGGTCGAACCACTCGGCGAGCACGGCACGGGCGACGTCGTCGTCGATGACCGTCGTGTCCCAGAGCACTTCACCACCGGCAAGCGTGATCGTGAAATCGAAGAAGGCGCAGCATTGCTTCTCGAGATCGGCAAGGCGGCGCACTCGCGCTTCGATGCCAGCGTCGGCGCGGAAGCGAAAGCGGTTGCCCGCGACGGTGTGTTGACGATCGATGAACGCATCGGCAAACAACTGGCGATACGCCTCGATCCGCTGCTTTACGGTGTCCGGCGCGCTCGACACGTCGCACACGACAGGGACGCCGGCGGTTGCGTTGGTTCGCGTTCTACCGAAACGCACATGACCGGGGCGGCTGACGGCGGGGTCGACGTTACACGCACAGTTGTCATCGCAGGCGCCGGCGGAGGCGGGCTCGCGAAGACGCTCGCGCAACCCGGTCAATTGCGCGGCAAATTCGGTCAACTCGCGAATGGCCTGCTGCGTGTCGAGCAACTTGATCTCGACGAGATCGGCCAGCCGCGTCTGCACCGGCGCGCACTCGTCGGTGTTCCACAGCGCGACCAGATCGGTGATGTCGTCCAAGTTGAGCCCGAGCCGCTTGGCGCGCGCGACAAAGCGCAGGAGCTCGACCGAGCGGTCGTCGTAGAGTCGGTAGCCGGCGTCAGATCGCCCGATCGGACGCACCAGACCGACGTCGTCGTAGTAGCGCAGCGCCGACGAGGAGAATCCGGTCCGTGAGGCGACCTCGGATACTGTGAAACGTTCCATACGTCGAGAGGGTAAACCTTCCAGTGAGTCGAAGGTCAAGCCGCTGGCGAAGGGGAATCCGACGGCGACCGCCAACGCCGCACCGCCACCCCGGACCAGACCAACTCCACGACACCGAACGGCCATGCGCCGGACGCGAATCCGTAGCCACTGGAGAGCACACACCCAAAGGCGAACGCAAGCACGTAGCCACGGCCGCGACGCTCGAGCGCGTACATCGTCATCATGAACGTGACCGCCACAACTCCATAGACAGTGACCATCACGTCAGCATGACACCCCTCGAACGGCGCCGAGCAACGGCTGCTTGACCTTCGAGCCGAGTAGAAGGCGTACCGTTCGCACTATGCACGACCACGAGGCTCGAGAGACGGACGCTTGTCAGACGACGGCCGAGCGAGGATCGCTCGGCCGCCTGTTCGGTCTGGGCGCGGCAGCGTGTGTCGCGTGCTGCATCGGGCCGATCCTCGCCGTACTCGGCGCAATCACTGCGGGCGGGGTTCTCAGCACGCGTTTCATCGGCGCTGTCGGCTTCGCAATCGCCGCGGGCGCGGCGATCACGTTCTTCGCTATTCGCCGAAGACGCGCAATCGTGTGCGAGCCGTCACGATGCGGTGGGACCGCAACACATCTCTGACTGACCGGTCGGCGCACAGCACTCGGAATCGGGCGGCATCATCACATCGGCATCAGCCAGCACGGTGTACACCTCCCACGGAGCGCCATCGGGATCCGCGGTCCACACCTTGTCTTGCAGGGCAAAGCAACACGTCGTCTCTTCTTCGACGCGCTCCACAAGACCTTCGTCGCGCAGTCGCGTGATCGCGTCGGTGACCTCACCGACCGACATGACCTCGACACCGAGGTGGTTGAGGCTGCCCGGCGTGCCCGCTCCCGCGATGAGCACCAACTTGAGCGGCGGCTCGGCAATGGCGAAGTTGGCGTAGCCCGGTTTGATCTTGGCCGGCGCCGTCTGGAACAGCTTGCTGTAGAAGTCGATCGCCGCATCGAGATCGCCCACGTTGAGCGCGAGTTGTACACGTGACATCGGATGGCTCCTATATTGATCGTTGTCGATATGGCGAGTATCGACCATCCATCGACATCTGTCAATATAGACATCGGTCAATATACTCGGTATATTGAAACGGTGCCGACGACCAAGCGCAAGCCGATCACCGTTGCGACGTGTTGCCCGTCGGTACTCGATGCCCCCCTCAAAGAACGCGACGCGCAACAACTCGCGTCGGCGTTCGCGGCGTTGAGCGATCCCGTGCGGCTGCGACTCCTCTCGTTGATCGCCGCCGAGGGCGAGATGTGTGCGTGTGATCTCGTCGAGCCCGTCGGCAAGTCACAACCGACGGTCAGCCACCACCTCAAGGTCCTCCACGAGGCCGGCCTCGTCGAGCGAGATCGGCGGGGCACGTGGATGTGGTACCGCGTCGTGCCCGAGCGCCTCAACCAGCTACGCGAAGTTCTCGGCTAGCTCGCGATCCCGGTCATAGGTGAGCTTGGCGCGCGCGTCGGCGGGTGTCAGCCATTCGATCTGATCGACCTCGTTGTTGACGGCGAACTCGCCGTCAACAACACGCATGCGCCAGTAGCGCACCAGCTTGGGGCGTCCTCGGTTGTCGAAATACCGCGTCGAGGGTAACTCGGCTTCGAGTACGCACCGGTAACCCGTCTCTTCTTCGACCTCACGAATCGCGGCGTGCTCGTCACTCTCACCCGCATCGACCTTGCCCTTGGGGAATGTCCAGTCGTCGTAGCGCGGTCGGTGCACGAGGAGTACTTGCGGGCCTGCTTCGCCGTCGCGCACGACGAGCCCGCCAGCCGCGCGCACTTCGGATTTCGATCGCCGGGCAAACACAGGCTCAGCCGGCAACGCTGCCGCTCGCCGAACGCTGAAACCACTGTTGTGAGTCGAGTCCCTCGGGCCGGTGCGTTCTGGCCCAAACACCATCGCTGGCGAGCTCCCACGACAGGTGGTCATCGGCAAGCGAGACATCGATGATCTCTTGGAGCTGCGATTGCGGCTCGGCATCGTCGACGCGCACCATCACCTCGACGCGACGATCGAGATTGCGCGGCATCAAATCGGCCGAACCGATGAGATAGACCGGTTTGCCCGCGCCGTCACCGTTGCCGAACGCGTAGATGCGAGAGTGTTCGAGGTAACGGCCCACGATCGACCGCACTCGGATGTTTTCGGACATGCCGCGCACGCCGGGACGCAAACAACAGATGCCCCGAACGATGAGGTCGATACGTACCCCGGCCGACGACGCGAGGTAGAGGCGATCGATCAGTGCCGGATCGACGAGCGAGTTCATCTTCATGATGATGCGGCCGCCGCCGCAGCGGATTTCGTTGTCGATGTACTCGCCAAGGCTCTTGCGCAGCGTGTCCGGCGCGACCAGCAACGTGTCGTACCCGATGCCGCGACCGTAGCCAGTGAGGAAGTTGAACAGATTCGTGACGTCCGCGCCGACGCGAGCGTCGGTCGTGAGCAGACCGAGGTCTTCGTAGCGCGTCGCCGTGCGCTGGTTGTAGTTGCCCGTGCCGATGTGCACATAGCGCCGGATGCCTTCGGGCTCGTCGCGGATGACCATGCACACCTTGGTGTGAATCTTGAAACCGACGAGGCCGTACGCGACGTGGACGCCCGCCTGTTCGAGCTGTCGAGCCCACTCGATGTTGGCTTTTTCGTCGAACCGCGCCTTGAGCTCTACGAGCACCGCAACCTGCTTGCCTTGTTCGGCGGCCGCGATCAACGAGTCGATGATGGGGCTGTCGCCCGACGTGCGATAGATGGTGATCTTGATCGCCAACACGTGCGGATCGTCAGCGGCCTGTTGGATGAACTCGACGACCGACGTCGCGAACGAATGGTACGGATGATGTAGAAAGACATCGTTGTTGCGCAGCGCGGTGAAGATGTCGACGTCAGGGTTCGCCAGCAGCGGATGGGTCACCGGCGTGAACGGCGGGTCGTGGAGATCGGCGCGGGGAACATCGACGACGCTGAACAACCCCGTCAGATCGACCAACGCCTCGCACTCGTACACATCATCGGTCTCGAGGTCGAGCTCGCGAATCAACAACGCGCGCACTTCGTGGCTCATCGACGGCGTGACCTCGAGGCGGATCGCCCGCCCGAACCGGCGACGCCGCAGTTCGGTTTCGACCGCGGCCAACAAGTCGTCTGCCTCACCTTCTTTCACGGTGAGATCCGCGTTACGCGTAACCCGGAACAAGTGATGCTCGACAATGCGCATGCCGGGGAAGAGGTGCTCGAGATGAGCAGCGATCACCTGCTCGACGGGCACGAAGCGATCTTCGTCGGGCGCGCGCAAGAACCTCGGCAACGGCGCCGGAACTTTGACCCGGGCAAACAAGCGGCGACCGTCGTGAGGATCGGACAAGACCACCGCGAGGTTGAGCGAGAGATCGGAGATGTACGGGAACGGATGGCCGGGGTCGACCGCAAGCGGAGTCAGCGTGGGAAAGATGCGCGTTTCGAAGAGATCAGTGAAATAGAGCTGATCGGCGGGATCGAGGTCGGGCCAGTCGACAATGGCCACACCGGCACGATCGAGCCGCGGGCGCAGTTCGTCACGCCACAGTGCCTGTGCTTGTCCGGTCTGTTGCCGCGCGATCGAGGCGATGGCGGCGATCTGTTCTTGCGGGCTGCGCCCGTCCGCTGTCTGTGAGGTGACGCCCGCTTCGACCTGGTCCGACAAACCGGCCACACGGACCTGGAAGAACTCGTCGAGGTTGCCGCTGAAGATGGCGACGAAGCGCAACCGATCGAGCAGGGGGATGCGTTCGTCGTCGGCGAGCGCGAGGACGCGCCCGTTGAACGCCAGCCATGACATCTCGCGATTGAGGAAACGCGACGAGTTGTGGTCGTCGCCACCGACTCGCCACACCGGCGCACCGTCGGTGTCGGCAAAGGTCTGGAGCATCATCGGACCGCGCCCCCGCTCACGTTCTCCGCTGCCGTCAGCCGTCGTCCTCGTCGTAGCCGAGGTCCCATTCGATGAGGATGCGCTCGCGCTCGGCGTCGCGGTTGACCCGCTCCCGGTTGCGGCGGAACTGCGGGTCGTGCGGCGGCAGGAGCAATAGGCGGGCGTAGACCCGGTCACGGAACCCGTCGATGAGCGAACGCTCGCCCTGGATGTGGCGAACCTCCCAGTGCGGAGCGACGGGACCGAGATAGACGATCTTCGCCGCGCCGGCGGGCGGCGTATCGACTGCGATGTCGGTCATTCGGGGCTCCCAGGTTTCATCTCGAGTTGATGCGGGGATTCTACGGTTCTTGCTGCCTGGTAGTTCGCGCCGCTTCGAGGGCTAACGAGTAACAAGGGCCACCAAGAGCGGGCAAGTTGACGCTCAGAGTGTTTTTACGGGGCCTTTCACCCTTGGCTGCGTTTACTTCCCCCGCGGGTCTCACGGAGGTCCAATGGACACGAACTGGATGGCAGAGGGCAATTGCGCCCAACAGAAGCCGACCGTCTTCTTCCCGAGCGACGGCGTCGGCGTCGAGGTCGCGCGCCGTATCTGCGCCACCTGCCCGGTCAAAGAACCGTGCCTCGAATACGCCCTCGAGCAGCGCATCGACCACGGCGTCTGGGGCGGGTGCTCCGAGCGCGAGCGTCGGCGCATTCTCAAGCGTCGTCGCGACATGGCCGAGATGACCGTCCGCTGAACTGACCGGCGTGACCGCCCCGCCCGCTTTGGGGGCCGGGGCGCACGATCGACGGGCTAGGCCGACGGTTGCTCGGCGGCCGACGTGCGGGCCAATGCCCGCTGGCGGCGGATGCGGCGTCGTTCGCGCTCGCTCATGCCACCCCAAATGCCGAACTTTTCGCCGTTGCGCAGGGCGTACTCGAGGCACTCGTCGCGCACGATGCAGCCGCGGCACACCTCTTTGGCCTCGCGGGTGGACGCACCCCGCTCGGGGAAGAACAGGTCGGGATCGACGCCAAGACAATTGGCCGAGGCCTGCCAGGACTGATCATCGGTGCCTTCGGCAATATGACGAAGCATCATCGCGCTACTCACCTCCTGCCGACCCCCAAGGCCGAGCGTGGTACGAGGCATTTGGCACTCGTGGAATCACGGTCGGGAAAGTGGGACGGTGGTAGCATCCGTGTAATTACAGCACTGTCATTCCCTCCTGTCCAGGCGGATGTGGGTTTCCCGTGCTATTGAAGGTCCTTCGCGCCGACATCACCGCCCTCGACGTCGATGCCATCGTCAATGCGGCCAACGAGTCGTTGCTCGGCGGTGGCGGTGTCGACGGGGCAATTCACCGTGCGGCCGGCCCCCAGTTGCTCGAGGCGTGCCGGCCCCTCGGCGGCTGCCCCACCGGGGACGCCAAGACGACGCCCGGCTTCGCGCTCCCCGCCCGATGGGTCATCCACACGGTCGGGCCGGTGTGGCGGGGCGGCACTCGTGGTGAGGCCGACCTGCTGGCCTCCTGTTACCGGTGTTGCCTGCGCGAGGCCGACATTGTCGGCGCTCGCTCTGTGGCGTTCCCGGCGATCTCGACCGGTGTCTACGGCTACCCCAAGGCCGACGCGGCTGCGATCGCGGTCGAGACTCTGCGCACTACAACGACCGCGGTCGAGACCGCCATCCTCGTCGCGTTCGACACCGAGAACGAAGCGCTCTACCGGTCGTTGCTCTGACGAACGGCCCCCGCCGAATCAGCGGCCGCGGATCATCTTGCGCTTTTGCTCGACGAAGTCGACGAGGACGTAGTCGCCCAACGTCTGGTTCGTCGTGAAGAACGCACGACCTCCGTTGAGCTGAGAGATCTTCTCGACGAAGTTGGTCAGATACGACGTGGCGTCGAGCATGAACGTGTTGATGCGGATGCCGTCGCGTGTGCAGCGCATCACCTCTTTCAAGGTGAGCTCTATCGTCTCGGGCACGGGCGGATAGGAGAAGAACGGCTCTCCGTTGGCCATCACGTGCGCGGTGGGTTCACCGTCGGTGATCATGATGATCTGCTTAGTGCCGGTCTGCTTGGCCAACATGCTGCGGGCCAACATGAAACCGTGGTGCATGTTGGTGCCATAGAGGAAGTCCCACGACACCTCGGGCAGGCGTTCTGGCTTGATTTCGTGGGCGATCTCGCTGAAGGTGACCACGCCCAGGTAGTCGCGCGGATACGTCGACGAGATGAGCGAGTGCAACGCCATCGCCACCTTCTTGGCCGGCAAGAAGTTTTCGCGCATCGGCATGGAGAGCGAGAGGTCGAGCATGAGCACGGTCGACGAGCGCACGATCTGCTCGGTGCGTTCGACTTCGAAGTCTTCGGGCGTCAGCTTGACCGGCGTGCCGGAGCCCGCACGAGTGACCGCATTGCGCAGCGTCTTTTCGATGTGGAGGTTAAACGGATCGCCGAACTCGTATGGCTTGGTGTCGAACTCACGCTCGTGACCGACACCGGTCTTTTCGAGCTGGTGACGGCCGACGCGGTCTTGTTCGAGCTTCTTGAAGATGTCGGAGAGCGCGTTCTGGCCGATCTTGCGAATCGCACGCGGCGTCAGCTCGTACTTGCCTTCCTTGATGTTGATCAGGCCGGCCTCTTCGAGCATCTTTGCCAGCTCGGAGAGTCGTTCCAGGCTCGCTGCCGTGTCTTCGCCCAACAGTTCTCGGGCACGTTCGATGTCGACCTCGGCCAACGCACCGGGGCTCGTGGTGCCGCGCAGCATCTGCTCGAGCTGGTCGAGGTCGCCCAGATCCTGCATCATCTCCATCGCTTCGCCGAACCCGACGGGATTGTCACCGCGGAACTGGTAGCCGCGATCCCAACCCATCTGCGGGAACATGCTGCGCAGATTTTGCCCGAGCTGGTCAACCTGCCACCGCAGGTCCATGTCTTCCATCATCATCTCGGACAGCTGCTGTAGTTGCGAGCGCTGCTCGGGCGACATGGAATTCAACATCGCCTGCATGGCGGCCATTCGTTGGGCGAGCGCTTCGAGCAACTCGTCGAGCGTCTGCGGATTTTCGGGGAAGAAGTCGCCGTAGCGCTCCATGAAGCCGTCGAAGTCGGGCTCTTGGCCCGCCGCGCGCTGCTCGAGCATCTGGTTGAGCTCGTTCAGCATGTCCTTCATACGTTGCATGTCTTCGGGCGACATGTTTTGCACGGCATCGGACATCTGGTTGAGCATCTGCTGCATCATCTGCTCGCGCAGCTGTTCCATCAGCTGCTCGAACTTCTGCTGCGCCTCGGCCGAGTTGAAGTCGTAGTTCTGTAGCCCGCGCACCTGGCCCGCGAGGTCGGAGGGCATCATGTCGAGTTGCAATTGCCGCTCGGCCGCAGTGTTCTCGGCCAATTCCTGCTGCCGCGGATCGCCCGACTGACGCGCTTGCTCGGCCATCTGCTGCAGCGACTCGCGCTCCATCTCGACGACCTCACGCAACTCCTGTGCGATCTCGTCGTAGACCCCGCCCAACTCGTGTTGCTCGAGGCGCTCCTGGCGCTCGCGCTTGACTCGCTCGAGCATCTCGCGAATGCCCTGGACCCGCTCGCCGTTGCGGTCGTTGAAGCCCGACTGGAGCAGCCGCCGCAGCGCGTTGTTGACGTCGCCGTGGTACACGAGATCATCGGTGATCTGACGGAACAGATCGTCGGCGTCGAACTCAAAGCCTTTTTGCGTGCCGTCCCACCGCGTGTAGCGGTAGACGGGTACTTGGCGGGCCCGACGACGGAAGAACGTCATGCGCGGAGCGTAATGCCGTTTGCCGGCTTCCGCGCCCGCGGTCAGCGTTGCATGCGTATGAAAAGACCTTGTGCTTCGGCGGTCACCTGACCGTCGTGGAGAACCCGACCTCGGGTGAAGACCTTGCGACTTTCGACACGATCGACCCACCCCTCGAACACGAGATCGCGAAGTAACGGTGTCGGGCTGCGGTAATCGATCGAGAGATTCGCCGTTGGACCCGCCACTCCATTCTGCAGGTTGGCCACGTTGAAGACCTGATCGAACACGCCCGAGATCACGCCGCCGTGGACGCACCCCGGTGGCCCTTCGTACGCGGACCCGAAACGCGCGTGCCCAATCGCCAACGGCGGCTCCCACGTCATGCGCACCGGCAAGGCCAACGGGTTGTAGAGACCGAGCACCGAGTCGAATTGGAAGTGGTCGTGGGGATGACTCGTGTCGGTGTCGAAGGCGCCGTACTTGCGGGGGTCGGCCGGCGGCAGGAGCGCTTCGAGTTCGTCGGCGACGGCGTCGATCTGTACGGCCAGCCGCGCCGTCTCCTCCGGCGACGCAATGTGGCGCACGCTGTAGTCGACGAGACGGCGAATTGCGTCGGCCAACGAGCGAAACTCGCGCTCGCGTCCCGCGACGTGGGGCAACGAGGACGCGTGCTCGGGGCCATCGGGTTGATTGAGATGCGGAGGCGTCGCGGGGGACGTTTCGTTACCGGCCATGCCTTGAACGGTAGCGGCTACGCTGCGCCCGACTTCACCGTCAACCCCACCGGTCAGCAAAGGAAGACGGATGCCACTCAACCCAGATGCCGTCGGCGCCCAGGGCGAACCGGTAGAGATCGCTTGGACGTCGACCGACTCTTTGCTCTACGCCCTCTCTGTCGGTGCCGGCGTGGCCGACCCGACCGGTGCCGAGCTGCAATTCACCACCGAGAACTCCAACGGAATCGAACAGCGCGCGCTGCCGACGCAATGCGTCGTGCTGGGGATGCGCCAGACGTCAGCGCCTCGCGGCGACGCCAGCCCGATGAGTCGCATCGGCACGTTCAACCCCGCGATGCTCGTGCACGGCGAACAGTCCTTCACGCTGCACAAGCCGTTGCCGGTCGCCGGCTCGGCGACGGTCGTTTCGCGCATCGCCGCGATGTACGACAAAGGGAAAGCGGCAGTCGTGGTGATCGAAGGTGGCGCAACCGATGCTGCCGACGGCCAACCGCTGTACACGACGAGCATGTCGGCGTTCATCCGCGGCGAAGGCGGATGGGGCGGCGATCGAGGTCCCTCGGGGCCGCGCAACGCGCCACCCGATCGTGCACCCGACCACGTCATCTCCTACGCGACACGGCGCGACCAAGCGCTGCTCTACCGGCTCAACGGTGACCGCAACCCGCTGCACTCCGACCCGTCGTTCGCCAAGCTCGGTGGGTTCGACACGCCTATTCTCCACGGGCTGTGCACCTATGGCTTCACCGGTCGCGCACTGCTGCACGCCGTCTGTGGCGACGACACCGATCGCTTCACGGGTATGCAAGGCCGCTTCGCCACGCCGGTCTTGCCCGGCCAGCAACTCGACGTCTCGATCTGGATAGAAGACGACCATGCGCTCTTCGTGACGAAGGTCGGTGACACGGTCGTGTTCGACTCGGGTCGCATGACCTTCGCGTAGGCGTTCGGTGCCCGATCAACCATTCCCCGACACGTTCTTGTGGGGGACCACATCGTCGTCGACCGCATCCGAAGGCGCGTCGTCGCGGGCCGACTGGTTCGCGTGGGAGACCGAGGGACGCGCGCCGCGTTCGAGCGACGGCAACGGGTGGGCCACCAACTTCGCCGACGACATCGCCGTGCTGCAATCGCTCGGCACCAACTCGATTCGCATCACGCTCGAATGGGCCCGCATCGAACCCGAGCCCGGTCGCATCGACGCCGAGACCGTCGATCGTTACCGGCGCATGCTCGAAGCCGCGCGCGACGCCGGCCTGGCACCGTGGGTGACGCTGCATCACGGATCGCTCCCCGGCTGGTTCTTGGACGACGCGCGAGGATTTCGAGACGCTCAGTCGAGGGGTTACTTCTGGCCGCGCCACGTCGATCGTTGCGCCGAATGGTTCGAAGGCCTCGTCGCCGGTTGGGTCGCCATCGAAGATCCCACCGGATGGGCGTTGCGCGGACACCTCTGGGGCATGCGGCCACCCGGCTTGCGCGATCCACTCAAGGCCGGTGACGCCATCCTCGGCGCCATCGATGCCAACCACTCTGCATGGAAGCTCCTGCGCGGCGGCGACGCGCCGACGATGTGTGTGGTGTCGGTCTATTCGCCCCACGTCGCCCGGGGGGAAGACGAGAGCGATCCCGACGTCGTCGCGTGGGCCTACCTCGGCGCGCTGCAAACCGGTCTGCTGGATCTGCCCACGATGGGGTCCATCGAGATGCCCGAACTCGTCGACAGCTTCGACTATCTCGGCCTTTCCCACGTCGTCGACGGCGGGACTTCGGTTCGCGCCGAACCGGCGCGGATGACCGAATGCGTCTACCGCGTCGCCGACGGCAACGATCCCCGTCCGATCGTCATCGCGGCCAACGGCATCGCCTGCGACGACGAAGACGATCGCGATGAATACATCCGCGGCATCGTCGACCAACTGCGGCTGCTACGCGTCGATGGCGTCGCGCTGGCCGGCTATTTCCACCACACCGGCATCGACGGCTACGAGTGGACCGACGGCTTCAGTCGTCCGCGTGGCCTCGTCAATCGCACGCGCGCGATCAAGCCGGCGGGTCAATTCCTGCAGCAGTACATCGCGCGCTAGCTGCGGGCACGGTAGCTGGCCTTGGCGCCCGCGGCTTCTTTGTTGAGTCGCTTGGACAGATGAAGTCCTTCGAGCACGAGCTCGACGGCGCTCGCCACCATCGCCGGCGACTCACGGTCGTCGGAGCCTTCGAGCGCGGACCGCACGGGCGGGGCCAGTGCCGGAATGTCGTTGAGCAACCTGGCGTAGTCGGCCGACGATATGTCTTCGCCGACGCTGGCAATCACACCGCCGTCGAAGGCCTCGACCACCGCACGGTGGGTTTCGGCCGGCACGATCCGCTTGAAAACAGTGAGTACTGCGCTCTTGATCAGTTGCTCGAGAATCTCTGCTTCGCGGCCGTCGTCGAGCGTGTCGAACTCGACCTTGCCCTGTGTCGACGACAAGATCGCGTCGAGATCGCTCACACGCGGTGCCACCGTCGACTCTTTGTGACGCAGCGCTCGGCGGGTGGCGTTGGCAACGAGCGTTTCGTAGTTGGCGACGCTCATGCGCACCGATACACCGGACCGCTGGTTGATGTGGCTGTTCTGGCGGGCATTGTGCGTGATGGTGGCGATCAACTCGGTCATGAACCGCGGCATCTGCACGGCCACGCCATGGCCCGAACTGATCGTCGACTCTTGCTCGACGATCGCCATCTCGATGTCGACTTCGCGCGGGTAGTGCGTGCGTATTTGCGCACCGAAGCGATCTTTGAGCGGCGTGATGATGCGGCCGCGATTGGTGTAGTCCTCGGGGTTGGCCGACGCGAACAGGATGATGTCGAGGGGCAAGCGCACTTTGAATCCACGAATCTGCACGTCGCGTTCTTCGAGCACATTGAGCAGACCGACCTGGATGCGTTCGGCGAGATCGGGCAACTCGTTGATCGCGAAGATGCCCCGGTTGGTGCGCGGCACCAACCCGTAGTGCAAGACCAATTCGTCGGAGAGGTAGCGCCCCTCGGCCACTCTGATCGGATCGACCTCACCGATAAGATCGGCGATCGACGTGTCGGGCGTGGCGAGCTTTTCGCCGTAGCGGTCGCTGCGATGGACCCATGTGATGGGGGTGGCGTCGCCCTCGGCCGCGATCAGTTGGCGTGCATGCCGCGAGATCGGTTGGTAGGGATCGTCGTTGATCTCGGAACCGGCGACGATGGGCATCCACTCGTCGAGTAGTTCGGTGAGCGAGCGAATCAGCCGTGTCTTCGCCTGACCGCGCTCGCCGAGGAAGATCGTGTCGTGTCCCGCGATCAACGCGTTTTCGAGTTGCGGCAACACCGTGTTCTCGTAACCGAGAACCGTGGGGAACAGCGCCTCGCCGGCGCGGATACGGTCGATCGCGTTGCCGCGAATCTCGTCTTTGATCGGCCGGGAGACCCAACCCGACGCCCTCAATGCGCCGAGGGTGTCGGGCAGTGAGGCGGGGGGTGACGGCGCGGTGGAGGGAGTGCTCGGCATGGCGCCAAACTAGTGCGTGACCCCACCGCCGTGTGGGTCGCGCAACACAGAGTGCTCGGCATGCCGCCAGTCCGTCTACTGCGTGACCCCAC
>JBDSMH010000026.1:0-28504 GCA_039915945.1 Acidimicrobiales bacterium | reverse complement strand
CGAGGTCTTCGATGAAGCACTGGTCATCACGACGAAACATCCGCGCGTGTAGTTGCGACACGAAGCGATCTTCGAGCGCGATATGGCAACCGGCGGCGCGTCCGACGGTCAACTCGTCGAGCAACTCGTACGAACGGCCGCGCTGTTCTTCGGGCTCCACGACGACGAGATGCGAACGCGCCGGTTGCGGCGGCGATGCGACTGCGGCGGGCGCTGGCATCGCGGGCGCGGGGCTGGCGACCACGGCCGGCTTCGGTTCTTTGAGCTCGGCCCACACCGCGCGCAACACGCGTAAGAAGAACAGATACAGCACGATCAAGAGAAGAACCTTGAAGACGTTGAGCAGCTGTACGGACACTCAGGATGCCTCGAACGTGATCTTCGCCGCGCCGCCGAAAGTGATGACATCGCCGTCGGCCAACTCGTGTTGCGTGATGCGCACACCGTTGACGAACGTGCCGTTGGTCGAACCGAGATCGCTCAGCATGAAGCCTGCGCCTTCGGGGCGGACTTCGGAATGCTTGCGGCTCACGTTGGTGTCCGCGAGCGTGATCGTGCATTCGGGGAGCCGGCCGATCGTGAGCACGTACTCGCCGAGCACGACCCGTTGCCCGGTCGGCAAGACCAGTGTGCCGACGACGCCCGCACCTTCTCCTTCGGCCAGGCGACCGCTGACGCGGAACTGTCCCGTGTGCATCAACTCGTCGGGCTGGATGTCGAAGGTGATCGGCCCGAGGAAGCCGTAGCCCTCGTCGCGGGCGTGCTCGCGGGCCGCGTTGGACAGCTCTCGCACCAGCGACTCACGGATGCCGGCCATCTGTTCGTGGTCCTCCGCGGACAGACGCACGGTGAAGGCATTGGGTGCGACCGGGCGGCCGTTGACCCCGATCGACCGGCGATCGTCCATCTCGCGCACCAGGCGGCGACCGATCTCGACGGGCCTCACCCCCGACTTGAAGACGCGGGCGAAGGTGCCCTCGACCATCTGCTCGAGCCGGCGCTCGATCGCACGAAGTCCCACGCGGCCCCACGTTAGCGGCGCGCGATGGGCCGCTGATCCCACCCCCGACCTCCTTTTCGCCCGGATATCTCATGGGGGCGAACCGGTGGCGAGGCGCTAACCTGCGCTCTCGCTTCATCCACGCGCGAGTGGCGGAAATGGCAGACGCACAGGCTTCAGGTGCCTGCGCCCGCAAGGGTGTGGGGGTTCAAGTCCCCCCTCGCGCACTTCTCCCGTGATTCCGGGGCGACCGCCGCGGCGGCGCCGAGGTTGCGAGGTTGCCTAGCATCGGGTCTCTTCGAGGGGGGCGCGAATGAAGTTCTGGGCACCGACAGCGTTCATGCAGAGCGAGGAGCTCATCGAGCTCGCAACGTTGCTCGATGAGGCGGGCTATCACGGCGTCACCGTGAGCGATCACATCTTCTATCCGCGTGAGCTCAAATCGCCGTACCCGTATTCGCCGCACCCCGACGGCCGTCCCATATGGGAGCCCGAGACGTCGTGGCCCGACACGTGGGTCCTCATCGGCGCCATGATCGGTGCCACCAAGAACCTGCATTTCACCAACAGCATCTACATCGCCGGCAACCGACCCCTCCTCGTCGTCGCCAAACAGGTTGGGACCGCGGCAGTCCTCTCGAGGAATCGGGTCGAGTTCGCGGTGGGCGCCGGGTGGATGCGCGAGGAGTTCGATCTCAACGGAGAGAACTGGGACAACCGCGGCCGACGTCTCAACGAGATGATCCAAGCGCTGCCGGTGCTCTGGCAGCCCGGCTGGGTGCAATGGCATGGCGACTACTACGACATCCCCGAGATGACGCTCGGCCCGGCACCGACGGCACCGATCCCGATCTATTCGGGCGGCCATACCGAACCCGCGCTACGGCGCGCCGCCCGCTACTGCGATGGCTGGATCGGCAACGCCTACCCGTGGGACGAGGCGGCGACCTACGTCGCGCTGCTGAAGAAGTACCGCAAGGAATACGGACGCGAGTCCGAACCGTTCGAGATCTTCGTCGGCTTCTACGAGCCGCCCACCGTCGAGCTCTACCGGCGGGCCGCCGAGGAACTCGGCGTGACGAGTACCTACTGTCTGCCGTGGGCCGCGCTGGACGCATCGTCGGAAGGTCACCACGACGGCATGCTCGAGTCGGCCGCTCGTTACCGCGACTCGATCTTCCGCTTCGCCGACGAGATCGTGTCCAAGCTCAAGTAGCACTCGCCCACCCCCGGTCGCGGCCCGCGTTCGCGGTCGCGGGGGTTCCGGGTTCTTAGCGCATTTGGCGCGCCATCAGCGCGCCAAATGCGCCGAGAACATGCGCTGGCGAAGGGTTCGGGTCTCGCTGACTTCGTCCACGACACCAACGGGCGCACGACACAATCGACGCCAGGTAAACCGAAGAGGTGCCCAACCTACGCCCACCAACAGGTTCTGTCGCGAGCGATCGATCTCGAACGGATCGCGTTGCGAATGCACGCCGAAGCCGTCGCCTTCCATGAAGATCAGCAACTCGGGGTACGCCGCATCGAGGCGGAAGCGTTGCCCCGCCACCACGACCTCGAACTGACGCACCGGCGCGGGCAAGCCACCGTCGCGCAGAATCTTGAAGAGCAGCGTTTCGAGGTCGCTCTCCGCAGCCGCAAGTGTCGGCTCGCGGTCGACGAGTAGCGGACGCATTGCCGCGATACCAGGGCGACCCTTCGCCGCGAGTTCGAAGAATCGGCGCAGCAACCGATCGAACGTGGTGACTCTGGCCAATAGTGCTCGCTCCAACGCGGCCTCGAGTATCTCCGCGCGCACTACCGACCCAAGATCGACAAGCGTCCGCGTCGCATTCGTCGTCGAGACACCGTGCACCGTCGTCGTGTCGCGACGCAGCAGGTCACCAGACCGATGGGTGATGAACGGGCCGCGGTTGCTTCTACACGGATCGATGGTCACTTCCGGACGCGAAGGAGGCGAATCAACGAGCCCGAGCAAGTGCGCCGCGCTGCGGTGGGACGCAACGCCACCGGTCGCAAGCGTGGCCGCCTGCAGCCACACCGCGTCATTCAGGGGCGCGCCGGCTACGAGATAGACACTGCGATGCAACACGATCAGCCGGCCGCTACTGATGCGGCCACGGATCTGATGGTCGCTGAATCCGACTGCCAATAGCTGTCGTCGTGTGATGAGGCCGGACTGTGGTGCTGCGCGTCCCGCGAGGCGCCGTTCGAGCTCGGCGTCCATCCCGCAAGTAAACCGTCGGGGTGTGACAGCGCCCCTCGATCTCGGCCGCCGCCGCCGCAGTCGCGAGGTTCTTTGTGCATTTGGCGCGCTCTGAGCGCGCCAAATGCGCCGAGAACATCTGCCGCCGCGGTCGCGGCCCGCGGCGGCGCCGCACAAGTCAGCCGCGCTTGTCGATCACTTCGAGGAGCGCGTCGATCTCGGCGATCTCGGACGTGGCGGTGTTGATCCAGCATTCGTCGACACCGAGCGCTTCGTACGCGTCGAGCGACTCGCGCACCGCGTCGGGCGACGAACGGTCCACCATCGACGCCATCCAGCGAGCAGGCGCCTCGCCCATCACCTTGATGTACTTGTAGACGTAGTCCTTGAGCTTCTCGTCGGCGTTTGGCGCCAGCGAGCACCAGAAGCCGGCAACGCGCTGCGGCTCGGTGTCACGGCCGGCGGCCTCCCATGCCGCGTTGACGCGATCGAGTTGCACGCCGATCTCGTCGGCGACACCGTTGCCCGACCACGAGTAGATGCCGTCGGCCCATCGCGCGGCGCGGGCAATTCCTTTGGGCCCGGTGACCCCGGCGAGGATCGGCGGGCCACCTACCTGTACGGGCGTCGGGCCGACCGCCTCGGTGCCTTCGAACGGCAACTCACCGGCCCAGATGCGCCGTATTTCGGCCACCTGTTCGTCCAAACGGGCATACCGCCGCACCGGTTCTTTCTCCATGCATGTGTAGTCGTCCACCCGCCCGCCGATGCCGACGGTGATGGTGGTTCGTCCGCCCGAGATCAGATCGAGCGTCGCCGCGTGTTTGGCCACATGGATCGCGGGGTGCATCGGCAGTACGTAGAGCGTGGGAACGATCCGCACGCGCTGGGTCACTGCCGCAGCGGCGGCCATGAGCGCCATCATGTCGATACTGGTACCGACTACCCGCTCACCGCACGACAATGCCGAGAACGGCCCCTCGTCGACGCGGCGAAACCACTCGAGCGTCAGTTCGCGCGTGAGGTTTCCCTTCGCGTAGGGAAAACAAAGTCCGATCTTCACGCGGGCCCGCCTTTGTGCAGTGTCTTAGCGCACACAATAGAACAGCGTCGTTCGAGTCGAATCAGCGACTCAGGTACTCAGCGGCAAGTTTTGGCGGTGCACACGCCAACCAGGCATCGATGATCGCTTCCCGCAGCGCACGCTTGCCGACCTTCGTCATCTGAATCAACACCGCGGAGTAGCCGTTGAAGTGCGGAATGGTGAAGAAGCCCTTCTGTTCGGCCGCCAGCACGGCTTCTTTTTCGCTGAGGTTTTCGACCCGCACCGCGAGGATCGGTCCCGTGGGAGGTGTCACGTCGCCAAAGCGTTTGATGTCGGCTTTGCTGAACGGCCGCTCCCATGCGAACGCCTTGCCGGCCACCGACCATGTGCGATTGCCGTAGCGCTCCCCCTCGGTTACCTCGGGTAGCGCCAACGCCAGCCGGGCTGCATCATCGAGCGTCGCCATGTCGCCCTTCGTCACGAGCCCTCTGGACTCGGCTGCGGTGTGTATTGCACCGTACCGCTGATCGACATCGGGTCGGGATGAGTCACGAGCCACTCGAGCTTTGCAATCGCATGCTCGACACCCAGCCACTGGTTTGCGTCGTACCCCGCCGCGGTCAACCGGGCAATGCTGCGCTCCACCCGCGCGCGGCCCGGATGAAAAGCGACGACCGCTATCCCGTACTCGCGCAACTCGTTGGCCAAGACCTCGGTCATCCTATTGAGCCCGGCTTTGCTCGTGGGATAGGCCGCGCCCGGATACCCCTGCCCGGGCAGTCTCATGTACGGCGGCTGATCGGGCAACGGACCTGAAGTCACGTTGATGACCAAGCCACCGTTCGTCATCAGGGTCGGCAAGAACGTCTTCGTCACCAGCCATGGACCAGTGAGGTTGACATCGATCTGGTAGCGCCAGCTCTCGAGGGACATGTCGCGAAACGGCGTATTCATTGCGTCTTGTTCGAGTGCGGCGGCGTTGTTCATGAGGATGTCGACGCGGCCGAACGCGTCAATCGACGCTTGGTAGAGCTTCTCGACGTCATCGGCATTGGAAACATCGGTCTTCACCGCAACGCAGCGCCGCCCAAGATCCTCGACTCCCTGACGTGTGTCGACAAGCGACGGATAGCCATCGGCGCGCGGTGTATCGCTGCGCGCGCTCGCAACGATGTCGGCCCCCATTGCTGCCCACGACAATGCAGCCGCCTTGCCGATACCACTGCTGGCACCGGTGATGACCCCGATCTTTCCTTCGAGCGGATCATCCGATCTCATTGCTTCCCCCTTCGCCTACTGCATCGCGCCAGCCTGCCACGGAAGCACCTCGGCCGAACGAGACGGCGTGCAATCATGGGCGGCGTGCAGCTGGGTCCCGTTCAACCGTTCGCTTCAGGATTCGTCTTCGCCGAGGCCCCTCGATGGCACGACGGATCGCTGTGGCTGTCCGACGTACACGCGCACTGCGTCGTGCGGCTCGATGATCGCGGCGGCGAGCTCGCCCGGTTCGAGTTCGACGATCGCGTGAGCGGTCTCGGCTTCTTGCCGAGCGGCGACCCGCTCGTCGTGTCGATGGTCGATCGAAAGCTCGTGCGCTTCGGCGACGACCATCGATCGGTACACGCAGATCTGCACGAGCTCTGCAACGGCTTCCTCAATGACATGTGCGTCGACCGGCTCGGGCGGGCGTATGTCAACGCCCGCAACCTCGGCGGTGGTGCCGCCGGACCGCGTGATGCGATTCTGCTCGTTCAGCCTGACGGACGAGCATCGGTGGCGTCGGATCGCATGCATTCTCCCAACGGCAGCGTCGTCACCGAGGACGGATCTACGTTCATCGTCGCCGAGACCAGTCAAGCTCGGCTCACCGCGTTCACGATCAATGCCGACGGCTCGCTCACCGACCGGCGAGTGTTCGCATCGGTGCCCGGCCGCCATCCTGACGGCATCTGCATCGACGTCGAGGGAGCGATCTGGTTCGGATCGCCCCTCACCGAGGAATACGTGCGCGTGCGCGAAGGCGGCGAGATCGTGGCGACCATTCCCACGCCGGGGACATGGGCGATCGCCTGCGATCTCGGTGGACACGACGGCCACACACTGTTCTGCGTCACCGGACACAATTCGATCGCCAACCTCGATCGAGTGCGGCCCGATCGCAACCTCGACCGCACGAGCGAGGCCGACGGCGCGGTCGGTACGGTGACGGTGCCCGTGCCGGCGTAGTAGCGCGCGGCGTCGACTACGCAACGCGCGTTGCGAGCGCCTGCAGACCCGAGCCAGTAACGAACAAGGCGCCCGCGCTGTCGATCGACGCGAGGTACTCGGGGTTCGCTTGGAGGGCATCGTTGGCCGCGTCGACCGCCGCGAGGTCCACGTGAGGAGTGATCCACGTGAGTTGGCCGAACGGGCCGTACGCGTCGGCAAAGAATGACGCCGGCGTGCCCGTGATGCGGGCGTAGGTCCTCGTGATCTCCACGCCCCACGCGAGCGCCTTCGAAATTTGCCCCGGATTGGGAGTCGCCGTGATCACCGTCGCCGACGCGCCCACCGGAGGTGACGTTTGCGTTGGCGACTCGGCATGCACCAGTTGGCGCAGCGAGTCCTGGCCCGGCGCGTCGATGTACTTCTGCCCCTTCTTGACCAAGGAGTGGTATTCATCACTGGGCATGAGCTTGGCGGTCACCTCGGCCAGCGCCGCTCGTGACTCGACTCGGGCGCTCCATATCACGGTGCCGAGCGGGAAACCGAACGACGCCGACCACAGACCGATCTCGACGCCACCGAGTTCGTTGACGAGTTTGTTCACCTCGATGGCCCACCCCATCGGCTTTCGAACTCCACCCCGAAGCGTCACCATGCGTTGAAAAAGGTACATAGCGCAACCACCATCCCCCGTCGTTTCGCCAGTCCGTCATGGGCGGGCGATGGCAAATTCTCGCACACCGGGTCATTGGCCGCCGAGGGCGCTCCTTCTCAGAGTGCAGCGCGAGAATCGTTCGCCGATGGCGGTGACGTTGGCCTCGGGCGAGGGCGCCGCAACGCGGTCTTCCAAGCCGCAGCGGGCCGAGTGAGGTAATACGCCGGCGCGTCGTTTGAACGGGTAGTCAGCGATGTCGTCATTGGATTCTCCGAATCGTGCGACTGCTTCGTCGACTTGACGAGCAGAGCGCACCGTACGAATGACGCCTTCCCTCGACATTCCCTCTCCGTTTCAGAGAGGAAGGTCCGGGGACACGCGGCGTCGGGCGTTCCCTGAATCACTCCTCGGTTCTTGCTCGGTAGTGGAGAAAGAGGGTGCCCTTTGGCGATCTCTCGACGTCGACGAGGTCGAACTGTTGCAGGTCCGTCTCGGCGTCAGCGGCGAAGAGGCGCTTGCCGTGCCCCGCGATCGTGGGTGGCATCACGAGCCGCAATACATCGACGAGTCTCGCCGCGATCAAGGACCGCGCCAGCGCGATGCTGCCGTGGATGCCGATGTCGCCGCCCGACTGTTGTTTGAGGTCGCGTACGTAGTCGGTGACCGGCAGCGTCATGCGCACGCTGTTGTTCCAGTCGCCCGTCAGGTCGCTCGAAGTCGCAACGTGCTTTCGCGTACGGTTGATGAACGACGCGAATGGTTCGACATCGGACGTGGGCCAATAGTCGACCCAATAGTCGTACGTGCCTCGACCCAACAGCACATCGGTCTGGTTCTCGAGCACGCGCCCGATGAGCGCGAACAACTCGGGCCCATCGTCGAAGAACCAATCGCTGGGCTCGTCGGCGACACCGTCGAGCGACAGGAATAGCAAGAGGACGACGTTACGCATGATGAACTCTCCTGAAGTATCTCGGGCTACACGGTTGGTGCGTAGGTGCAGAGTTGATCGAGGACCGTGCCCCATCCGTCGTAGAAGCCCATCTCTGCGTGATGGTTGCAGTCAGCTTCATTGCGATGCAGCGCGGCTGCTGTGCACAGGGTCCCGTCACCTTGCGGTTCGAGCGTCATCACACCGGTGAAGAAACCGTTCGCGGCCGGTCGGTAACCGGGAAGCAACGCATCGGTCCACACCAACCGGCGATACGGCACCACCTCGAGATAGCAACACGTGAAGGGGTTCTCGGTGCCGTCGGGTTGGTGGGGCACGAAACGAAACACTCCCCCGGGACGCAAGTCGATCTCGCATTCGGAGATCACGCCCGGCGCGGGTGCATACCAACGGCGGAGATGCTCGGGCTCGGTCCAGGCCGCCCACGCCCGCTCGGGAGAGACACGGACCACGCGCTCGACCATCAGATCGAGTTTCGGGTCGAGTGGTGGTCGCGGTACGACAGTCACTGATCGTTCTCCATGGTGTTCGCATAGCGTTCGAACCGATCCATACGCCGCTCCCAAACGTCGCGTTGCGTAGCCATCCAATGCTCGGCCATCTGCAGTCGTTTCGGTACGAGTTGATAGGTCCGCACTCGGCCGGCTTTCGTAGAGCGCACCACCCCGCTCGATTCCAACACCCGCAGATGTTGGACGAACGAGGGCAACGCCATGTCGAATGGCGCCGCCAACTCGCTCACCGATGCCGGACTCTTCGTCAAACGAGCGATGACGTCTCGACGAGTCGAGTCGGACAACGCGCGAAACACCGCATCAACTGTCGTGGTCACACACGTCACCATACCGAGAGTCATTACTTAGGTCAATACCTAAGTTTGTAGGGCCGGTTCATCACGGCACGCTCGTCGGATCGCCCGTAGGGTTCGCCCCGATGCTCACCACGCCCGAGGCCGTGTCCGACGAAATACCGGAGCGCATCCACCTCGTGATGATCGCGGTCGTGTCGGGGATGTACCTGGCGGCGGTCGACGGCACGATCGTCAACACTGCGCTACCGACGATCGTCGGCGATCTCGGCAGTCTGAGCCAAGCTCCATGGATCGTCGTCGGGTATCTCATGACCCAGACGATCTCGACTCCGATCATCGGCAAACTGAGCGACATCTTCGGGCGACGGCGCACGTATCAAGCCTCGATCGGTCTGTTCGTCCTCGCATCGCTACTTGCCGCGACATCACAATCACTGGCGCAACTCGTCGCCTATCGTGCGTTACAGGGCGTCGGTGCCGGCGGATTGCTCTCGTTGCCGATGGCGATCGTCGGCGATCTGTTGCCGCCGACCGAGCGTGCTCGCTATCAGGGCTACATCGCCGCGACATTCGCCGTGGCGGTAGCCACTGGTCCGCTGTTCGGCGGACTCATCGTCGATCATTTCAGCTGGCGCTTGATCTTCTTCGTGAACCTGCCCATCGGCGCACTGTCGATGTTCGCCGTGCAGAAACTGCTGCACATCACTCGAGTACCGACCCGCCGCTCCATCGACTTCCTGGGCGCGCTGGCGCTCTCGGCGGCGGTTGCTCCACTCATCGTCGCGCTGCTGTACTCGGGCCATCGCTACGGTTGGACATCCCCAACGACCGAGGGCTTGATCCTCATATCGTTCGCGTTCACGGTCGTGTTCGTACTCATCGAACGACGCGTCGCCGAACCGATCATGCCGTTGTGGTTGTTCACGGACAAGGTCGTGCGGCCTGCGTGCATCGGCGGCTTCATCATCGGTATCGGTATG
Source organism: Acidimicrobiales bacterium (assembly GCA_039915945.1). Lineage (GTDB taxonomy): Bacteria > Actinomycetota > Acidimicrobiia > Acidimicrobiales > WLNW01 > DATLFA01. The sequence goes on along the minus strand of JBDSMH010000026.1, from coordinate 18,647 downwards.
TATGCGGTCAACGCGTACGTGCCGCTGTTCCTTCAAGTCGTGCGAGGCGCGAGCTCGACCACGTCAGGGCTACTCACCGTTCCGAACGCAGTGTGCATCACGATTGCATCGATCGTTTCCGGTCGGCTCATCCAGCGCTTTGGCAACTATCGGCCGTACCCGCTGATGGGCGCCGCCCTCCTTGCGCTCAGTGCATACCTGTTGTCGACCATGGGTACCGGCGCGAGTCGATTCGATGTTGCGTTTCGTCTCGCCATCGGCGGATTGGGCATGGGCCAGCTCGGGCCGTCGATGGTTCTGGTCGTGCAGAACGCAGTTGCCTACAAAGACCTCGGTGTCGCCACCGCGGGCCTGTCGTTCCTACGCAGTCTCGGCGGCGTCATGGGATCGGCCGCGCTCGGCGCGATCTACTCGAATCGAGTCGAGACTCTCATCCCCCGATACGTCGGCCCCGATGCGCTGGCGGCGGTACCCGACGTCGATGCCCTACAGGGCAGACCGAAGGTGATCCGCGCGCTCGACGAGCCCATTCGATCGCAAGTCATCCGCGCGTTCTCCGACTCGATCACCACAGCCGTGCGATGGGCGATACCGACGATTCTCGTCGGCTTCGTCGTGTTCTTGTTCTTGCCCAACGTGCCGTTGCGGTCGGGCTTCGAATCGCCCAACGCCGGCGGCCCGGGAACGCCGCCCGACAGCTGAGGTCGCGCAACTGGTGTCCCCGATCGCTCGGCAGCCGCGTCAGGATCGCAACTCGTCGAACCGCACCAGCCGACACGTGGGTGCCGGCGGTGGCGAGGTCGGGCACATCCATCGGATGAAGAACGTGCCCTGGTGTCCGCCGGAGGTACTGATCCAGTCGAGACCCGGCACCTTCGGATCCTCCATCGCGAGCGCGACGCGGAACTCGCCGTTGGCGCCGAGCCGAGCTTGCGCGTTGTTGATCGTGACTCGATGTCGGCGATAGTCGCCCGATCCGAGAAACGGTGACCACGGCTGAATCCCCCAGTAGTCGCACGGCACGACGACACCCTCGACGACGAGCGCCTCGTTCGGCTGCAGCGCGAAGACCCCGCGGGCGTAGACGTTGTCGAGCGCGGACCACATACGACTCGGTCCCGTCGCGTCGGTCTGCCACAGGTCGCCGACCGTATTCGGGTTGTCCAGCGGTTGTGGAATAGCTCGGGTCATGTCGCGGACGATGCGCGTAATCTCGCGCAATCGCTGCGCGACGGACTCGCGATCGAGGCCGGATGGCAAGGGCGGATCCAACGGCTCGATGCTGTAGGTCGCACGCCGATCGTGCCGCGGATCGAGGTGGTAGGCACGGGCGTAGATCTCGTTGGCGTCCGCGCTCGCCCGCAACCAGTTGTCGCCTTCGGGTTCGGGCGACACGACGATCTCGAACCCACCATCGGCATCGGTCTTCAGGTCGTGTTGATTGATGTGACTGTCGAAGAACTGTTCTTGCCCGGAACCGCGCGTACCTCGATGCAACGTGAACGACAGGTACGCCTCGTCACCACGGCGTCCGGTGATGCGGTAGCGGCGAGCGCCGCGGACCGAAGCCCACTGGTAATGCACGTCAGGATGCTCGCCCAGTGTCTTTTCGCCCGGCGGGTCCTTCCACGAACTGGCGAACATCGGCCACTCGGGATCCGCGTTCAGATACATCCCGGTCGCGAAGGTGAGGACGTGCATCAAGTTGCGGTATCCGTAGCCGATCTCACGCTCGTCGAAGCAACCACGCCCGCCGTCGATGAACGACCGGTCGCCCTCTCGCAGTACGTCGAGCAGCTCACGCCAGGCGTCTTGTGCCACCCCGGGATCGTTGTCGTCCATTGCGCGCCCTCCCTCGACAGTCGGTCAACGTAGCCGCCGCAGCGCGCCCGAAGGTCAGCCCGGATCGCGACGGGCGCGAGCGCGGCGTTTGCCTTCGTGCATGGCCTGCACGCGGGCGACAGGAATCGCGTGGCCTTCGGCGATGAGCTCCGCGCTCAGACGCTGCGGGGCCGGCATCTGTGCCGCCCACGGGTCGCGATCACCGAGGAGGCCGAGCGCGGTGTGCACGGTGAAGTCGGCCGGCGCAACGTCATCGATGGCGTCCCATCCGACCGGAAACGACACGGGCACCCCTGGTCGCGCGCGCGGGCTGTATGCGGCGATGACCGTGGCTCCGCCGACACGCGTCGAGTCGACGAACACCTTGCCGCCGCGGTCCTCTTTCATGAACGCAGTTGTCGCGAGCGCGGGATCGAGTCGTTCGGCGCGCGCCGCTATTGCGCGCGTGGCCGCGGCAGCATCCTCCATCGCCGCGTGGTCGTCGATCGGCACGAACACGTGCACGCCCTTGGCCCCACTCGTTTTCACCGCGCCCTCGAGACCCAGGTCGAGTAGCGCTTGGCGGACGAGATGGGCGGCCCGCACTGCCATCGCAAACGCGTCGTTGTCCGGCGGGTCGAGGTCGAGCACGAGGTGCGTCATGTGGTCAGGACGATCGACTCGTACGAGCGTCGGGTGATACTCGACGGCGCGCTGGTTGGCGAACCACAACAGTGTGCGACGGTCGTTGCACAGCGCGTAGTTCACCTCACGCTTGGATGCCTCGGCCCAGTACGGCACCGTTCGCACCCACGATGGCGTGTACTTCGGCACGTTCTTCTGCATGAACGGCGCTTGACCGGAATGCACACGGATCACCGACAACGGCCGGTCCTGCAACTCAGGGATGATGCGGTCGCGCACCCCGTCGAGATACTCCAACAGATCACGCTTCGTCGCGCCGGCGCCGTCGAAGAGGACCTGGTCGAGGTTGGTGAACGACACCCCCTCGCGTGACTCGTCAGCGCTCTTACTGCTCATCGCTTCACGACCTTAGCGACAACCGGCAACCGTGACCGGCCGGCTCAAGTGAAGCCTTTGACGATGGCCGCGATCGCGCCGCAGCCGGCAAGGAGCAACGTGCCGAGTTGAAGGTGGCGCGCGTCGATGCGGCCCCGCAACACGACCCCCGCGGCATAGCCGACGACGAGCGCCGCGGCGCACCCGATGAGCAGACCGGACGAGATATCGGGCGCGCCCCGCACCGCCACCGAGATCGCGTTGAGCCCTAGGAAGTACGTCGCCAGAGTCGGCCGCAACCGATCGGGCGGCCACTGCGCGTTGTTCGCGTAGCCGGCCACTGTGGGCCCACCGATGCCGGCGACGACGTTCATCGCGCCGCTGGCCGAACCGGCAACGATCGCGCCCAATGGACCCGCGAAGCCCGGTGCACGAGCGCCAACCGCGAGCGCCACGACCGTAGCGAGCACGACCACACCTGAGATGATCGACAGCAGGTCGGCGTCGGCATATCGAATCGCGACCCCCGTCAACGGTGCCGCGATCGCGGCGGGTACCAGCAAGGAAAACGCCCGGCGGAAGTCGGCGTGACGTCCCTCGCGCCCCAGCACGAGCACGTTGACGCCCAACGCCAGAAGGTTGGAAAGGCGCACGCCGTCGCGGCCCCCGTACACGACCGTCAACGCGGGCACGCAGACGATCGAGAACCCGAGCCCGGTGACGGCGTGCGTCGTGGCTCCGAAGGCCACCGCGGCGATCGTCAGCGCGTTGCCGGTGTCCATTGCTCGATGATGACCCGATTCCGAGCACCGTGACCACCAATTTCAATCGGGATACCCTCGCGCGGTGACCGAGCGATCGACCATCGTGAGCACCTTTCGCGTCGAACGGGGGTTGCGCGCGGTGGTCTGCGGCCTCGGCGCAGTGCGCGAACAGTTGGCCTCGGAGGTCGACGTTCAGCAGATTCGCCGACCGATGATCGTGTGCGGCGCGAACCTCGCGCAGTCGGCCTCGCTCGGCCTCGTTCGCGCTGCACTCGACCGCCCGGCCGTACTCTTCGACGGATCTCGACCACACACACCGGTGGAGACCGTCGATGCCGGTGCCGCATTGGCACGGGAGCACGACGTCGACGGCCTCATCGTCGTTGGCGGCAGCAGCGCCGTCGATTGTGCGAAGGGCATCGCCGTCCTGCTCGGCACCGACGCGGCCACCGTGGCCGATCTCGCGCCGCTCACCTTCGGCCGGTTGTCCGAGCCGTCGAAGGGCACGGCGCGCCGCACCATTGGTGTCGTCATGGTGACGACCACGCTGTCATTTGCCGAGTTCTTGCCGTTCTGGGGTGCCCGACACCGCGACACCGCCCGCAAGGTGCCGTACGGCGACAGCAACTGCGTCGACCGCACGGTGTTCCTCGACGGCGAGATCGCGGCGCATACTCCGACCGACACGTGGAACGAGACGGCGATCAAAGCGCTCGACGACACGATTGCCGCGTTCTGCCGTAGCGACGGTGAGCCCTTCTCTGACCCGATACTCGTCAACGCGACACGGAAGCTGACGGAGTCACTTCTCATCACCAGCCCAACCGCAATCGCCACGCGGCGACAAAACGAGCTCGTCGCCACGTGGATGACCAAGATGGCGTTGCCGCGACTCACACCGGCGCGCGTCGGCGGGTGGTTCTCGACCGCGGCACGGCACGCGCTGGGTGCCGTCTTCGAGCTGTCGCACGGTGCCGGCTCGTGCATCGCACTACCGCATGCGCTGCGCTATCACGCGAAGGCGACGATGACGCGCCAAGCCGAGATCGCCACCGCCCTGGGCTGGCCGGTGCACGACGGCGAGGGTGCAGCACTCGGTGCAGGGTTGGCCGATCTGTTGGCGGCGTTAGCAGTCCCGACGCGACTGGGCGACGTCGGTATCGGCGCCGCCGAACTCGATGCGGTCGTCGATCGCATGCTCGAAGAATCGCCGACCTTTGGGCCTAGCGAACAACTGCGGCGAGCGTGCGAAGCCATGGTCTAGCCGGCTGCGAGGAGAAATAGCATAGTAGTGGCATAATGATGGCATGCCGCGAATCAGAGTGAGCACCACCGTGGACGAGGACTTGCTCTCCCGTGCCCGACATCTGAAGGTCGGCTCGACCGATGCCGCAGTTCTCGACGCCGCGCTGGCCGCATTGCTGGACCGTCATCGGGCATATGAGATCGACGCGGCATACGCCGCGTATGACACGCAACCGTTGAACCAACCCGACGCGTGGGGCGACCTGGCAACCTTCAGAGAAGCAGCCGCCCGAACATGACCGCGTTCCCACGACGCGGCGAGCTCTGGTGGTGCGAACCTCCCGAAGTGGGCCGACGGCCCGTCGTTGTGCTGTTACGCGATGCAGCGATACCGAGGCTTCGGCGGGCTCTGGTCGCGCCCTGCACCACAACCATCCGTGATTTGCCGAGCGAGGTGCCGCTCGAACCAGGCGACGATCCTGTTGGCCAGTCCTGTGTCGTCAACCTGGACTCGGTCGAGAGTGTGTCGGTCGCGGTGCTGACGCAACGACTCGGCACACTGAGCGACATTCGGATGCGCGAGATATGCGCTGCCCTCGAAATAGCGGTTGATTGTCGAGGCTGAAGCCCGCGCTCAGTTCGAACGGGCGGCTTGAATCGCCGACCACACGCATTCGGCAGTGCACGGCATCTCGATATGGGTCACGCCGAGGTAGGACACCGCATCGACGACCGCGTTGTGGATCGCCGGCGTCGAACCGATCGTTCCCGACTCGCCGATGCCTTTTGCACCCAACGGATTGCGGGGGCTGTCGGTCTGCGTGTTCGACGTCTCGAAGCTGCACAACTCGGACGCCGCCGGGATGCCGTAGTCGGTGAGGTTGGAGGTCACCGGGTTGCCGTCGGCGTCGTACTGGAACCACTCGAACAGCGCCTGTGCCGCTCCCTGCGCGATGCCGCCGTGTTGTTGGCCGGCGACGAGCATCGGGTTGAGTATGCGACCACAGTCATCGACCGCGACATGGCGCAGCATCTGCACCGCGCCGGTCTCGGTGTCGACCTCGACCACCGACACGTGGGCGCCGAACGGGAACGTCGAACCGGTGCCGTCGAAGTCGAGTTCGTGACGCAGGATGCCCGGCTCGACACCGACGGGCAGCTTGGCGGCATCTTTCGACGCCGCCGCCAGATCGACCCACGAAACGGCCTTCGAAGGAACGCCGGCGACGTGCAACCCACCGCCGCCGGCAACCATGTCATCGGCGGTCGCTTCGAGCAGGTGCGCCGCAATCTTCTTGGACCGGTCGAGCACTTCGAGCGACGCCAAGTGCACTGCGCTACCGGCCGTCTGCAGCGAGCGTGACCCGAGAGTGCCGTTGCCGCGCGGCACAGCGTCGGTGTCGGAGTTGACGAGCTTGATCTTGTCCATCGGAATGCCGAGTACATCGCTCGCCAACATCGCGAACGCGGTGTGGTGGCCCTGTCCGTGCACGCTCGTGCCCGCGACCACGCTGGCACTTCCGTCGTCGTGCACCTCGACCGCACCGAACTCGATGTGGAGACCGACAGGCGCGGTGACTTCGACATAGGTCGACAAACCGATGCCGAGCTGCTTGACGGCACCGTCGGTGCGCCGCTTCGCCTGCTCGGCTCTCAGCGCGGTGTAGCCGGACGCCACCAAGACAGCGTCGAGCGACTTCTCGTATTCGCCGGAGTCGTAGTTGGCGCCGGTGGGCGTCGTCATCGGGAACGTGCCCGGCTGGATGAAATTGATGCGCCGGATCTCGGCGGGATCCATGCCGATCTTGTCAGCGGCAACGTCGAGCACTCGCTCGATGAGTTGCGTTGCTTCGGGGCGGCCCGCGCCGCGATACGCGCCGGTAGTGGTGTTGTTGGTCATGACGCTGGCGGTCTTGAAGCGCACCTTGGGCACTTCGTAGACGCCGACCGACATCATCTGCGTGAGCATCGGCAAGATCGCACCGATTGCGGGGTACGCGCCTGCGGCAGCCACGACATTGGCATCGAGACCGACGATCTTGCCTGCCTTCGTCACCCCGAGCTTGGCGGTCATCACGAAGTCGCGGCCGTGCAGGAGCGACACCATGTCCTCGGAGCGCGTCTCGGCCCACTTGACCGGACGATTCAGTGTGAGCGCGATCTTGGCGGCGACGAGGTGTTCGACATAGCCCGCGGCCTTCGGACCGAACCCGCCGCCGACCCACGGGCACACGACACGCAAGTTGGCCGGCTCGAGACCGAGCATCGGCGCGTAGGACCCGTGAATGGAATGCGGCGCTTGGTGCGAGACCCACAACGTGAGCCCGCCGTCCGTTGGTACGGCGACGATGCCATTGTTCTCCATCGGTACGCCGGCGAGTCGCTGGCTCACCATCGTGACCTCGGCGACTGCGTCAGCACCTTCGAGCGGATCAGCGTCCTGCCCGAATTCGGTGCCGAAGCAAACGTTGGATCCATGCTCGGGAAACAACAGGGGTGCGTCAGAATCGAGACCGGCCATGGCCGTGTTGACCACGGGCAGCGATTGATACTCGACGATCACGGCATCGGCGGCGTCGCCCGCTTGCGTCTTGGTCTCGGCGACAATGGCCGCCACGATGTCGCCCACGAAGCGCACTCTCTCGGTCGCGAAGATCGGGCGGTTGAGTGCCGCCGGCATCATCGCGAACCCTTGGAACGAGGGCATGCCGAGGTCGTCACCACCCGCGTGGTACACCCCGACAACGCCCGGCATCGTCGCCGCCGCAGCCACGTCGACCGACACGAGATTGCCGTGGGCAACCGTCGAACGGACGAAACTGACATGCAACATGCCCGGCTCGACGATGTCGTCGACGTACTTACCCTCACCCGTGAGCAGCGTCGGGTCTTCGAGACGCAACACCGCGTTACCCAGAATCGAACCGGAACCAGCCATGCGAGACCCCCGTCGTCGTACTTCCCCGCGGTGACACTAGTAGCCCCGAGTGCACCGCGAGCTGGGGAGTCGGCCCGGGCCAGCGGTGCCTACGCTGTGAAGTAGCGAGACACATTGGCCGCCTCTTGTGCGAGCGTCGTCGCGCTCACCAGATCGCTCGCCTGCGACTGGAGCACGTTGGTCCAGCGGCTGACGATCTCGGCTGCGGCGCCGCCGCCGTAGAGCTGCGTGCGCATCTCGGCCAACGTCTTCGTGTAGAGAGCCGAGAAGGTGCTGTTGGCCAAGAATCGCTGCACCAAGATGTTGCTGCGTCCGTTGAACCCGCCGGCCCCACCGGTCCGTGGCGCGGTCTGCGCGCCGAGCCCCGGCTGGGCGTTGGCCCCGGGGGCCGCGCCGGGAGCGACGCCAGGAGTAGCGCCCGTTGCGGGGCGCGCTGCGCCACCACCGCCCCCCAGGCTGCCGAAGGACAAGTTGAGATCCCACGACACGATCGTCATCAGGCCGGTCTTGTCGTCGTAGCGCAAGTACGAGTTGTTGCCGGGTCCGTCGATGTCGTCTTGGTTCGCCACCAGTTCCTGACCGGCAAGGTACTTGGCGAAGGCCGCAACGTCGAGGTGCTGGGCAAGCTGTGCGGCAAAGGTTGCGTCGTCCGCTGTGTTGATGAACTTCAAGAACTCGGTGAGCGGCTTGAAGTTCTCCTCGTCGGTGTCGGTCTCCTGATCGAAGATCTCGTCATACGCCGCGGGGTCGTCACCGCGGTAGCTGTAGTCGCCACCGCTCTCCGCCTTGTAGAGCACTCCGTCGTTGGCGAAGTTGTCGTCGTCCCACTCGTCGGCGGGATTTTCGATCGCGAGCCGCAGCACTTCGGCGCCACCGTTGACGCTGAAGCGCGTCGAGAACGCCTTTTGCGTCGCCTGGCCGGTGAGCCCGATCAACTCGAGCGCGACGGCTTCGTTGAGGGAGGTCGTGGTGTTGTTCGACCGGATGACGAACTCGGTGTAGCCCTCGTAGCTCTGACCGTCGACGTTCTTGTCCAAACGCACCAGCCACGGCAACGTGTTGGGGCTCTCGGCAGAGACGGTGCCGCCCGGCCCGCCCGCACGGCCACCGTTGTTCGTGCGCAAACCCATCAGCGACGAGTTGCCCTTGAGTCGGAGTCCGACGTTTTTCAGGGTCACGCCGTCGATGGTGATCGTGGCGGTGATCCACTCCTTGCTACCCGACGAGCGAAACGCCGCGATCATCGCGTCGTACTCGGCTTGATCGAATTTGACCTCGATGTCGTGCACCACCGAACTGTCGAACAGCTCACCGCCGTCGTCGGATCGTTCGCTCGACGAACTCGTATTCGCGGCGGTGGAACCAGACGACGACTCTGCCGCCGATGGATCACTTCCCGCCGATTCGCTCGCGCTGCCTGAACAAGCGGCGAGTAGTGAGACGGCCACTGCGGCGCCCGCCCATTTGGCGCGAAGTCCCTTACGGCGGGCAGCGGCGACGAGTGTGGGGGACATGTGGGGAAACCTCCGGTCGGGATCATTGAAGCCACCCGACCTAAGGGTTCGTGATGAAGCAGTTGAGAACCAAGTGAGAAACGGCGCCGGGGCGAGGCCCAACGGCGGCGCGACGCGACGCCGCGGATTTCACACAGTTCACGTCACGTTCATATGAGGTTCTTACCTTGGCCACCCAACATGTAACCGCCCACCCCGGAGGAGAACCACATGACGAACGCGCTCATTGTCGCTGCCGATCTCGCCGCAATTGCAGTGCTGAGCTACGGCATCTACTTCCGAAGGCACCGTCGCCGTGACATGTTGCTGGCCTATGTTGCCCTCAACGTCGGTGTCATGGTCGTCGCCACGGCCTTGTCGTCGACCGCGGTGGGAGCGGGCCTCGGCCTGGGCCTCTTCGGCGTGTTGTCGATCATCCGCTTGCGTTCTTCGGAGATCACGCAAGAAGAGGTTGCGTACTACTTCGTCGCATTGGCAATGGGTCTGCTCGCCGGTGTCGATCTCGACCCGACCTGGCTCGCCCCAGTACTCATGGCCACGATGGTCGCGGTCATGTTCGTCGCGGACCATCCACGGGTGCTCTCGCAGTATCGCCAACAGATCGTCACCCTCGACGCGGCGTACACCAACGAAGCCGAACTGATCCGCCGGCTCGAGCGTCTGCTTTGCGCCGACGTGCGCCACGTGGTCGTCATGCGGCTCGACCTGGTGCGCGATACGACGACTGTCGACGTGCGTTACCGACTCCTCGATCCTGACACCCCTCGGGCCCACCTGTCCTCGTTCGAGCCGCAGCTGGAACTCGATGTCGCGGAGGGGAAAGGCACGTCGCGATGACCCTGGCGCTTCACGCCTTGCACACGGTGGCCTCTCGACTCGCTCCCGCATCGCTCGACGACACACTGGCGATCGCAGAGCTCCAGACCCGGTTCGATCGCAAGTACATCCTCTCCCCGCGGGCGTTTCATCAGCTGACGGTCGATCTGCACGACCAGATGGAGATCTTGGAGATCGACGGTGGTCGCTGCTTTCGCTACGAATCCGTCTACTTCGATACCGAGGATCTCGCCTCGTATTTCGACACCGTGCGCGATCGGCGCCGCCGATTCAAGGTGCGGACCCGCGCCTACCTCGATTCTGCGCAGTGCGCGCTCGAAGTGAAGACCGCCGGCGGTCGCGGTGAGACAACGAAGGAGCGGTCCGACTACCCCTTCGAATCGCGCGCGCAACTCAACGACGACGCGCTGAGATTCATCGGCGCACGCGTCCCGATGCTCGACCACGATCAGACTCTGGCCCCGGTGTTGACCACCTGCTACCGGCGCGCCACGCTCGTCGATCGCCGTGCCGGCAGCCGCGTCACTTGCGATGCCGATCTCGAATGGGTCGCTCCCAACGGCGCGGTCGTGACGCTCGACGGATACCTGTTGGTCGAGACCAAGTCGACGGGTGCGCCCACCGTCGCCGATCGCCTGTTGTGGGCCGCTGGTGAGCGACCCGTGCCCATCAGCAAGTTCGGTGTCGGCTTGGCCGCGCTGAACCCGCGCCTGCCCGCCAACAAATGGAACCGTGCGTTGCGCCGCTACTTCGGCTGGACACCAACCGCGGCGGCGTAGCGCGCGACCCGTCGGCTGCGACGGCAATACGATCGTTCTCGTAGCAGTTAGCCACCGGAGAGAGGTGGCCAGATGCACAAAGTTCGCAGTGAGGCGGCCGAGGTCGGCGAGTTGAGTTCCGTTGGCCATCGGATTCAGCGACCGTCAAGTCGACGGGTGCATTCGCGGTGGCCGTCTAGTGGCGTTGCAGCGCGGCGCACCTGCTCCGGCTGATGGATTCGTCGCCGTCGCGCCCGGAAATCAGCATTGGTCCGACAGGCAACACTCGCGTTCCCTTCATCATCCACCGATCGGCCGACCTGTTGAGCCGCGATACGACGAGCGTCAGCGGCATGCCGACGACCAATGCGACAAGGACACTCATCGACCTTGGTTCGGTCGTTCGTTCAGACACGCTCGAGACCGCGCTCGAACGAGCACTGCTGGCGAGGGTCACCACATTCGATCGCTTGCTGCGCCGATTCTTCGAACTCGCGGGGAAGGGTCGCCCAGGCATCGCCGCGATGCGTTCGCTACTCGTCGACCGTGACCCGACACTGGCGCCCGCCGAGAGTGACCTCGAAACGCTGCTCTTCAAGATTCTGCGCGACGGTGGCCTGCCCGCGCCGGTGCGTCAGTTCGAAGTCGTGGTGGCAGGGCAACGCTTCCGCCTCGATGCGGCATATCCCGAGCTGCTGATCTTCATGGAAGGCGACGGCTTCGGCGTGCATTCGCAACGCGATCCGTTCGAGATCGATCGATCACGGCAGAACTTGTTGGTGCTCGCTGAGTGGTTGCCTCTGCGATTTACGTGGCGTCTACTTGTGCGGCTCCGCCGCAACGGATTAGCGGCTTCGCCGCACGGAAGCAGTTTCTTGTTCGTAGCAGTTGGCCACCGGAGAGGTGGCCACTTACACAAAGAACGTCGCGACCGGCATCGCGCCGCGAGCGGTCGCGGTGCTACGCGGTGTCTACGCCGAGGTACGCCGCGCGTACCGACTCGTCACCGAGCAGCACCTTGGCCTCGTCGGTGCGCACGATGTGTCCGGTTTCGAGCACGTACGCGCGGTGCGCGCGTTGCAGCGCCTGCTGCGCGTTCTGCTCGACGAGGAGCACCGTGGTTCCCTGCTGGTTGATCTCGGTGATGATCTCGAAGATCTGCTGCACGATCATCGGTGCGAGACCCATCGACGGCTCGTCGAGCAAGAGCACGCGTGGTCGAGCCATGAGTGCGCGTGCGATTGCGAGCATCTGTTGCTCGCCGCCCGACATCGTGCCGCCCGTCTGCGTGCGCCGCTCACGCAGGCGTGGGAACAAGTCGAATACGCGCTCGAGATCGTCGCGGTACGCCGCAGTCTTACGATCACGTCGTGTGTACGCACCCATGTCGAGATTCTCGACCACGGTCATGCCGGGGAAGATGCCGCGTCCTTCGGGGGCCTGGCACAGGCCGAGCTCGACACGCTGGTGCGGCGGCATCGCGGTGATGTCGTTGCCGTCGAAGATCACCGCGCCCGACGTGACGGGACGTACGCCCGACACCGTCTTGAGGGTCGTCGTCTTGCCCGCGCCGTTCGCGCCGATCAGCGTGACGATCTCACCTTCGGCGACCTCGAAGCTGATGCCTTTGATCGCCTCGATGCGCCCATAGTGGACGTGCAGATCACGTACCTCGAGCAGCATCGGCCGGCACCCCCAAATACGCTTGGATGACCTTGGGATCATTGCGGATCTGGGCCGGCTTTCCGTCGGCGATGTGCTTGCCGAAATCGAGCACGTTGATACGGTCGCAGACACTCATCACAACGCTCATGTCGTGTTCGATGAGCAACACCGTGAACCCGCGATCGCGAATCGTGCGGATCAACTGACCGAGTTCGCGCTTCTCGGCGGGATTGAAACCGGCGGCCGGTTCGTCGAGCAGGAGGACCTTCGGCTGCGTCGCCATGGCACGGGCGATCTCGAGTCGGCGCTGGTACCCGTAGGGAAGATTGCGCGCGGCGTTGTTGGCCTGTTCCGCGATGCCCATGAACTCGAGCAGTTGCATCGCCGTGTCCTGAGCGGCGCGTTCTTCGGCCCGTGTGCCGGGCAGGCGGGCCAGCGCACCCGGCACCGAAGTGCGAGCGTGCGCGTCGACGCCCACCATCACGTTCTCGAGCGCAGTCATCTCGGGGAAGAGGCGGATGTTCTGGAACGTGCGGGCGATCCCCTTGCGCGTGATGCGGTAGCGCTTTTCTCCCGCGATCGATTCGCCGTTGAAGCGCACATCGCCCGATGTTGGGTGATAGACGCCAGTAACGACATTGAAGACAGTCGTCTTACCCGCGCCGTTCGGGCCGATGAGACCCATGATCTCGCCCGCGTCGACGTGCAGCGACACGTTGTCGAGCGCGGTGATACCACCGAATTGCATCGTTACGCGTTCGAGCGCGAGGAGTGGCTCAGCCATCGCCGAGCTCCGCAGTAACAGGCGAAGGTTCGCCCAGCAACCCGGTGCCTTCGCTACCCGCGTGCGCGAGTTCCGCGGCCCGCCGCCGGCTCGGCAGCAACCCCTGCGGGCGGAACACCATGACGATGACGAGCACGACCCCGAACACGAAGTACCGCCGGTCGGCGAAGTTGCGGATGCGCTCGGGGCCATACGAGATCAGCACTGCGCCGACGATCGCACCCGCCTTGCTGCCGCTGCCGCCGAGCACCACTGCCGACAGGAACAGGATCGAGAGAAGGAACGGGAAGTTGTCCGGGTTGATGAAGCCGATCTTGCTCGCGTAGAGCGAGCCCGCCAGACCACCGATCGCCGCGCCTATGGCGAAGGCCCATAGCTTGAACTTGAAGGTGGGCACGCCCATCAGCTCCGCCGCGTCTTCGTCTTCGCGGATCGCAGTCCACGCGCGTCCGACGCGACTGTGCTCGAGCCGGTGGAGGAGGAACACGACGATGATGATGATCGTCAAGCCCAGCCAGTAGTAGGGCTTGGCGTCGAGCACGCCGAAGTCGAGATGCCAATCGACCACCGGTATGTGGATGCTCGGCGGGTGCGGGATCGAGGTGATGCCGCGTGGTCCTCCGAGATAATTCGAGTTGTTGGCCGAGATGCGGATGATCTCGCCGAATCCGAGGGTGACGATGGCGAGATAGTCACCGCGAAGGCGCAGCGTGGGCGTTCCGAGGACAATGCCGGCCAACATCGACGCGGCGATCGCGACGGGCAGCGTGGCCAACCAGGGCCAGTTGGCGTGACCCGAGCTCAACACCGCGGTCGTGTACGCACCCACGGCGTAAAAGCCGACGTAGCCAAGGTCGAGAAGACCGGCCATGCCGACGACGACGTTGAGACCGAGCGCGGCGAGCACGTAGATGACGACCTGGTCGGCGAGCACACCCGAGAAGCCGACCTCGGGCGTGCGCAAAAAGGGTAGCGGTGCGACGGGCAAGAGGTAGAGGTACCCCACCAGTAGGACCATGACGGCGATGCGGACGCGGCGCGGCAGCTGACGCCATTTGGCGCCCCATGCGCGGCGGCGATCGTTGACGACCTGACGGAAGCGGAGGACGAACGGCGGGAAGGTCATGCGCGCGCCCTCCCGAGTGATTCGCCGAGCAGCCCGGTAGGTCGGAACATCAACACGACGAGGAGCACGACGAAGGCGACGACGTCCTTCCATTGGCTGCCGAAGATCGCCGAGCTGTAGTTCTCGACCAGACCCAACAGCAGGCCGCCGAGAAGCGCGCCCTTGAGGTTGCCGATGCCACCGAGCACGGCGGCGGTGAACGACTTGATGCCGAGCAAGAAGCCGATGTTGTAGCGCGTCTGGTCGTAGATCACGGTGAACATCACCGCTGCCCCGCCCGCCATGAGGCCGCCGAGCAGGAAGGTGATCATGATCACTTTGTCGACGTTGACACCCATGAGACGAGCCGTTTCGACGTCCTGCGCGACCGCGCGCACGCCGCGCCCGATGCGAGTGCGGTTCACGAAGATCGTCAAACCAACCATCATGGCGATGGCGGTCACGATGACGAGGACGTAGTCGACGCGGATGTCGGCGTCGAAGAAATGGAAGAGGACTTTCTTTTCCAGAACTCGTGGGGTCTGGTATTGCTCACGCGCGTCGGGCCCCCAGATCGCGACGCCCTCGGCGATAGCCGTCGACGCGCCGATGGCCGTGATGAGGAACGCAAGCCGAGGGGCGGTGCGCCCTCGTCCCATCAACCGGAGGTACCCGTATGCGATAGGCCCGGTGAGGATCAATCCGATGATGATGTCGACGGTTGCACTCTCGCTCACGAAGAATGCAAGAACGAAGCCGGTCAGAAAGGCCAGCACGGTGGCGCTGATGATGTCACCGCTGCCGCGCATCGGTCGGTACGCGACGCGCTCGATGGCGACGGCTGCTCCGCCGGCAAACACCATCGCGACGGCGGCGGTGAAGGCGAGAACGCCGACCAACACGAGGCCGGTCTTGTACGGATACTCACCGTCGGAGAGGAGGGTGTCGATGCCGAGAAGCTTGGTGGAACCGAACAGCGCGCCCATCGTGCCGACCATGAAGACTTCGGAGTGGGCGAAGTTGATGAGCCGCAGTACGCCGTAGACGAGCGTGTAACCGAGCGCGATGAGCGCGTAGATCGACCCGAGGGCCAGCCCCTGGACCGTCAGGTTCCAGAACGCCTTCCAAAGTAGGAGGTTCGTCATCGGTACGAGAAGCGGCCGGGAGCGTGAGCCCCCCGGCCGCCGCTGTCCTTTCGCGAGTCGCGCTCGGCCGCGCTAGGCGACTTCGCCGGTCTTGACCAGTGTCTTACCGTCCGACTTGAAGATGAACGTCGGACCCTCGCCGATTTCGCCATTGGCGCTCCACTTGATCGTGCGTGACGCACCTTCGGCCGTGTAGGTCGAGAGGAAGGTGTTGATCGATGCACGGTCGAGCTTGCCTGCCGTGAACGCGGCGAGGAACGAGTTGGTCGCGTCGTACGCCTCGGCACCGTAGGTGCGCGGGTCGTCGTTGTACTTGGCCTTGTAGGCCTTCAGGAAGGCATCGTTGCCGTTGATGTTGCACGGGCACGAGATGATCGCGTCCTTGCTCGCCGGGCCGCCTGCCTTGATGAAGCCGAGATCGGCTGCGCCGTCACCCGAGACGAACTTCGACTTGACGCCGCCGTCACGAAGTTGCTTCACGAGTTTGCCCGCTTCGTTGTAGTACCCGCCGTAGAACACGACGTCGGGGTTCGCGGTCTTGACCTTGGTCACGGCCGCCGAATAGTCGCTCGCCTTGGGATCGATCGAGTCGGTGCCGGTTGCCAGCGCGCCCAGCGTGGTCCGTACCGCATCGGCCAGGCCCTTGCCGTACTCGCTCTGATCGTCGATCACGAACACGCTCTTGGCCTTCATCGTGTCCTTGATGTAGTTCGCCACATCGGGACCCTGCTTGGCGTCGGTGGCCAGCATGCGGTGGAAGATCTTCCAGCCGTTCTTCGACAGGTCAGGGTTGGTGGCCGACGCCGAGATGATCGGGAGGCCCGCTTGATCGAACTTCGGGTCCACTGCTTTGGACTCACCGGAGAAAGCCGGGCCTACGATGCCGAGGATTTCTTTGTCGGCGATGGCTTGGTCGGCGAGTGCCGGCGCCTTTTGTGGGTCGCCCTGCGAGTCGTAGTTCTTGAGCGTGACCTTGCAACCGGCGTTGGCCTTGTTCCACTGCTCGAGTGCGAGTTCGACGCCGCGCTGGATATTGATGCCGAGGTTGGCCGCGTCGCCAGTAAGGGGGCCGAAGTAGCCGAGGGCCGGCGCTGTCGCGCACGTGACGCCCGTACCGGGTACACCGCCACCGCTGCTGCCGGACTCGCCGTCATCGCCGCAGGCAGCAGCGAGAAGCCCGACCGCGATCAAGATCGCAACACTCCGCCCAATGTGAATTCTTCCGCGCATGCAGTAAACCCTCCAGGTTTCCGGCCATTACCGACCGGTATCTTTCGCGCAAGAATAGGCACAATGACCTACGGATCGTCGAAACCGATGGGCGGTCGCGGTTTTCGATAACTATTCGTAACACGAACCAGAACGTACGTCTGTTCGGTCAGAGGGGAGTCAGCACCGGCCGCGGTGCTCGTCGCGGCGGTCCTCCTCGCGCTGCGCTTCGAGGATCAACCACCACGACGCCAGGCCGTGTTGGCAGTGCGCGAGGGGCGCGACCAGGCAGTGGTCGGGACAGCGACAGACCCCGTCGGCCACCCATTCGGCCAACTCGTCCTCGTCGGGAGGCGCCCAGCCGCTGTTGTGCTCGAACCACTCGTGGGCCTTGCGGACGGCTTGGTCGGGGGTGAGCTCCACCGCCTCAGCGTGCCACGGCGACGGGCGTGCCTCCGGCAAAGCGGTGTTGGATCTCGGGGAGGACACGTACCATCCACTCGCCGAACGCCTCGAGCGGCATCGCCGGGGCGACGAGCCAACCTTGGATCAGGTCACAGCTTCGCTCGACGAGTAGCAGTCGCTGCTCGTCGGGCTCGACTCCCTCGGCGACCACGTCGATGCCGAACGCCCGCGCCAGGTTGATCACGGTCTCGACGATGGCCGTGTCTTGATCGCGAACACCGAGGTGCTTCACGAAGCTGCGATCGATCTTGACTTGGTCGATCGGGAAGCTGCGTACGTTCGTGAATCCGGAGTAGCCGGTGCCGAAGTCGTCGATCGAGATGCTGATTCCGAGCTCGCGCAGTCGTTGGAACGCGCGGACGCTCGAGTCCATCTCCGCGATGAGTCGTGACTCGGTGACTTCGACTTTGATACGACGCGGATCGGCGTTGGTCTGCTCGAGCAGATACTTCACGTCGGCGACGACGTCGGAATCGACGACGTGACGACCTGACAGGTTCACCGACACCGAAAATGCGGGCACGCTCGCGGTCGTTTGCCACTGCGCCACTTGTTGCATTGCGGCGCGCAAGACCCACCGCCCGAGATCGACGATGAGCATGCTCTCCTCGGCTAGAGGAATGAACGTGTCGGGGAAGACGAGTCCGCGCGTCGGGTGTTGCCAGCGCACGAGCGCCTCGGCGCCGCGCAACACGCCCGTCGCGGCATCCAGGATCGGCTGGTAGTAGAGCACCAGTTCGTTTCGTTCGATCGCTCGCCGTAGATCCATTCGGTGCGCGCCCGCGTGTCGACGGCTTCGCGCAGCGCATCGTCGAAGACTTGGACGCAGCGACCCCCGCGTTCCTTTGCCTGATACACGGCGTGATCCGCATCGCGCACCATCCCGAGCGCAGTCGCCCTGCCCGCCGCGACGTACGAGATCCCGACACTCGCAGAGATCGTGTGCGTGGCGTTGTCCATCTCGTAGCTCTGCTCGATGACCGAGATGACTTGCTGGCCGAGCCGGACAGCAACCTCGATCGTGCCGGCGTTTGTCAAAATGATCACGAACTCGTCGCCACCGAAACGAGCCGGCATCACGTGCGCGCTGCTGAGGCCGCGCATTCGCTCGGCCACCTTGGTCAACAATGCGTCGCCGCCACGGTGACCGTGCGAGTCGTTCACCAACTTGAAGCGGTCGAGATCGATGAACAAGAGCGCAGTGTCGGTCGACGCGCGCTCTGCCTGCACCAGTACCTGCTCGAGATGCGTGATGGCCGCGCCCCGATTCGCCAGCCCGGTCAGCGTGTCGTGGGTGGCCTGATGGGCGAGACGCCCTTCCAATTCCTTTCGCTCCGAGATGTCGCGGGCAACGACGGTCACCATCAAGTTGCCTTC
>JBDSMH010000019.1:0-150407 GCA_039915945.1 Acidimicrobiales bacterium | reverse complement strand
CGACGGCGAAGCACAGGTCGCCGAATGCGACTACACCACCGGCACCGGCAACAAGAAGGTGACGCGCCGCCTGATCGTTCGCCGAACCCGGCTCACCGGCCGAGCCCAGCAACGACTGTGGCCCGACTGGCGACACCACGCGTTTCTCACCGACCTCGACGACGACGTCATCACCGTCGATCGGTTCCACCGCCAACACGCCGTCGTCGAACTCGCCATCCGCGACCTCAAAGAAGGCGCCGGACTCGAACACATCCCGTCGGGCAACTTCCAAGCCAACAGTGCCTGGCTGCAATGCGCAGCCCTCGCCCACAACATGATCCGCTGGACCGCCACCCTCGGCAACGCCCGCGTCGAGAACCAACTCGTCATCGCCCGCACCGTCCGCACCCAACTGCTCACCATCCCCGGCCGGCTCATCAACCGCTCCGGAAAACCAACCCTCCGCATGCCCACCCAATGGCCCTGGGCGAACGCGTTCACCACCGCGCTCACCGCGCTCCGCGCGTTGCATCCGGCCCCCGGCTGACCCCGACGACCGCGGTCAAGCCCAACGCGCGCATACCAGCACACACAACCCACCGAACGCAAAGGTCTGCTTCAGCGCGAATCAACGCACCACGGACAACGGCACGACCATCAGATACCGCTGACCGCGCGGCAAACCGCTACCTCAAGAACCAAATCGGTGGATCGAGGCTTAATGTGGCTCTTGGCGAGAGCCGACAAGATCGGCCGCGGGGGCTGACATGGCAGGTTCGATCGACGAACAGTTCGAGCATCACACGCTGTCGGGCGAAGGCCTCACGCTCGCGTACGACAAAGTCGAGGTCGCCCACGATCTCTCCGTCGCCATTCCCACCGGGCGCATCACGTGCATCGTCGGCGCCAACGCGTGCGGCAAGTCGAGCTTGCTGCGCGCGCTCGCCCGACTGCTCAAGCCGAAGGCCGGCACCGTGCTCCTCGACGGCGAGAGCATCCACCGACTGCCGACCAAGGTGGTGGCCACACGATTGGGGATCCTTCCGCAGTCTCCGATTGCGCCCGAAGGAATCACCGTCGCGGACCTCGTCGCGCGCGGTCGCTATCCGCATCAAAAGTGGTTCCGTCAGTGGACGAGTGCCGACGAAGCCGTCATCACCGACGCCATGGAATGTACGGGCACCATCGACCTCGCCACGCGACCGGTCGATGAACTCTCCGGTGGGCAACGCCAGCGAGTGTGGATCGCGATGGCGTTGGCGCAAGGTACCGACCTGATGCTGCTCGACGAACCGACGACGTTCCTCGACCTTGCGCATCAGGTCGAAGTGCTCGATCTGCTCGTCGATCTCAATCAGCGTGAGCAGCGCACCATCGTGTTGGTGCTACACGACCTCAATCACGCGGCGCGCTACAGCCATCACCTCATCGCTATGAGCGCCGGTCGCCTTCGCGCACGGATCGCCGAGCGAGGTGATCACCGAGGCACTGGTGAAAGACGTGTTCGGGTTGCGGTGCCAGGTCATCACCGACCCCGTATCCGGTACGCCGATGGTCGTGCCCATAGGTCGCCACAACAATGTGGCCGCGGGTCTCCTCGAGAACATCGCCGAGGATTCGCGCATCACAAGTTCGTGACTGCGCTGCCGCACGGTTCACCCCCGAGCGGCGCGATGGATGGGTCGGAGGCGTCGGAGGTGGCGAATGGTGCCGCGTCGTTTGCGTGCCTCTGCGGAGAGGAGCGCTTTGCGCCCACGGCCGGTGCGCAGCACGCGGGCGAGGGCTCGCCTACGGCGGCCGCGGATTCGTTTGTACCAGCGAATCTTGTCGTGGCGGCCCACGCCGACGATCGGTCCATCACAGATGCCTTGGCAGGGGATCGTGGACGAGCCACGGACCGTCGCCACGAGGTCGACCAACTCGCCGTGGCCCTTGGATCGGCGACAGTCCGCGCCGGTGCACACAATGACCTGAACCCGTCGACGAGTGGCCATCGAAATTCGCTCGTTCTCGTCCGTGGTCGCTGCGTGCGCCGTGTCAGGCGAGCAGACTGCGCAGCATCCAGGCGGTCTTTTCGTGGACCTGGAGTCGCTGTGTCAAAACGTCGGCAGTTGGTTGATCGTGCGCCTTTTCGACGATCGGGAACACCGAGCGGGCAGTGCGGGCGACAGTCTCCTGCCCAACGACGAGGCGGCGGATCATTTCCGTTGCGTCAGGCTGATCATCGTCTTCGAGCACCGAGGAGAGTCGCGTGAACTCGCGATAGCTGGCGGGTGCGGGCGCGCCGAGCGAACGTATGCGCTCCGCGATGAGGTCGACCGCGAGGGCCAATTCGTTGTACTGCGTCTCGAACATGAGGTGCAGCGTTTGGAACATGGGGCCGGTCACGTTCCAGTGATAGTTGTGCGTCTTGAGGTAGAGCGTGTAGCTGTCCGCGAGTAGTCGTGACAGCCCGTCGGTGATGGCCTTGCGGTCGGTTTCGTTGATGCCGATGTCGATGGTCATTTCATCCATCTCGAGTCCTTTGCGTTGTTTGGGAAGAGTGCGCTTCGTGAGTGGCTCAGACGAGGTCGAAGCGATCGAGGCTCATGACCTTGTGCCATGCAGCGACGAAGTCATGCACGAACTGTTCGTCGTAGTCGTCGCCGGCGTACAGCTCCGAAAGTGCTCGGAGCTGAGAGTGCGAACCGAAGA
This sequence comes from Acidimicrobiales bacterium, assembly GCA_039915945.1. Taxonomy (GTDB): domain Bacteria; phylum Actinomycetota; class Acidimicrobiia; order Acidimicrobiales; family WLNW01; genus DATLFA01. The sequence goes on along the minus strand of JBDSMH010000019.1, from coordinate 147,731 downwards.
CGAGGTCGACTGCGGTGGCGGTCCATTTGACCTCGCCCGTCGATCGATCGCGGCCTTCGTACACGTTCTCGGTCGCCACGGACGGCTTCCACTCCGTGCCGGCATCGAGCAGATTCACGAAGAAGTCGTTGGTCAGCGTGCCCACGCGGTCGGTGAGGACGCCGTGTTTCGATTGCCCATGGTTGGCGTTGAGCGCACGCATGCCACCGATGAGCACCGTCATTTCGGGAGCGGTCAATGTCAACAGATTCGCCCGATCCAACAGCGCGGTCTCCGGGGGCAACTTCTCGCCGGCGCGGAGGTAGTTGCGGAACCCGTCGGCGGTTGGTTCGAGAACGGCGAACGTCTCGACGTCGGTTTGATCCTGCGTGGCATCGGTGCGCCCCGGCGTGAACGGAACGGTGATGTCGTATCCCGCGTTCCTGGCCGCTTGCTCGACAGCCGCGCAGCCGCCCAGAACGATCAAGTCAGCGAGCGAGACCTTCGTTCCGTCGGACTGGGACTTGTTGAATTTGCGCTGAATCTTCTCGAGGGTCGGCAGCACCGTGTCGAGGACGGTCGGTTCGTTGACCTCCCAGTCGCGTTGCGGCGCAAGCCGAATCCGTGCGCCGTTGGCGCCGCCGCGGTTGTCGGTGCCGCGGAAGCTCGCCGCCGACGCCCACGCGGTTGCCACCAGCTGTGAGATGGTCAGTTCCGATGCGAGGATCTTGGCCTTGAGCGCCGCGGTCTTCTTCTTCCCGATCACGTCGTGATCGATGTCAGGAACCGGGTCTTGCCACAGTTGTGGCTCGGGCACCCACGGGCCGAGGTAGCGCGAGAGCGGGCCCATGTCGCGGTGCAACAGCTTGTACCACGCCTTCGCAAACGCGTCGGCGAGCTGATCGGGATGCTCGTGGAATCGTTTCGCGATCGGCGAATAGATCGGATCCACTCGCAACGCGAGGTCCGTCGTCAACATGATGGGAGCGTGGCGCTTCGCCGGATCATGGGCGTCGGGCACGTTGGCGGCGGCCGACGGATCCGTCGGAGTCCACTGCTTCGCACCGGCAGGGCTCGTCGTCAGTTCCCATTCGAACCCGAACAGGTTGTCCAAGAATCCGTTGTCCCACTTGGTCGGTTCGTTGGTCCACGCACCTTCGAGGCCGCTCGTGAGCGCGTCGCCGCCCTTGCCGCTGCCGAATGAATTCTTCCAACCGATACCTTGGTGCTCGACCGGACAACCTTCGGGTTCGGGGCCGATGTAGTCGGCACCACCGACGCCATGACACTTGCCGAACGTATGGCCGCCGACGATGAGCGCCACCGTTTCCTCGTCGTTCATCGCCATGCGAGCGAAGGTCTCGCGAATGTCGCGCGCCGAAGCGAGCGGATCGGGATTGCCGTTCGGACCTTCGGGATTGACATAGATCAGGCCCATCTGCACGGCGCCCAACGGATTGGCGAGTTCCCGATCACCGCTGTAGCGCTCATCGCCAAGCCAGGTGTCCTCCTCGCCCCAGAAGACCTCGTCGGGCTCCCAGACATCCTCTCGGCCGAAGCCGAAGCCGAACGTTTTGAAGCCCATCGACTCGAGGGCACAGTTGCCGGCGAAGACCAACAGATCGGCCCACGAGATCTGGCGGCCGTACTTCTGCTTGATCGGCCAGAGCAACCGGCGTGCCTTGTCGAGGTTGGCGTTGTCGGGCCAACTGTTGAGCGGCGCGAAACGCTGCATGCCACTGCCGCCTCCGCCTCGACCGTCGGCCGTGCGGTACGTGCCCGCGGCGTGCCATGACAAGCGGATGAACAGTGGCCCGTAGTGGCCGTAGTCGGCCGGCCACCAGTCCTGCGACGTCGTCATCACGTCGACGATGTCCTGCTTGAGCGCGTCGAGGTCGACGCTCTCGAACGCTTCCGCGTAGTCGAAGTCGTCGCCCATCGGGTTCGACTGCGGCGAGTGCTGGTGAAGGACCTGAAGATTCAACTGGTTCGGCCACCAGTCCTGATTCGATCTCGGTCGAGTCGACTTGACAGTGGGGGCGGGGATTACTGGATTCTCGCTGTCGGACATGGCCGGCCTTTCTCTGTCGGGTGTGATTCGTTTCTCGGGGGCGTTTGCTGATTACTCGGTTGCACCGGCGGGGGAGTCGGCCGTTGCAGCACACTCGGGGCATTGGCCCCAGTAGATGACCTCGGCTTCGTCGACCTCGTAGCCCGAGTCGTTGGCGGGCGTGAGGCAGGGGGCGTCTCCGACCGCACAGTCGACGTCGACCATCTGGTTGCAGGTGCGGCAGATGAGGTGGTGGTGGTTGTCGCCGACCCGATCCTCGTAGCGCGCCGGCGACCCGGCGGGCTGGATGCGGCGCAACAGGCCCTTGTCGGTGAGGACGGCGAGGACGTCGTAGACCGCTTGGCGCGACACGGCGCCGATCTCGGATCGCACGATCTTTTCGATGTCGTCCGCGGTGGCGTGCGGTTGGCGCGACATCGCCCGCAGCACGGCGAGGCGTTGCGCGGTGACCTGAAGACCGTGTTGACGCAGTAGCGCAGAGTTGTCGACGACTGATCGCTGTTCGGGCACGCCCCGGAGCCTAGCGGCAAAGTTTGGAGTTAGTCCAGATTTTGCAACATGCCAGATTTCACTGTTCGAATTGGGGCCGCACTATGTCGAACCTTGCCACAAGTGGCCAGCGCTTCCTGCGGGCGTGGCCACGATACGCCGGGCAGTGAGCCGGATGATGCCGCAGTCGGGTGCATCAGCCGCGAACGCGGGGCGTTGTCCGGTCCGACAGTGGTGGTGGTGCACCAGATGATCCGTTCGACGATCGGGCGCACGACGTCGACGATGTGTTCGAGGGATAGAGACGAGGTCTTGGACATGGCGGCACTTTCCAATCTGCTTCATGCGACGTCGTGCTCGGTGCGTATGACCCATTCGTTGTGGGATCCTCTCATCCCGTTGCTGGGGTCGCAGTTGCGATCCGGACAGCTCGACGCGAAGGTGCTCGATGATCGGCCTATCGGACCTCAGGGTCCTTGATTTCTCCGGCGGTATTGCCGGGGGTTATTGCTCGAAGTTGTTCGCTGACGCAGGGGCCGATGTCGTCAAGGTCGAATCACAAGACGGTGATCCGCTGCGGCGCTGGTCCGCTACCGGCGCTGACCTCGGGGATCGCGACGGAGCGCTGTTCCGGTTCCTGCACTGCTCCAAACGGTCCATCGTGGGCCGGCTCGATTCTCCCGAGATGCTCGAGCTCGTGGCCACGGCTGACCTATTGATCGAGTCGTTCGACGCAGGTGTGATCGAGAGCGTTGGTCTGCTCGATCGGTTTCCGTCCCTCGTCGTCTTGTCGATCACGCCATTCGGTCGCGGCGGCCCGATGACGAACCGGCCCGCCACCGAGTTCACCGTGCAGGCCGAGGCCGGGTCCGTCGCGCGGCGTGGCCTCGAAGATATGGAGCCCTTTCACGCGGCGGGTCGCATCACCGACTACGTCGGCGCGACGTTCGCGGCGATGGGTGCACTCGCCGCGGTTTGGCGAGCGCGGCGCACCGGTCGCGGTGAGCACGTCGACGTTTCGCTCATGGAAGCGATGACCATCGCCCACAGCACGTACGGCGATCTCGGCCACCGACTGGCGGGCAGCCCGCCGATCACTACTCCGCCGCGCAGCTGCGAGATGCCGTCGATCGAGCCGACACTCGATGGTTGGGTCGGTGTCAACACCAACTCGCGCCAGCAGTTCAGCGACTTCTGCCTGCTGATCGGTCGACCTGAGTTGGCCGACGATCCCGAACTGGCGGGCGCGGTGAGTCGCCGTCGACGCGCCACGGAGTGGAACGAAATCGTACGTGCCTTCACCACGCGCCACACCACCGCGGAGATCGTCGAGCGGGCGTCCGAGCTACGCATCCCCGTCGCTCCGGTCAACAGTGGGCGCACGGTGCTCGATCACGAGCACTTTCGGGCACGCGGCGTTTTTGTGCCGAATCCCGACGGCGACTTCGAGCAGCCCCGACCCTCCTACCTGGTCGACGGTGAATCACCACGTTTGCGCGCGCCCGCGCCGCGACTCGGCGAGCACACCGGACGCATCGAGCCTCGTAGCGCGGCACGCACCACGCCGTTGCTCTCGGGCGACGCGCTGGTTGCGCTGCCGCTCGCGGGCGTGCGAGTGCTCGACTGCACTGCATGGTGGGCCGGTCCGTCGTCGACCGGCATGCTCGCTTGTCTCGGCGCCGACGTGATCCATCTCGAGTCGATCCAGCGTCCCGACGGCATCCGGATGACGGGCTTCTTCGTGCATCCGCAAGGAGCGTGGTGGGAATGGAGCGCGGCGTACCTCGGTGCCAACGTCAACAAGCGCAACCTCACACTCGATCTCGCGCAACCGGACGGGCAGCGGGTGATGCGCGATCTCGTTCGTACCGCCGACGTCGTCGTAGAGAACTTCTCGCCGCGTGTCTTCGAACGCTTCGGGTTCGCCGGTGACGACTTTCGCAAGATCAATCCGCGAGCGGTGCTGGTGCGGATGCCTGCGTTCGGGCTCGACGGGCCTTGGCGCGACAACGTCGGCTTCGCGCAGACGATGGAACAGATCACCGGTCTGGCGTGGCTGACCGGTCATGCCTACGACCAACCGCGCATCCAACAGGGTCCTTGTGATCCGCTCGCCGGCATGCACGCCGCCTTTGCCGCGATCATGGGCCTCGTACAGCGCGATCGCACCGGCCTCGGATGTCATATCGAAGCTCCGATGGTCGAAGGTGCGCTGAATGCCGCGGCCGAGCAGATCATCGAGTTCAGCGCCTATGGCGCCACGATGCAGCGCGAAGGCAATCGCAGCCCGTGGGCCGCGCCGCAAGGCCTCTATCCGTGTCGCGGTAGCGAACAATGGTTGGCGCTCTCGTGCGAGAGCGACGCGCATTGGCATGCGTTGCGCCGTGCGCTCGGTGAACCCGCGTGGGCCACGGATGCCGCGCTCGACACGCATCGCGGGCGCCGCGCCGCGCACGATGAGATCGATCTCCATGTGCGGGCATGGGCCGCCGATCGCGAACTCGACGATGCGGTCGAGCATTTGATCGCCGCCGGAGTCCCCGCAGCGCCTGCTCGCGATCACCGGCTGATCGATCAGCACCCGCAGCATGTCGCGCGTCGATTCCACGAGGAAGTCGATCATCCCATCGTCGGCCGGCACACCCCGCCCGGGCCGCCGTTTCGCTATCGCTCGGTCGACCGTTGGTTGCGCACCGGCGCGCCGATCTTGGGACAACACAACGACGAGATCCTCGACGAAGTCGGTGTCGGCGCCGACGAGCGCGGTCGGTTACAGGCCGACCGCGTGATCGGTACGCAACCACTGGGTCTTTGAGCGAGGCCGAGGTGACGATGCGCCTCCTACGGGGCTGAAGTCAGCGCGGAAACAACACGATCATGAGCGCTGACCAAGTGAGGTGAGTGACAACGGGCGCAGTGAGGGCGCCGGTACGCACCCGCAGCGCGGTGAGCACGGTTCCCATCACCACAGCCGCAGTGATGAGCGCGATGTTGCGCGAGGGAAATGTTGTCACGACGTAGGGCACGAGTCCGGCGACGAACGCGAAACGCCGTTTCACTGCGTCGATCAGCGTTCCGCGAAAGAACAATTCTTCGGCAATTGCGTTGATCCCCGCGAGTGCCAGCACCCAGCCCGTCCTCGACGAGTCCGCAGTGTCGAGCAACTCGTCGACTGCGTTGCCCAGCACGTCGACGCGCGTGAGCGCCCACGCGCCTGCGACGAAAACGCCGAACATCGCTGCTCCGACGATCACTCCGATCGCCGCGTCAGCAGACCGTTTGCGGGCCGGCCTCGCTCGTGATGGTGCAAGTGCATAGGCCGTGATCCAGACACCGGCCATCGACAACCCGGCGGCGTAGAAGGCGGCGCTGCCGTCGTCAACGGCCAGGGTGGTGCCGAGAAGCGTCGCTCCCGCCAGGAGCGCGGCGATGGCAACGCGTCGTGACCGTGGGTCAACCAGTTCGTCGACACTCGACGTCATGCCGAGAGCGAGAGTGCCGCTGCCGTGATCCGCTCAGCGAGCGCGTGCGAGGCAGCATCGACGAACGGCATCGCACGATGGCCGGTGAGCGATTCCAGTTCGCGCTCGGTGACTTCGGCGGTGTTGACGAGCGATTCCACGAGTGCCCGTGCCGTCGTCATGTCGACGTTGGTGACGAGCCGCAGCCATCTGGCCGAGAGACCGGGCGACAGCACCGGCACCGGCATCACGACCAACGTGCGCCGCATCAACCGCGCGACAGTGGCCATCATGTCTCGGTAGGTGGTGGCATCCGGTGCGCCGACGTCGTAGTGACCCGCCGGGACCACCGCCCGATCGAGGCAGCGCACCAGATACTCGACAACGTCGTCGAGGGCGATGGGTTGCGTCGGGGTGTTGACCCACCGGGGGGTGATCATGACCGGCAGTCGTTCCACTAGCTGGCAGAGGATCTCCCAGCTCGTGCTGCCCTGCCCCACGATGACCGCGGCGCGTAGCGCGACGGTCTCGATGTGTTCGCTCAGAATGTGTTCGACTTCGCGTCGGCTGCGGAGGTGAGGCGAAAGGTCGTCTGCTTCGCGCCCGAGTCCACCCAAGTAGACGACTCGCGTGACACCCGCGCGCTTGGCTGCCTGCGCAAAGTTGCGCGCACCTTCTCGGTCCGTGGTTTCGAAGTCGCCGCGACCCAGCGAGTGCACGAGGTAGAAGGCAAGGTCGACACCGTCGAGTGCGGCGTCGAGTGTGTCGGCCACGTTCACATCGCCGACAACTTCGATCGCCGAGTCGTCACGGCCCGAAGGCGAGCGTGTCAACACCCTCACGCGATGGCCCTCGGCGAGCAATCGGGGAACGAGACGGCTGCCGACGAAGCCGGTGCCTCCAGCAACGAGGACGGTTGTGGTGACTTTGGCTTTGGGCATCGGGGCTGCGTTTCTGTTCCCGTCGTCGCGGCGCCGCGATGGCTAGTTCGTGCGTCAGTGAAGACGCGCAACGGAGGCTGCGCTAGTACCCGATCTCTTCCTTCGTAAACGGGCTGCGGTCTCGGCGGTCATCCATCGGTCGAGCGCGCTTGGAGTCGTCGCATACCGGCGAGCCAGCGGTCGTAGTCGGCGACCTTGCGCGCCCAGTAGGTGAGGACTTCCGGATGCGGTGCGATGAGGAAGGTCTCGGCTTCGATCGCGTGGAGTGCGCTCTCTGCGACATCCTCGGGCTCGAGCACACCACCCGAGGCGCGTTCGATACTGCCGCCGCGTGTGCTGCCTGCTGCTTCGATCGCGCGCAGCATGTCGGTGTTCACGCCCTGCGGGCAGAGACAGCTGACGCGGATACCTCGGTCGCCGTAGGTGATGGCGAGCCATTCGGCAAAGGCGACGGCGGCGTGCTTGGTGAGGCTGTAGGGCGCAGCCGCGATTCTTGTGAGAAGCCCCGCTGCCGATGCGGTCGAACAGAAGTAGCCCTCGCCCCGCTCGAGCCACATCGGCACGAGGTGCTTCGCCGCCCATCGGTGCGCGTGAGTGTTGACCGCAAACGCAAATTCCCATTCGGCTTCGGGCGTTTCGAGGCCGCCGCCGACCGCGGTGCCGGCATTGGCGAAGAACAAGTCGATTGATCCGAATCGTGCCGTGGCGCGCTCGATGAGGTCGATGTTGCCTTCTTCGGTAGCGACGTCCGCGCGCAGACCAGCCGCGGTGCCCGGCCGCGTCGCATCGAGCAGCGCGGCGCCGCGGGCTGATCCTTGCTCGTCGAGGTCCGCCAGAACCACGCGCGCTCCCGCTCGGTGGAACCGATTCGCGAGTGCGAGGCCGATACCATTCGCCGCGCCGGTGACCACGATGTGCTTACCGGCGACGTTCATGGCCGGTCGATCGTCGGCCAATTGGTGCGCACGAGCGGCAGCACTTCACCGAGCGCAGTGATCTGCTCGACCGCTTCCTCGCGCGAAATGCCGCCGACATGCACTCGAAGATTGAGACCGGTGGCGGCGGTGTCGATGATCAGTTGACGCAGACGGTCGGCCACCGCTTGCGCGGTTCCGTAGATCGCCGCCGCGTCGCCGCCCGCGAAATCTGCCTGATGGCTCTGCTTGGAGTACGAGCGGTAGACATCCATCTGCCGTGCGACGACGCCTTCGGGTGGTGTGCCGACCCATACCCACCGCGTCGTCACGCGCGGCCCCGTGCCGCCCGCCGCCAAGTAGGTGTCGGTGACCTCGCGTAGGCGGCGCACGCTCGATACGGAATCGGTCAACACGCCCACGCCGTTCGCGGCCGCGCGCCGCGCTGCCGTATGGCTCATGGCAGCCGACAACAACGGGATGGGCGACCGGGCGCATCGTTGCAGGGCGGGATCGCCGGCCAGCGGGCCCGTGGCTTCACCCCGCAGCGCGGCCGCGACGAGGGCGAGCCCGTCAGCGAATCGGCGGCCGAGGTCGGGCCCGAGTGTGAGGCCGGCGATCTCGAAATCCTGCGCCAACGAACCGGCCGCGACGCCGACACCAACTCGTCCGGGATAGAGCGCGTCGAGCCACGCGATCTCTTCGGCGAGGAGCCCGGCCGGCCGCAGTGGCAACAACAACGGAAACGGCGCGACCCAGAGCAGCGGATTGCGGCTGAGCAGCCACGCCGACAGCTGCAGCGGATTGGGAAAGTACCCATCGAAGCTGCCGTGATGTTCGCTGATCGTCACCCCGTCGAACCCTGCGGCAGACGCGGCGGCCGCCTGTGTGCCGAGGGCCTCGAGCATCTCGGACACGGGGAGGCGGTAGCCATACAGGCGAATGGAGATCGAGCCTTGGGCAAAGGGTGCGGTCGTCAAGGTGGGTGACTTTACCGACCACGCCGGCCCGGGTTCGCGACCGCGACGCGACCTCGGTACAGTGCCGCCTGACACACCGAACCGAGTAGAGGGTTGCGCCGTGATTCCTGAGGACCTGAAGGACGTTGCCGCTCGCGCCGAGGAGTTGCGGGCGAAGTATCTCTACGAGCGCGACAAGCGCATCCAGTTGCATCCCGAAGGCAACGCGCAGTTCAAGGAGCTCAAGGGCGTGTTCGCAGACTTCGACACGGACCCCTACGTCGAGCCGGGGTTCACTCGGCCGGCCGTAGTCGAAGAGACCGACGCGGTCATCGTGGGCTCGGGGTTCGGCGGCATGATGGCCGCCGCGCACCTCTTCAAGAACGGTGTGCACGACTACCGCATCATCGACAAGGCCGGCGACTTCGGCGGCACGTGGTACTGGAACCGCTACCCGGGCTGCATGTGCGATGTCGAGTCCTACTGCTATCTCCCGCTGCTCGAAGACACGGGCTACATGCCCACGAAAAAGTACGCGCACGCGTCAGAGATCTTCGAGTACTGCCAACTTCTCGGCCGCCAATTCGAGATGTATCCGAAGGCGCTCTTCCAGACCGAAGTCACCGGCATGGTGTGGGACGAGTCGATCAATCGTTGGATGGTGACGACCAGCCGCGACGATCGGATCTCGGCGCGCTTCGTCGTCATCGCCGGCGGCGTGTTGCACAAAGCCAAGCTGCCCGGCATACCCGGGATCGAGACGTTCAAGGGCCATGCCTTCCACACGAGCCGGTGGGACTACAAGTACACGGGCGGTGCGCCCGAAGAGCCGATGGACAAGCTCCACGACAAGAACGTGGCGATCATCGGTACCGGTGCAACCGCGGTGCAGGCCGTGCCCAAGCTCGCCGAAGCGGCGAGGCAGCTGTATGTCTTCCAGCGCACGCCGTCGTCGGTCTCGGTGCGCGCGCAGCAGCCCACCGACCCCGAGTGGTTCAAACAGATGGCGAGCAAGCCGGGCTGGCAGAAGGAACGCATCGAGAACTTCACCGGCATGATCACCGGTAAGAATCCACCCGTCGACATGGTGCAAGACGGTTGGACCAAGCTGCTCGGCATCGACACGCGTCGGGCACCGAAGGACGACGATGACGCGCAGTTGCTCGAGCTGATCGACTTCCGCAACATGGACGAGATCCGTACTCGCGTCGACGAGATCGTGGCGGACTCGGCCACCGCAGACTCGCTCAAGCCGTGGTACAAGCAGAGCTGCAAGCGGCCCTGTTTCCACGATGACTACCTGGCGGCGTTCAACAATCCGAATGTGACGCTCGTCGACACGGATGGGTTGGGCGTCGACCGCGTCACGCCGACCGGCTTGGTGGTTCGTGGCGTCGAGTACCCGGTCGATCTGCTGATCTTCGCATCGGGCTTCGAGATGGGCAGCGACTACTCGCACCGGCTGGGCTTCGATCCCAAGGGCATCGATGGCCTTTCGATGTCCGCGGCGTGGGCCGACGGCCCGTACACGTTGCACGGCATTCACGCGCACCGCTTCCCCAACTTGTTGATGAACAGCGCGACGCAGGGCGGCCAGGACGTCAACTTCGCGTTCACGCTCACCGAGGTTGGACGACAGATCGGCTACACGATCGGCCGCTGCGTCAAAGAGGGGATCGTGCGCGTCGAACCGACCATCGAAGCGGAGGAGGAGTGGAACTTGGTCATCATGGCCACACTCGCCTCGTACGGCGCCTACCACTCGAATTGCACGCCGGGCTATCTCAACAACGAAGGCATCACGCCCGAGAACCTCGTCGCGGCGGCCCGTAGCGGTGTCTTCATGGGCAGCGCGCTCGACTGGGCGAAGCATCTCCAGGACTGGCGCGCAGAAGGCAAATTGGCCGGGCTCCAATTGACGCGGGGCGATGAAGTTCGTTGAACGAGTTGTTGCCACCGGCCTGTCATTTCCCGAGGGACCGTCGATCGGGTCTGACGGCGCGATCTTCGTCGTCGAGTTGGCCGGCCGACGCGTAACTCGCGTCCAGCCCGACGGCACCAAAAACACTTTTGCCACCATCGAGGGTTCACCGAACGGCAGCGCGTTCGGCGCAGACGGCGCGCTGTACATCTGTAACAACGGCGGGCGTTGGGCGGCCGAGACGAGCACGGGTGGCGAATGGGGACCGGGCGGCTACCCCCCGTCGATACAGAGAATCCTGCCGAACGGCACGATCGAAACAGTCGTTCGCGACATCGACGGTGTCGCCCTCAATTCGCCCAACGACATCTGCTTCGGCTCCGACGGTGGGTTCTGGTTCACCGACCCCGTCTGGCCGGACGAACACGGCGTCTGCGCGCCCGGTGATGTGGGATTCGCCCGGCCATCGGGCGAAGCGGTACGCATCCACACCGAACTCGAGATGCCGAATGGATTGGGCGTCACCGATGACGGATCGACGCTGTTGGTAACGGCGTCGCGCACCTTCACGATTCACGCCTTTCCGATTCTCGGCCCGGGCCGCCTCGGCGAACCACGTCTCTTCGCGCGACTCGATCACGGTGTGTTTCCCGACGGCATCTGTTTCGACGTGGCGGGGCGTGTCCTCTGCGCCGGGCACGGGGGCAGCGTGATCTATGTCTTTTCGTCGACGGGCGAACTCGAGGACAAGATCGATATGGACGACAAAGACATCAGCAATCTGTGTTTCGGTGGTGCCGACAACCGCACCCTGTACGTCACCGAGTCCGACATGGGGCGCATCGCGGCGATCGAATGGCACACCACCGGGATGACGCTCTTCCCGTTCCGCTGACGATGATCGGCGCGTCGTTCAGGCGATGGCCTCGGCCCCTTCTTCGGTGAACTGAGTCCGGTGCAGTACGGCGTAGCGTCCTTCGGCGCGGATGAGTTGGTGGTGGGTGCCCCGTTCGACCACGCGGCCGTTCTCGATGACGAGGATGAGGTCGGCCTCGCGAATAGTCGACAGACGGTGCGCGATCACGATGGCGGTGCGGCCGGCGAGGGCGTCGCTCAGCGCGGACTGGACTTCGGCTTCGGAAGTGGAGTCGAGGTGCGCAGTCGCTTCGTCGAGGATCACGACACGCGGGTGGGCGAGCAGGATCCGCGCGATGGTGAGACGTTGCCGTTCACCACCGGAGAAGCGATAGCCGCGCTCGCCGACTATGGTGTCGAGCCCGTCGGGCAAGTCGCGAACCAGCGCCGCGAGACGCGCTTTGTCGAGCGCCTCCCACAGTTCGTCGTCGGTCGCGTCGGGTCGCGCGAGCAGCAAATTCTCGCGGACCGTGTCGTGGAACAGATGACCGTCTTGGGTCACCACGCCGACGGTGTGTCGTATCGTCTCGAACGACAAGTCGCGAACATCGACATCCGACAGCCGCACTGCGCCGGCGTCGACGTCGTAGAGGCGGGGAACCAGCGACGCGATCGTCGACTTGCCGCTGCCGGATGAACCCACCAGCGCGACGAGTTGTCCCGGCTCGACTCGAAACGACACACCGTGAAGGACTTCCGCGCCCGCACGGGTGTCGAGCGTCGCGACTTCCTCGAGCGACGCCAGCGATACGCGGTCCGCCGACGGGTAGCCGAATTTCACGTTGTCGAACTCGACCGACACCGGCCCGGCCGGTAGCGGCACCGGTTCGGTGGGCTCGGTGATGAGCGGCTCGAGATCGAGAACCTCGAACACCCGCTCGAAGCTGACGAGGGCGGCCATCGCGTCGACTCGCGCGCTCGCCAGCGCGGTCAGCGGTGCGTACAGCCGGCCGAGCAACAGTGCGAGCGTCACGACAGTGCCGGGTTCGAGCCGACCGTCGAGGGCGAGATAGCCGCCGAGCCCATAGACGAGCGCGAGCGCGAGCGCGGACACACCAGCGAGTGCGGTGAGGAACACGTGCTGACCCATGGCGGTGCGCACACCGATCTGCGCAACCCGTGCTGCCCGGGCGGTGAACTCCGCCTCTTCACGCGCGGGGCGACCGAACAGCTTGACGAGTGTGGCGCCCGGTGCGGAGAACCGCTCGGTCATCTGCGTGGTCATGGCCGCGTTGTGATTGGCCGCCTCGCGCTCCATGTTGGCCAACCGGGCGCCCATGCGGCGCGCCGGTAACACGAACACGGGCAGCAGAAGGAGGGCCAGACCGGTGATCTGCCAGGAGAGACGGATCATGACACCGAGTGTCAGCAACAATGCGATTGCGTTGCTCACTACGCCCGACAGCGTCCATGTGAACGCGCGCTGCGCGCCGATGACGTCGTTGTTGAGCCGGCTGACCAACGCACCGGTACGGGTGCGGGTGAAGAACGCGACGGGCATCTTCTGTACGTGACCGAATACGGCGCTGCGCAAGTCGAGGATCAGAGATTCCCCGATCCGTGACGACTGCCAGCGCTCGGCCAGACCGACCGCCGCGTCGAACACGGCAATCACCGCGATGAGCAGCGCCAGCCATACGACGCGTTGCCGATCGCCTCCCTCGACGATGGTGTCGACGATCACGCCGGCGATCACCGGTGTGGCGACGGTGAGCACCGCGGCGAGGACGCTCAAGATCAAGAAGAACGCCAGATTGCGTCGATACGGGCGAGCGAACGCCGCAACGCGCGTGAGGGTGGCCCGACTGAACGAGCGCCGCGGCTGATCCCCCTGCATCACGCTCTCGAGTGCGCTCCAGTGGCTGAAGTCCATTTGCATGTCACGGAGGATGACACTTAAAGCGCACTTGATGTCAAGAGACTAGTTTCGAAGAAGAACGACCTCGGACGTGACACATGAAACGAATCGGACTGCTCGGCGGGATGAGCTGGGAGAGTTCCATCGAATACGAGCGCATCATCAACGAGGGTGTACGCGCCCGTCTCGGTGGCTCGCACTCCGCCGATCTGGTGATCCGCAGTTACGACTTCGCCGCGATCGAGGCGCTGCAAGAAGCGGGGGACTGGGAGGCGGCGGGTGCGCTGCTGGCCGCGGATGCGCGCACGCTCCAATTGGCTGGTGCCGAGATCATCGTGTTGTGCACGAACACGATGCATGTCGTTGCACCGATGATCGAAGCGGCACTCGATATCGAGTTCCTCCACATCGCCGAGGCACGACTACCTCGAGGTGATCGACCAACTGATCGCGCGGGGTGCAACGGGGGTGATTGCCGGTTGCACCGAGATCGAACTTCTCGTCACGCCCGACGATTTACGCGTACCCTACTTCCCAACGACCCGACTGCACGCCGAGGCGGCGGTCGAGGCAGCGCTGTCATAGTCGCCCTTTTTGCGCGCTCTGACGTCGGTTACGGATTCACTATCGGTGTGACGCGCACGCGTAGTCCTGATTGGTGCACCATGCCGGTGAGTGGATCAGTGTCGACCTGTCCGGTGGTGACCGTGCCGACGGCCGGCTCGGCGAATCCGTGAGGCAGCGATACCGAACCGCGCCGGATGCCGTCGTCGAGTTGTGCGGTTACGGTCACCGAGCCACTCGGGCTCGACAGTTGCACTTGGCTCGCCTCGGTGATGCCGCGGGTGATGGCGTCGTCGGGGTGTAGTAGGAGGACGGGCGCGTCGAGGCGTCCACCGGGCGCAGCAACACCGCGCAACTGCGAGTTGAGTGTGCGCAGCAGTCGCCGGGGAAGCAGCGTCAACTCGTTCGTGGCGTTGATGTCGGACGCGGCGTCGAGCGCGGCGACGCGGGCAAGGTCATCGATGAGCACGCGCGGTGCAAGTCGCCACTTTCCGTCGGGCAGCGCGTTGGTGTGAACCCAACCGCGTACGGGTCCTTCGGCAACGATCGCAGTGGGCGCGGCCCGTAGCTCGTCGAGGGGGAGCCGGCCCCTTCCGCAGAACGCGTCGAGCAGATCGTCGTCGGTGGCGGTTGTAGCGTCGAGGGTGCCGGGCAGCAACCGATGGCCGAGGTGTTCGCCGAGGCGCGTCGCGATCCACCATAACGGTCGGCGGTCCGCACCAGGCGCGACAACTGCTGCGGTGTGTTGGCTGGCGACAAGGGGATAGTACTGATCGACGTAGTCGGGCACGTCGGCCCGTTCGAGTTGACCCGCGCACGGCAAGAGGTGCGTTGCCTGCGCAGTGGTGTCCGTCTCGATCACATCGGCCACCGCCAGTACCTCGAGGCGCGCCAGCGCCGCAGCCACTCGGGGTGTGTCGGGAAGTGAGTTCGCGGGGTTGCCGCCGATGACGAACAACGCGCGTAGGTTGCCCGACTCGATCTCGTCGACGAGTGCGGCGCACGGGTATTCGCCGTAGAAGCCCGGTAGGTCGGGGCGGCTGGGGGGACGAGGCCACGCGACGGGCTCTGGTCCGCTCGGTCGCAGCGTGCGGCGATCGAAGCAGCGCAAGAAACCGGGATGAAACCACAGCCCGCCCGGCTGCTCATAGCTGCCGGTGATGATCTGCAACGCCCACACCAGCCACTCGGTGGCGTTCGCCGTCGCAGACATGGTCGTTCCCGTGCCGGTGATCGCGCCGACGCGGCGATGCTGGCGCAGCGCGGCCACGAAGTCTTCGAGCTCGCTCGAGTCGAGACCGGTATCGCTGACCGCGCGATCGATGTCGAATGGCTCGACCGCGGCGCGTAGCGCGTCGACATCGTCGGCGCTCGTGTGCGCATCGAGATACGCATGGTCAGCGCCCCCGCGCAACAACGATCTGATGGCGAAGGCGAAGATCGCGTAATCACTGCTGGGCCGCGGCGCGAGATGGCGGGTTGCGAGACGAGCGCTCTCACTACGACGCGGGTCGATCACCCACAGCTCGCGCGGCGACGCGGCGAGCGCACGTAAACGGTTGACGGGGTCGGGCAGCGACGTTGTGTGACCATGGCTCACGACGGGATTCGTGCCGACGAGGACTGTGAGGCCCGCAGTGGTCTCGTCGATGCACGGCATCAGGCCAGGGTTTCCACTCAACAAGTCGACGACCAGCGGGCGGCACGGCGTGTCGATCGTGACCGCGCTGTAACGCGAGCGAGTGCCGAGCGCTTGGAACAAGCGAAAGGCCATGCGCCCGCCCGCGGCGTCGAACGACGTAGCGGTAGCCATGTAGACGCCGACGGCATCGGGACCGTGCGCTGCGGTGATGGTTTTGATCTTCTCCGCGAGATCGCCGAGTGCCGTCTCCCAATCAGCGCCGCGACGCTGGTCCCCGCGGCCCATCATCGGTGTGTCGAGCCGCTGAGGGTGATGGTGCCACGCGCCGAGGGCGCGGCCTTTCGGGCAGGTGTAGCCGCGCGACAACGGATGCTCGGCGTCGCCGCGTACCTCGGTTACCTGGTCACCATCGACCGTCACCACGATTCCGCAAAGGGCCGAACAAAAGCGGCAGAACGAACGAACGCGTCGAATATCGTCGATTTCATCAGCAGGCATCACTGCGCAGTCTGGCGTTTTGTTTGGGAAATACCCAAACGCGGTAGTGAGTGCGCATGCATTTCCCTTTGTGGCGCCGAGTGGCCGCGGCTTTCGTAGCAGCGCTCTTCGCCATCACCCTCGCCGCGTGCGGGGACAGTGGCACCGAGCCCGCATCGCCGACCACGTCGACTGTGGCGACGAAGGCGTCGCCCGACGGCACGTCGATCGACAGGTCCAATTCGGGTGGCGCCGCCCCCGGCGACGGCAGCGGTCAGAACAAGACGCCCGAAGGCAACAGCAACTCCGGAGACAGCCCGACGGGAACTCTGACGAAGTAGGTGCCGTCAGCTTTCAGCCCAGGCGGATGTGCATGCGCACGATGGTTCCCGAAGTGCTGGAACGGAGCTCGACGAGGTCGCAGAGTTGATTGATGATCCAGAGGCCCCTCCCGCGCGGGGCGTCGGCTCGCGGGGCCAGTCGACCGGCGACGTGATCGCTGACCATGTACCCACGATCGGAGACCTCGCAGACGAAGTCGTCGGTGTCCTGCCAGATACGCAGGGTGCCACCGGCGTTGGAGTGCGAGAGGGAGTTGGTCGCCGCCTCGTTGACCGCGATCACCAAGTCCTGCACCCGATCGGCATTCATCGAGGCACGTCGGGCGTGGTTGCGCACGATGCCGCGCAGCGTTGCGAGTTCGCCCACTTTGAAGCTGGTCGTCTCACAGCGATCGGGTGCCGCCGGCAGTTGCTGCGACTTCGATAACACAGCAACGGGATCGACAAAGAGCGCGCTGGCGCGGTACTGCCCATCGCAAAGTTCGTGAGGGTGCGTGCTGCCGGCATGGCCGATGGTTGCCTCATCGAGTCCGGCGGTGTCGTACGGGCAGAGCACGGTGGCCGCGACATCGGCGAAGAGAACATTGACGAGCGCCTCGTGTCGAATGCCTTCGCGAATCTCCGCAGCGGACCGTCCGGGCCAGATGGGCTCGCCCACGATGCGAATGCGACGCCCGGGATGCGCGTCGGCGAACTGCCTCGCGGTCGGGATGATGCGAGCGGGGTTGCTCGCGAGGTCGGCCGCGTGGAGGAAGACGATCTCCCCGGCAGGGTCGGTGAGCGCGGCGCGCAGCAAGTCGATGTTGCGGCCCGGCGCAAAAACCAGAGCGGGTTCGCCGGCGGCCAATGCGCCCTCGAGGAACGGAACAACCTGACCCAGGTAGTCGTCTGCGTTGTTGTAGTAGATGGCCCAGTGGATGAGGGGATCGTTCGTTGTTGGACTTACCACCGCCGCCATTACACACGCATTTGACGATGCCTAGCGAACTCGGGCGGATGGCTCGACCAGGCGAGCAATCCACTGCGCGACGTGATCGAGAAGGCGCAGTTCCAGATTCTCGGGTCGACGCGCGGTGTCGTGGTGGGTCGACAACAGACCGAGGAGGCGGCCCGAGGAGCCAATCACCGGCGTTGCCTGCACCGAGCGAGCACCGGAGGTGAGGACGACCTCGCGCGCGTCGCAGGGAAAGATCCGGCTCTGTGCGACGTCTCGCACGATGATGCGATGGCCGCGTGCCAGCGGGTATCCCGATGCCGACTCGATGTCCCTGACGGAAGCGAGGTAGTCGACGAAGCGGCTGTTCAACCCGCGATGCGATTCGATCCGCAGTTGGCCACTCGCTTCGTCGCGGAGTTGCACCTTCCCCATGTCAGTGCCCGTCGTGTTCAGAACCGCGTCGAGGGCTGCAGCGACAACCGCGGGACGATCGCTCGACGCGACGAAGTCCTTGTCCATGAATCCGCAGCGCGACACGCGTCTGGCCGACACCGCGCGATGTCGCTCGGGCATCGCGGCGAAAAGCTCGCGCAGTCCGATATCCCCGCGCGATTCGCCCGCCTCGTAGTGCGCTTCGGCCACCTCGGTGGGTTCGCCGATTGCGCCGTGCGCCGGCATTTTCTGCGCCGTGGAGCTGTTCTCGAAGTCGCCGCTGCGCCGCTCTCATTCGCGACTTCGCCGTTCCTTCGGGAATGTCGAGGTGCGTTGCCACTTGGCGGTACGTCATGCCACACCAGAAGGCCAAGTGGATCGGCTCTCGGAGGTCGATGGGCAGCGCCATCACGGCCTCGAAGACATCGTCGTCATTCAGCCTCGAGAGCGGGTCGTCGGTGCTCGTCACTTGCGGGCCCGACGCGAGTTCGCGCCGACTCTGATCTCTGCCAATCCACCGCTCGATTGCGCGCAACCGTAGTGATGAGGGAACGGTACGAACCGCGGGCGGGGTCGTAGCGATCGGTGTTCTGCCAGAACCAGGTGAACACGTCCTGCGCGATCTCCCCGGCGACCCACCGCCGACCGGTCACGCGCAACGCGGCGGCGACTGCTGCGGACCAACAGGACGAGTACATGGCCGACATCTCGAGTGTGGGTGTTGCGGGCTGTGTCATGGAGCGAGGAACCGCTGCAACATCGTGAGCCCAAGCAGATGGCGTACGGGGTCTGACGCCGCGCAGATTGAAATGCCTTGTCCGAGCGCGCTCTGTTTGGCTTCGGCCTGGAGCAGGATCGTCAGCGTCGAGCATCCCATGAAATCGACGCCACTGAGGTCGAGGGCCACGTCACGGGTTGATGCCGCGGCCAAGGCATCACGCAGTGCGCGGTCGGTGGCCGCGTCGAGTTCGCCGCTCACGACGACGTGATTGACCGCGTCCGTGACACTGGACTCGATACGGAATTCCGGCAAACGCAGCATCGGGTCTGCGTACTGCAGCGCGCCGACCGAATCACGAAACTCGAAAGCCTGCTGACCCGCGTTCATGGCTCGTCCTCATCGATGTACGAGGTGCCGCCGGGGTCTGGGGAGGCTTGCGATCAGCAACGATAGCTCTGTAGAAGTGGACATCAGCCGAACAAAATCAAAATTCCTCTCTTCCGCACGGCGTCGAAACGTGCTATTCGAAACGCGTTCTCCCGGAGTGAGCAAGCACCGCCGCACTAGCGTGGGCCGATGACCGACGACCTCGAAGACATCAGGCAGCTCAAGGCGCGCTACTTCCGAATGATGGACACGAAGAACTGGGACGGGCTCGCGCAGGTCTTCACCGAAGATGTCGAGATCGACGTCACCGGCGAGGGCGGGGGCGTGACCCACTCGGTTGCCGAATACATCCCGTTCTTGCGGGCGTCGATCGAGCATGTGATCACTGTCCACCATGGCCACATGCCAGAGATCCAAATCACTTCGCCGACGACCGCAGTCGGGATCTGGGCACTCGAAGACCAGCTCTGGTGGCCCGAGGGTTCGCCCATCAATCACATGCACGGCTTCGGGCACTACCACGAGACCTACGAGAAGCTCGATGTCGGCTGGCGGATCAAGACGATGACGATCACGCGACTGCATCGCCTCGTCGACAACTGAATCGCGGCGATCAGCGTTTGGTGATGAACTGATCGGCGAAGCGCGACATCGAGTCCTTCTTGTGCTGCACCGTGGAGTACGGCTCGCCTTTGTAGAGCCACGCATAGTCCTGCGTCATTGTCACGCCGAGCGCTTCGAGGCGACGGATGCCGTCATGGCTCACGCCTGCTTTCAGCACGGCGAAGATGTCGAATGGTTGGTCGTCGCGGCCGACTTCGCGGCGAAAGCGGTCGAGCGTGTCGACCAGCGGTGGCAGCTGTTCGGGCTCGTAGTCGACGCCGAGCCAACCGTCATGCCGGGCGGCGAGGCGCAGTGCTGCATCGCTGTCCCCCCCCGATCATCACCGGCACCTGCGCTGCCGGCACTTGGCGCATGCGCGATGGGGGCAACGTGAATACCTCTCCCTTGAACTCGACGTTGCGTCCGCTGTGCAGCAGCTGGATGATCGCCAACATCTCGTCGGTGCGTACGCCCCTGGTTTCGAAGCTCACGTCGACGAGGTCGAACTCTTCCTTCAGCCAACCGGCGCCCAGCCCGAGGATGATTCGCCCGGGTGCGAACACGTCCGCAGTCGCCAATTGCTTGGCGACGTGCACGGGATGGCGCATCGGTAACACGTACACATACGGGAGGAATCGCAGTCGTGACGTGACTTGCCCCAGCGCGGCGCTTGCGACCCAGGCGTCGGGATACGGCGGAGTCCAGTCGTCGAGATTCTCGGGGTCCCATGGCGGCCGACCGTCCTCGGAATAGAGGTAGTCGTTCGCGTACGCCACCGGCTTCACGAGGTGGTCTCCGAAGGTGACACCCTCGAAGCCGAGTTGCTCCGCATGGATTGCGAGTTCGGTCAATTGCTCGGGTTCGACACCGTGCAAACTCTGGAAGAATTTCATCTCACTCGAGAACATAGTTCCTTCGAAGGAGTCGATGATGCCCGCCGTTCTGCGTCTCAACATGACCCTCCCGGGCATCGACCCGGTGAGGCTTTCCGCGATGTATGCGGCCGCACTCGACATGGCCGAGTTCGCGGAAGCCAACGGCTTCATGGCCGTGACCACGGACGAACACCACGGGGCTGACGACGGTTGGATGCCCGCGACCCTTGTGTTCACGGGGATGCTCGCCGCCCGTACGAAAACGATTGCGGTGAGCGTCCAAGCACTGTTGTTGCCGCTACACGACCCGCTGCGCGTTGCGGAAGATCTCGCGGTGCTCGACCTGGCCAGCAACGGTCGTGTCGCGGTGACGCTCGGCCTCGGCTACCGGCCCGAAGAGTACGCCGCGCACCGCAAGGATTGGAGCCAGCGCGGTCGGCTCATGGACGAGGCGGTCGAGGCGCTGCTGTCCGCGTGGACCGGCGAGCCGTTCGACTATCACGGTACGCGCGTGCGGGTCACGCCGGTGCCGCGCACGAAGCCCCACCCGCCCGTGATGATCGGAGGCAGCGCACGACCGGCGGCGCGTCGTGCCGCCCGATTCGGTCTCCCGTTCGCGCCGCCCGCGAGCCTGCCCGAACTCGAGGCATACTACCTCGCGCAATGCGAACAGCACGGTCACGCCGGGTTCGTAGTCTCGCCACCGTCAGATCTGACGCTGGTCTTCGTTGCCGAAGACCCCGACCGAGCCTGGTCCGAGATCGGGCATCACCTGCTGCACGAAGCCACCACGTATGCCGATTGGCAAACGCCCGACATCAAGTCGTCCGTGCATTCCCACGCGAGGACGGTCGAGGATCTGCGGGCAGAGGGTCTCTACGAAATCCTTTCGCCTCAGCAGTGCCGAGATCGGGCGAAAGAGCGGGGTCCCGATGCCCTCGTGATACTGCACCCGCTGTGCGGCGGAATGCCGATCGAGTGGGCGTGGAAGTGTGTGCGGCTCTACGCCGCCGCGATGAACGACTGATGGACGCCGCGCCCGCGTTCGTTCACGTACCGCCGCCATCGGCCCAGATCGTGGTGCCGTTGAGATAGGAGGCGGCGTCGGACGCGAGGAACGTGCAAATGCCGCCGATCTCGTCGGGGGTACCCATGCGTCCGACCGGGATGCGTTCGATCGTCGTGCTCCACTGTTCGCGGTTTTCGGGCAACAGCAGATCGGCCATTGCCTCGGTCTCTACCCAACCGAGCGAGACGCAGTTGACTCGCACCTTACGGCCCCACGCGACGGCCAGCGAACGCGTCATGTGATTGAGTCCGGCTTTGGCCGCGCCATAAGGAACGAGCGAACCGCCGCCACCCGTTGGCATCGATGCCTGGCTCGAGATGTTGATGACGCAACCGCCGCTGTCCTGTGTGCTCATGACGTTGTAGGCCCTCGCGGCGAGGATCATGGGTGCCGTGAGATTCAACTCGATGATCGCCCGGATGAACCGCGGCGACGCAGTGGCGATGTCGGCCGGCGGTTGACCGCCCGCGTTGTTGACGAGGACATCGAGGCGGCCGAACCGTTCGAGCGTCGTGGCAATCACTCGGTCGACATCCTCGTCGTTGCGTATGTCGGCTTGCGCGTGCATCGAGCGCGATCGCTCGTCGTCGGTGTCGGCCGCAGGGCAGTGTTCGAACGGCTTGCGGGCACAGCTGACCACTGACGCGCCGGCGTGGAGGAAAGCCCGGCTGATGCCGAGCCCGACGCCCTGGCTGCCACCGGTGACGATGACGACCTTGTTCTGGTGGAGATCCGACTCAGGCATGCGCCGACTATAACGTGTTACTGTACCTGGCGCGGCCACGCGGCCGACTGGGCCACGGCGTGGCGAAAGGGGGGGTCTGATGGCAGACCTGCAGCGGATGAACGACCTCCTGCGTCCGGTGGCTCCGCCTCGTGTGTTGGAGGGCGTGTACACCGACGATCAGCACGACCGGATGCTGGGCGTCATCAAGCGCCAAGGTCCGTGGCCGACGATCACCGCCCTCCATTTCGATACGGTCGAAGAGTTGGTGGCGACAACGTCCGGCCCGATGCGCGAGGGCGAGGGCGCGCAGTTGACGCTCGATGACATCGCAACCGCAAATTTCCGTGGGTACCTGGCGCAGCACTCGATCTCGTTCTACCCCGAGTTGCACGACTGCTACTACAACGAGCGCTTCCTCGAAATGGCCCGTGACTATTGGGGCGCGCAGTACGCGAAGCCGACCTTGATGTTGTTCAACTTGTGTGGCCCTCATCACAGCGGATTGAGCGCCCATCTCGATGCAGTCACGTTCCGGGGCGTCCGCATCGAGAACTCGCCGGTATGGCTACAAAACGTGATGGGCAAGTCAGGACTGTTCACCGACCATCTGGTGAAGATGGCGCAGGTGATCACCTGGTGGTACCTGGGCGACAACGGCACGTTCACGTACTGGCCGGACGGGCCGCTGGCTGCACCGCAGAAGCTGGAGCATCCGCTGTGGAACAAGGGCGTCGTCGTGCAGAACGAATCGATGTTCCATCGCGGCGACCCGGTGGGGCGGCCGGAGGAACGCGACGTGTTGGGCCTCAAGCATCGTTCGCTCATCGGCTATGACGCGGACCGCGACGATTGGGCGATCACGACGGACGGCGAAGTCATCCGGCGCTACCGACCCGAGCAGATGCGGCTCCTCGTGCACTGGAACGCCGAGGTCTACGCGGACATGGACGAGGTCAAGAAGAACATGGACCATTCGGACGACCTCACGCACGACATCGTGTTCGAGCGTCTGCTCGCCGACATGCGATCGAAAGGTGTGGCCGTGGCCGAGCCCTCGGACCCATTGCACGACAGCGATTTCATTCGTGCATTGATCGCGACGTACACGATCGCCCCGACCACCGACTGGGTCGCGCCCACCGCGGCGTGACGCCGTGACAATCAACGAAGGACTTCGCACCATGATCCGCCACGACCGTTTCGCCGCGCACGAGTTCATCAACCGCTATTGGTTCAACTACGACGAGGGCCACCTCGACGTCCTCGCCGGCCTACTTACCGACGACTGCCACCTGAGCTCGCGCACCGAGACCGGCCAACACCCACACGAAGAGTTCATCCGCTCCGACAACCACGGCCGCGACACCGCGATGGCGTGGACGAAGGATCACCGCAAGCACAGCCCCTACCCGTTGCGGCATCACGCCGCGAACGTGCACGTGGTGGCCGAGCGCGGTGACGAGATCGATCTCGAGTCGTATCTTTTCGTGACACAGATCATCGAGCGCAAGCCGAGCACCCTCTCGAGTGGGATCGTGCACTGGACGCTCAAGTTGACCGACGACGGCTACCGCGTCCGCCGCAAGGACGTAGTGCTCGATTCGATCGAGTCGGCACCATTCGATCAGGTGGACTTCGTCACCGACCGACAGCAACGCTGGTAACAGCAATGGGGGAGCGCACCATGCCCGTCATCGACATCGACACGCATTTCGAACCGGGCCGCAGCTGGCTGGCCGACAGCCCCGCGCTGGCCGCGCAACTGCCCGAGTACTCAGTGGCCAGCGCGACGATGCGGGCGCAGGTCGGCGATCTGCTGGCCGGTGTGCCCGAGGAAGACCGTCCGCCGGTCGAGGCTCTGCTGCCTCCCGGCATCGCCGCGATTCTCGGTCAGGCGAAAGTCGACGGGTACGGCTTCGAGGGATCGGCCATGCATACGCAGACCGACGCGTTGACCCGCCTCGCGTGGATGGATCGCGTCGGTATCGACATGGCGAACACCATCTGCCTCGAGGCCGCCGGCTATGCCCGCTACCTCGAAGATCGTGCGCTCGCCCGCGATGCCATCAATGTGTGCAACTCCTGGCTCGCGGACCAGGTCGACGGTCATCAGGATCGACTCATGCCACTCGCGTCGATCGACGCGACCGATATCGAGTGGAGCATCGCGGAGTTGACGCGCATGCGCGCGCGGGGGAGCCGATCGTTTCTCGTGGGTGCGCTTCCCGCGCCGGGGTGTCCGCCGATGCACGAACGCTACGAGCCGCTGTGGTCCGCCGCGGAAGACCTCGGGATGGTGGCGTTCCTGCACGCGGGCCAAAACCCCGCCTCCTACGACCCTGCGTGGGCCAACTACCCCGACACCATGGTGTTGCGTCAGCTCGGGGCGTGCCAGAACCACCAAGCCGCACAGCTCATGCTCAACGGCATGGTTTTCGGTGGCGTGTTCCATCGGCACCCGAAGCTCACCATCGTCATGGCCGAGCTCGGCATCCACTGGTTCGCGGGCACCGTCGAGCACATGGAGTCGCGGGGACCGGCCATCCCGGAGTCGGCGATCTACATGGGCGATTACCCATACGAGCTCACGCCCGCGGAGTTCGTGCGGCGCAACGTTCGCATCACGCCGCTGCCGCGGGCGCACCAGTCACCACTGCGGCTGCTCGAGGACTATCCCGAGTGCGTGGTCTTCTCGTCCGACTACGCGCACAACGAGAGCAATCCCGAACCAACCGCGCACTACGACGCGCTACTCGCCGAAGCCGACGCCGACCGGCGCGCGTCCTTTCTGGGTGGCAACATCGCCGATTGCTACGCCCGCATGGGCGATCCTCTACCCGCGACGGCCACCGCCACGCGCTGAACGCCACGAAGGAGATGACGTGATGTCGAAGGGTCTCTGCGCAGGACAAGTCGCGCTGGTGACCGGCGCGAGCCAAGGCGGTACGGGTACCGCCATCGCGATTCGCCTCGCCGCCGAGGGGGCCAAGGTGGCGATCACGGCGCGCACCGTCGAGGGGCTCGAAGCCACACAGGCTCGCATCGCCGAATTCGGCGGGGAATGTCTGGTGTTGCCGGCCGATCTGAGTGACCCGCACGGTGATCGCACCAAATTGGTCGAGCGGACGGAGGCCGCGTTGGGTCCGATCGACATCCTCGTGAACAACGCGGCGGTCAATGGCTATATGCCCTTCGAGACTGTCTCGCCGCAGCGCTTGGAGCTCAGCCTGCAGGTCAACTTGTGGGCGCCGTGGGAGCTCATGTCCGCGGTTGTGGGCGGCATGCGTGAGCGAGGCCGCGGCGCGATCCTGAACTTGACGAGCTTCGCCGCCGAGTTCCCGCCCGGTCCACCGTTCCCGACGAACAAGCCGGCAAAAGGTGGGTTCGTGTACGGGGCGGCCAAGGCGGCACTCAACCGACTCACCGTGAGCGCGGCCAGCGAATGTGAGAGTCAAGGGATCGCGGTGAACGCGCTCACACCACAAGCGGCGATCGCCACGCCCAGCCTCGTCGCCGGCGGTTGGATCGACAACACCATGTTCGAGCCGCTCGAGACGATGGCCGAAGCGGCAGTCGCGTTGTGCACGGGCGATCCGAATGTGTTGACCGGTCGCATCGCGTTCAGCTTGCAGTTGCTGGTCGAACTGCAACGACCGGTGCTCGACCTACACGGTGACCAACTTGTCGACGGTTGGCAGCCGAACAACCTGCCGGCGGTCATTGCCGCGCAAGAAGCCAATCTCGCCGAGCGCGGCTGGCCCGATCCCTACGCGTTCGGTCGCGTACACAGCCCGCGCCCCTGACGTGCTTCAGGCGCGGCGAGCGCCGGGACGTCGTACGGGAGCGTGCTTGGCTCTCGTTGTGGTGGGCCCGGCGGGCGTGGGCCCCGCGGTGGCGGTGCCCCTGAACAGAACGTGCACCGCGGCTTCGAGTTCGCCGCGTACCCACGTCGTGTCGTGACCCCTGGTGAGCCAGCCGAGAATCACGCTGTCGACCACGTGGCCGAGGGTGGTGATCACCGCTTCACGATTTCCGATGGCGTCGTCGCCGATAGCGGCGTCGAGCATGCTGGTGTACACGCCGTTCACCGATGATTGCGCGGCGCCGACTTCGGGGTCGAGTGAGTACATGGCACGCATGAGCGTGCGGGAGAGCGCCTCGTCATCGAGCGCCTTTGCGAATGAACGCATGACACTCGACACGCGCGCTTCGGCAGTTGCGCCCCGAGGAGGGCGCGCCGAGATCCGTTTGCGAAACTCCTCCATGTTGGATAGGTGGGCTTCGGCGATGAGGTGATCTTTGGAGCGACAGAATTGGTAGATCGTGGTCATCGACAACCGGCATGTTTCCGCGAGGTCGCGCATCGATACGGCGTCGTAACCGTTGCGGGCCGCCACGCGTGTCGCTTTCATCAACCGTTGGTAGCGGGGGTCGGCCCGACGGGCGGCAAGCGCGTCATCCGAATCGACGAGAGTCATCTCGGTGAGAGTAGCGCTGTCTTCAACCCGTTACAGCCCTCCGATGACGGAGATGCGGTGCATCACTCGACGATCGGTGTAGTCGGCGGCGGCATGGTGCATGACACTACGGTTGTCCCAGATGAGCAAGTCGCCGTGCGCCCAACGGTGACGGTAGGCAAGCTCGGGGCGCTGCATGTGGAGATACAGATAGTCGAGGATCGCTTTGCTCTCGCCGGACGGCAATCCCTCGATGAAGCGGGTGTAGGTGGGGGACACGTTGAGCGCGCGGCGACCGTTGATCGGGTGCACGGACGCGACCGGATGCGTCGCGTGCTTGTGCGCGAGCAAGGGCTCGGCGAGTTGGTCACCGCTGCCCGTGCCGCCCTGCCAACGCATCTCAGCGATGCGGGCGAGGTCGTGTACGGCGAAGAGTCCATCGAGGTAGTGCTGCATGCGTGACGACAACGTGTCGAAGGCTTGGTGGAGGCTGATGAACGAAGTGTCACCGCCCCATGACGGCAGCTGGATTGCCCGCGTCATCGTGATGATCGGAGGCTTTTCGAGGAAGTGTTCGTCGATGTGCCACATCGACGAACGATCGCCCCGAGCAGAGTCGAGGACCGTGATGTGCTCGAACCCCGGACCCTGATTCTCGAAGAACTCGTGATGCTCGAGTTCGCCGAAATGCGCGGCGAGCGCAACGTGTTGTTCCGGACGCATTTTGGCGGCCGCGACCGCGAGCACGCCGTGGTCCATGAGCGCCGCCTCGATCTGGTCGAAGTCGTCGGCATCCGGACCGGCGTCCCAGTCGATACCGGTGACGCCGGCCGCCAGAGCACCGTTCAGTTTCACGATCTCCATACGCCCCTCCTCCGCGCCACAGTGTCGCACGTTGCGCTGAAAGTGAGGGAGTGCGAGCGCAGGTCCACGCGTTCTCGGTCGCGCTCGCGTTCACGCCGCCCATTTGAATCCGGGTTGTCGTTCTTGTGCGGCTCCGCCGCAACGGGGTGGCGGCTGCGCCGCGGGAACGAACATGTGGTACGGGGGTTCGCGGGTGACGTGGCCGATGAGTGTGCCGTCGGGTTCCATGGTGGTGGTATTTGCATAACAGGCAGCAGTTGCAGGGAGTGTTCGGTCCGCCGTTTTCTCGGTGGTGCCAGTGGTGGATGTCGCAGTGGATCGATTTCTTGTGGCAACCGGGCCAGCGGCAGTGTTGATCACGCGCGGCGATCGCCCCGAACAGTGCGTCGGTGACGGTGGCGGGCATCAGTTCGTAGCGGCGGATGGCGCCGTGTTCGTCGAGCAGCAGCCTCAGTAGTTGTGCGGTGCAGGAGAGGGCTTCGTAGGCCTGGTGGTCGATACGCGGCCCGTCGAGCAGCTGCGCTCCGGCGCGGTTCGCCATGTCGTCGGTGGTGTTCACCCCGATGAGCTGCGGCCAGTTGCGTTTCTTCGGCACACCGCAAACGAAATACCAACAAAATCAACCATATCCAGCAGGATCGGGATCGCCCAGCGGCGCTGCGGTTGCTCGCGGCGGACATCTTGGACAACATGGTGTGTGGTCCTGCGGCGAGCGTCGATCGGTGAGCCGCCCCCCGACCCGGTCGCGGACGCCGCGGCGGATGCGGTGCTCGACATCGTCGGCGGCGCGACAGTTGAGCTGTTCTATTCGCCGACCGGCACGGCGCCGCTTGCGACCCAGACAGAGCGAGCGCAGGCGTCGGCCACCGGCGACGGCCCTACAGGGTGGGACCTGACCGTCGTGGTCACCCTCGGGAAGCGCATTGCGCACCTCGTAGGTACCGACGAGCGAACGAGTCTCGCGGATCTTCTCGACGAGTTGCCCCGGGCGGCCGTTCGCGCGGCGACGCAGCTACGAAATCATGTCGACAGCAACAACCTCGTGCCGGTGACGCCAGCGGTGCGCCGCGCGGTTCGCGACACGGTTGCCACAGAGGTGCTCTCGGCGTACTTGCGCGACCGCGTTTCGGCGATGCGCCCCGACCTCGTCGGCGAGACGATCGAATACCTCATCGAGCTCAGCGGTACGCGCGTCGAATCACACGACCTCACCCACGGTGTCATCGTGGCCGACGTGTTACGCGATTCGCCGCGATTGGAGTTCGCGTATCCCGCCGATATCCGTGCCGCAAAGCGAGCGCCGCTGCTCTTCGACGGACAGCAATCGTTGCTCGTCATCGATCCCTCTGGGCGCGCGCGTCGCGAGTTGCAGCGGCATCGCTTCGAGCACCTCATCGCCACGGCGGCACCTCCTCCTGTCACCGCGCTCGATCTCGGCGAGAGCGGCTCGCTCGTCGCGGCGGCGACACAAGTGCTCGGCGGGCTCGGGTTCTTCCTGCGCGCCGACCGCAGCATCTGGACTTTCATCGACGGGCGGCCGTTGCTCGTGCGGCGCAGTGAACACTGGACCGCGTTCCCGCTCGAGCTCTCCATGAGTATCGCCAACATGATCGGCGGTGGATCCGTCGCAACGCTCGTGACACAAGCCGCACTCATGATCTCGGCCCGGCCACGGGGAGCCATTCTCGCCATCGTCGAAAAGAGTTCGGATCTCGACACGGTGGTGTCGCTCAAGGACCGCTATGACCTTCGCAACGACATCGATCCGCTGGCCATGGAGTTCGAGACGCGCTTGCATCATCTGATCGACGCCGAAGATCTCGACGAACACACCCTCGTGCGCCTCGCGATGCTCGACGGCGCGACCGTGCTCGATCGCGAGGGGCGCTTGCTGGCCTACGGCGCCATCGTCAGCAGCGCCGACAGCGAGCACGAGGGTGCCCGCACCGCAGCCGCCAGGACTCTGTCGGAGACCGCGCTGGTCGTCCTCAAGGTCTCCGTCGATGGCGACATCATGATCTTTCGCAACGGTGCGGCGGTGGCGACGCTGCTGGGCCGGCCGGCGGTGTCGCGACGTTCTTGATCATCGCGCACCGCGGCCTCGCAGCCGGCGTTCGAGCAACTTCTTCGGTTCGTCAGCCCACAACACGATGCTCGCCAACCCGACGCAGAGCAACCAATCGTCGAAGTCGAGGGGCGCCGTATCGAACGCGTCGTTGAGGAACGGAAGTTGTACGACCGCGATCTGCAGCACGAGCGAAAGGGCGATTGCCCCCCACAGAAGTCGGTTTGTGAACAGATGCTTGAACGCGCTCGTGCGGTCAGAGCGCGCGTTGAAGCAATTGAACAGCTGGGCGAGCACGAGGGTGGTGAAGGCCATGGTGCGGGCCTCGACGATGTTGCCCGAGCCGCCGACTATTCCTCCCGGCAGTCGCAGGTCGAGCGCGGCCAAGGTCACCACGGCCATGACGGCTCCGACCCAAAAGATGCCGAGCCACATCTCGCGATCGATGACGCGGTCGGTGAGGCGCTGCGGTGGCCGATGCATCACATCGTCGGAAGGAGGATCGACACCCATTGCGAGTGCCGGCGCCACGTCGCTCAGCAAGTTGATCCACAGTATCTGCGTGGCGAGAAGTGGCACCGCCACCGCTTCACCGGTGTCGTCGAGCCCGAGCACACCGGCCAGCACGACGCCGAAGAACATAGTGAGCACCTCGCCGATGTTCGACGACAGCAAGAAGCGCAAGAACTTGCGGATGTTGGCGAAGATCGCGCGACCTTCTCGGACCGCGGTGATGATCGTTGCGAAGTTGTCGTCGGCAAGGATCATGTCGGCGGCCTCCTTCGTGACGTCGGTTCCCGTGATGCCCATCGCGATGCCGATCTCGGCGGACTTGAGCGCGAGGGGGTCGGCGAATTGCGCGACGAATTTGCGCCACGCCGGCACCGCGTCGGCCGCGTCGAGTTCGTTTCGCCCGTACTGCTCGAGACGAGCGGACGCCTCGATCGCACTCAGTCCGACACCTGCGTCGCTGCCCATCTCGGCGACGACTTCGGCCGCATCCCGCCGCCACGGTTCGTGGGTGCGCGGCGCGGAGGTCGTCACCTCCGCGAAGCTACCGGTGACGTGTTCCCCAGCAGTCCTGCATTGCCAAGGAGGAGGCGGCTGCCTAAGTTTGGTCGGTCGCTTGGTTGTTCGGAATTTGGTCGAGTGATCGGCTGAGAACGGGGTTCGGGGCGGCTGGGGTATGCTTCGTTCGTGTCGGTGCGAGTTCGAGCTGTAGGCGAGCCGAACCGCCGGACAGCCATCCTCAACGTCGCGGCCGAGCTCTTTGCTCGCAAGGGTGTGGCCGCCACCACCGTCCGCGAGATCGCGGACGAAGCCGGCATCTTGTCGGGCAGCCTTTATCACCACTTCGATTCCAAAGAAGTGATGGTCGAAGAGATTTTCACCGCGTACTTCGACGAGTTGACGACGAAGTGGGACGAGATCCTCGCCCAGCAGACGCGAGCTATCGACAAATTCGAGGCGATGTTTCGCGCGGCCGTACTCGCCGTCGATCGCCACATCGCGGCTGCCCGCATGTTCACAAACGAGTGGGAGAGTCTGCGCCACATCGGTGATTTCTCCGATCGCTGGAGCAGCATCGAAAAGTTGTGGCTGCGCGTCATCCGAAAAGCGGTCAGCGAAGGCGATTTCCGCTCCGACGTCGATCCGTACTTGCTCTACAGCTTCGCCATCGACTCCATCCGGGGGTTGGCCGGGTGGTACCGCGAGAACAAGCGTTATCCGATCGATGCCGTCAGCGATGCCTACGCCAACGTGTTGCTCACCGGTGTTGCCGTGAGTTCGCCGGCCAAGGGCGCGCAGGCGCGCTAGTCGAGATCCCCCGCATTCACGCGCAAAGTGACAACGAGGTCATTTTGTTGGCCATGGACGAAGGAAGGATCTTCGCCAAATCTCAAGCTTGGTTGGGGTCGCGCTCGTCGCTAGACCACTTGAACGATTGACGGGAAGCGCCGATCACTGGACAATTCACTCATGTCGACGACTGTCGTCGCACCCTACGACCACCTACGATGAGGAGAGCATGCGGCCTATCGTGATACCCACTCGGTGCAGGGGCAACGGCGTCTGCGAACGGCTCGTGCCCGAGGTGTTCCACGTCGACGAAAACGCGATGGCCTGGGTCATCGACGAAGATCCCGACGAGTCCCTGCACATCCGTGTCCGTAATGCGGTCTATCGGTGCCCGGCCAAGGCGCTGATGGTCGATGACGGCTGACGCGAGGGTGTGATGGCGTCGAAGACGCGAGAACATCAGGGCGCGACCAGTGCGTACGAGCGCGACAGCACTCCTTCCGAGGCGTACCGCGCCGCGTTGACCGCGTTGCTCACCACGCAGTCCGTGCCGGTATGGAATGTCGGTCAACGTGAGATGTACGGCGAGCACGTGATGGACGGACCGAGCCTCGATCAGTGGGTGCGCACGGCCAACGTCTGGGCCGAACTCGAGCGCAACGTGTGGGAATTCGGCAACATCGCCGCGGCGGCCGGCATCTCGGTGACCGACGATCACGTCGACGGTCCGTGGACCAACCTCTTGGGGCGTATCACCGAGGCGGAGAACTCATGGCTCGGCCTGGTGTTCTCGTTGTGCTACCTCGACAGCATCGGACACGCGATGATTCGGCAGTGCGCGCAGTCCAACTACGGGCCGTTGATCCGCGCTTCTCGTCTGGGCCCCAATGCGAAGTGGGGCATGGTGGCCACGGGCCTGCTGTCGCTCGGTGACGTCGTCGCACTCGACCAATTGCCACGGGCCGACGTGCTCGACGCGCGAGCACAGTGGCACGCGCTCTGCGCTGAAGTGCTGCAGATCGTCGTCGCGCAAGAGACGAGCAACCGATGGGTGAGTGAAGGCATCGCCGCACCGATCGACGCGGACCAGGTGTTGGCGGCGGCCGACGCGCGCGTAGCCACTCGACTGGAGGCGTGGTCGTGACAACGTTGGTGACCGATGTGCGGGAGAAGCCCGAACGCATCTACGCGCCGCTGCAGTTCGAAGCGCGCGACGAGATGCCCGAAGAGTTCCGGCGCCTCGTGCTGCGGCTCTTGCGCGAGACGAACGAGATCGGCTCGGTGAAGGTCTGCTACGACCAGATGCGAGACATGACCAAGAACGTGGCGCTCGCACCCGATCCCGTATCGCGCGTTCGCATCGTCGAGTTCTTCGCCGATGAGATGCGCCATCAGAAGATGTTCGACGGTGTCGTTCGAGCCATGGGCGAAATACCCGGTGAAGATTTCGTCTCGAGCATCGACGGTCTCAACGCCACCTCCAGCGTGCGCGAGTGGGTCGACCTCGCGTTGCTCAACCACTTCATCGACCGCGTCGGCGCGTTCCAATTGCTCGACTACGAGCTTTCGAGCTTTGCGCCGCTCTCGCGTGCCGGCGTCGCCGTCGCGAAGGACGAGTTCGGTCACTGCGCGATGGGCTTCCAGCATTTGGTCGAGCTGTGCCGTACCGACGAGGGCCGCGCCGCGGTCGAGGCGCGGCTACCGACGTGGTATGGCTACGCGCTCGACATGTTCGGCACCCGGTCGGGCACCCGGCAGTGGAAGTACATCGAGTTCGGGTTGAAGACGAAGAGCAACGAGGAGTTGCGCCAGGAGTACCTCGTGCACATCGCACCGTTCTTCGACCGGCTCGGCATCGCGCAGCCCGATCCGGCGAGTGTGCCGCGAAAGTATGCATAATCGCCCAACGAGACGATTCACGACACCGAGCGAGACAGGGAGTGGGGGGACAGATGGTGAGCGATGACGCCGGCACCGACGTGTCCGATGAGCGGCCACCGGTGCGATTCGCCGGCACGGGCACGATCGATCCGTTTCTCGCGACCGAGTTCGCCCGCTTGACGGGCGTTACGGCGCCGGTGCACACCGATCACGCATCGGCGCGCGCGGAGGGCTATCGAGGAGTGGTCGTCGCCAACGGCCAGTTGTTCCTGGCGACGCGGGCGGGCGCGGGTGAGCCGCCACGCGAAGCGACGGGACTGCCCGAGGGTTTCAACTCCGTCGTCACCGGCATCCGTACCGAGTACCTCAAGCCGGTCGAGGCCGGGCAGGCATTCACCGTGCGAGTGCGACGGATGCCGCCGGCGCTGCCGCCCACCAAGCGCGTGCGCGAGTTCCACCAGATCGAGTACGAGTTGACCGACACCGACGGCGACGTCGCGGTTCGGCAATGGCTCACCGTCGCGGAGTTCTTCGAATGACGCATTCACACGATGTGACGACGGCCGAGCGCTCGCAGCGTCCCGCGAACTTCCTCACGCATCCGGCCGCGGTCGTCGCCGGTGCGCGCCGTGAACCGTCCCGGGTTGCCGTGCGATTCAAGCGCGAGCAGGCGTGGGTCGAGTGGACCCGCAGCCGCCTCGTCGAAGCGGTGGCGGCGGTCGCTCGCTCGCTGACCGAACTCGGTCTGCAAACCGGCGATCGTGTCGGTGTGTTCGCGCCCTCCGGTGTCGACTGGTACATCGCCGCGCTCGGTGTGCAGAGCGCGGGCGGCATCGTGGTCGGCGCGTATCCGACATCGGCCGTTGCCCAGATCGAGTATCTGTTCGCGCACTCCGGTGCGCGCTTCGTGTTCGTGGGCACCGCGGATCAGGCCCGCAAGGTGCAAGCGATTCGTCAGTCGGTGCCCATCGAGCAGGTGATCGTGTTCGACCCGTCGTCGTTGACGCCGGACGAACGCGCCGGCGTGCTCGCGTGGGACGATTTCGCGAACGTCGAGCTGCGCGGCGACGACGCCGTGGCCTTTCTCGACGACCTCACCAAGCGCCTCGTGCCGAGCAACTTGTGCACGATCGTGTACACGTCGGGCACGACTGGTGATCCCAAGGGTGCGATGCACAGCTTCGAGACGATCGGTCAGGTCTCCTACACCGTTGCGCCCGCGCTCGGTTACACCGAGTCCGACGACTACCTCGTGTACCTCCCGATGAACCACACGGCCGAGCAAGCCAACTCGCTGGTGTGCGGCTCGGCGCTCGGCTGGACCCTCAACTTCGGCTCGCTCGAGACGCTCGCCGAAGATCTCTTGTCGATCAGGCCGACGGTGATGTTCGCGGTGCCGCGCGTCATCGAAAAGCTCCGCACGTTGCTCACCGCGCAGTCAGAGGGCTCCGATGGGCGCGACGCGTTGACGTCGATCGGTCTCGAGCGCATGCGCATCTTGCTCGCCGGTGGCGCGCCGCTGGCGGCCGATGTGCTGTCGTATTTCGCCGATTTCGGGCTGTTGATCCGCAACGGCTACGGCATGACCGAGGGCGGCGGCATCTGCATGCCGTGGGCGACCCCGCCGCGCACCGACACGGTCGGTACGCCGCTACCGGGCGTCGAGATGAAACTGGCGCAAGACGGTGAAGTGATGATCCGCAGTTCGGGCCTCTGCCTCGGGTACTACCGCGACGAAGCCACGTCGGCCGAGATCTTCGACGAGGACGGGTTCCTGCGCACCGGCGATGTCGGCGAGTGGTCCGACGACGGTGAGTTGCGCCTCATCGATCGCAAGAAGGACCTCATCATCACCAAGGGCGGCAAGAACATCGCGCCGAGCGGCATCGAGCACATGCTCAAGCTCAGCCCCTACATCAACCAGGCGATCCTGATCGGCAGCGACCGGCCGTACGTCGTCGCCTTGTTCGAACTCGCTCCCGAAGCAATGACGGCGTGGGCGATCGAGCATCATCTCGATCCTTCGATAGCCGCGCTCGCCGCCAGTGCAGACGTGCGAGCATTGCTGCAACTGCACGTCGACGAAGTGAACGAGCAGCTGTCGCCGCCCGAGCAGATCAAGCGCTTTGCGAACTTGCCGAGCGTGCTCGCGCCGTCCGACCCCGAACTCACGCCCACGATGAAGATTCGCCGATCGGCGTTCTCCGAGCGCTACCGCGATCTCATCGAAGCGCTCTACGCCTGACTCTCAGGAGGAAAATCGATGACACCGGTTTCGATCGTCGGCGTGGGTATGACACCCGTCGGCAAATTCGTCGATCGTTCGCTTCGCGACCTCACCGAAGAGGCTGTCCGTGCCGCCTTTCTCGACGCGCAACTGACGCCCGATGACGTCGACGCGGTCTTCTTCTCCAACTCCGTGGCGGGCATCGTCACCGGCCAAGAGTCGATTCGCGGTCAGACCGCGCTGCGCTACAGCGGTCTGATGGGCAAGCCCATCTTCAACGTGGAGAACGCCTGCGCGAGCGGGTCGTCGGCGTACTTCCTGGCCCGCAACGCCATCGTCAGCGGCATGTGGGAAACGGTGCTCGTCGTGGGCGCGGAGAAGATGGCGCACGTCGATCGCACGGTCACGTACCGCGCGCTCGAGACCGCGTCGGATCTGTCCGATCGCGACGGTTCGAGCGACCATTCGTCGTCGGTGTTCATGACCATCTACGCCGAGAAGATCAAGAAGTACATGAAGGCAACGGGAGCGACCCGCGAAGACTTCGCGTGGATCGTCGTGAAGAACCACGATCACGCGGCACTCAATCCCTTCGCGCAGTACCGCAACCGTGTATCGATCGACGAGGTGTTGGAGTCGCCCGAGATCGCCTGGCCGCTCACTCGTTTGATGTGCTCGCCCATCGGTGATGGCGCAGCGGCGATGGTCCTCACCGCGCGGTCGAGCGATCGCGGTGTACTTGCGGCCGGCTGTGGCTTCTCTTCCGGAAACATCGAGAAGGATCAGGGCGAGCACGGTCACGCAGTGCGGCGGGCGGCAGTGATTGCCTACGAGCAGGCCGGCATCGGCCCGGATGACGTGCACCTCGCCGAGGTTCACGATGCGGCCGCCCCGGCCGAGCTCGAGATGTACGAAGCGCTCGGCTTCTGCGCCGACGGTGACGGTCCGCGCCTCGTGCGCGAGCGGGCAACGACACTCGGCGGTCCGCTGCCCGTGAACACCAGCGGCGGTCTCGTGTCGCGCGGTCATCCGGTCGGCATGACCGGGGTGGCACAGCTCATCGAAGCCACCATCCAATTGCGCCACGAGGCCGGCGACCGCCAAGTCGATGGCGCGAGCGTCGCGCTCGTCCAAAATGCCGGAGGCGACATCGGCAGCGTCGGCGCCGCGTCGGCGGTGCACGTGTTGAGACGGCAGTGACCGTACCGACCGACGAGCCCGCGGTTCTCGTCGAACACGTCGGCGCCGTCGCAACGGTGCGCATCAACCGGCCCGCACGACGCAATGCACTTCGCGCCGGCGACGCCGCGTTGCTGGCAGAGACGCTGGCGGGCGTCACCGACGACGCGAACGTGCGAGTGGTCATTCTCGGCGGCGTCGACGGCTGGCTCTGCGCGGGTGGAGATCTCGCGGAGGACGTTGCCGACGGTCCGTCCGCAGCCGACCGTCGGCTCGGGCAGTTCCAGCGACTGCTGGGCGTCGTGCTCGAACTCTCGGTACCGGTGGTCGTCGTGTTCGAAGGAGCCGCAGTTGGCGCGGGTGCCGCCCTCGCGCTCGCCGGCGACGTGTGCATTGCCGCTCCCGGCGCGCGGCTCATTCTTCCGTGGGTACCTCGCGGTATGGTGCCCGATATGGGGGTTGCGTTCTTGTTGGCACGTCAACTCGGACCGTCACGGGCAAAGCGTCTGCTGTTCGCCGGTGAGTCGATCACTGCGGGCGACGCCGAGCAGCACGGTCTCGTCACGGCCGTCTCCGACGACCCATGGGGCACCGCGCACACGTGGGCGCAGCGGTTGGCCACGGGTCCGCGCTTCGCGCTGACGTTGACGAAGCGACTGGTGAATGCGGCCTCGTTCGGTTCGCTCGACGACTACCTCGCGTTGGAGCGATCGTCGATGGCGGCGGCGCTCGGCACGAACGAGCCCGCGGAAGGCATCGCGGCATTCATCGCTCGCCGTGACCCGGTCTTCGAATAGGGGTCTGCCGTTGCCATTCCGGCTCGCCCCCGACTCCTCGGCGTTCGACTTTCCGTCGAGCAACGCGCCCGACCCACTTGAAGAGCGCTTACCAGACGGGCTCGTACTGCAGTCCGGCGACGGGCTCTCGGTAGTGACGTTGCGCGGCCGGATCTTGTTGTGGAACGAGGTCGCCGAAGAGCAGCTCGGGATCCCGCGTGCGCGCGCCGTGGGCTCGTTCCTCGCCGATATCTCGCGCACGCCCGAGACGTGGGAGTCGAACTGGGGTCACCACCTCACCACCATCGGTGCGCACCTCAGTGGCACGCCGCCGGTCCGTCGAGTCTTGTCGACGCGCGACAACGCCAACCGCCCGGTACACGTGCACGTGTCGTCGATGATGCTGCAGCTCGAGGCTCGGCTGCCGGTCATCGTCTACACGCACACCGTCGAGCGCATCGGCGAGGACGAATTGGTCGAGTTGCCGCCACCGTTCGGGTTGACCGCCCGCGAGTGGGAGGTCGCGTGCCTACTCATGAGCGGGCTCGGCACGAGTGAGATCGCGCGAGAGATGCAGATCGCCTACGCGACAGTGCGGGCGCACATTCGCAACATGCTCGAAGCGCTCGGCGCCAGCACGCGGACACAGGCGCTGATGCGGCTGTGGAGTCGCTACGGAACGCCCGATGTCGCCAGCTTCTCGCAAATCCGATCAGTCAGCCGTGGGAGGCACTGATGATGTTCAGACGCCGAGGGCGTGTGCAGATCTACGACACCGATGCATCGGGGTTGATCTTCTACGGCGCGCCGGCGCGCTGGTTCGCCGACGCCGAGCAAGAGTTCTTCGAAGCACTCGGTCTTCGCATGCCGCTGATGGAGACGGAGTTCGGCGAGGCCGCGCAAGATCTCGCGGGGCCGTCGGCGCCGACTCGTTCGTTCGATGTGCAGATCGATTCGCCGTTGCGGTTCCTGCAGGTGTTCGATCACGACGTCTGGGTCAGCCGGGTCGGCAACACCAGCTTCTCGATCAGTCATCGCATCTCGGTCGCCGGAGAAACGAAGGTGCGCGGCAGCGTCAACCGGGTGTACGTCGATGTCGACGGCGACGGCAAGATGATCCCGGCAACCGTGCCCCCGATCATCCGCGACGCGGTCATCGACGCCTGACCGCGTCGCCCGTTTTCAGAAGGCGTAGCGGGTGGGGGGCTCGGCGGCGCGCTGCATCCACATCGCGCATTCGTGTTCGAGCGAGAGCAGCGGTGCGCTGACGTCCGCGTCAGGGTTGGTCGCGAGCTCGAACCACAGCTGCGCGGCATTGACGTAACCGTCACCGAGTTGATCGATGCGCTCGTCGTCGAAATAGTCGCCCGCGTCGAGCAGGTAACGACCGACGTGCGCGCGGCTACGTCCGACATCGGACAGCACCGCCTGCAGATCTGATGGCGCGTGGCGTGCGACCTCTGTCAGTCGGGCGAAGTCGGGTGGGTCCTGCAGGTCGGCCGCCAGACGCGCGCCGCCCGCTTCGAGCCAGGCGCGCAGCGCGCGAGCCTCGTCGAGTCGGTTGGCTGGAACCGCTCGGGGTGTTTCGAAATCGACGTGGCCGAGGCGTACGACCTCGTCGCCCGACGGTGGTGGTTGCACCGGACCGGTGCCGATGCGCCACCCGCTCGCATGCGTCCACGTCTCGTCGGCGATCGCAATGCCGCGATGCTCGGCCGAACGAGACCCGTCGCGCAACGGCGCATGGAACGCCGCCGAAACCAACTGCACGAGATCGTGGGGCACACCACTCAGGAAGAGACGCTCACCGTCGACTCGATAGCGCAGCGCGATGGCAACCGGGCGCCCGAGGACATCGCGGGGAGAAGTCGACACCGCCTCTGCCATATCGGTGAGCAATCCCTCGAGACCCGCGCTCGGGCCCGCGTCGAACTGGCTCATTTCGCGGCTGCGGCTTGGTCGGCGATCAAGCGTGCGGTGGCAGTGGCGACCGAGCGAGGCTCGTCGCCATCGCGGCCGGCCGAGATGGCGATCTGCACGTCGGTGCCGGCGACCGTGTACGCGATCTGCACCGTCTCGCCCACGAGGAATGGCGAACGGAACCGCAGATCGAGCTCGCGCACCAGTGCACCGCCGGCCAGCACTCCATCGGCCACCCGCGCCGCCAGGTCCGAGTGGATCC
Source organism: Acidimicrobiales bacterium (assembly GCA_039915945.1). GTDB lineage: Bacteria > Actinomycetota > Acidimicrobiia > Acidimicrobiales > WLNW01 > DATLFA01. The sequence continues at coordinate 108,017 of JBDSMH010000019.1, read as the reverse complement.
ACGCCTGCAGCAGCGTGCCCGGCCCGATCACACCCGGCAACCCGACGCTCGTCGCGAACTCGAGGTCGTAGTGCGCCGGGTTGAAGTCGTTGAGGAGCGTCGCCAGGCGAACCAACAACTCACTGGTGACGGGTCCGTGAATCTCGACGAACTGTCCATCCTCGATCGGCATGGCGGAATCATCGGCGCCATCGCAGACCCCGTCAATCGTTCAATTGACGTATTGCAGCGGCGCGCCCGGGCAGTGCCACGTGGCGCGTAGCAGCCGGCCTGTCCGCGAACACGTGATGTACAGCGTCGTCAGATCGGCCCCTCCGAAGCAGACATTGGTGACGAGCGGATCGGCCAACGCGGCGGGCAGGGTGTGCAGCGCCCATGCACCGTCGTCGCGAATTTCGCTGACGCCACTGTCGACGAGCGTGCCGACGACAACGGAACCGGCGGAGTCGATGGCGAGCGAGTCGAGCTCATGGCAGCCGGGAAGCCCCGCGAGGACCGCGTAGCGATCGGCACCGCTCGGCTTGAACAGCGCGCGTACATCGCATTCGGCGGCCACGACCTCTCCCGGCGCGACGAGACACCGGCGTTGCACTTGACGGGTCGGGGTCTCGGCCCAGTACAGGATCGTGCCGTCGGGCGACAGGCCGACACCATTCGGATGCGGACGTTCCGCGACCACGCGCGTGATCGCGTTTCCGTCAGGAGTGGCGTAGTAGATGCCGCCTTGGTGGATGTGGTCGGTGAAGTAGAAACGCCCGGTCTCGTCGAACACGAGGTCGTTCGGCGCGCCGAGAGCGACACCGTCACACTCGCGGTAGAGAACCTCGCACGCGCCGGTCGCCAGATCAACGCGTTGGATGCACGGTTCGATCCGGCTCTCGTTGCGAAAGCCACCGTTGTTGCAGAGGTAGAGCGCGCCATCGGGGCCGATCGCGGCACCGTTCGGTCCGCCGCGCACCATCGCAATGCGTTCGACCGTGCCGTCGGTATCGACGCGCGCAACACTGCCGCCGCCGATTTCCGCGACGAGCACGCTGCCATCGCGCATGGCGACCGGGCCCTCGGGGAACGCGAGACCCTCGCCAACTATTTGCACCTCACGAAGTTCCGTCACGTTGTCCCCCCGACGCAGCGTCTGCACGCACGAAGCACCCTAAGGGGACTCGGCGCGGCCATCGAACGCGCTGATCTCCCGGCCCGGGGGATCCGCCTATGTGACGCTGGACCCAACGGGCCGCCGCGGGCGCTACGCTCCTGGTTACGTCGTCGGCACGGGGGTCCGACGTTCGGCTTTGGTAGTTCGGCGGCGGCACAAATTTTCCGCAAGGGGGAACCAAACGTGAGACGAAAGCGCCTATGGATCAGTGCCGTACTGGCACTACTGATGGTGGCCGCGGCCTGTGGCGACGACAAGGAGAGCGGTAGTACGACGACGGTGCCCGGGGTAACGACGCCGGCGACGACGCTGAAACAACCGGTCGCGGGGGGCACGATCACCTTCGGCACGTTCTCCGAGACTGCGGGTCTCGATCCGATCGTCTCCACCGGCAATGGGGTCACCGGCTTCATCGAGATGGCCGCGATCTACGACACGATCCTGCGCTACAACGTGCAGACCGGCAAGTACGACAACAACACTGCCGAGTCGGTGGCCGCCAACACGGATTCGAGTGAGTGGACGCTCAAGCTCAAGTCGGGCATCAAGTTCCAAGATGGCACTGCCTATGACGCGGAAGCAGTGAAATTCGGTATGAACCGCCATCGTTCGGGTATCGCCGGCGCGCCGCCGTGCGCCGAGCTCTATGCGTGCCCGCGCAACGGCACGTCGTCGGGTGCGTACATGACGCTCGTCAAGAGCATCGACGTGGTCGACGCGTTGACGGTCAAGTTCACACTCACCGAACCGTGGCCGAGCTTCTCGTACGCGCTCGCGGGCGAAGCGTCGCTGATCCCTTCGCCGACATCGATCAAGAAGTGCGATCCGACCAAAGACGTTCGCACGTGCGAGACCAACCTCAAGCCGGTTGGTGCCGGGCCGTTCAAGATCGGCGAGTTCAAGCCCAAAGACTCGATCACGATGACCAAGAACCCTGACTACTTCAACGGCGCGCCCTATCTCGACGGTTTGAAGTTCGTCAACAGCATCGCCGACGGCGGTGGCGATCAGACGTTCACCGCGCTGTCGACGGGCACGTTCAACATGGCCTTCCTCCGTGACCCGGCCGCGGTATTCGCAGCGCACGAAAAGAAGTTCGACGGTGTGTCGACCTTCGAACAAGGTGGCGGCATGCTGCTCATCAACCAGGGCGTCTCGGTTACTTGCGCTGCCGGTAAACCCGAGCCCCTGTGCGTCGGCAAGCCCGATGGCATCGTCGCCAGCAACCCGCCCACCAAAGACCCCAAGATCCGCCAGGCCATCGCGGCCGCGGTCGATCCGAAGGTGATCAACGAACGCGGCTACGGAGGCAAGGGCCTGGTCAGTAATCAGTTGTTCCAGAGCGACTTCCGGTGGTTCGCCGACGTGGCCGGCCCGAAGTACGACGTCGAAGCAGCCAAGAAACTCGTCAACGAGGCCAAGGCCGCGGGCTGGGACGGCAAGCTCCGGCTGCTCTACAACAGCTCGCCAGTTGCCCAGGCGATCGGTCTCGCCACCCAGACGATGCTCCAGGCGGCAGGCATGACCGTCACCCTCGACACCTCGAAGGACACGACCGGTCAGGTTGCGCAAGTGACCACGCTTAAGGACTTCGACGTCACCGGCTGGGGTCTCGCCATCCCGCCCGATGACGGGGCTGTCTGGGCATTGGCGCAGAACTTCTCCAGCGCCAGCCCGAGCAATCGCATCGGCTTCAAGAGCACCGTCGTCGATCAGGCGCTGAAGGACATCCGTCAAGCAAAGACCGACGATGAGAAGAAGGTCGGGTACAAGAAGATCGCCGAGACGATGACGGCCGAGGTTCCCGCCCTGCCGTGGGCCAAGATCGAAGAGTTCATCGCGCGGGCGAGCAACATCAAGGGCGTGACGCAGACGCACCGGTCCGGCGTGTTCCTCGACAAGGCGTGGATCGACAAGTAGCCATCGCCAGGACGGCCGCCGCGGGTTTTCACTCGCGGCGGCCGTTCGCGTTCTGCCGTCAATATGGCGCAGCGTTCACGAAGTGTTCCGCCGCCACCCAACGCCGGTAGCGAACGATTCCGATCGATTCGATCAACCATCGCGTCTGGCTGTCGTGACAGCGCAGCGCCCGCACTTTCTTGTCGAGCCAATGCTCGGGCAACTCGAGTGCGAGCGCGAGAGTGTCCGGGCCGTGGGTGACGGGAAGCCCGTCGTCGAAGATGGGGTGGTGATCGACGATGTCGCGGTCCTCGACGAGTCGGGTGGCGGTGGTCGTCGGGTGCAAGATCCGGCTTGCCGGCACGGCCCGGCGGGCGGCAGCGATCGTCCAACGCGACACCGCTCGATGGTCGCCGTGACCGGTGAAGCCGTCCGGTCCGAACGTGATGACGGTGTCGGGCGCACGACTCGCGAGCACTTGCGCGATCGCGTCGACGGGCCCGTTGTCGTCCACGTGCGAGCAGCCGCCATCGGGCAGATGGATGAACTCGCGATCGTGTACGTCGAGCACGTCGAGCGCACTGTGGAGTTCGCAGAGTCGGAGGCGACCGCGTGATCGACGATCAGCCGGCGAGTCGGCGAAATCACCATCCGTCGCGACCACGCACGTGACATGGGCGCCCTGCGCTCGAGCCATCGCCATCAGGCCGCCGGCCAGGTAGGTCTCGTCGTCGGGGTGCGCCCATACGGTGACGATGTTGCCGAGCGAGGCGATGGGATCTTTCGGTTGGTCCATTCGCTCACTGTGGCGGTCGTCGATGACACGGCGCTTGCCCGCGCTGCCATCGCCATGTGAGCCCGTGAGAGCGGGCGAGCACCACCAGAGCTAGGGCCTTCAGCCTGGTCCACGGGGATCATTTCTGCGTTGCTCACCGGCACCGCTCAGGGTGCCCGCTCGCGATGTCGAAACAACTTTCGACGAGGGGTTATCGCGTTGAAGCAACGCCTGACGGGCACGGAGACCGATCCGCCCTCGGCTGAGGGGTGGGCTGGTCGCGCACTCGTCGCCAAGTCGCTCAAATGGTCGATCGCCTTGGCCCCGATGGTGCTCGCGGCGGCAGTATCGATCGCCTTGGCCATCATGTTGCCGCCGGCGTCGTCGTGGCGGTGCGCGATCCTGCGTGTCGTGATCATCGCCGCGATTTCGATGACGACGATCACGATCGTCGAACGCGGGGGCCGGCGTCTGTTGCCCCTCTCCACGCTGCTGCGGCTCTCGCTGGTGTTTCCCGACCGCACGCCGTCGCGATTCAAGATGGCGCTGAAGGCCGGCAGCGGCAAGCGCATGGAGCGCGAACTGCTCGACGTGCGCACGAATGGATTGTCCGCCGATCGAGCACAAGCAGCCGAGCAGTTGGTGTTGCTCTCGACGGCCATTGGCGCACACGATCGACGTACCCGGGGCCACTCCGAGCGGGTTCGCCTGTATGCCGAGCTCCTCGGCGAAGAACTCCATTTGACCTCGACGAACGACAAAAGCTGCAATGGGCCGCGTTGATCCATGACATGGGCAAGATCACCGTGCCCACCGAGATACTCAACAAACGAGGCAAGCCCGACAGCGCCGAGTGGGCTATCCTCCAGAACCATCCGGCGGCCGGAGCCGAGCTCGTCGCCCCGGTTGCCGACTGGCTCGGCGAATGGGTCCATGCCGTCGGCGGACATCACGAACGGTGGGATGGCACCGGCTACCCGCTCAAACTCGCCGGCCACGACATTCCCCGCGCCGCGGCCATGCTCGCAGTCGCCGATTCGTTCGAAGTGATGACCGCCGTGCGTTCCTACAAGTCCGCGATGTCACTCGCCGACGCGCGGGCGGAACTGACGCGGTGTTCGGGGACGCACTTCAGCCCCGAAATGGTGCGGGCATTCCTCAACATCTCACTTCCGAAGCTGCGGCGCGCCGGCGGTGCACTGGCGTCGCTCGCGCATGTGCCATTTCTCGGCAACGCGCTGACCGCCAGCGCGAAGGCGCCCGAAGCGTGGGGTTACGGCATCACGACCTTGGCGAACACCGGTGGTTCGGCGATGGCCAGCGTCGCGGTCACCGGGCTGCTCATCGCGGGGCCGGTCACCGCGGCGAGCCACCAATCGAGCCCGCCGGTAGGGGCCGCCGCGATGCAGATCGACCAATCGGCCCCGACCACGCTCGCACCTCGACAGGACGGCTCGGCGGCGCAACCGGTACGCGCCGACGATGCGCCGCCATCGCTGAGCGACGTGGCGACGCCGACGACGATCGACCGGCGCGGTACCGGCATCGCGGCGCCGCCGACGACTCGACTCGCGTCCGCGGTGCCGATCACAATTCCGCCACCCACGACGACACCGACGACCCCGCCCCCTACGGTGCCGGCGACGATCCCGCCGACGACCGCTCCGACCGCGACGGTCAACTCGATCCCCGCATTGATTGCGAAGCTGGCGCCGAACCCGGACGCGTACGGAGATCGAGGCTCGAATCTGCTGGGCAAACTTGTTGACCTCCAGAACGAACGTGCGAAGCATCCCGATTCGGATCATCACGTCACCGACAAGGCGAGTGACCTGATCGACGACGTGCAGAAATGGCGGGGCGAGGGCCGGCTCGACCCCACGATCGGCGCCGACGCGATCCGACTGCTCACGCCGCTCGCCGGCTGAGCGGCTTGAACTCGGCCGCGTGAGAGATTGAAAGCCTCTAATCTATTTAGCTATATCCGGCGGCCGTTGCCGGACCAACCCGCGGGGGATGACGCGCCATGACAACGCCGCGCCGAGACATGCCACTCATCGTGAGCGTCGACGACCATGTGATCGAGCCGCCCACCGTGTGGGCAGACCGTCTGCCCGCCGCGGTGCGCGACAGCGGCCCGCGCGTGGTGCGTCTCCCTGCGGGGGAGTTGCGCCTCGAGGGGGCGCGCTACGTCGAGCGGCCGGGCACCGATGGACCGTTGGTCGACTACTGGGTCTACGAAGATCTGACGCAGTCGCTCAAGCGTGCGGTCACCGCAGCCGGCCGGCCTCGTGACGAGATGACGATGACCGGCACCACGTTCGACGACATGCGGCCCGGCTGTTTCGACGTGGCCGAGCGGCTGATCGACATGGATCGCAACTGGACCGAAGCGTCGCTGTGCTTTCCGAATTTCCCACGTTTTTGCGGCCAAACGTTCCTCGAGGCGAAAGACCGCGATCTCGCGCTGCTCTGCGTCAAGGCTTACAACGACTGGATGGTCGAAGAGTGGTGTGGTGACAGTGGAGGTCGTCTCATCCCGCTGTGCCTCGTGCCGCTGTGGGACGCGACACTCGCCGCCGACGAGATCAGGCGCAACGCGGCGCGTGGTGTGCGGGCAGTCGCATTCAGCGAGATCCCGCCGTACCTAGGTCTGCCCAGCATTCACAGCGGCTACTGGGATCCCTTCTTCGCGGCGTGCGCGGAGACTTCTACCGTGCTGTGCCTTCACATCGGGTCCGGCACCAAGATGCCGGCTACATCGAGCGATGCGCCGCTCGGTGTCAACGTGACCATTGGGTTCGGCAACTGCATGAACTCGCTCGCCGACTTTCTCTTCTCGGGCAAGCTCGCCCAGTTTCCGGGACTGCGGCTCATGTACGCCGAGGGTCAGATCGGTTGGATTCCGTACCTGCTCGAGCGGGCCGATGACGTGTGGTTGCAACACCGCGCGTGGATCGGCGGCCCCCGCGAAGCCACCGAACCCCCGTCCACCTTCTACTACCGGCAGGTTTTCGGCTGCTTCTTCCGCGACCGGCATGGGCTGGCGTCGCTCGACTCGTGCGGCGTCGACAACGTCATGTTCGAGGTCGACTATCCGCATTCGGACTCCACGTGGCCCGACACCAAAGCAGTCGCCTTGGACATCATGAGCGGGCTCTCGGACGAAACGGTCACCAAGCTCGTGCGGACGAACGCGATCCGCCTGCTTGGCCTGGACTACCTGTCGTAAGTCGGAAAGATCTAGAGGATTGCGGTAACATGCGAAAGGAACGGGGGAGCGTGATGATGCGACCGGTCGACGCGGACAACCACTACTACGAGTCGCTCGATGCCTTCACCCGGCACCTCGATCCCGAGTTCCGCCGGCGGGGCGTGCGAGTGCTGATGGACGGCGGCCGTCCGGTCATCGTCGCGGGGGGCAAGGTCAACCGCTTCATCCCCAACCCGTCGTTCGACCCCGTCATCGTTCCCGGTTGTGTCGATCTGTTGTTTCGGGGACAGGTGCCGCCCGGCGTCGATCCGCGTTCGCTGAGCAAGGTCGAGCCGATCCACCCCGAGTATCGCGACCGTGAGGCTCGCCTCGAGGTCATGGACGGCCAAGGCCTCGACGCCATCGTCTTGTTCCCCACGATGGGCTGCGGCGTCGAAGAGGCGCTCCGGCTCGACATCGACGCCACGATGGCGTCGCTGTCCGCTTTCAATCGGTGGCTCGAGGACGATTGGGGCTTTGCCTTCGATCAGCGCATCTTCGCCGCGCCCATGCTCTCGCTCGCCGATCCGATCGCGGCCGAAGCCGAAGCGACGTCGTTGATCGAGCGGGGCGCCCGCCTGGTTCACATCCGTCCCGCGCCGGTTCCCGGCCCCAACGGGCGGTCGCGTTCACTCGGTGATCCGCAACACGATCGCGTGTGGGCGGTGCTGGCCGAGGCGGGTGTGCCGGCGGCTTTCCACCTCGGTGACAGCGGGTACAACCGCTACGCCGCGGCATGGGGTGGTCCCGAGGTCTACGAGCCGTTCTTCAACGATGCGTTGAGCAAGCTGCTCGTATCGGATCGCGCCATCCACGACGCCATGGGTTCGTTGATCGTGCACGGGGTCTTCGACCGCCACCCCGGACTCAAGGTCGCCAGCATCGAGAACGGGTCCGACTGGGTCCAACTGCTCGTCAAGCGAATGCGCAAGTTGGCGAACCAAACGCCGTCGGCCTTCTCGGAGGATCCGCTCGAAACCGTGCGCGCTCATGTCTGGGTCACGCCGTACTGCGAAGAAGATCTCGCGGCACTGGCCGATCTGATCGGCGTCGAGCATGTGCTGTTCGGCTCCGATTGGCCCCACGGCGAGGGTCTGGCCGACCCGCAGTCCTTCGCGCTCGAACTCGAGGGCTTCGATGAACATGCCGTGATGCGAGTGATGCGGGACAACGCACGGGAGCTCCTGGGCCTGTGATGCGGAAGGATCTACGCTCCACGCCGTGGATGTCCGATGGCAGCGGTTTGGCGATGGCTAAGGGTGCGCCCAAGGCCGATGACGATGATGAGGGCGTTGCGCCCCGACTCGGCAACGAGGTCGTGCGTGTCCCCAAGGCAGCCGAGATCGTGGCCGCCCGGCTGCGCCGGCAGATCATCACCGGGGAACTCAAGTTCGGGGAGCACCTCGGTCCCGAGAACGAGCTTCTGACCCGCTACGGGTTGTCGCGGCCCACGCTGCGCGAGGCGTTTCGCATCCTCGAGACCGAGTCGCTCATCACGATCGTGCGCGGCGCGAACGGAGGCGTGGTCGTCAACCGACCCCGCGTCGAGCTCGCGTCTCGGTACTACGGGCTTCTGCTGGCCCTGAGTGGCACGCCGGCGACGGAGGTCTACGAAGCGATGGCGATGGTCGAGCCGCCGGCGGTCCGGCTGCTGGCATCGACCGATCCGCGGCGCGCCGCCGAGACGTTGACGCGACGAATCGACGACGAGCGGCGATCGCTCGACGATCCGCCGGCCTACGCGCGTGCGAGCACCGCCTTCCACGAAACGCTGATCGAGCTCACCGGCAATCGGGCGTTGTTGCTGTTCGCGCAGATGCTGCGCGAGGTCATCGAGCGCACGATCGCGGGCGCGATCGAAGAGAGCTCCACGCCAACGCTGCACGCGCGTCGTCGTGGCGTCCGGGCCCACGAAGAGTTGGTATCGCTCATCGGGCAAGGCCGCAGCGAAGAGGCCGAAGAGTACTGGGGCCGCCATCTCGCGGCTGCCGGCGCGGCGCTCTTCAAGAACCGCGAGCCACCGATGGTGCTCGACTTCTTCGCCCGCCCACCTGACTGATCTGAACCCGGAGGCCACGTTGGGCAGTACCGAAAACGTCCGTCTCGAGATCGTCGATCACGTCGCCACGGTGACACTCGATCGTCCCGAAAAGAAGAACGCGTGCACGATGGACATGTGGATCGGCATTCGCGATGCGTTCCGCGACATCGCGATCTCCAATGCACGCGTCGCCATCCTCACGGGCGCCAATGGCGAGTTCTGCGCCGGTGCCGACATCGGTGGGTCACTGGGTGGTTCGAGCGGCGGCGGTTTCGAGCGTGGCGGTTTTGCCGGTATGCGCGATCTCGCCACTGTCGTGACCGCGGTGCACGATTGTCCGATACCGGTCGTGGCCAAGGTTGACGGCGTTGCCATCGGCGCGGGCTTCGGTCTCGCGCTGGCGGCCGACCTCTTGTGGTGCTCCGACCGGGCGCGGTTCTCTCTGGCGTTCGCGCGCCTCGGGCTGAGCCTCGACTTCGGCACGTCGTGGGTGCTGGCGCGGCGCATGGGGTTGCATCAGGCCAAGCGCATCGCATTCACCGCAGAGATCATCACGGCGGCGCGTGCAATGGAGTTGGGGTTCGTGAACGAGGTGGTGTCGGTCGCCGAGTTGGACGAGGCCGTCGCGACGATCGCGACGCAGATCGCCAAGGGCCCTCCGCTCGCGTTGTCGATGACCAAACGGATGCTCGACAACTCGGTGAACGCGTCGCTCTCCCAGGCACTCGAGGCCGAGACCGTGTCGCAATCCGTGAACTTGGCGACGGCCGATCTTCCCGAGGCACTCCAGGCGTTCGCCGAGAAACGACCCCCGGTCTTCCTCGGCCGCTGAAGTTGAAGACGGTGGCGCTAAGAACAGAACTTGCCGCGCGGACTTCGACTCCGGCGAATTACGCGCCGATGACGTCGCGGCCGAACGCGGCGAGCGTGTCGGGCTTCGCGAAATCGAGGAACCAGATGTAGAAGCGTTCGACGCCCTGCGCTTCGCGCTCGGCGAAGTGCTCGCGCAACTGCGACGCGTCACCGATGGTCATCGACTTACCCATGCCCGTTGCGCCGAAGCGCTTCTCGGCCGTCGCGACGACGGTCGCCCGTTCGCTCTCGCTCGGCACGAAGCCGATCATCTCCTGTGTGGAAACGCGCGCCGTACCGGCGAGTGGCCGCAGTTCGTCGAGTTTGTCGAGCGCGTAGATCGGCAGGTTCCACCAATCGGCGTGCTTGGCCACTGCCTGCAGCGTTCGTTCGCCCGCCCCGCCGATGACGATCGGAAGCTTCGCGAGTGGCGTCGGACGCTGCAGCGCCGCGGTGAGCGTGTGGTACTCGCCGGAGTAGTCGACGGATTCGCCGGTCCACAACGCCTGGATGACATCGAGTGATTCTTTGAACCGGGCGACGCGCTTCGACGCGACGCGCGGTGACACGCCGAATTGTTCGAACTCGGTCGGCACCGATCCCCAACCGATGCCGAGCTCGAAGCGGCCGCCAGACGCGTGATCGAGGGTGACGGCCTGGCGGGCGAGCATCGCGGGATGGCGGAACGCGTCGCACAGCACGAGATGGCTGACCTTGAGGCGTTCGGTGGCGCTCAACAGCCATCCGGCAGTTGCCATCGCCTCATACATGTCGTGCGCCTCGGCCAGCGGTGGTGCGAAATGATCCATGAGCGCCATGCCGGTGAAGCCGCCGCGCTCGGCCGCACGCGCCCGCGCGACCAGGTCGGGCATGCTCATGCGCATCTGCGGTAGGAACAGTTGAAATTCAGCCATCCGCAATGCTTACTCGACCCAGACGTTGTGCCAGAGAACCGTCGAGGCCACGTTGGGCGTGATGCCGTGGACGGTCTTGCGCCAGACGATGCGTTCGGGCGTGGCGCCCGTGATCACCGACGGCACCTGCGCCCGCCAGATGTCCTGAATCTTGTCGAGTGCCGCCTGCTTCTCGGCGTCGGTTTTGGCCTCTCGCATCAGTTTCGACTGCGCATCGATGTCGGTGATCTGATGGTTCATCGAGTTGCCGGCGGCGGCCGCGTTGAACGCCAAGCTGAAGATCACTTCGGGCGCCTCGTCGGCCATGCTGAAGCCCCAGCACCCGACGTCGAACTGCTTTTGATTCGTGATGGTGTTGATCTGCGCCGCGGTCTCTTGGCCGTTGTTCAGATTGACGTTGAAGCCCGCGGCTTGGAGCAATGTCTGCACCGCGATCGACATGTTCGCCTGCGACGTCGAACAGTTCAACCGCACCGAGCCGTCCCACTTGCCTTCGGCTTTGACCGTTTGCACGAGCTTCTTCGCCTGCTCGACGTCATAGGTGTTGACCGGTGCGGACGACTTCCACTTCGAGCCGGTCTGGAAGAACGATCCGCCCGGGAAACCAGTGTTGTTCTGTGCCCGTGTGTCGATGACCTTGGGGTCGATGGCGAACGAGATCGCTTGACGGATTCGCAGGTCTTTCGTGGGCGTGTCGAGTTCGACGATGCCATCGGCCTTGCCTGCGCACACCGCTGCCGGCAGGCCGCCCTTGCAATTGACCCTGCCGTTGTTCAGCACGAGACCATTGCCGGCCCACACCAAGTTGAGGTAGGTACCGAGTGTCGCGTCCTCGGAGGCGATCTTGCCCGGCTCGGGCTCGCGCATGTAGCCCATCTGCAGCGTGCCCGACTTCAGACCTTCGAGCACCGCTTGTGAGGAACCGACGGTCACGAACTTGATGGAGTCGAGGTGGGGTTTGCCACCCCAGTAGGCGGCGTTGCGCTTGAGGGTGATCGATTCTTTCGGCAGAAACTTGTCGATCATGTACGGGCCGGCACCAACCGGGTTCAGGTTGAACGGGCACTGCGTCATCACTTTGATCTCGTCGGGCTGGCCGATCTTGCAGGCCGCCTTGACCGCGGTAGGCGACGGGATCATTCCCGGCGTGAACGCGAGTACGTAGGGGAAGTTGGAGTACGGCGCGCTCAATGTGAATTTGAGCGTCACCTTGTCGACGACGGTGTAGTCCTTTATCTGCGCGACGAGTGCGGCAGCGCGTGAGCCGTACTGCACGTGTCGCTTCATACCGAAGACGACGGCATCGGAATCGAAGTCGGTACCGTCGGTGAACTTCACGTTCGGTCGCAGTTTCAGCGTCCACTCGCTGAAGTCCGCGTGTGAATTGAGCGACTCGGCGATCTGCGGGACGAACGCCTTCTTGTCCGTGTCGTAGCGCATGATCGTGTCGAAGATCGCGCCGACCTCGGTCGTACCCGTGGCGCCGCCGCCGAACGTAACGGCCGGATCGAGACCTGCAGTCTCCGAGAAGACGCCGTGGGTGATGCTGCCACCGTCCTTCGGCGCCAAGGTGGTGGTCGTGGACGGCGTCGTACCCGCCGACACGGTCGAGTTAGGTGTCCCCGTGTCGGGCTCGGCCGCCTTGTCGTCACCACAACCCGCGCTGACAAGGGCTGTCAGTACGAGTAGTCCGGCAACGACGTTGAATCGTGCTCTGGCCATGATCCCCCTGGATGTTTTCTACTGAGGCCGTTCGACGCGATCGCGCCGAACGGGCCCTACTCGAATCCGTCGACGGTGAAGTGTTCGTCGCGCAACTTGAATGCTTTGCTCGAACCGCTCTTCGCTCGCGTCTTCACGAAGTTGAACTCGTCTTCTTCGAAGCGCAGGTTGGTGGCGAACGCGTGCATCAGGAACCCGGTTGCGTGTTCGCCGATGTAGTTCTGCGTCTGCTCCACGAGTTGGAAGCCGGTCTTCGCGATGGCGAGGCCATCAGCCGGCATGCGCGCCACCTTTGCCGCCCACAACTCGGCGCGCTCGGCCACCACCTCGGGCTCGCACACTTCGGTGAACAGACCGAGATGCTCGAGCGTCCCGGCCTCGATGACGTCACCGGTCAACAGCAGGCGCCGAGCGAGCACGGGGCCGAGCCGGTAGAAGAAGAGATGAAGGTTGCCGAGCGCGGGCCCCAACAGACGCGCCCCGGGCATGCCGACCTTGGCGTTGCGGCCGACGACGGTGATGTCGGACATGAGTGCGAGCTCGAAACCGCCGCCGAGCGCGTAGGTCTCGACCTGCGCCACCGTGACCTTCGGGAACTCGCTGTATTGCTGGTAGAAGCTGAAAGTCTGGCGGTCGACGCCGAGACGGCGGCGCTGGCTCGGCCGGCGGGTCTCGCCCTTGTCGTACCAGCTGTACGCGTTGTTCATGTCGGCGCCGGTCGTGAAGACGCCACCCGCCCCGCGAACTATCAGAACCTTTATGTCGTCATCGGCAGCAACGTCGTCAAGTAACTCACCGAATCGGCGGCGCATCGGCGGGTCGTAGGTGTTGCGCCGAGCTTGGTTGTCGATGGTTATGCGGGCCACATGGGTCTTGGGGTCCGTCTCGAGGTGCACGCGCTCGTCTGCCGGTGTCTCTGCCACAGCTGATCCCGTCGCCGAAAGGTATATACAGTTTAGATGATTTCAGGGGCCTGTCAAGGCTCGCGCGGTAGGCCGAGGCTGCGTTCGGCGGCGACATTGCGTTGGATCTGATCGGTGCCGCCGTAGATCGACGACGCCGGCGAGAACACCATCGCCTCGGCGAACACGCCGCCCGACGGTGCCTGGTCGCCCCAGAGCATGCCCGCCGGGCCGAGCAGGTCGAGACCGAATCGCGCCGAGGCCTGTATCAGCCGGGACTGTGCGAGTTTGCCGATGTTGACGCCGGCGGAGACCACCCCGCGCGCCGCGTCTTCGCGTGTGCGTTGCGCAGTCCAGTTGCCGATGCGTTCGTAGGACCACAGCCGCGCGAGATCCTGGCGCACGATGGGGTCGTGGTTGCGTTCGATCTCCTGAGCCAACTCGAGGAGTGCGTCGAACTTCAGCGAGACGACCACGGTGCCCGGCGGTGGTTCGTCGGCCGCAACCTCGGCCGCGTGTCGGTTCAAGTTGCCGAAGACGGAACCGGGCACCGGATGGCCGCTGTACCCGCCGCCGACCCCGATCCCTGTGCGCTCGAACAACAAGGTCGACCGAGCGACGTTCCATCCGTTGCCTTGACCGCCGATGAGATCGTGCGCGTGACATACCGCGCCATCGAGGAACACCTCGTTGAAAATTGCGCGACCGGTCATCTCGCGCAACGGCCGGATGTCGATACCCGGTTGATCGAGCGAGAAGGCGAACCACGAGATGCCGGCGTGCTTCGGTTGTGTTGGATCGGTGCGCGCCAGCAACATGCCCATGTCGGAATCTTGCGCGCCCGATGTCCATACCTTCTGTCCGGTGATGATCCATTGATCGCCATCGCGCTCTGCTCGCGTCGAGAGGCCGGCGAGATCCGACCCGGCTCCGGGTTCGCTGAACAGCTGACACCACTTGTGTGATCCGTCGAGTATCGGTGGGACGAAGCGCTCGATCTGCGCCGCATCTCCGTGAGCGAGGATCGTCGGTGCCGCCATCAAGATGCCGAGCCCGCCCGGTGCTTCGAGAACGCCGCATTGCTGAAAGACCGAGCGCGCGACGGCGTGGGAGCGGCGGGGCAGTCCGCGCCCGCCGCTACCCACCGGCAGGTGCGGCGCCGACCAACCGGCCGCAGCCACGGCGCGCCACCACGCCGCGACCGACATGTCGGGGCCCCACGTCTCGCGGATCCAACGGACCAGTTGCTCGCGTAACTCCTGTTCCCACTCTTCTTCCGCCACGGTCACCCCTTGTCGAGTTCACTCGCCCGGTCGCGCGACACGAACGCTCGACGGATGAATTCGATGTCGTCGCCATCCATCGGTCGCAGTGGCTGTCCGCGCTCCGGGCGCCACCACACCGGGTCGGCGCATTCCCACCGATCGGCACGGAGCTGACGCTTGAGGATCTTGGAAGTGTGCGTGACGGGCAGCGCTTCGGTGACGCGGACATAACGCGGTGACCACTTGATGCCGAGATCGCGTTGGTCGCGGAGGAACTCGTCGAACACCGTTGGGTCGAATCGCTCGCCGGGAGCAAGTTGCAACGCGACCATCACGTCGTCACCGACATCGGGGGCGGGCACCGCGTACACGGCCACGAGCACGACGCCGGGAAAGCGACCGATGATGCGCTCGACCGGTGCCGAGGCGAAGTTCTCGCCGTCGACGCGTAGCCAGTCGTAGTCGCGTCCGGCGAAGTGCAGCCAGCCGTCGGCGTCGAGGTACGCGAGATCGCCCGACCAATACCAGCCGTTGCGGGTGCGCACCGCGACTGCTTCGTCGTTCTTGTAGTAACCCTCGAACGAAGTCCCGCCGTTCTTGTTGACGATCTCGCCGATGCACTCCTCCGCGTTGAGCAGCCGGCCGTCGGCGTCGAGTCGCGCGACGGGGCACGGATCACCGGTCACCGAGTCGAGGACGAACACGCCATCGGGTGGCTTGCCCAACACGCCCTTCGGTTGGTCGGGCGACCGCATGACTGCCACGCCGCCTTCGGTCGAGCCGTAGTTGTCCGCGACCGGCACGCCGAAGCGTTCGCTGAAGCGGCGAATGTCGAGTTCGGTGCCTTCATTGCCGAGCACGCGCTGCAGCGCGTGCTCACGGTCGTCGGGGCGACTCGGTGTGGCCAAGATGTAGCTGAGCGGCTTGCCGACGTAGTTGAAGTACGTGGCCCGGAACTTGCGAACATCATCGATGAAGCCAGACGCAGAAAAGCGTCGCCGCAGCGCCATCGCGGCTCCCACGTACACCGCGGGCGACCAGCCGGCGTACAACGCGTTCGAATGGAACATCGGCATTGCCTGGTAACACACCGATGACGCGTCGAGGCCCTGGCTTTCGCTGATCGTGCGGCCGTAACGGGCGATTCGTCGTTGTGTGACGACGGCCGCCTTGGGCGCGCCCGACGTGCCCGAGGTGAAGAGAAGTAACGCCGTCGCGTCGCCCGCCACCGCGGCCGCGGGGAAGCCGGCCGATGTGTACGGGCGGCACTCATCTGCGAACGATGCGTCGTCGACCACGAGGATCCGATCGGGGCCCATGCCGATGTCGAGCCCCGAGAGCAACGGCAACAATGCGGCTTCGGTGACGATGAGTTGACAGTCGGTGTGCCGGATGTCGGTGGCGAGTTCGTTTCCCTGCCGCGTCGGATTGACGCCGACCATGGTGGCGCCGCTGACCGCGCCGGCGCCGAGCCAGAACGTGAGCTCAGGAATGTTCTCCATGAGAAAGCCGATGTGGAACGGCCCGCGGCGGCGGAGGTCGGTCGCCAGCGCGGCGCGCGTGGCCGACGCCTGCGCGTGTTCGTCCCACGAATAGCACTGGTCCTCGAACAAGACGCCGACATTCGTGTCGCCGAGTCGGGCGCGGATCATTTCGTCCGCGGTTTCGTACTCGGGCCGGGTCACAGCGCGGTTTCGATCAGTCGGCGCAGTCCGTCCTTGTCGATCTTGCCGGTTGCCGCGCGCGGAAGGTCGTCGGCGCCGACGATGGCCCATCGAGCGGGCACTTTGAACGAGCTGAGCGCGCGCCGGGCATCGGCATCGAGATCGGTGGTCGTGCGAGTGTCGTTCGCATCGAGCACCACTGCGGCACCGACTCGCCGGGCATCCGCGCCGCCGATGTCGACGACGAACGCGCGGCGCACGTAGTCGATCGATTCGAGCGCAGCTTCGACCTCGCTCGGGTACACGTTGGCGCCGTGCACCTTGAACATGTCGTCGAGGCGACCCGTGAAATACAGGTAGCCGTCGTCGTCGAGGCGCCCCGCGTCACCGGTGGGGTAGTAGCCGTCAGGGGTGAAGGTGTCGCGGCGCGTGCGCCCGCAGATGCCGCGCATGAGATTCGGGCCGCGCAAGTAGATCTCGCCGACCTCGCCGCGTGGCAGCGGCGCGGCGCTCTCGGAGTCGACGATCGCAACTTCGGTCCCCGCGAATGGGCGGCCGAGGCTGCCGTATTTGTCCGGTGGCAGATCGCGATCGAGTGGATCGGCGCAATAGGGGCCGAACGTCTCGGTCATCCCGAAGAGAATCGGCCGGGTGCCCGGCCGGCCGCGCATCTCGGCGGGAAGGACTCCGTCGAGGCTGCCCGGTTTGAGCGTCGAGAGGTTCGCGCTCGCGAAGGCGGGATGCGACGCAAGTGCAGTGGCCTGATCGGGCCAACCACGAAACAGCGTGACCCGTTCGCGCTCGAGCAGACGCAGTGTGCGTTCCGGTGACGGCTCGGCCTCGGTGATGAGTGTGGCACCGGCGACGAACACGGTGATGAGGCCACCGCCGAAGCCGCCCATCCAGAAGAATGGCATCGGGATGTAGAGACGATCGCCGGCGTGGATACAACGCGCCGAAAGCCCCGCTTGTGTCGCGCCGAGCGCGCCGCCGTGGGTGTGCACCACGGCCTTCGGGGCGCCGCGGCTGCCGGAGCTGAAGATCACGACCATGTCGTCCGCGGGACGTACGAGCTCTTCGTAGGACGCGACCAGCGCCTGACTCTCCGCTGCCAGGGCCGCTCGGGCCTGACTCTCCGCTGCCAGGGCCGCTCGGGCCCCGGGGAGCAGTTCATCCCACACGAGAATCGAGCGCAGCCGCGGGAGCGCGGGCACGTGGAGCGGTGCGGCATCTGGCTCCAACGACGACGAAATCGCGGCGAGGTCTTCGAGGTGGTGGTGTCCTCGCGTGCTGCGCGCGCAGATCAGGTGCTCGACTCCGGCGGCGCGCAATTGCGCGGCGAGTTCGGGCGGCCGTAGCAACGTGCTGAGTGGTACGAGCACCGCGCCTATGCGCATCACCGCGATCGCGGTCAGCGCCCACTCGCACCCGTTCGCCATCAGGAGACCGACACGCGTGCCTTTGCCGATGCCCTCGTGCACGAGGCGCGCGGACAGGCGGCTGCTCGTTTGCTCTGCTTGCCGATAAGTGAGCGCCTCGTCTTCGGTCACGACGAATTGCAGATCGGGGGATGCTTCTGCGTGGCGGTGCAACAAGCGCGCGATCGTGAGTCGTTCAGCGTCCACGCAACACCTCCAGCAGGCGCTTGCCGTCGATCTTGCCGCTCGACAGCATCGGGATCTCCGCTTCGGCGAGTCGGATGATGCGCCGCGGCACCTTGTAGTGCGATAGCGTGGTGCGCAGCCGCTCGGTGATGTCGTGTTCGTCCACCTCGACGCCTTCGCCCGCGATCACCACGGCGACGACGATCTGGCCCCGCTCGGCGTCGGGCAACCCGACGACCAGCGTCGCGTGTTGGGGGAGGACGTCGCGTAGCGCGGACTCGACTTCGCGCGGCGAGACGTTGGCGCCGCCGGTCTTGATCATGTCGCCGCGCCGACCTTTGAAGTAGTGGAAACCGTCGTCGTCGACCGCGAAGAGATCACCACCGCGGAACCAGCCGTCGGGCGTGAACACCTCGTGGCGCTCGCGCCCGTAGTAGCCCTCCATCAACAACGGTCCCCGCATCCAGAGTTCGCCGAGTTCGCCGACCCTGCAGTCGGCGCCGGTATCGGGGTCGACGATGCGGGTGTCGAGTGCGGGCACGGGCCGGCCGAACGAGCCGCGGTAGCGCTCGGGCAGATCGCTCTCGTCGCCGCTCATCAAACACACGCTGCCGGTCTCGGTCATGCCCAACATGTTGTGGCGCAGCTCGGGGTCGGCGGGGCGCACGTTGTCAGGCATGATGGGATAGAGGTTGCCGAATCGGAGCGAAGAGAAGTCGCGCGCCGCAAAGGTCGGGTCTTTGACGAGATGGGCAACGGTCTGCGCGAAGCCATTGCACATCTCGGGCCGCTCGCGCTCGATGAGGTCGAGCGTCTCGCCGCTGTCGGCGGTGGCCGAACAGATCAGCGTCGAGCCCGCCGCCAGCGTGGCAACGACGTTGTACGCGAGACCGCCGATCCAAAACAGCGGTGAGTTCGAGAACAGCTTCATCCCGGCGGTGAGACCCCGAACCCCGTTGAGGTTGTCGGTGTGCTCGATCAAGGGCCCGTGCTGGTGGATGACTCCCTTGGGTGTGCTCGTAGAGCCCGACGTGTGCACGATGACCATGCGATCGGAAGGCATGACGTCGGCCTCGACCGAGGAGAGGAACGCGTCGTCGACTTCGCTCGTCAACCCCTTCAACGCAGCCATCGAACGGTCGGCCGCCCACGCCGGCGCGTCGCCGTCGACGAACACCCAACGAAGCGACGGCGCGGCCGGGATGAGCAACGGACCGGGTGCCGCGGTAGCGAGATCGGGGAACGCCTGCTGCAACGTCGCGGTGTAGTCGTGCGAACGGAAACCGTGCGCGCTGAGCAGCACACCGACATTGGCGTTGCGCAGCAGCCACCGCAACTCGTCGGCCGTCGAGAACGTACTGATGGGCACCGCCACCGCACCGATGCGCGTCGCCGCCAGCCAACTGACGATGTAGGCGACACTGCTCGGCATGAGGAGACCGACATGGGTGGACCGGCCGACGCCGAGCGCGACCAGCGCGCGAGCCAACTCGCGTGACTGTAGGTTCGCCGCCGCGTATGTGAGCCGCTCGTCGTCACAGACGAAGTAGTCCTGCGCGCCGATCGATCCGGCTCTGTGTTCGATCAGACCGCCGATGGTGAGCGGTAGGGGGGCGGTCTTCACGCGGGCGACCTCCTCGGCGACACGAACGGGAGCGCTTCTCGAGTGCCTGCGACCGCGATCATCTCTGCCTCACACAGGAGCTCGTCCTCTCGATACAGCTGTGCGTTCGAATGGATCTTTCGGTCGACGATCTCGCGCGTCGCGACGATGCGGAGCTTGGTGCGCAGCGGTGTGGGTCGGCGGTAGCGCACGTTGATGTTCGCGGTCTTGCCGGCAACGCCGAGATCACAATTGAGTTGTTGCAGCACACAGTCGAAGAGCAGCGCGAGGAATCCGCCGTGCACGATGCCCGGGGGGCCTTCGTAGACGATCGGGAAGTCGACCTCGCCTTCACCGCGACCGTCGGCACACGTCAATGAGTACAGCGGGAAGCACGGGTTGTAGTCGCCGACGTTGCGGGAGTGGTCGATGTACACCCGTCGATCGGGTGCCGGTTCGTCGCCGATGCGAGGTCTGAGGTCGCGCGGCAGGATCGCCTCGAGCCGTTTGCTCACGTCCAGCACTTCGTCGGTGAACTCCCGGATCTCCGGCGTCGGGTGTTCGAGCGCCAAGGCGTTGCCGGCAAGCTCTCGGAGTGCGGCGGCCAGCGCGAGGCTCTCGGCCAATGGCGCTTCGCCGAACGTCCACGGTGTTGGTTCGGTCATGGGTGCCCCTCAATCCCGGGGAAGGCCGAGGATGCGCTCGGCGATCAAATTGCGTTGCACTTGTGATGTGCCGGCCGCGATCGTGTACTGCAGCGACCAGAGGTAGTCCATCACCGCCCGTCGAGTGGGTAGGTCGCCATCGTCGCTCATGGCGATCGCCGGACGACCGAGGACCTCGACGAGCAACTCGGTCAACTCTTGGGTCAATTCGCTGTAGCGCAGCTTGACCGCGGAGCCGTATCGCGCGGGCGCACCCGTGCGCTCGGCCTCGGTGACACACATCTGCGTGGTGTGCCACAGCGCCTCGATGTTGGCGTTGATCCATCCGACTTTTTGGCGCAGCACCGGGTCGTCCCACGCGGTCGCGGCGCCGTGCGGGCGGCGCAGGGCGAGTGCGACGAGATGGCGGATCTGTGAGCGCATCATGATGATGTGTTGCGCGAAGGCGGTACCGCGTTCGAAGCGCAACGTCACGTTGGCGACGCGCCAACCATCGTTCTCTTCGCCCACGCGATTGGCGACCGGAACCCGAACCTCGTCGAGGAAGATCTCACAGAAGTGACTGTCACCGTCGATGGTGCGGATCGGTCGCACTTCGATACCGGGCAGCGTCATCGGCAAGATCAGCCAGCTGATGCCGCGGTGCTTGGTGGCGTCGGGATCTGTGCGCACCAACAGCTCGCAGTAGTCGGCCACCTGGGCCCGCGTGCTCCAGATCTTCTGCCCCGAAACGACGTACTCGTCGCCGACGCGTTCGGCGCGCGTGCGCAGCGACGCGAGGTCCGAGCCGGCCTCGGGCTCGGAGAAGCCCTGGCACCACACGGATTCGCCCTGGAGGATCTTCGGCAGGTGAAACGAGCGTTGCTCATCGGTGCCTTCGGCGATCAACGTCGGGCCGGCGTGCATCATGCCGACGAAGTTGACGCTGATGTACGGCGCGTTCGCGCGGGCGTACTCCTCGAGGTAGACGAGTTGCTGCGCGATCGGTGCGCCGCGACCGCCGTGGTCAGCCGGCCACGCCAGGCCCGCGTAGCCAGCGTCGTAGAGCTTGCGTTGCCAACTCGTGTCGTACGCGCGTCGCGCCGGCCAATCACGGTTGTCGGGCGCGGTGCCGTGTTGCGGTACCTCGCGTTCGAGCCACGCGCGGATCTCGGCCCGGAAGGCTTCGTCTGCGGGCGCGTAGCGAAGATCCACGATCAGCCCTTCGCGGCCGGATGCGCGGGCGCCGGAGGCGCGGCAGCTAGCACGAGCGCGCGAACGGCGCGCAGATCGACCTTGGCCGACTCGGTCCTCGGCATCGCGTCGACGAAGATCACATCGACGGGGATCTCGTAGCGGGCGAGGAACTGCGCTGCGTGGGCGAGGAGGTCGGCTTTGTCGACCGCGCCCGACTCGGTGAGCTCGACGACCGCCACGGGAACCTGTCCGAGCCGATCGTCATCGACACCCACGACACTCGCGGCGCGAACCGCCGGATGGCGTTCGAGTGCATGACGCACCGTGTCGGGCTGCACCTTGAGCCCGCCGCGCAGGATGGTCTGATCGGCGCGCCCGACGATCCAGAGGAAGCCGTCCTCGTCGAGGCGCGCGAGGTCAGTGGTGCGCACCCAGCCGGCGTCGGCCAGTTGGTCGGCGCGCACCTCGAGCAGCCCTACTTGGCCGGGCTCGAGTGCCGCGCCCGACGTATCGTCGACGACCCGCAGCGCGCAACCCGGGTGGGCGCGACCGACGCTGCCGCGCTTGGTGGACCAATAGCGTTGATGGTCGGCCAGGTTCCAGCCGGCAACGCCGCCACCGAACTCCGTCGCGGCGTAGTTGGTGAGCACGGCCACGCCGTACTTGTCGGTGAAGGCTTCGGCGGTTTCGGGGCTCAGTGGTGCCGTGCCGGAGATGATCGACTTGAGGCTCGCGAGGTCGGCGGGATCGACATCGGCGTCGAGCACCATGCGCAGCGCGGTGGGCACGAGACTGGCCGTCTTGGGGCGGTGGCGGCGCACCCGATCGACCCACTCGGGCACGGTGAATCGCTCGAGAAGCGCGATGCGACGGCCGTCCATGATCGACTGCAGTACACGGAAGAGACCGCCGAGATGCACGAGCGGCGAGTTGACGACGACGACGCCCTCTCGCAACCGCAGATCGCTCGCGCGTTGCGTCTCGTAGTGCTTTGCTCCTTCGAGCACGCGCTCGAACGTCTGATAGGTGAGATCGACGCGTTTGGGCGGCCCGGTCGTGCCGCTCGTGAGCAGTCTGATCGCCGTGCCCGGCCGCACCTGGGGGCGCGCACTCGAAGGGTCGCGACCGATGGTGAGGTCGGCCCAATTCTCCGCTCTGAAGGGCCGCTCGGGCCCCGCATCACCTAGTGCGGAGATTGCGAGCGTTGCGACACGCGATCGTCGATCGGGAGTGAGCGAGTCGAGGTCGGTCGGTTCCCCCAAGATCAGGCGCAGATCGAGATCGGCGACGTCGTCGCTGACACGCTGAGAACCGAGCAGAGGGTTGAGCACGACGACGCAACTGCCGGCACGCAGTACCCCGAGCAGCATCCCGATCGACGCGGGTCGGTTGCGCAACAACACGCCGACGAGTTCGCCTGGTTCGATCGACAGCGAGGCGAACGCGCGAGCCACCACATCGACCGTGGCGGAGAGGTCGGCCCACGTGTTCCAACGGCATTCGAATTCGATGGCCGGCGCGCCCGGATCGATGGCCATGATGTCGCCGAGTCGGCGGCGGAATGCGTCGCCTCTCGCCTCGGAAGGGAGTGACGCGGACATCAGCGGATCCGCGGTGTCGTCGATGGCATGGAGGACCGGTCGATCTCTGCGCTGCCGATCGGATTGCCGATGCGGGTATACGCGAGTCCCTGCTCGAGGGCGGCGCGATACGGCTTGTCCAACGACTCCCAAATCGCGCGGACGGTGCCCTGCGTCGCGGCGGACGGCTTCTTGGCGATGGCGCGCGCGATTTCGTGCGCACGATCCCAGAGTTGCGGGCGGTCGACGACTTCGGTGACGAGGCTGATGCGCAGTGCCGTCTCGGCGGACACCCGCTCGTCGTTGCCGCTCAGCGCGATGCGCAACGTCTCGGCCAGCCCGACCCGCCGCATGAGGCCGACCGGTTCGATGGCGGAGACGAGGCCGAAGGTGACGTGAGAATCGAAGAAGGTGGCGTCGGGCGAGCAGATGACGATGTCCGACTCGTTGATAAAATAGAACGCGCCTGCAGTGCAGATGCCCTGCACCGCGCACACGACCGGCTTCCACACCTTTTGCCACTTCGGGCTGAGCAACTCGCCCGGGTCTTCGTGGTTCCACACGTCGTCGGGTTGCCCGTAATCTTCGCTGACGTCGAGGCCCGCGGAGAACGCGCGGTCACCCGCGGCGCGTAACACCACAGCGTTGACTGCGCTGTCGTGCTTGACGCGACGCCACGCGTCGCGCATCTCGTGGCACATCGCGCGGTTGAACGCGTTGAGCACCTCCGGTCGGTTGAGCGTGATGGTCGCCACCCGATCCGCGGTATCGACGTCGTAGATGATCGTCTCGTAGGTCATGTGCTCACTCGCCGGTCCACTTGGGCTCGCGCTTTTCGAGGAACGCACGCGGACCCTCTTGCGCGTCGTCGGTGTGCGTGACGCGCTCGCGGAATGCCTCTGCGAGCAATTCGGCTTCGTAGAGCGGCACGCCGAGCCCTTTGCGGATCGCGAGCCGGGTGCCGCGTACCGCGAGTGGCGCGTTGCGGTTTATCAACATGGCGATCTCACGCGCTCGAGCGGCCAGGTTCTCGGGCGCAACGAGTTCGGTGACGAGACCGAGGTCGTAGGCGCGTTGGGCGCTGAGCCGCTCGTGCCTGCCGGTGAGCGCGACCCGCATGGCGACGTTGAGCGGCAACACGCGCGCGAGGCGCACCATCTCGCGGCCCGACACGAGGCCGATGCTGACGTGCGGGTCGAAGAACTCGGCGCGTTCGGAGGCGATCACGATGTCACCGGTGGTGACGAGATCGAGCCCCGCCCCGCAGCACAGCCCATTGACCGCCACCAGCACCGGTTTGGCCATGCTGCGAAACGGCGGTGTCGCCTCTTGCGGCGCGTCCCATTCGACGAAGCTCGAAAGATATTTGCCCTCGTAGGGCACCCGGCCGTCGGTGCGCACGCCTTCGACGTCGGCCCCCGCGCAGAACGCGCGACCGGCGCCCGTCACGATGATCGTCCACACGTCATCGTCGGCCTCGGCGCGTTGAAAGGCGTCGCGCAGCTCGTGGCCCATCAGCGGGGTCACCGCGTTGAGCTTGTCGGGCCGGTTGAACGTGATCGTCGCGATGCGATCGTCGACCTCGTACAGAATGGTCTCGTATGCAGCTGACATATCGACCTGACCCTTCAACGGCCTTCGAAATTGGGATCGGTGCGTGACTGGAACGCGCGCAGGCCTTCCTTGAAGTCGCCGCTACGTGACGACAACTCGAGCGCGAGTGCTTCGAGCTCCATCGCCTGATCGAGTGGGAGTTCGAGCGAGCGGTGCAGGCAGAACTTCGCCAGACCGAACGCAATGGTGGGTGCGTTGGCGAGTTCGGTGAGCAGTGACTCGCCGGCTGCTTCGAGCGCATCGTCGGGTACGGCTTGATGAATGAGTCCCCACGACTCGGCCTCGTCGCCGGACACTTCGCGGCCGAGCAGGATCATCTTGCGGGCCCGGGCCAAACCGACGAGGCGCGGGATCATCCACGTGCCGCCACTGTCGGGGGTGAAGCCGCGGCGCCCGAACGGCTCCCAGAATCGCGCCGTGCGCGAAGCGATCGTGAAGTCGGCCGCGAGCGCGAGGTGACATCCGAGGCCGGCGGCCCACCCCCGTACGGTGCAAACGACGGGCACTTCGATGGTCTGGATGAGCTGCACGAGTCGATGCGCTTCGAACGCGGTGCGGCGGTGCAGATGGCCGACGCGCGGACGGGGTGCACCCGCGGTGTTGGTGGCGACCCAATCGGCGCCCGAGCAGAAGTTGTCGCCGACCGACGAGATGGCGATGGCGCGCACCGTGTCGTCGATGGCGGCTTCCTCGAACGTGCGCACGAGTTGGCGCACCATCGCGTTGCTCAGTGCGTTGCGATGCGTCGGCCGATTGAAGCGCACGCGCACGATCGCGTCGTCACGGTCGATTTCGAGTTCCGTATCGCCGGAAACTGGGCCGCCGGAAACTGGTCTGTCGGTCATTGTGCAACCTCGCGGGCCAGGTCAGTGGCAATTCTGTCGGCGTGTTCGGGGCGGCTACCAAAGGAGTGCTCGTACACCCAGGCGCGCTTCAAGAGGTAGTGGGGGATCATCTCCCAAGTGAAACCCATGCCACCGTGGACCTGTATGCAGGTCTTCGCGTTGCGGATCGCGGCGTCGGTCGCGAGGAGCTTGGCGGCCGCTGCCGCGACTACGTAGTCGCCTGATTCTCGGTCATCGGCCATGGCCGCGGCAGCGTAGGTCGCGCTGCGGGCGAGCAACGTGCGCACGTACATGTCGGCGAGGAGGTGTTTGATGGCCTGGAACGACCCGATCGGTCGACCGAATTGCTGTCGGTTACCCGCGTAAGTGACCGCCGACTGGAGGGCGCGGTCGGCGATGCCGAGGAGCAGCGCCGACACCATCACGGCGCCGATGCTGCGCATCTCGGTGGCGACGTGACCGTCTGCCACCTGGTGGCCGCGCGGCAAGCTCGGGATGCGCGCGATCGGTGTCAACGGATCGGTCGGCGCGACGGTCTCGAGTGCGCCGAGGCTCGCACGGGGGATCAGGAACACGCCGTCTTCGCGGAGTGCGATCAGCGTGTCGAGGTCTTGGCCGTATTCGATGAATACCGGTGCCGACTGGTCGTCGTCGTGTTCGTGACCACCCACGAGCGTGTCGCCCGCGGCGAGTTCGGGGACGTAGATGGCGGCCAGCGCAGTCCACACGAGTGGTCCGGGTACGAGGTAGCCGCCGAGCACTTCGTAGACGACCGCCGCCTCGACGATGCCGAGCCCTAGACCTCCGCGCGCGGCGGGGGCAGCAAGACGG
Organism: Acidimicrobiales bacterium; assembly: GCA_039915945.1. GTDB lineage: Bacteria > Actinomycetota > Acidimicrobiia > Acidimicrobiales > WLNW01 > DATLFA01. Next base: position 81,656 of record JBDSMH010000019.1, on the reverse strand, counting down.
AAGACATCGAGACCGGCGAGCCGCGTCCAATCGCCCGCTCGCAGCGGCGCGGGGTCCAGCGTGGCGATGTCGGCGAGCGCATAGCCGGCGTCGCAGTAGCCCCGAATGGCGTCTTGCAATTCGACCTGCTGTTCGGTGAGCCGGAAGTCCATTGCCTAGGTCGCCTCGTTGCCGAAGAAGAAGCGGTTCGCGTTGCGGAACAGATACTTGTCGAGCACCTCGGGTGGGAGATCGAGCTGCTTCGCCTCGGGAATGCATCTTGACATCGGGAGCACCGGATGGTCGGAGGCGAACATCACTTTGTCCGGCCCTCGCGTGCGCATGTAGTGGAGCAGGCTCTCGGGCAATCGGCGCGGCGACCAGGCCGAGGTCATCAGATGCAGATTGCGGTACTTGATCATCAACCGGATGGCCGTGTCCCACCACGGATCAGCGCCGTGGACCATGCACAACTTGAGCTCCGGAAAACGAATGCACACGCGGTCGAGGTGGATCGGGTTCTGCGCATCGGCCGGCAACGGCGGGCCCGGAATGCCGGTGTTGAGGCACAGCGCGAGATCGAGTTCGCAGCACTTCGTGTACAGCGGGTAGTAGAGCGGATCGCCCGGCGGGTACATGCCGTCGCCCCAAAAGCTGGGACCGACCACGGTGTACGCGACGGGCAGGTTCTTCACCGCCGCGGTCAGCCGTGCCAGGTTCTCCATGGGGTGCAACAAATCGTGGCCGCCGAGCGCGAGTGAGAATCGGTCGGGCCGCGCCTCTGCGTAGCGGAACGGCCGGTCGATCGGATCAGTGAAGTTCGCCATCAAGATCGCGCGTTCGACACCGTTCGCGTCCATCTCGTCGATCAGCGCGTCGAGCTCGACCGGTTTGAACATCGACTCGGCCTTGAAGTAGTCCTCCTTGACGCGGACCATCCACTTCGGTGGGGCCTGGTCGCCCAAGTGGACGTTGACCAATCCGTCGATCGCTCGGGTCATGACGCGAGATACCCGCCGTCGACGACGAGTTCTTGACCGGTCACGTAACCGGCTTCGTCACTGGCCAGATACACGATCGCGTCTGCAATGTCGTTCACCGAGCCGCTGCGCCGCATCGGAACGCGGCGCGTCAACTTGTCGAGACGTTCCTCTTGCTCGGCCACGCTCAGCCCGAGCCGTTCGCCGGTCGACATCGGCGTGCGCATGTAACCGGGCGACACGCAATTGATGCGGACGCCGCGCGCGGCGATCTCGCGCGACACGAGCCGTGTGTAGCTCAAGATGCCTCCTTTGGCTGCCGCATACGACGCGCCACCAACGGCGCGCGTGGCCGCGATCGATGCCACATTCACGATCGATCCACTTCCCTTCTGCAGTAGGACAGGAATCGTCGCGCGCGAGCAGAGATATACGCTCTTGAGGTTGATGCGGATCACGCGATCCCAGCTCTCTTCCGGCGCGTTCGATCTGCGCGACGGTCTCACGGCCCCCGTCTTCGTCGAGGTCGCCGAGGACGAGCCGGGCTCCCTCCTCGGCGAAGCGAACGGCAGTGGCCCGACCGAACCCGAACTGCCGCCCGTGATGATCGCGATCTTGCCCCCGAGTCGCATCCCGCCTCCGTCTGGACGCCCACCATAGTCGCGAATCCTCTAGATATATCCGGTCAGCCGGCGGCGAACCGGAAGACGCGCTCGGCGTTGCCCCGGCTCACCTTGTAGATCGATGCCTCGTCGAGACCGGCCAACGCGGCACCGGCGACGCTCAAGCTGTTGGGCCACGTCGAATCGGAGTGTGGGTAGTCGGTTTCGAGCATGACGTTGTCGACACCGATGGCGTCGAGGTTCTTGATGCCGTGACGATCGGAGATGAAGCAGCCGTAGAAGTGCTGGCGGAAGAAGTTGCTCGGTGGTTCCTTGATCGTGGTGTGGGTCCACGCGCCCTGGTGCTCCCATGAGTAGTCGATGCGCTCGAGCACATAGGGGATCCAGCCGATGCCGCCTTCGGACAACACGATCTGCAACCCGGGGTGGCGTTGCAGCGTGTCGCTCAACAGCCAATCGAAGAGCGCGATCTGTGAGTTCAGCGGCACGAGGCCGACCCAGATCGACGCCGGCGCGTCATCGGAGGTGCGCAACGTGCCCGATGACGAGCCGATGTGCATGCACAGGGGCAGCTGCAGGTCGACCGCGGCACGGAACACGGGATCCCACGAGCGGTTGGCGTCGTGGATGGAGGGGAGGCCGAGTTTGGCGGGGTTTTCGGAGAAGGCGATGGCGCGCGCCCCTTTGCCCGCGACACGGTGCATCTCTTTGACCGAGGCGTCGGGATCCCACAGCGGGATGAGGCACAGCGGTATCAGCCTCGTCGGCGCGGCGCCGCACCAGTCGTCGAGCATCCAGTCGTTGTAGGCCTGCACGCAGGCGATCGCCAGGTCTTTGTCCTTGGCTTCGATGAACACCCGGCCGCAGAATCCGGTGAACGAAGGAAACGCCAGCGACGCGGCCACGCCGTCGAGATCCATATCGGCGACGCGGGCGATCGGGTCGAGGCAGCCCGGCCGGATCTGATCGAAGTTGACCGGATCGAGCGTGTAGTCCGCCCGCGCCACGCCTGCCGTGGCATTGAGCCCGGCGAGGGGCACGAGTTTGTCGTCGTACGACCAAAAGTCGGTGCCGTCGGTGGTCTCGACGACGTGATCGCGCATCTTCACCGGTACGCGGGGGTCGTCGGGCGACACCGCGATGCGCCGCACCTTGGGCGCTCGATCGCGAAGACGCCGCGGCACATGGTTTTGCCAGAGGTCGGGCGGCTCGATCACGTGGTCGTCGGCCGACACGATCCGCAAGTCGTTCATTGATCCCCCCGGCGTGATTCGACGGTGCCGATCACGCCGCCGTTGGCAAGTGAAGGCGATAAATCATCTTACGGATTATGCTACGCCCGATGGGGGAACGGGCGCTCGCCGGCGTACGCGTATGTGACTTGAGCGGCCAGCTGGCCGGCGCGGGGGCGACCCGGTTCCTGGCGGCGTTCGGCGCCCAGGTGATCCGCGTCGAAGATCCGGTTCGGCGAGGGAGCTGGGACATTCTCCGCGGCGGCCGGCCCTACATCGACGAACGACGCGGACCAGAGCTCGGCGGGGCCTTCAACAACCACAACGTCGGCAAGCTGGGCGTGACCATCGATCTGCGCTCGCCCCGGGGGTGCGACCTTTTCACCCGGCTCGTCGAGGTGAGCGACGTGGTCACCGAGAACTTCGCCGCGGGGGTGCTCGGCTCCCTTGGTTTCCCGTACGAACGGTTGCGCGAGATCAACCCCGCGGTGATCTACGTGTCGAACTCCGGCTTCGGCCACGAAGGTCCGTACGCGCACTACAAATCGTGGGGTCCGATCGTCCAAGCGCTGAGCGGGCTGACCGCCACGTCGGGCCTCGCAGGGCACCCGCCCGCCGGCTGGGGGTTCTCCTATATGGATCACATGGGCGCGAACTTCATGGCGCTCGCAGTGCTGGCTGCGCTGGTGCATCGCCACCGCACCGGCGTGGGGCAGTGGGTCGACTTGGCCATGACCGAGGTCGGCCTGGCGCTCGCCGGACCCGCGCTGCTCGATGCCACCGTGCATGGTCGCTCGATGCGCGCCGACGGCAGGCCCGACAGCAACCACAGCGAGTCGCCGGCGATGGCACCGCACGGCGTGTATCCCGCGCTCGGTGACGATTGCTGGATCGCGATCGCTTGTCGCGACGATGCCGACTGGCGCGCGCTCGCCGCGGTGATCGGCGACGAATGGGCGTGGGATGCCCGCTTCGATTCGCTCGCCGGACGCCGTTCATGCGAAGCCGACCTCGACCGTTACATCGGCCGTTGGACCACCGCCCGAGATCGCCATGAGACCGCGGCGACCATACGGCGCGCCGGTGTTCCCGCCGAGGCGGTGCAACGCCCCTGCGACCGCATCGACAACGACGACGACACCGCGGCGTGGGGCCTGTGGCCATCGGTGCGGCATCCGCAGATCGGTGAGGTTCGAGTCGACGGGTTGCCCATCCATCTGTCGCGGACCGACTGGCACATGGAGCGCGGTGCGCCGATGCTCGGACAGCACAACCGCGAGATCTTCTGCGACCTGCTCGGGATCGACGACGCCGAGTTCGGCGAACTGCACGAGGCGGGCGTGATCTGATGAACGGGCCAGAACTCCGCTCCAAGGTTCGCTCGGGTCCCCGCTCTGAAGGCCGCTCGGGCCCTGGCCCACTGTCTGGTCTGTGTGTGGTGGAACTGGCGAGCGAGCACGCCGCGTTCGCGGGCAAGCTCATGGCCGATCTCGGTGCCGACGTCATCGTCGTCGAACCGAGCGGTGGGCATCGAACGCGAAGCTTCGCGCCGTTCTTGGACGACGATCCCGCCCGCAGCCTTTGGTGGTGGCACTACAACACGAGCAAGCGCGGGGTCACGCTCGATCTCGACCTCGACGGCGGGCGCGCGACGTTCCGGCGTCTTTGCGAACGCGCCGACGTCGTGCTCGAGGCCGAGCCGCCGTCGCGCCTGGCCGCGCTCGGCATCGACTACGACGATCTGCTCGCGTCGTTGCCGCGTCTCGTTTGGGTTTCGGTCACCGCGTTCGGTCGGTCCGGTCCGCGGGCGCATGATCCGGCGACCGATCTCACGTTGCTCGCGAGTGGGGGAGCGGTGTGGAGCTGTGGCTACGACGACCACCACCTTCCTCCGGTTCGCGGTGGCGGCAATCAGGCGTTCCATCTCGCGTCGACCCTCGCGGTGCTCGGCGCGCTCACGGCGCTCGTGCACCGAGATCATTCGGGCGCAGGTCAACGCGTCGAAGTGAACGCGAACGCCGCCATCAACGTCACGACCGAGCTCGCGACCTACGAATGGCTCGTCGGCGGGCTCGAGGTACAGCGACAAACAGGCCGTCATGCGTCGGTCCAGCCGAGCCTCGAGACGACCGTTGCCGCCGCGGATGGTCGCATGGTGAACACCGGCGTGCCCCCGCGTAGCGGTGTGGCGTTTCGCAGCTTGGCCCAGTGGCTCGACGAACTCGGTCTGCGCGACGAGTTCCCGGAGGCCTTCTTCCTCGATCTCGGCGCGCAGCGGGCGGCGATCACTTCGACAGAGATCGCCGAGGACCCCGAAGTGATGGCGATCTACGGCGCGGGCCGCGAGGCGCTCACGTTCATCGCGTCGCATCTCCCCGCGTACGAGTTCTTCATCGGCGCGCAGGAGCGCGGATTGCCGACCGGCATCGTCTATACGCCCGACGAAGCGTTCGCCGACGCGCACATCGTGGCCCGCGGGTTCCCGACGCCGGTCGACCACGCCGATATCGCACTGGTGGTGCGTTATCCGGGCGCGCCCTACCGGTTCTCGCAATCACCGTGGGCGATCAGCCGGCCCTCACCGGGCGTGGGCGAGCACAACACAGAGATCCTTGGAGCAATGTCGTGAATGCAGCGGCGGCAGTGGACAACCTCACCGGGCCCGGGGCCCCGTTCGAGATCGTGAACGAGTTCGTGCTCGGTGAGCAGATGGCCGTGTTCAAGAACCGGCCGCGCTCGGCGCGCGAATTGCTGCTCGACTCCGCCCGCCACGGTGAGCTGCACTACGTCGTGCTCGGCGATCAACGGCTCTCGTTCGCCGAACATCTGCAACGCGTGGCGGCGTTTGCCCATGTGCTGCGCGAAGAGTTCGGCGTCGCGCCCGGTGACCGCGTTGCGATCCTGGCCGCGAACAGTACCGAGTGGATCATCGCGTTCTGGGCGACGCTCAGCATCGGTGGGGTCGTCGCGTCGATGAACTCCTTGTGGGCCCCGCCCGAGATCGAGCACGCGCTGGAGAGCTGCGAGCCGACCGTATTGATTGCCGACCGCGAGCGACTCGCCCGCGTGCCGGCGCCGCGCCACGCGGTGTCGTACCGCGCCATCGAGGTGGAGTCGGAGTTCGACGGCTTTGTCGCGCGCGGTCGGGGTGCGGCGATCTCGGACGTCCCCATCGACGAAGACGATCCGGCGGTCATCCTCTATACCAGTGGCACGACGGGGCGATCCAAAGGCGCGGTCGCGTCGCATCGATCGATCTGTGGTTTCGTGACGCTGAGCAAGTACTCCGGGGCAGCGGCTATGGCGGCGGCCGCAGCCGCGGCGAACGCGGCTGGTACTGGTGCTACCGCCGCGGCGGGTACTCGTCAGATCGCATTGATCACGGTGCCGCTCTTTCATGCGTCCGGCCTCTACGGCTTCGTCGTCGGTCAGCTCGCGACCGGCGGCACGGTGGTGTTGCGCTCCGGTCGCTTCGACGAGGACGACGTGTTGCGCTTGATCGAGTGTGAAGGTGTCACGATGTGGGCCGCACTCGGCAGCATGGGCCCACGAGTCGCCGAGCGCGCGCACGGCTGCGGCAGAGATCTCTCGAGCATGCGGTTGCTGGCGGTGGGCGGCGCGCCCGTCAGCCCCGCGCATCAACAACAACTACGCGCGGCATTCCCGAACGCCGCCATCAACCTCAGCATGGGCTACACGAGCAGTGAGGCTGTCGCGGTAGTGACCCGCATCCAAGGCCAGGAAATGCGCGACCACCCGACGTCGGCGGGTCGGGTGATCGCGACGACATCGCTCGAGATCCGTGACCCCGATGGCCGACCGGTCGCCGAAGGCGTCGACGGTGAGATCCACGTGCGCAGCCCGTATCTGATGGTCGAATACTGGCGTGACAACGCGGCGACCGGTGCCGTGCTCAAGCCGGGCCGCTGGCTCGCAATGGGTGACATCGGGTGCCTGCGCGACGGCCGGCTCTACATCAATTCGCGCGCCCGCGACATGATCCTGGTCAACGCAGAGAACGTCTTCCCCACCGAGGTCGAGTACCGGCTCGACGCGCATCCCGATGTGCGCGAGTCCGCGGTCATCGGTGTCGACGACCCCTCGACCGGGCAGGCGATCCGCGCTGTGGTCGTCATCGCCGAAGGCACGACGCTGACCGCCGCAGCATTGCAGGCGTGGTGCCGTGACGCGATGGCCGGGTACAAGGTGCCGACGCAGTGGGAGATTCGCCACGAGGCACTGCCCCGCAACGCATCGGGCAAGGTGCTCAAACGAGAACTCGAGCACGCATCGCAACAGGCCGGCGCCTGAGAACGAAGGAGAAAAAGAAATGGGGCTGCTGAACGGCAAGGTCGCGATCGTCACCGGTGCCGCGCACGGGATCGGCCGCGGCCACGCGCTGGAGTTGGGCGCACAGGGTGCGTCCGTCGTGGTGAACGATCTGGGGGGATCGGTCGGTGGCGAAGGAGCGAGCCATGATGCGGACGCCACCGTGGACCTCATTCGCGAACGAGGTGGCAATGCGATCGCGAACTATGAAGACGTCGCCGACTTTGCCGGCGCCGGCCGCATGGTTGCTCACGCGGTCGAGGTGTACGGCAAGCTCGACATCCTCGTGAACAACGCGGGGATCGTGCGCGATGCGATGGTCTTCAACATGAGCGAAGCGGCGTGGGATGCCGTCATCCGGGTGCATCTCAAGGGCACGTTTGCGCCGACTCATCACGCGGCGAAGTACTGGCGCGAGCGCGCCAAAGCCGGAGATGCCGTCGCGGGGCGAATCATCAACACGACATCGGGCGCGGGCCTGTCGGGCAATGTCGGGCAGGCCAACTACACGGCGGCGAAGGCGGGTATCGTCGGGCTCACGCTGACCACCAGCCTCGAGCTCGCCCGCTTCGGCGTGACGGTCAATTGCATCGCGCCGGGCGGAGCGACGCGCATCGCGTCGACGGTCCCCGGTTTCACGGCGGCGAAGGAGCCCGACGATTACGACGAGTTCGATCCGCTCGACCCCTCGCTCAGTTCGCCGATCGTCGCGTGGCTCGCGTCCGACGAAGCGAGCCATGTCACCGGGCAGGTGCTGCGCGCCATCGGCGAGACGCTGATCCTGTTCGAGGGGTGGCGGTACGGGGCGACCGTGCGCAACGGCGGCACGCGGTGGCGCGCGGATACGGTCGGATCAGTGATCGCCGCCGACATCTTCAAGACCCGCGCACCGGGGCTTCGGGCCGAGACCGGGCACTGACGAAAGGTGGGGCTATGCATGTGGTGATCGTCGGTGGCGGGTTCGCCGGCATCGCGGCGGGCGTCAAGCTGCGCAACGCCGGCATCGACAACTTCACGATCTTCGAGAAGTCGCTCGGTATCGGCGGCACTTGGCGCGACAACACGTATCCGGGTTGTGAGGTCGACACGCACTCGCACCTGTATTCGTTCTCGTTCACGCATCCCGACTGGTCGCGTACCCATGCCCGCCAGCCGGAGCTACAGAAGTACCTCGAAGGCGTGGTCGACGAATTCGACCTTCGGCGCCACTTTCGCATGGGCGTCTCCGTCGACGAGGCCACGTGGGATGAGGCCACGCACACCTATCGACTGCATCTCGGCGACGGCGCCGTCGAGACGTGCAATGTACTCATCAGTGCGGTGGGGTTCCTGAACGTTCCCCGCTATCCCGATTGGCCCGGGCTCGATTCTTTTCGAGGGCCCAAGTTCCACACGTCGCGTTGGGAACACGAGCACGACCTGACCGGTAAGCGAGTGGCTTTCGTTGGTACGGGTTCGACGGGCGCGCAGGCGGTGCCCGAGCTCGCCCAGATCGCGGGGCGCTTGTTGGTGTTCCAGCGCGAGCCGGGCTGGGTGATGCCGAAGGGCGACCGTGACTTCAAGCCCGAGGAACGCGAAGCGTTGCGCCGGCCGCTCAATTGGCGACGCGAGCGCCTGCGCCAGCTGAAGCGAGTCGAAAAGAGTCTGTGGCGACGCGCGGTCTATCGGCCGGGCAGCAAGGTCAACTCCACCTACGAGCAAATGTGCCGCGACTACATCGCCCGCGAGTTCGCCGACCGACCGGACCTGCGCGAGGCCGTGACGCCGACCTATCCGTATTGGGGCAAGCGCATGATCTTGGCGTCGACGTTCTACCCCGCGCTCAAACGCGACAATGTCGAGCTCATTCCGCGCGCCGTTGCCGCCGTCACCGAGAGCGGTGTCGTCGATGCCGACGGTGTCGAACGCCCCGTCGACGTGATCGTGCTGTCGACGGGCTTCCAGCCGACCAACTACTTGGCGCATCTGCGTGTCGTCGGACGCAACGGTCGTTCGCTGCATGACTATTGGGCGGGCGAGCCGCGCGCGTTTCTCGGCATCACCGTGCCCGGGTTCCCCAATTTCTTCATGCTCTACGGCCCGGGAACCAACGGCGGCGAGATCGTGTGGATGCTCGAGCGGCAATCCGAATACGCGGTTGCGGCCATCAAGCGGATGATGCGAACCGGTGCCACCGCCATCGAAGTGCGCCGCAGTTGGGCCGACCGCTACCACCGTTGGCTGCAATCGAAGATGCACGACACGGCGTGGACGGTCAGCAACAACTATTTCAAGTCCGAGACCGGCAAGATCGTCACGCAGTGGCCGTACAGCCCACTCGTGTACACGGCGCTGACCAAGACGCTCGGCCGGTGGTCGGCCACCACGCGTACCGTCGATCAACCGACGAGATAGCCGCCGTCGACCACGATCTCCTGGCCGGTGATGTAACACGCATCGTCACTCGCGAGGTACGCGACTGCGGCGGCGATGTCGTCGACGCTGCCCGCACGCTGCATCGGCACGAGCCGGCCAAAGCCCTCGACCCGTGCGTCCTGCGCGGCCTGGTCCATGCCCAATCGCTCGCCGGTCGACATCGGTGTGCGCATGTAGCCGGGCGAAACACAGTTGAGGCGCACACCGCGTGACGCCAGTTCGGCGGCGACTTGGTGGGTGTAGCCGAGCATGCCCGCCTTGGCCGCGGCGTAGGAGGATCCGCTCACCGCGCGCGTCGCGGCGATGGACGCGATGCTGACGATCGAGCCACCGCCCTTGGCGAGCATGATCGGGATGACTGCTCTCGAGCAGAGGTAGACGCTCTTGAGATTGATGCGGATCACGCGATCCCAACTCTCCTCCGGCGCGTCCCAACTGTCGCTCTTTTCGGGAGGCGCGACGCCCGCGTTGTTCACCAGTACGTCGACCGTGCCGAACCGCGCGACGGCGCGCTCGACGGCATGACGCGCACCGGCCTCGGTGCCGATGTCGCCGATGACGACCTCTGCCTCACGGCCCGCGTCGTGTACGAGGATGGAGGTTTCTTTGCCGCCGATTTCGTCGAGATCCGCGATCACCACGTTGGCGCCTTCGCGCGCCACCCGTACGGCGATCGCCCGACCGAATCCGGAACTCGCTCCGGTGACGATGACCGTTCTTCCTTCGAGTCGCATGTCGCTGCCTCCGCTCTGTGCTGTCCCAAAGGCTCTGTGCTGTCCCCAAGGCTCTGTGCTGTCCCATAAGCTAGCCCCGAAACCTTTAGACGTTTCTGTCGAGAGTTCAGCGGGGGAGCAGGCGGTGGGCGAAGACATCGATGACCGTGCGGACGAGTTGTCGTTCAAGGATCGGGCGTACGGGGTGGGCGTGGTCGCGGACCCCTACCCCGAGTTGGCGGCGCGGCGGGCCGATGCCGCGGCGCACGAGGGAGCGTTCTCCGAATGGTTCGGCGTCGACGGGCCGGAGCGCGTCGTCTACGGATCGTGCCCCCACCTGTCGGTGCTCTCGTACAAAGGGGTAGAGGCCGTCGTCAAGGACGACGCGACGTACTCGTCGTCGTGGCTGGCTCCGATGCTCGGCCAAGTGGTCGGCCACTCGGTGCTCGAAATGGACGGCGAGGAACATCAACGCATGCGGCGCTTGTTGCAGCCCGCGTTCACGAAGCGCGAAGCCGATCGCTGGGAGCACGAGTACGCCCGGCCGGCCGCGGTGCGCAAGCTCGAAGCGATCCAAGGGCTCGGACGCGCCGATCTCGTGGCCGACTTCTTGTTCACCTATCCGATCGAAGTGATCCTGAGCGCGCTCGGCTTGCCCCTCGCCGAGCGCGACACCTTCTATCGGCTGGCCGTGTTGCTCACGAACCCGTTGGCCCCTGCGGATGCGCGCGCAGACTCCTCCGCGCGCATCGCGGACATCGTGCTCGCGCTGATTGCCGAGCGGCGCGTGCGTCCGGGCACCGATCTCATCAGCTTGCTGGCCACGACCTCCGTCGACGGTGACCAGATGACCGACGACGAGATCGTCACGTTCTGCCGGCTGCTGCTACCGGCGGGCGCGCAGACCACCTTCCGCGCGCTGGCCAACATCTTCTTCGCGCTGCTCGACGACCCGGTGCAGTTCGACGCGGTCCGAGCCGACCATGCGCTCATTGCGAGGGCGGTCGAGGAAGGATTGCGGTGGGAGCCGCCGATGCTGGCGATGGGTCGGATGGCGGCGGCCGACGCGACCTTGGAGGGGATGCCGGTCGTTGCGGGTTGCTCGGTGAACATCCTCCTCGGCGCGGCCAATCGCGATCCGACGCGCTGGAACGAGCCCGAACGATTCGACTTGCACCGCGCGCCCAAAGGCCACCTGGGCTTTGGCGGGGGCAGCCACATCTGCCTCGGCATCAGCACGGCGCGTATGGAAATGCGCGTCGCGATCGAAGAGGTGTTGGCGCGGCTACCCGGGCTCGCGCTCGACCCGGAGGCACCGAAGCCAGTGATCACCGGCTTGGGATTCCGCAACCCCACGAAGCTGCCGGTCGTATTCGACGCCTCTGACTGACGATATCGTCCGCCGGTGCCTGTCCCCAAGAAGTCGAAAGTCGCCAACCGCGGCGCGCCCCGCGCCGCGCAGACCGTGCATCGCGCGTTGCAGATCCTCGAGACGTTCTCGCCGAGGCATCCCGCAATGGCGCTCGCCGAGTTGAGTACCGCGGTCGGGCTGACGGTGCCGACAACGCACCGATTGCTGCGGGCGCTGCACGAAAAAAGGCTTCGTCGTCCAGGATCCGCATACGAAGTTCTACAGCCTTGGTCCGTCGATCGTTCGCATGGCGGCGTTGGCACAAGGGCGCGACGACGTGATCGTCGTGGCGCACCCGACGATGGAGCGTCTGCGCGAACTGAGCGGCGAGAGCGTCGGCTTTCATTGGCTCGTGGGGGACCGGCGCGTCTGTGTGCACGAGCTCGTCAGCGACCATCCGCTGCGCATGGCATCGGGCGTCGGCAATTGGTATCCGCTGGTTTCCGGCGCCGGCGGCAAGGCGATACTGGCGAACGTCAGCGAGGCGCGCCTCGAGTCGATCCTCGCGAAAGCCGAAGGCGCCGATCCCACCGTGGTGCGGGGCGAGCTCGCAAGGGCGCGTGCGCTCGGCTACGCCACGAGCCACGCCGATGGTCGAGGCGGGGCGCGAGATCATGCGCCAGTTGGGCCATATGGAGCCTCGCCGCGGGGGCGGTTTCCGCTGAAAACCACATTCCGCAAAGTGGACACCACTCTCACTATGTGAATATTGTTCCCAAAGCGTCCTCCGGTCGGGAGCCGACGCGGCACGAGCGGCGCCTGCGACGGGCGTGCGCGAAGGGGGATACACACGTGAATACGCACTCGGTTCGTCGCCGTGGCTACAAGGCCATCGCGTTGTTGGTCGTGATGTTGCTCGCCGCCGCGTGCGGCGACGACGGAGGCTCGGCCGAACCCGCGGCCAGCACCACCACCGCGGGAGTGGCCGGTACCGGCACCACTGCGAGCACGGTGCCCAAGGTCGAAAAGGTCGTGGGCGGCAAGGTCACCTACGCCATCGGCTCCGATCTCACCAGCTTCGATCCGCTCAAGATCGCCGAGGGTGTCACCGGCGCGAACCGCGCCATCCAGGTCTTCGAGACGCTGTTGCGCATGGTGCCCGGCGGCCAGATCGGCCCCGGCATGGCCGAGTCGCTGAAGTCCGACGATGGGCTGACCTGGACGCTGAAACTGCGGCCGAACATCAAGTTCACCGACAACACCGACTACAACGCCGACGCGGTCATCTACAACATCAACCGCCAGATGGATCCGGCCAACGCCTACACGTTCCGGTCCAACGTCGCCGTCATCGAGACGATGACCGCGGTCGATGCGCTCACGGTGCGCTTCAAGCTCACTGCACCCAACGGCAGCTTCGCGACGGCCTTCACATCGGTGAACGGTCTGATCGCATCGCCCACCGCACTCAAGGCCGACCTCACCGGCTTCGCCAAGAATCCCGTCGGCGCCGGCCCGTTCGTGCTGAAGGAATGGGTCAAGGACGACCACATGCTGCTCGAGCGCAACCCCGGCTACTGGGACAAGCCCAAGCCCTATCTCGACAGCGTCCTGATTCGCATTCTTCCCGACCCGCAGGCATGGATCGACTCGCTGCTTTCGGGCGCGGCCGACGTGGTTTCGGGTACGGCCAACACGCAAGCGAACGTCAAGGGCAAGAAGGACGTTTCGATCGTCGCCAACAGCACGACCGGCGGCTCCTTCGTCGTGGCCAACCAGAACCACCCGACGTGGAAGGGCGGCGCGGACATCAGGTTCCGCGAAGCGATCGCGATCGCGTTCGACCCGGCCATTGTCGACCAAGTACTTACGCGGGGCGCATGGGATCTCAAGGCGCCGTGCCCGCCGTTCCTCCCCGGCGGCCCCGAATGTGCGAACCTCAACCCGAAGTTCGATTCGGCCCGGGCCAAGTCACTGATCGCCGAGTGGGTCGCGGCGGGCAACTCGCCCAACGTCAAGCTCATGAGCACCGTGTCGGTGCCCCAGGACAACGAGTTCATCCAACAAGAACTCAAGCGCATCGGCCTCAACGTCACGATCGACGGCGTGCCGACGAACGAGTACACGACTCGCATCAACGGCGGCAACTACGAACTGGCCTGGGGCGCGATCTCGTCGTTCGCCGATCCGTTGCCGAAGCTCGTGCAGTACTTCCACTCGAAGGGTGGACGCTGGCTCGGTCGCAAGGTGAACCCGGCGGTCGACGGGGCCCTCGACAAGGCCCGTGACTCGCTGGCACAAGCCGACAAGATCGCGGCGTACAAGACGTTCCAGCAAGAGATCGAGAAGGACTTCACCGTCTCGTGGTACTCGCCGTTCATCAGTGGCCTCGCGGTTCGCAAGGTCGACATCGGCAACTGGGGCGGCGGCACCGACTATCACATCGACGAGTGGTCGCTCGTCAAGTAGGCAGTTCGTTCGTCGAGACGGCCTATCGTCTGCGGCAGGAGCACCGATGGCCGAATTGACGTATGAGAAGCACGACGGTGTGGGCTTGATCACCATCAACCGGCCCGACCGGCGCAACGCGCTTTCCGACACCGTTATCGAAGGTTTGACAACGATCTTCACCGAGTCGCGCCGTGACGACTCGGTGAGGGCGTTGGTCCTGACCGGCGCGGGCACCGCGTTTTGTGCCGGCGGCGATGTCAAGCGAGAGGGCGGCGGCGAGGAGACGTGGCCGCCGAGCCCGGACCGCATGCCGTCACCCGCCGCGATCCGCGTTCGGTTGGCCGACCACATGCATCGCGTGCCGCTCGCCCTGGCTGAGCTCGACAAGCCGGTGATCGCCGCGGTCAACGGCGCCGCAGTGGGTGCGGGCATGGATCTCGCGTTGATGTGCGACATGCGCATCGCGGCGCGCTCCGCGCGCTTCTCCGAGGCCTATTTGCGCGTCGGGCTCATCCCCGGAGACGGCGGCTGTTTCTTCCTCCCCCGATTGGTGGGCATCGCAAAGGCGCTCGAGCTCTTGTTGACGTGTGAGTTCGTGGATGCCGACGAAGCGCTGCGTATCGGGTTGGTGAATCGCGTCGTCGACGACGAATCACTACTCGACGAAACGCTGGCGCTGGCGCAAAAGCTGGCATCGATGCCGCCGGTACACGTGCAGCTGACCAAGCGCGCCGCATACCAGTCGCTGCGTCTCGATCTCGCGACGAGCCTCGAGCTCACCGCGTCGCACATGGCCATCGCCCGCTCGCTCGACGACTCGCGTGAGGCGATCGCGGCGTTCCTCGAAAAGCGCACCGGGGTCTACACCGGCCGATGAGCCTCGATCCTCCGTTGCGCGATCTCGCGCCGCTATTCGCTCCCGCGTCGGTGGCGTTCGTCGGCGCATCGTCCGAACCCACGTCGCTCGCCGGGCGCGCGTTCGAGGCCATCCGCCAACACGAGTTCGCCGGTCACCTGTACCCGGTCAACCCGTCGCGCGACGAGATCGCCGGGCTGCGGTGCTACCCATCGGTCAGCGCCCTGCCCGAGTCGGTCGACCTCGCGGTCATCATGGTGTCGGCGCCGCTCGTGGCATCGGTGATCGACGACTGCGGACGCGCCGGTGTGCGCGCGGCCTACATCATCACGTCCGGTTTCGGTGAGGCCGCGACCGACGTCGCCCGTCAGGCTGATGGCGCGCTGCGCGCCGCGATCGCCCGGTGGCCGGCGCTCGTCGTCGCCGGTCCGAACGGCGAGGGCATCTACGACCTCACGACTGACTTCACGTTCACATTCAGCCCCGTAGCCGACTACACGCGCGGATTGCCGTCGCGGCCCGAGGCGGGCAACGTCGCGATCATCTCGCAGAGCGGCGGCGTGGGCTTCGGTCTGTTCAGCTTGGGCCTCGACCGGGGCATCGGCTTCAGCCGCGTCGTGTCCACCGGCAACGAGGTCGCGCTCGACATCCTCGACTATGTAGCGCATTCACTGGACTGTCCGAGCACTGACGTCATCATCCTGTTCGTCGAGGGATTCCACGATCCCGGGCGCCTGCGATCGATCGCGGCGATCGCCCGCGAGCGCAACAAAGCGTTGATCGTGATGAAGATCGGCCGTTCGGAAAGTGCGCAACAAGCCGCGCAATCACACACCGGTCACCTGTCGGGTCCCGCGCATCTTTACAGTGCGCTGTTCCGTCACGAGGGCATCATCGAAGTACGCGATGCGAACGAGGCGCTCGATGTCGCGTCGGTGCTCGCCCGCTGGCGAGGGCCGGTCGGTCGACGAGTAGGCATCGTGACGGGCTCCGGGGGGGCGGGAGTATGGCTCGCCGATGTGCTCGCCGAAGCCGGGCTCAGCGTGCCGTCGCTGCCCGAGAGCGAACAGGCGCAACTGCGTACGCAACTGCCCGCATTCGCCGGCGTACGCAATCCCGTCGATTACACCGCCAGTGGCCTGTCGGCGATCGCGTCGATACTCCGCCATCTCGACGACTCGCCGTCGGTCGATCTCGTCGTCTTCGTCGCGTCGTTGTTCTCGCACGAGAGCGCGCGCGATCGCCTGGCCGCGCTCGACGGTCTCGAAAACAGTGACAAGCCCTGTGTCGTCTTCTCGCACTACGCCGCGTCGCCCGCAGGCATCGAAGTGGCGCGAGCGAGACGTTTACCCTGGTTCGAGAGTCAGCAGGCCGCGGCGCGCGCGTTGCGCGCACTCGTCGATTACGGCGAAGCGCGGCAACACCATCTCGAGTCCTCGCAGTCAGAGGCGGCGCGGTCAGAGGCGGCGGGTCGGTTCCCGAGCGCCGCGCTCGACGCGGCCGGTGGTGGGTCCGAAGTGTCGGTCAAAGCGTGGCTTCGTGAAGCCGGCATCGCGGTTCCTGCCGGCGCGTTGGCCGTCGGCGCGGATCGCGCCACCGAGATCGCCCGCTCGATCGGGTTCCCCGTAGCCATGAAAGCGCAGGCAATCGGGCTACCGCACAAGTCCGATGTGGGCGGTGTTCGCCTTCGCTTGCACACCGAAGACGAAGTGCGCAACGCATTCGACGACTTGATCATGCTTGCGGGCAACAATCCCGACGCGCTCGGCTGGCAGGGCGTGCTCGTCGAGCAGATGGCCGAGCAGGGCGCCGAGATGATGATCGGCGCCATCGTGGATCCCACGCTCGGGCCGTTCGTCGTCGTCGGCGCCGGCGGCATCGACGCCGAGATCAATCGTGACTTCGCCGTCGCGCCGGCACCGCTGACGCCCGACGAAGCGCAGCGGTTGATCCGAAGCCTGCGTATGGCCCCGAGATTCGATGGATGGCGGGGGGCAGCCGCGCTCGATCTCGTCGCGCTGGCGACCACGGTCGCGCATGTCTCCGAACTCGTGGCGGACAATGTCGCCACGATTCGTGAGCTCGACCTCAACCCCGTCGTCGTCTATGGCGAGGGCCTGTTGGTTCTCGACGGTTTGGCCATCCTCGTCGGCGCCGACGGCGAGCCTTCCCGCACCGCGGCCACGTTGCTCGACCCTCACGCACTGGGTCTGTCCTAAGGAGATCGATGGAGTTCGAACTCACGTACACCGACGAACAAGAGGCGTTTCGCCGCGAAGTGACCGAGTTCTTCGATCGCGTGCTACCTCCTGATCTGAGTGAACGTCCGAAGACGCAAGAAGAGTCACGCGCCAAGTATCTGCAGCGGCGCGCGTTCGGACGCCAACTCGGCGAACGGGGTTGGCTCTATCCGTACGCGCCGAAGGAGTACGGTGGCGGCAATCTCGGCTTCGACCTCGTGCTCGTGCTCGAGGAGGAGTCGCATCGCCGAGGTCTGCGCATCCCGCCGTACTACGACTCGGGGGGCAAGTACGGCAGCGCCACGATTCTCGTCTGGGGTACCGACGAACAGAAACAGCGGCTGTTGCCGCCGATCTACCGTGGCGAGGTGCGTACGTGGCAGCTGTTGTCCGAGCCCAACGCGGGTTCTGATCTCGCCGGCGTCGAGAGCCTGGCGGTGCGCGACGGCGACGACTACGTGCTGAATGGTCAAAAGATCTACGTCGGTAGCGATCATGGTTGCGACCGCATTTGGTTGATCGCGCTGACGGGACCGAAAGCGGACCGCCATCGCAATCTCAGCTGGTTCATGATCGACGCGACATCGCCGGGCATCGACGTGCAACCGCAAGTGTTGTTGAGCTCGATCGGCGAGGGCGAAGGCGACGTCGGCAACAAGAACACCGTGTACTTCAACGACGTGCGCATCCCCGCCGAGAATCTCGTCGGCGGCGAGAACAACGGTTGGCCGGTGGCATCGACGCATCTCGAACTCGAGCACGGCGCCATCGGCAGCATCGGCCGTGATCGCATCTGGCGCCGCCTGATCGACTACTGCACCGCCGAGGTGCGAGACGGCGAGCGTCTCATCGACAACCCTGACGTCCGCGACAAGCTCGCCGAGATCTATGAGCGTCTCGAGTCCGTGCGCCTGCTCGCGTTGCGCAACTTCTGGATGGTCGCCTCGAAGAGCAAACGCAGCTACGAAGGCTCGCAGTTCCAGTACGTCAAGAAGACAACTGGCCTGTGGCTCACCAAAGCCATTCTCGAGATCATCGGTCCGGCGGCGCTCGTCGACGACGACATCTGGGGTGCGATGAACGGCTTCGCCGAGGAACAACAGCGCGAAGGCATCGTCGGTATGCACCCCGGGGGCACGACCGATATCGGCCGGCTCATCATCGCCCGCCGGCTCGGTCTCGGAAAACGCGAGGCCGAACGGGCCGGAA
Source organism: Acidimicrobiales bacterium (assembly GCA_039915945.1). Lineage (GTDB taxonomy): Bacteria > Actinomycetota > Acidimicrobiia > Acidimicrobiales > WLNW01 > DATLFA01. The sequence continues at coordinate 63,278 of JBDSMH010000019.1, read as the reverse complement.
CCCTTCACCAGTAGAGGCTGTCGACACCAGTGAATCTTGCACTCAGCGAATCAGAGGAACTCATCGCCGACGCCGTGCGTCGTTTCGTCGATCGCGACGCGACCCGCGAGGCACTCGTCGAGATCTCCGAGGGCGACTCGCCTTCGCGACCTGACTGGCACGCGAAGATGGCCGATGCCGGCTGGCTCGCCATGTTGGTCCCCGAAGAGTTCGGGGGTGGCGGTGCGACCTATCTCGAAACCGCGATGGTGGCCGAAGAGTTCGGGCGCGGTCCGGTGCCCGGGCCGTGGCTCATGTCGAGCGTCGTCGCCGCCGGCATGCTGCGCGCGGCGCGACCGAGCGACGCTCGTTCGTCATTGTTCGAAGGCATCGCGTCGGGTGCGGCGGTGGTCGTACCGTTGGTGCGTCTGCGCGGGGCGGCCGGTGACGATGTCGTGCCGGCCTCGGTTACGGTCGAGGCGGCCGGTCAGCAGTTGGTGTTGCGCGGTTCCGTACCATTCGTTCCCAGTGCGGGCACCGCGACGCATCTGCTCGTGGCGATCGGGCACCCCGACGACGGTGCCCATCGCCTGGCGGTCGTACGGCGCGATGCCGATGGTGTGCGCACGCGCCGTTTGCACGGGTTCCTCGCGTGGAACGACGTCGTCGAGTTCGACGGCTGCACGATCGCGCCGGCCGACGTCATCGAGTTGCCCGAATGGCACATCGACAGCGCGTCCATCTACCCGGCGCTCGCGCTGACAGCCGCCTATCAAGTCGGGGGCTGCCGCGAATTGCTCGAACGCAGCATCCGCTATTCGAACGAGCGGGTGCAGTTCGGCCAACCCATCGGCCGATTCCAACGCGTGCAGGACCACATCGTGCGTTTGCTCAATGCCTGCGACACCGCGCGCTGGACAACCTACGAAGCGTTGTGGCGGCTCGATGCCGGTAGACCGGCGGGGGTCAGCGTGCACCTCGCCAAGGCGCTCGCCACCGATGGGTACTACGAAGCGGCGAATGCCGCGCACGAAGTGCACGCGGGCATCGGCAGCGATCCGAAGTTCGGCCTTTCGTTGTTCTCGCAGATGTCGCGCACGTTGCATGACTTTCTCGGGTCGCCCCGAGCGCACCGACGGGCGATGATGAACCATCTCGAACAGGAAGACTGATATGGCGGCGCCGCACGACCAAGACGTCGACGTATTCCGCGACCAGGCGCGGGCATGGCTCGCGGCCAACATGCCCCGCGCACCGCACGATCGTTACGTCGAAGAGCAGATGGGCGGCGACGGTGTGCGGGCACGCGAGTTGCAGCGGCGACTGTTCGATGGCGGCTACGCCGGCCTGTGCTTACCGGTCGAATACGGTGGCCAGGGTCTCTCGTACAAGCATCAACTCGCGTTCAACGACGAGACCGGGCCGTATGAGATGCCCATCGTGTTCAACATCCCGACGTTCACGATCATCGCGCCGACGATCCTCGAATTCGGCACCGAGCAACAACGCCAACGTCACCTTCCGGCGATTCTCCACGGTGACGAATTGTGGGTGCAGTTCCTCTCGGAGCCCTCGGGCGGGTCCGACCTCGCGGGGCTCGTGACCAGAGCAGAACGAGACGGCGAGACGTTCGTGCTCAACGGCTCCAAGGTGTGGAGCAGTGGCGCACACCGAGCTGACCACGCGCTGTGTCTCGCCCGTACGAATTGGGACGTACCCAAACACGATGGCCTGACGATGTTCCTGATGGCGATTCACCAACCCGGCGTCGAGGTGAATCGCATTCGCATGTCGAACGAGAGCCACGAGTTCTGCCAGGAGTACTTTTCGGACCTCTCGATCCCGGTGCGCGACGTGCTCGGTGAAGTCGACGGCGGTTGGACGGTCGCGCGCGAATTGCTCGGTTACGAGCGCTCGGCCATGGCGGGCTCGTCGCCGTACCAGAGCGGCATCAGTTCGCGTAGCAGCGTGGACCCGGTGCAGGGCCTCATCCGGCTGGCGCGCGCCACCGGGCGCACCGACGATCCGCGTGTGCGCGAGATGATCGGGGAGGTGTGGGCCAACGAGGCCGTGCAACGCAGCCTCATCGCCCGCGTAAGTGCCGCCGTCGAATCGCGACGACTCCCTCCCGATGCCGGTTCGCTGACGCGACTCAGCGCCGCCACGAACCGCGAGCGCATTGCCGACATCGGCCTGGCCATCGCCGGCGCGGCGGCCGTGAGTGCGGGCGACGACGACTTCGCCGGCGAGCAGGGTGTCGCGTTTCTCATGCGGCAGATGGGGTCACTCGGTGGTGGCAGCAGCGAGATGCAGCGCAACCTGATCAGCGAGCGCGTCTACGGGATGCCGCGCGAGTTGGCGGCCGATCGCGGAAAGCCCTTCCGCGAGGTCCGTCACAACTGAACCGACGAATCAACCATTCACTTTGGCGATGACTTCGGCGCCGAAGCGCTTGCACCATTCGGTGAAGTCTTCGGGGAGTAGGCGCGTCTGGTCGCGGGTGCGCATCGCCGGGTCACTACGGGGGCCGAGCACCACCCGCGTGGCGCCGATCTCTTCGCAGCGTTGGATCGACTCGAGGTCGACGCCGAGATGCGACGTCACCTCGAAGGGCTCATCGGCGCGGCCGGCTTCGCGGCGCGCCTGCATCACTGAGTCGTAGCGCGTCTGGAAGGTGTCGAAGGTCTTCGACCCGACTTCGACCCAACCATCACCGAGTCGGCCGGCGCGCCGCAGCGCGGGTGCGCTGTGCCCGCCGAGTTCGATCGGGATGCATGGCTTTTGCAGGCTTTTCGGCTGGAACTTGACCGGCCCGAAGTCGAAGAACTCTCCGTGATGCTCGATCACGTCCTCGGTCCAGAGCCGGCGCAGTAGCGGCACCATCTCGTCCATGCGCCGGCCGCGGTCGGCGAAGCTGAGGCCGGTGTAGGTGAACTCTTCTTCGAGCCACCCCACGCCCGCGCCGAGAGTGACGCGCCCATTCGAGATGCGATCGAGCGTGACGACCGACCGCGCCGTCATGAACGGATGACGCAGCGTCAAGACGTAGATGTTGGTGGCCAACCTGATGGTGGTCGTCACGCTGGCTACCGACGCGAGGACTACCCACGGGTCGTACATCGGCGTGTCGGGCGACATCACCGAAAACCCCGTCTCCGAGTACGGGTACGTCGGTGGCATCTCGGCGGGTAGCACGAGGTGCTCGGGCATCCAGATCGACTCGAACCCGCTCGCTTCCGCAACTTGCGCAATCGCCGGGTAATGCCGGGGACTGACGCCCAACATGGGAAGGCCAAACTTCATTGGGTGCTGCCGCCTATTCCGTGATGCCGAATCGTTGGAGACCGAACGCGGTGATGGCGTTGCCCCGAACGAGCTTGTAGATCTCGTCGTCATCGAGGCCCGCCTCGGCGCAGATCTTGGTCAGCACGGCCTTCGAGTCGGGGAACGTCGAGTCGGCGTGCGGATAGTCGGTCTCGAAACAGATCTGGTCCATTCCGATGACGTCGCGGTTTCGCAGACCGGTCGAATCGTCGAAGATACAACCGTAGACACGACCGGGGATGTACGTCGACGGCGGTTCGGGTAGCCATGTGCCGAAGCTGTTGTTGGCGCGCTCGAGCCACAACTTGTCGGCCCGTTCCAACACGTAGGGCATCCATCCGACCTGACCTTCGCTGTACGCGATCGTCAGCCCCGGAAAGCGAACGAGCGTGCCGGAGAAGAGGTAGTCGCACAGCGAGCCCATCGCATTTTGGAACGTGAGCGTCGAGCTGATGATGTACGGCGCGTCTGGTGCGGTGGTCGGCACTTTCGACGACGAGCCGATGTGCATGCACACCACCGTCGCGGTCTCCTCACACGCGGTGAAGAACGGATCCCAGTGGCGATTCTTGTCGTGGATCGACGGCAGGCCGAGCGGGTGCGGGTTCTCGGGGAACGTCACCGCAAAGCTTCCTTTGGCGGCACACCGACGCACCTCGGCCGCGGCCAGGTGCGGATCCCACAGCGGCACGATGGTGAGCGGTATGAGCCGGCCTCGCCCGTCGCCCGCCGACCACTCGTCGATCATCCAGTCGTTGTAAGCCTGAACGCACAACAGCGCGAGCTCTTTGTCCTGGCGTTCGTAGAACGTCTGCCCGCAGAAGCGAGGCAACGTATTCGGGAAGCAGATCGCGGCATCGACGTGGTTGGCGTCCATGTCGGCAAGGCGTTCGCGCTGCTTCCATGTGCCCGGTCGGATCTCGTCGTAGTTGGTGACGGCGAACGCCAGCTCGTCGAAGTCGATGGCCGCGTGCGGTGTCATGACCGGCGACTCGACGCCGTCGTAGTGCCACACGTCGCCCCAGTGACCGTCGTCGGATTCCAACCAACCCACGCGACCATCGTCACCGGAGTGCACGAGCTTCTTTCGCACGATGCGCGGCCAGCGATCTTGAAAGCGGGCGGGTAGGCGCGACGTCCAGAGGTCAGGGGGCTCTACGACGTGATCGTCGACGGAGATGATACGCGGCACGTCTTGCATGGTTCTCCTCGGTATTCGTCAGTTCGTCGCGATGGTGTCGGTATCGCGGCCGGAGCGCAGCAATGTTCCCGCAAGCGCTCCCGTGGATTGTCCCTGCACGATCGCTTCGACGCCGTTCACCAGCACGTGCTCGATGCCGGTCGACGCAGAGGTCAGTCGCAGACTGTTACCCGGCAGGTCGCTCACGCGTCGAGCGGGATCGCTGCCCACCGTAGCGGGATCGAAGACCACGAGGTCGGCGAAGGCGCCGGCCGCAACGCGCCCGCGGTCGCGCAAGCCGAACAAACGCGCCGGTGTGTCGGTCATCAGCTGTACGGCACGCTCGAGCGACACCAGCTTGCGACCGCGCAAGGTGTCGGCCAGGAAGCGCGTGGGGTAGGGCGAACCCAACATGCGATCGAGATGCGCGCCGGCGTCAGAGCCGCCGAGCAACACGTCCTCGTTGCTCCACAGATCGCGGCGCACGGCCCAGTCGGCATCGGTATCGGACGTGGGCAGCGGCCAGAGCACCGTGGTGAAGTCGTCGGCGATCACGATGTCGACGATCGCCGCGAAGGGGTCGACGCCGCGTTCGCGCGCGATGTCCGCGACGAGCCGGCCTTCGAGCGGCTGATTCTGTGGTGCCACCGTCGTGCCGACGATGTAGCCGCCGAAGTTGGCTCGATGTTCGAACGGCGTGCCCTGCGCGTTGGCGAACAGGCGGGCGCGAGTCTGCGGATCGCGCAGCGCCTGTGCCTTTTCGGCGAGTGGCAGTGTGAGCACTTCGCGCCACCCGGGGATCAGCCAGAGCGAGCAGAACGTCCCGAAGCTCATGTTCATCTCTGCCGTCACCGGCATGGTCAGCGCGACGACGCGACCGCCATTGCTGCGAGCCAGCCGGGACGGTTGCAGTTGGCGTTCGATGAGACCGGCGCTGGCGGCGTCGACGGTCAACACGTTCCAATTGAGCGGACGGTTCGCGTACGCACTCATGTTCGCGAGTAGCTGGGTTTCCGCGGGGTCGAAGCCTTTGAGGCACCCCTCGACGATCGCCTCGAGTGTGGTGCCCTCGTGTTGGCCTACGACACGACACAGCGTCAGCAGTTCGTCTTCGGACGCGACTCGGCTCGGCACGCGGTTGCCGTCACCGTCGGAGTGCGTCGACGAACGGGTAGTCGACAGGCCGAGGCCGCCCGCCGCCAACGATTGATGCAAGAGGGTGGCGATGGCGTCGACTTCGTTGGCGCGGGCCGCCCGCTCGACCGACTCGGGCCCCATGACGTAGCGGCGCAGCGCGCAGTGACCGACGAGGAAGCCGGCATTGACGCCGATGTTCCCTTCGAGACGGTCGAGGTAGTCGCCGAAGGAGTCCCACTGCCAATCGACCCCGTTCTCGAGCGCTTGCAACGGCATGCCCTCGACCCTCGCCATCATGCGCCGCGTGTAGTCGGCGTCGCGGGGCTTGAGCGGTGCGAGTGTGAACCCGCAGTTGCCGCCGATCACCGAAGTGACGCCGTGCTGATTCGAGGGCGTGGCGAAACCGTCCCAGAAGAGTTGTGCGTCGTAGTGGGTGTGCGGGTCGACGAAGCCCGGAGCGACGACCAGACCGGTGGCATCGATGCGACGGGTGGCGGGCTCGTCGATCGAGCCCACCGCAACGATGCGGTCACCGCGGATGCCGACATCGGCGAGGCGCGGCGCGACGCCGGTGCCGTCGACGACGGTGCCCCCTGTGATCACGCAATCCAACATGGCAACCTCACAGTGAATCGTTCGGCTGAAGTTCGCGTTCGGCGATGAGCGCCGAGCGGCTCACCTTCGTGGCTTCGGATCGCGGGATCTTGCCCACGAATTCGACCGTTTTCGGCACCTTGTAGCTGCTGATGCGCTCCTTTGCGAACGCGATCACGTCAGCCGCGCCGAGCGGAGAGGATTCGGATGTGCGTTGCACGACCGCGTGGACGCGGTGGCCCCATTCGTCGTCCTTCAGCCCGATGACAACGACATCGGCAATCTCGTGGTGTTCGCTGAGCGCGGCTTCGACTTCGGCGGGATACACGTTGACGCCGCCGGTGACGATCATGTCGGTGCGGCGGTCGGCGATATAGAGGTAGCCGTCGTCGTCGACCCAACCGACGTCGCCGATCGTGGCAAAGCCGTCGGGAGTGACGCGCAACGGGGGGACGTCGCCGAGGTATTCGTGGTTGATACCTCGCGCCGAGCGCACGTAGATATCGCCGATCTCGCCGACGGGGAGATCGGCGCCGTCTTCGTCGAGGATGCGCACCTGCGTGCCGAACACGCCGCGGCCTACGGTGCCGGGGTGCGCGAGCCACTCATCGCCGCGGCACACAGTGGTACCGATGCCCTCGCTCGCACCGTACGAGAGATACACGTGCTCGGCGCCGATGCGGTCGAACCAGAACTGCGCGACCCACGCCGGTAGCTGCGCCGCGCCTTGCATCACCCACTCGAGACTCGAGAGGTCGCGGTGTTCGATGCCGGCGACGCGGGCGATGCGTTGGAAGATGGGCGTCGCGGCCGTGAAGCCCGTGGCGCGGTGGCGTTCGATCAGGTCGACCGCCCGCGCCGCGTCGAAGCGCTCCATCAACACGATCTTGTGTCCGACGAGCAGATCGTTGGCGGCCACGAATCCGTTGTTGTGATACAGCGGGCTCGGTACGAGGATGACCTGTTCGGGGCTCACTGCTTCGAAGGTCTCGATCACGGTGATCGACGAGCCGGTGCCGGCGAAACGCAGAGGCGCGCGGCGAAGGATGATCTTGGGCGTGCCCGTAGATCCGGAGCTGCAGATGCCCGACGAGTACCGCGGGTCGGCCGGTGGCAGGGGGTCGGTCGGCTCGGACCGGCTGCGCTCGAACAGCTCGGTGCGATCCGCGGTGATCAGCAGCTTCGGCCGGATCACGTCGTGCAGTCGGTGCAGCTCCCAATCGGGGAGATCCCAGCGCACGAGCACCGGAACGGCGCCGAGCTTCCAACAGGCGAAGATCGAGAACAAGAACTCGGGGGAGTTCTTCATCTGGATGGCGACGAGATCGCCATGGTGCACGCCGTCGCGCGCGCAGGCGCGCGCGAGTTGCGTGGAGCGTTCGTCGAACTCGGACCACGTGACCTGGCGCTCGTCGCCCTGTTCCGGCGCGAACACGATGGCGACGGCCGCCGCCGGCATTTCGCGCGCAAGTTGGCCGCAGCGCACGCCGAACGGCACGGATTCCGTGGTCAAGAGCTCGTGGCCTCCTTACGCTTACAACCTTTGCCCGCTCCAAAGCCCGCCGAATCGTAGTTTGTGAAATAGGCTTCCACAATATGAACGTCAGGTTGGATCGTCGGCCACGAACACCGCGATGAGCTGATCGTCGGCCCGCGGCGCGAAGTCGACGTTCACCCGCAAACCGACCGTCGCGTCGGTCGCCGCCCGCCCGTGGAGCGATGTCAGCAGGCGCGGCCCTTCGTCGACCTCGACGATGGCGCAGACGTACGGGCCGTCGGCCATGAAGTCGGCGTCGAACGCGTTGTGCGTGCGTGTCCACGAGAACACGGTGCCCTTGCCCTCGCTGCGTTCCCAGGCGAGATCACTGCTGCCACAGTTGGCGCAATTCAGCGTCGCCGGCACGCTCCAGTGGCGGCACGCCGCGCAGCGCTGGAATCGCAGCTCGCGCTGGGTGTGCCAGCGGAAGAACTCGCCCGGAAGGCCGTCGGTCGTCGGTGCGGGCAGTAGCGCGCGTTCGCTCATCGGTGCTCTCCCTGCGTCATCGTTTTCGGTACTCATGCGCGTTGCAGGATGGCGATACTGCCGTCACCCATGTCGCCCCAGCCGGTCACCATGCCGACGCGCGCTCCGTCGACCTGCGCCGGCCCCGCTTCGCCCCGCAGTTGGCGTACCGCTTCGACAACATGGTTCATCCCCAACGCGTGCGCCTGCGACAGCAGCCCGCCGTGGGTGTTGACGGGCAGCTTGCCGCCGAGCTCGATGGCACCGTCCGCGACGAAGCGCCCGCCTTCGCCGCGGGCGCAGAATCCCGCCTCTTCTATCTGCTGGATCACTTCAAAGGTGAAGCAGTCGTAGATCTGGGCGAAGTCGAAATCGGCGGGACCCATGCCGGCAACCTCGTAGGCGCGCGGCGCGGCACTGGTGAGGCCGATATCGAACACGTCGGGTCGGTTGCAGATATCCGATGCGGGGCGCACGCGACCTTCGGCGACGGCGACGATGCGCACGGGTCGATGACGACCCAGCCGGCGGGCGGTGCCCACGGTGGTGACGACGACTGCCGCGCCACTATCGCTCTCGAGACAACAATCGAAACGGCGATAGGGCTCGACGACCCACGGCGCGTTCATGTAGTCGTCGAGGGACATCGGTCGGTCGCGCATGATCGCTCGGTCGTTGAGTTGCGCGTGCTTGCGACAGGCGATGGCTATCGCGCCGAGGTCTTCGTGGGTCGTTCCGTACTCGGCCATGTGCCGTTGCGCCAAGAGCGCGTAGACCTGCGGCGGTGCCACCGTGCCGTACGGACGATAGAAATCGCGCACCGTGCGCCGGAACGTGGTCACCGCGTTGGTGGCCGCGGCGGCCTTGACCCGCGCGCCCGAATACCCGTTCCAACCGAACGGGATCAGGACCGCACGCGCGATCCCTCCCGACACCGCCGCCGCGGCATGTTGCAACGACGCCACCGGGCTGGCGCCACCCATCTGCACCTGCGCCGAAAAACGCACGTGGCGCAATCCCAGGTTGTCCATGAGCTCTTCCGCGCTGGCGTTGATGTAGGGCGTCATGACGCCGTCGATCTCGGCCGGCGCGAGCCCCGCGTCGGCGATGGCGCGACGCGCACCGGCGAGGATCAGGCCGAGGTCGGTGAGGCCCGAGCCGGGGTTGCGGCAGTAGTCGGTTTCGCCGATCCCGGCGATGCACGCGCGGTCGTCGTCACTCATCTTTGCTGGCCGTCCTTGGTTGGCTTTGCGTCGCGGGGACGATGGAGGAACTCGCCGAGACCTCGGCGGCCCTCCTCGCTCATACGCGCCGTGGTCGCCGACTCGATCGCGAGCGCGCGTATCTCGTCGCGGCCGAAAGCCTGCTCGCCGAATGCCCGCGCGAGGTGGGCCTTGATCATGCGCTGCGCGCCGGGGCGCCCGGCGAGGACATTGCCCACCATCGCGTCGACGGTCGCGTCGAGCGCGTCGGCCGTCGTCACCTCGTGGACGAGCCCGATGGTGCGGGCGGTCGCGGCGTCGAACCGTTCACCGGTGAGCAGCAGCCGGCGGGCCCACCCCACGCCGATCTTGGCGGTGACGTAGGTGCCGACGACCGCGGGGATGATGCCCACGCGCACTTCGCTCAGCGCGAACGAGGCGCTCTCGACGGCGACCGCGATATCGGCGCAGGCGACCAGGCCGGCGCCCCCGCCCATGGCCGCGCCGTTCACCCGGGCGATGACCGGACACGGGCATTCGTCGACGATGCGGTACATCTCGTCGAAGGAACGGCTGTCGGCGAGATTTTCTTCATAGGAGAAGGTGGCCATCTGCTCCATCGCCGCGATGTCGCCGCCGGCCGAAAACGCGCTGCCCGCGGCGGCGAGCACGACGACCCGGGTGCCCGCCTGAGAATCGATGGAGGTGAAGGCGGACTTCAACTCTGCGACCAGCTCGGGGCTGAGGGCGTTGCGGGCTTCGGGGCGGTTCAACGTGATGGTGACGACCCCGCGGTCGTCGCGCGTCGTGGTCACGAGAGAGTTGGTCATTGGGGCCTTCCGTTGCGCTGGGCCGGGGCGATCGGTCCGACGCGGCCGTCTTCTGGGCCCACTCTGTCCCCTGGTGTAGAAAGTAGAAGTACCTTCCACTATTGTCAACATTGCGGTCTGACGTGGGATTCGGCGAGCACAAAGGGGACGAAACGTGGCAGGGGGCTCTCTCGAAGCACCGCTGTTGGAGGTTGCCGACCTCACCATCGAGTTCCCCGTCGCCACTGGCCGGCTGCGCGCCGTCGACTCCGTGTCGCTCACGCTCGAGGCGGGCAAGACGCTCGGCATCGTCGGTGAATCGGGCTCGGGCAAGAGCGTGTTGACGCGGTCGATCATGGGCCTCACGCCCGGCCGGTCGACCCGCAAGCAGGGCACCGTCACCTTCAAGGGACAGCAATTGACCAGCCTCGCGCCGAAGGCACTGCGCGGACTGCGGGGCCGCGAGATCGCCATCGTGATGCAAGATCCGATGACGTCGCTCAACCCCGTCGTGCGCGTCGGTCGCCAGATCACCGAGGTGCTGCGGTTCCGGGGCGGAATGAGCCGGGCCGATGCCAAACAGCGCGCGGTCGAGTTGCTCGAGTCGGTCGGCATCTCCAATGCCCCGCAGCGATTGCACCGCTATCCGCACGAGTTCTCCGGCGGGATGCGCCAGCGGGTCGTCATCGCGATGGCGATTGCGTGCGAGCCGGCACTCTTGCTCGCCGACGAGCCGACGACCGCGCTCGATGTGACCACGCAGGCGCAGATCCTCCAACTGCTCGAAGATCAGCAGCGGGAACGCCAGATGGCGATGATCCTCGTCACCCACGATCTCGGGGTCGTCGCGACGCGTACCGATCGCACCGCAGTGATGTACGCCGGCCAGATCGTCGAAGTCGCGCCGACCCGAACGCTGTTGCGGTCGATGAAGATGCCGTACACCGAGGCACTGATGTTGTCGATGCCAAAGTTGAGCGATCCCAGCCACACGCGGTTGAACACCATCCCGGGCGCCCCGCCCGACTTGCGGACGATCCCGGCGGGTTGTCGCTTTGCGCCCCGGTGTCCCTACGCGCAGGACAAGTGCCGGCACGAGCAACCGCCGTTGATCGCGGCCGAGACATCCGATCATCTCTACCGCTGCTGGTTTCCCATCGGGTCGGGCGCGCCGAAACGCCCCGTCGCGTCCCTCGCCGCCGAGGCGGGCTGATGGCCGGAACCGGCACCGCGCACCTTCGTGCCGCCGACGCCTCGATCATGCGCGTCGACGATCTGACCGTCGAGTTCCGCCGGCGCGGGTCGACCGTGCACGCGGTTTCGGGTATCAGCATCGACGTGCTCGAGGGCGAGACGCTGGGCCTCGTCGGTGAATCGGGTTGCGGCAAATCGACGACGGGTCGCGCCATCGTGCAGTTGCCCCGGCCGTCGTCAGGGGCCGTCACGTTTCAGGGGCGCCAACTCACGAGGCTCTCGAACGGCGAGATGCGAAAGCTGCGACCGTCGTTGCAGATGATCTATCAAGATCCCATCTCGTCGCTGAACCCATGCCACACGGTCGGCGAGATCGTCGCCGAACCACTGAAGGTGTGGGGTACCGACAAAGCGGCTCGCACGCAGAAAGTCGACGATGTGCTGCGGGCGGTCGGCCTCGACCCGCAAACCGCGCGGGGCAAGTATCCGAAAGAGTTTTCGGGCGGGCAATGCCAACGCATCTGCATCGCGCGGGCGCTGATCCTCGACCCGAAGCTGCTCATCTGCGACGAGCCCGTGTCGGCGCTCGACGTCTCCGTGCAGGCGCAGATACTCAACCTGCTCGAAGACATGAAAGCGCGCTACGGGCTGACGATGGTGTTCATCGCCCACGATCTCGCGGTCGTCAAGAACATCAGCGACCGCGTCGTCGTCATGTATCTCGGCAAGCTGTGCGAGGTCGGTCCGCCCGATGCGCTCTACGCCGCGCCGGCGCATCCCTACACCGACGCCTTGCTCTCGGCGATACCCGAGGTCGACATCGATGCACCGAAAGCGCGTCCCAGGTTGCTCGCCGGCGAGGTTGCCTCGTCGACCGACCCGCCGTCCGGTTGCCGGTTTCGCACCCGTTGCCCGCGCGCCGAATCGCGCTGCGCAGAGGAAGAACCGATGATGCGCCCACTCGACGGTGACGAAGACCGTTTCGTGGCGTGCCATTTCCCACTCGTCGCCGCAAAGCAAGTCTCGAGCGCATCGTGAAGTACCTGCTTCGCCGTCTCGCCTATCTCGTGGCGATCTTGTTGGCCGTCACGTTCACAGTCGCGGCGTTGCTCGAGTTGCTGCCGGGTGATGCGGCAGTGGCGATCGCGGGCGAGAACGCCACACCGGAACAGATACAGATCGTCCGCGAGCGGCTCAACCTCGACCGCCCGCTCGTCAGCCGTTACGTCGATTGGCTGAGCCATGCCGCGCGGGGCGACCTCGGCCAGTCCTTGCGCAACGACGAAAAGGTGACGCACGAACTGCGACTGAAATTGCCGATCACCCTCGAAGTGGTGATCCTCGCCCAACTGGCCGCGCTGCTGTTCGCGTTCCTGACCGCGTGCTTCATCTCCGTGAAGCGCAGCCCGATCGCCGACGGCGCCGCGACGGTGGGCTCGTTCGCCTTCATCTCGCTACCGCAGTTCGTGCTCGGCGTACTGCTCATCTATTTCTTCGCGGTCAAGCTCGAGTGGTTACCGGTGAGCGGGTTCAGTCCGATCAAAGACGGCCTGTGGAACAACCTTCAGTCGGTCGCGCTGCCGGTGTTCACCGTGGCCGCCGACCCCGCGGCGATCTACCAACGCCTGCTCCGTCACGACATCGGCAAGACCCTGCAGGAGGACTACATCACCATGGCGCACGCCAAGGGGCTGAGCCCGACGCGCGTGCTGCTGCGGCACACGATTCGTCCGTCGTTGTTCTCGACGACGACGTTGGCCGGCATCATCACCGCCCGCATGCTCGGCGGTTCGGTCATCGTCGAGTCGCTCTTCGGGCTACCCGGCCTCGGCCGCCTGCTCGTCGAAGCGATCAACGCCCGTGACTATGTCGTCGTCCAAGGTGTCGTCGCGCTGGTGGCGGCCGGCTACGTCGTGATCAATGCCGCGGTCGACATCCTGTACGGCTTCCTCGATCCTCGCGTGCGTGTGTGATGGCGATCACCGCTGAACCCGATCTCGAAATCGCCGACGATGCCGAAGGGCCCGCCCGCAGCCGTCATATCGCGCGCCGGATCGTGGTGATACTCGCGGGCGGTTGGTTGTTGCTCGTGAGCGTGCTCGCGCTCATCGCGCCGCTGTTGCCCCTCGAAGACCCCGAAGAACGCGTCGGCCGGGTCGCGCTGCGCCCGGGAGGCGAGTTCCGCCTCGGCACCGACCAATTGGGTCGCGACATCCTGTCGCGCGTGATCTACGGCGGGCGCGCCTCGCTGTTGATCGCGCTGCTCGCAACGGTCATCGCGTTCGTCGTGGGGTTGGCGTTGGGAATGCTCGCCGCCTACTTCCGCGGCGCAGTCGGGTGGGTGGTGGTCGCCATCGGTGATCTGGGCCTGGCGTTCCCCGGTCTGGTGCTCTTGCTCGTGTTGACATCGATCGAAGGAGGGTCGATCAAGATCCTCGTCATCGGCTTGAGCATCTTGTTGACCCCGACGTTCATGCGCCTCGGCCGGGCCAACACACTGATCTACGTCAACCGCGAGTTCATACTCGCCGCCAAAGGCGTGGGCGCGCGTCCGCTGCGCATCCTCGTACACGACCTCCTGCCCAACGTGATCGGCCCCGTCGCCGTCTATGCCCTCGCCGCCGGAGCGCACGTGTTCGTCATCGAGGGGTCACTCAGCTATCTGGGGCTCGGCATCGCCCCGCCGACGCCGAGTTGGGGCAGCATGATCGCCTCCGGACAACGGCAACTGCGCACCGCGCCGCACATCGTGATCGTGCCCGCAGTCGTGTTGTTCCTCACCGTCTTGTCGCTCAACGTATTGGGCGACGTGCGGCGGGGCGCTCGTCAGACGACGTCGAGCAACACGCTCTGATCGCGCGTGATCGCGGCGCTCAGGCCTCGGGGGCGCGAACCGCGTTCTTGGCCGCCGGCACCACTTTCGGGGCCGTGCGCCAATCGGGCAGCCCGAACTCGGGGGTGCCGAGTGCCGATGCGCCGTGCGTGAGCTCGGCCCAATGGGCATGGTTCAACTGGTGCAGCGTGAAGCAGGCGCTGAGCGCGTTTTGGAAACCCATGTTGTCGACGGTCTGGTTCACCGCTTCTTTGATGAGCAGTGATGACATGGTCGGTTGCTCGGCGATGCGGCGGGCGAACTCCAACGTGCGCTCGGAAAGCTCTGCTGTCGGGAAGATCTTGCTGACCATGCCCAACCGGTAGCACTCTTCGGCATCGATGGAGTCGCCGGTGAGCATCAGCTCTTTGGTCTTGCGCGGACCGAACTCCCACGGGTGGGCGAAGTATTCGACGCCGCACATTCCCAGGCGGGTGCCCACCACGTCCGCGAACTTTGCGTCTTCGGCAGCAACGATCAGGTCGCAGGCCCACATCAACATCAGCCCCGCGGAATACACGTTGCCCTGCACCTGAGCGATGGTGATCTTGCGGAGGTCGCGCCAACGACGCGTGTTCTCGAAGAAGTAGTGCCACTCCTGCAACATGCGCCGTTCGGCGCCCGGGCGCGTGCCGCCGTTGATACGGCGCGACGGATGTTCGCCGGGGCCGGGCGTGCGATCTTTGACCGTCTGCGGTGATCCGATGTCGTGACCGGACGAAAACAGCGGACCGACTCCGCCGAGGATGACGACGCGAACGGTGTCGTCTTCTTCGGCGCGTCGAAACGCCGTGTCGAGCTCGATCAGCAGGCCACGGTTCTGTGCGTTGCGGTACTCGGGCCGGTTGAGCAGGATGCGCACGATTGCACCATCGTCATGCGTTTCGTAGAGGAGGAACTCGTAGTCGTCGCTCATGATCAGAGTCGCTTCCCGTCTGGGGCGTTGTCCGGTTGGACCAACGCCTTGATCATGCCGTCTTGCGAGAACGACGCGATGATTCCACCGTTCTGCGTGTACACCTCACCGCGCCCGAAGCAACGGCCTCGACCCGCGTACGGCACCGTCTGATCGAGCAGCAGCCATTGATCGACCCGGGCCGGTTCGTGGAACGTGATGCTGTGGCTCATGACGGCCGACGAGATCGACAAGTGCGCGTCCTGGTAGCTGTGGCCGCGATGGGGCCGTAGCGCGATGCCGGTGAGGAAGGGCAACGAGACCATCGCCAGCAGTGCTTGGTTGCCGGCAGCCTCGTCCGGCGCCTGGTTGAAGCGCACCCATACCGACGCATCGGGTGGGCCTTGTTCGGTCGCCGCCCCGAGATCGACACCGTCGACGAACGCGGCCATGTAGTCGCCGTGATCTTGCTCGCGCGTGCGCGGATCGTCGGGCTGATCGACCGGTGGTGCCGGTTGCGTGTGTCGGACGAGGTCGGGCTCTTCGGCGTGCATCAGCACCAACGACTCGGCGATCGTCTTACCCGACTGGATCATCGACACGGTGCGGGTGGCGAAGGTTCGTCCCGACGCAACGGGCTCGACCAGTATCTCCACGGGTTCACTGACCCGACCACCGCGGGCGAAGATGGTCGTGACGGTCTTGACCGACTTGCCCGGGTCCGAGAGCGTCGCCGCCACGACAGCCTGCGCGATGAGTTGGCCGCCGAAGATCACGTCGGCGATTGCGGCCGACGCGGCGTTGTCGCCCGAGCCGTAATAGTCGATGTTGGGCGCCGTGAATCGCCCGTCTGCGATCGGTTCGAGCCGAATACCGGCGAGCACCTGCTCAATGGTCAACATCGGATCTCCTTCACCTCTCGCTTGTGCGGGACTGTATTCCAGATCGGATTCGTACTCAGCTGCCGTTGAGCAGATCGGCGACGCGCGTCGATCCTTCGATGTAGGCCTCGATGAGATCGTCCATGATGCGGCGCACGCGCCGTACTTCGGTGATCGTCCCCACGATCTGACCGATAGCGGTCCCCATCACCGCTTCGACACGGTGATCGAAGATGCCGGTCATGGTGTCGCGCACGAGCATGCCCTGCAGTGGTGACGGCAACGGTGAAGGCGCGCCCTCTTCGCCCCACGCGTCGACCCACGGGGTGCGCAGCTGACGGATCGGTTTGCCGGTGAGACAGCGCGACCGCACGGTGTCGCGCGATGTCGCTTGGATGAGTTTTGCTTTGACTTCGTCTTCGACATCGCTCTCTACCGCGGCGAGCCAGATCGAACCTGTCCACACACCTTGCGCGCCGAGCGCGATGGCGGCCGCAATTTGGCGACCGTCACCGATGCCGCCGGCCGCGAGCACGGGTACCGGCGCAACTTCGTCCACGACTTGCGGCACCAGCACGAGCGTCGATATCTCGCCCGTGTGGCCGCCCGCCTCGGAACCTTGCGCGACGATCACATCGGCGCCGGCATTGACGTGGCGCGTGGCCTGTCCCGGCGCACCGATGAGCCCGGCGATGAGGCCACCGCGCGCGTGCACCCGTTCGACGATGTCCGGCGGTGCCGGCCCGAGCGCGCTGGCCATGAGCATCGGGCCGTGATTGAAGACGACGTCGACCTTCTCGCGCGCCCGCAAGTGGGTGGGGATCAAGTTGTCACCCGAATGCGAGTACGCGAGCGGATCCTTTGGTGCGGGAATGCCGAAGCGCGTTCGTAGGTCTTCGACGAAGCGAAGGTGTTCCGCGGGCAGTCGATGTGCGAGTTCGACGAGGTCGTCGCCCTCTGACGACGACGGGAAGAGCACGTCGACGCCGTAGGGCTGCCCTACGAGGTTCTCGTCGAGCCAACGCAGGTCGTACTCGAGCTCTTCGACCGACTGCCGCGTCGTGCCGAGGACGCCCACCCCGCCCGCCTTCGAGACCGCCGCCACCACATCGCGGCAGTGGCTGAATGCGAAAATCGGAAACTCGATGCCGAGCCGATGAGCCAACGATGTCTTCACTTTGGTTGTTGCTCCTGTCGTCTGGTCGGGTGCACGGGCCGCGGGCGGCGCGTCACGTCGTCAACGCCCGGTCTTGATACCGATACTTGATCTTTTCGAAGGAGAAGCTGGTCGAATCGCCGAGGTCGATCGAGTAGACGACGGTCTCCGATCCGACGGGCCCGACCGGATCGGCGATACCGGCGAGCGCGGCGTCGACGTCGGCGAATTGGTGATCGACAGTCGTGGCCACGGCGACGCCGTGCATAATCGCGCCTTTGATGTCGTAGTACGACAGACCATTCATGCTCTCGACGACGCAACACACGCGCGGATCGAGGGCGATGTTGGCGAACGATCGGGTATCGACGGCTACGCGGAAGAAGACACGGTCATGCCGGAACACGAACGGCACGACATCGCCCCACGGATCGCCGGCGTCGTCGACGGTCGCGAGTATCAATCGCGTGTCCGCGCGCAAGAAGTCGTGCAACTCATCCGGCGTGAACTTGATGCTGTGATGCTCACGAGGCATTGGGTCCACCGATCGTCCGTACGTCCTGAAGCCGTACGTCCTGAAGCCACGCAGACTCGGTCGGCGTGACCTGCCACAGCACTCGCACCTCGTCGCGGATGCGCTCGACCATCACCGCGGCGCGTTTGAACATGTCCTCCGCGTCTTCGTGCTCGAACTTCTCGGGTCGGTCTTCGACGCTCTTGACCCCCTCCATGCCGATGCCGCGGGCGAGGACGACACCTTCGGGGGCGTCGTGCGAAAGTGTCTCGGTGCCGGGTAGCTGGCGGGCCGTGCCCCGCAGCACGACCGCGTGAAGCTGGGGTTCACCCGAGTTGGTGGTGACGAGGCAACAGATCCGGGCATCGCGGCTGAGGTTGGCGTGTTTCACGCTGCTCGCGTACATGTTCATGTAGTAGCCGCGGTCGGCGTAGAAGCGGGCCATCGGATGGCATGTCGGTGAGCCATCCTTGCGCCGCGTGATCATGAAGGTTCGTTTGTGGGCGGCGATGAACTCGTCGACGTCGTCGGGGATCACGGGCTCGTCGTTGGCCATTCGTTCGTCCTTTCGTAGTGCGAAGGGGTGGTCACGCGAACGCGCCGTCTTCTTCGAGTCCGAGTACTTCGTCCTCGCTCAGGCCGAGTAGCTCTTGAAAGACATACGCGTTGTCGTTGCCCATGTTGGGGCAGGCGCGGTCGACCACCATCGGTGTGCGCGACAGCTTGCCTCCGAGCCGGATGACCGGCCACACGCGCGCCGGCCCGGGAATGTTGGCGACCATGTCGCGCTCCACGATGTGCGGATCGGCGAAGAGTTCGTCGGCGGGGTAGGAGGGGATCGCGGCCACTCCGGCGGACTGCAATGTCGCGGTCACCTCTGACGCGGTGCGCGCACCCGTCCACGTCTCGATGTCGCGCGCGAGTCGCTGACGGTTGTGCCACCGATCCTGCGCATCGGCGTAGCCGGGGTCGGCCGCCCACGCCGGATTGCCCATCGCGCCGACGAACCGCGTCCATTCGTCGTCGGAGGTCACGACGATGCTCACCCACCGGTCGTCGCCGGCGCAGCGATAGCAGTCGTGGGGAGCGACGCCGGGTTCGTCGTTGCCCGTTCGCCGCGGTGACGTACCGTTGGCGGCGAACTCGAGCAGCGAATCGCCGATGAGACACGACTGTGACTCGATCGCCGAGAGGTCGATGTGCGTGCCCTCGCCGGTGGCTTGATGATGGAACAGCGCCGCGAGCAGCGCGAAGCCACCGTGCACACCGGCCACGATGTCGGCCCCGATGCGGATCTGCGCCGGGGGACCGTCTTCGTAGCCTGTCATCTCACCGAGGCCGGACAGCGCCACGAACATCGGCGCGTAGCCGGCGAAATGCGAACTCGGTCCGTGCTGACCCGCCATCGAACTCGACAACATGATGATGTCTTCGCGGATCTCCCGCAGTGCGCGGTAGCCGAGGCCGAACCCGTCCATGACCTTCGGCCGAAAGCTCTCCGCGACGACATTGCTGATCGCGACGAGGCGCTTCGCCAGATCGATGGCCGCAGGATGGCCGAGGTTGAGGGTTATCGTCCGCTTCTGCCGGTTGGTCGATGCCATGAGCGGCGGGTTGCGGCGTACGACATCGGGACGCCGCGGGCTCTCGACTTTGATGACCTCGGCGCCGAGGCCGGCGAGCATCATCGTGGCCGTCGGCCCGGATACGGCCCAGGTGAAGTCGAGGACGCGAACGCCCGACAGTGCGCCTGCACTGATGGCGCTATTCGTCGCGGGATTCACGGCGGGCGCCATCAGATGATGCCGTGCGCGTGCAACTCGCGACGCTCGTCGGCGGAGAGCCCGAGTTGTTCACCGAACACCTGGTCGTTGTCGCGGCCCAACGAGGGCGCGGCGACGGGACGAATGACCGCGTCGTCGAATCGATAGGCGGCGGTCGGGTACTCGTGGGTGCCGGCGACGGGATGCGTCACCGGTTGGAAGAACTGCCGCACCGCCATCTGCTCTGACGCGTACACCTCGTCGATGGTGTTGTACGGAGCAACCGTGCAGCCGATCAGCTGGCCCTCGCGGACGATGTCATTGCGTGATTGATGGCGCATCCACTCTTTCAGGTGCACGTTGATCTGCTCGCCGTGGAGGAGTCGCGATGCATGAGTGGCGGCCCATTCTTCGTCGGCCCATGCCGGGCTGCCCATCAGCTTCACGAGACTGTCCCAGTGGTGTTGCTCGTGGAAGGTGAACTGCACCGCACCGTCGCTGCACTGCATGATCCCGCCGAATGCCACTGCCCGAGATTCGCGAGTCGCCACCGGCAGGACACCCGCCAGCCATGGTTGGAATTCGACGTAGTTGAGCCCGATCAATGCTTCTTGCTTGGAGAGATCGATGACCTGGCCGACCCCGGTGGCGCGAGCGTGATAGACGGCGGCCAACGCCAGCATCCCGGCGTAGGTCGCCAGTTTGTACTCGCCGGCGAAGCGCCCGTGGCGCAACGGAGGGCGGTCGGTGACGTGCGGCATGAGATGTGATGCGACGGGCGTGATGTAACCCTCGCCCGCCGCGTGAAACGTGTTGAGCGGGTACGCGTGGTAGTCGCGATAGGGCCCCGTCATGCCGTACGGCGTCAGGGCCAGTACCACGAGCGACGGCTGTGTCTCGAGTAGTTCGTCGATGCCGATGCCGGCCGCGGCCATCTCCGCCGGCGGCCGATCGGTGATGAGGAGTTCGGCGCCGAGCAACAGCGATCGCAGCAGTTCGGCGCCACGGGGCGCCGCGGTGTCGAGTGTGACCGCGCGCTTACTCGTGTTGAGGTGCAGGAAGGGGATGCTGCGGTCTTCGCCCGGCGTGTCGTCGACGAAGGGACCGAGACGGCGCGCCGCGTCGCCCTGGGGCGGCTCGATCTTCAGGATGTCCGCCCCCAGGTCGGCCAGCAGCTTGGCGCAATACGGGCCGGCGATGAATTCGGCAACCTCGACGACGCGCAACCCGTTCAGCACGGTTGCGGATTCCGCATTGTGGACATGGTGTCCACAATGGTACGAACGCGGGCCGGGAGGGTCAAGTGGACGAGGGAGCGGTCCAGGTCTCCGGACGCTCGCCCATCGACTGTCCGGGAGGTGCCGGCACCGCCGCGATGTCGTAGGCGTAGCGCAGCATGGCCCCGCCATCGATCACGAGTGTCTGGCCCGTGATGTGGCGCGACAGGTCGGTGGCGAAGAACAGCACCGACGCCGCGATGTCCGCCGTCGAGGCGAACGATGTCAGCGCTCCGTCGGCCAGCAACTCGGCCGGCGTACCGGTTGCCGCGGTTCGTCGTGGAGTCGCCACGCCCCCGGGCGCGATTGCGTTCACCCGGATGTTGTGCGGGCGCAACTCGAGGCCGGCGGTCCGCACGAGTGACATCAAACCGGCTTTCGCTGCACCGTACGCGCCGTGGAAGAGCGAGCTGTTGATCCCACTCACCGACGCGATGAAGATCAACGATCCACCTTCGGCCATGAGCGCCCGACCGCCGTATTTGACGACGTGAAACGCGTGCCGCAGGCAGATGTCGTGCAGCGCGCCGAATTCGCGTTGGGCGGTCGCGATCACTCGTTGCACTTCGTCGGCGGAAGTCACGTCGGCGGCGCACGCGATGCCGTTCACCTCGACCGCGACCTCGCGCGCCCGGTCACCGTCGAGGTCGACGCACAGCACGCGCGCGCCCTGCGAGGCCAACGCGTGCGCGCTTTGCCGGCCCATACCGTGCCCGGCCCCGATGACGACGAAGGCCCGGTCGTCGAGACGGGTCATGCGCGAGTAGTCCGGTATCGCGCTGCTGTCCTCTGAGGTCATTGCCTTCGCCTCCCGCCTCGACCGAATGTTCATAATATGGAGTAGCTTGCCAAATAGCGAAGAAGAAGGGCCCGTCGATGACCACGTTCCCCCTGCCGGCATGAGTCGCGCGCTCTGCGAAGGTCGGGTAGCCATCGTGACCGGCAGCGGTCGCGGTCTCGGCCGCGCGCATGCGCTGGAACTGGCGCGACAAGGTGCCGCGATCGTCGTCAACGATCTGGGCGCCGAGGCCGACGGCACGGGCGTCTCGTCGGCTCCCGCGAACGAAGTCGTCGAAGAGATCATCGGCATGGGCGGTCAGGCCGTCGCGAACGGTGCCGACGTCGCGTCGACCGCGGGCGCCGACGAATTGGTCGAGACGGCGTTGCGCGCGTTCGGCCGGCTCGACGTGCTGGTCAACAACGCGGGGATCTTGCGTGATCGCATGATCATCAACATGACCGACGACGACTGGGATTCGGTGACACGTGTGCATCTGCGGGGCACGTTTGCGCCGACGCGGGCCGCCGCGCGACATTGGCGCGAACTCACTCGCAAAGGCGAGGTGGTAGAGGCCCGTGTGATCAATACGTCGTCGACGTCTGGTCTGTTCGGCAACGTCGGACAATCGAACTATGGCGCGGCCAAAGCCGGCATTGCGTCGTTCACGATCATCGCCGCGAAAGAGCTCGGTCGCTATGGCGTCACGGTGAATGCCATCTCGCCTGCAGCGCTGACCCGCATGACGCAGAATCCCGACTTCGAACGACGCGCCGCCGAAGCCCGCAAGGCGCCGATCGACAAATACGACCCTCACAACCTCGCGCCCATCGTCGCGTGGTTGGGTAGCGTCGAGTCCGCTCCCATCACCGGCCGGGTCTTTCTCGTGTTCGGCGATCGCATCGGCGTGCTCGATAGCTGGGACCGCGGTCCCACCGCGTGGACCGACCAACGCTGGCATCCCGCCGACCTCGGCCCGCTCATCACCGATCTCGTCGACCGGGCCGCACCGCCGACCGCGCTGCGCGAGCCGAACGACTGACCACTGCCGAGACCGATCGCGATGCACGACCAACTGACCGACGACCAACAACTGTTCCTCGATACCTCCGTGCGTTTCCTCGAGAACACCACGTCGCTCGACGCGCGTCGCGCCATCGACGTGGTCGAGCCACTCGATCGCACGTGGTGGCAGCGGGCTGCGGAACTCGGCTGGACCGGCCTTCTCGTCCCGGACGAGTACGGCGGCGGGAGTGTCTCGGGCGCAGGGTTGGTGGACCTCGGGCTCGTGGCGCGCGAAGTCGGTCGCTCCGTCGCACCCGGCGCGCTCCTCGCCACCAGCGTCGTCGCCAACACGGTGGCCGTTCGCGGAAGTGCGACGCAACGAGATGCCGTGCTGCCTGGCATCGTTTCCGGTTCGATCATCGCCGCGTGGTGCTGCGATGGTTTCGATGCCGCGGGCGCGGTGATGCCCGCATCGATGATGGCGCACCGCACGAGCGGCGGGTTGCGGCTGCAGGGGAGCGCGGCGCACGTCGAGTCGGCGCCGGATGCCAACCTCCTGCTCATCACCGCAACGCTCGACGGTGGGCTCGTGCAAGCACTCGTCCACGCCGGCACGGTCGGCGTGCACGTCGCACCGGCGCGTAGCCTCGATCTCGGGCGTTCGTTCGGTGCCGTGCGCTGTGACGATGTGCTGGTACCCGAAGCGGACATCGTCGGCGACGCCGGCGACACCGTCGAAGTCGTCGAACGCCAACTCGACCTCGCGGCCGTGCTGATCTGTTGCGAGGCGGTTGGCGCCGCCGAACGAGCCTTTCAATTCACTCTCGAATACCTGAACGACCGCTCGACGTTCGGGCGGGTGCTGGCGTCGTACCAAGCGCTCAAGCACCGCGTTGCCGACATGGCCGTGCATCTCGAAGGCAGCGCGGCGATCGTCGACGACGCGCTCGCGGCATTGTCGGCAACGCGCCCCGACGCTCGGCGAACCGTCAGCGCCGCGAAGTCCTACATCGGGGATCACCTGCCGTATCTGCTGCAAGAGTGCGTGCAACTCCACGGCGGCATCGGGCTCACGTGGGAGCACGATCTGCACCTGTTGCTTCGACGGGTGACGCTGAGCCGCGTGCTCTACGGGAGTCCGACGACGCACCGTGAGCGCATCACCGCCTCTCTCGCGATCTGAGCGCTCTCCGGTCTCGTCGTTCGGACCGCCGCGCTCCCTATGCTCGAAACCGCGTGAGCGGAATTCCGATTGCTGACTATGCCCTGTTGTCCGACCGGCATACCGCCGCGCTCGTGAGTCGCGAGGGCTCGATCGACTGGCTGTGCCTACCTCGGTTCGACAGCGGCGCAATATTCGCTGGGCTGTTGGGCGACGACGCAGGTCACTGGTCGATCCGCGCCGCGGGCGCGACCGAAGTGACTCGGCGCTACCTCGATCGAACGATGGTGATCGAAACGACCTTCCGGACGCCGACCGGCGTGCTCACTCTCGTCGACGCGTTGGCGATGGGTGACGGTAACCGCGGGCACGAGTTGGGAGTCCATTCGCCGCACATTGTGCTGCGCCGCGCGACCTGCACCGAAGGTGAAGTCGAGGTCGAAGTCGACTACTCACCTCGCCCCGAGTACGGGCTCATCCATCCATTGGTGTCGGCGGTCGAAGGTGGCGTACGCGCGGTCGGCGGCGCCGACGTCCTCGTGTTGTCGTGCGCGATGCCGATGACGCTGTCCGAATCGAGCGCTCGCGCCCGTGCGACATTGTCCGATGGGCACAGCCTCGCGTTTGCTCTCCACCACTGCACCCGCACGCAGCGCGACGTCGCGCGCGTCTGGAGCCAGAAAGAAATCGAAGATCGTCTCGAGGACACCATCTCGGCGTGGACGTCGTGGTCAGAGTTGCATCAGTCGTACGAGGGACCGTGGCGTGACCTCGTCCATCAGAGCGGCCGCGTGTTGCAGGCGTTGTCGTATCAGCCGACCGGCGCAATCTG
This sequence comes from Acidimicrobiales bacterium, assembly GCA_039915945.1. Classification (GTDB taxonomy): domain Bacteria; phylum Actinomycetota; class Acidimicrobiia; order Acidimicrobiales; family WLNW01; genus DATLFA01. Next base: position 38,722 of record JBDSMH010000019.1, on the reverse strand, counting down.
CGCCGCCGCAACGACGTCGCTGCCCGAGACCGTGGGGGGCAATCGCAACTGGGACTACCGGTTCTCGTGGGTACGCGACACGAGTTTCACGATCGAGGCGCTCTGGGTCGCCGCCTGTCCTGATGAAGTGAACGAGTTCTTCGAGTTCATCACGACGTCGGCCGCGGCGTCGGTCGGTCGCGGCAACGACCTGCCGATCATGTTCGGAATCGGCGGGGAGCGCGATCTCAGCGAACGAGAGCTCTCCCACTTGCCCGGTTGGCGCGACAGTGCGCCGGTGCGAGTCGGCAACGGGGCGTGGAACCAGCGCCAGCTCGACGTGTACGGCGAACTCCTCAACGCCGCGTATCGCCTGTCCGATCAGTTCACCGACGTCGCGCCGCACACCACGGCGTTCTTCGTACACCTCGCCGATGCCGCGGCGCGGCGGTGGAACGAACGCGACCAAGGGATCTGGGAAGTGCGCGGCGAACCGCGTGACTTCGTGTACTCGAAGCTCATGTGTTGGGTCGCGCTCGAGCGCGCGGTGGCTCTGGCCGACAGGTTCGACGCGCATGATCGTGTCGACGAATGGACGCGCGTCCAGCGCGAGATCCACCACGCCATCGTCACCCAGGGATGGAGCGAACGGGCCAACGCGTTCGCCCAGTCGTTCGGGTCCGACGATCTCGACGCGTCGAATCTCATGATGGCGCTCGTCGGCTTCCTCCCGCCCGACGACCCGCGCATCCTGGCGACGATCGATGCGATCGAGGAACGGCTGACGGATGAGCGCGGGCTCGTTTATCGCTACCGATCACATGACGGGCTCGAAGGCGAGGAGGGCACGTTCCTTCTCTGCACTTTCTGGCTCGCTCACGCGATGGCCCTCACCGATCAACTCGACCGGGCGCGCTCGGTGTTCGAGCGAGCCATAGCGTTCGTGAACGATGTCGGACTGCTTGCCGAGGAGGTCGACTCGGCGACGGGCGAGTTGCTCGGCAACTTTCCCCAGGCCTTCAGTCACATCGGCCTCGTGAATGCGGCATGGGCGATCGCCGAAGCAGAACGACGCCGCGATCAGAGGTGAATGGGGCGTCAGCTCGCGGGGCTGTTGCCGACGAGTAGCACGGGATTGAACATCGACCCCGAACCGGCGGAGCTGCACATGGCGACCTCTGCGCCCTGCACCTGGTTGGGCGCGTCGCCGCGAACTTGTCGCGCGGCCTGTACGACCTTTTGCAGCATCTGCGAGACGCCGGTGTGGCTGTGCGACATCGTGCCACCGTCGGTGCACGTGGGGAACTGGCCACCGGGTGCCATGACACCGGACTCGACGAACGGGCCGCCCTCGCCTTCGGCACAAAATCCGAAGGCCTCGAACTGGCGGATCAGTTCGAACGAGAACGGGTCGTACAGCTCGCACACATCCACATCGATGGGTTTGATGCCGGCCATGGCGAACGTGCGTGCCGCGCCACCGCGTCCGACATCACCGACCAACTCGTAGGTGGGCGGATACGTGTATCCGGGGGCGCAACCTTCGACTGCTCCACCGAGCACGAATGCCGCCCGCGTGTCGAGGTCGCGTGCCCGCTCGGTGGTCGTCAACACGATGCCGGCTCCGCCCTCGCTCGTCATCGAACAATCCAGTAGGTGAAATGGGTCGGCGATGAGCGGCGACGACAACACCGACTCGACGGTGACCGCTCGTCCGAAGTGGACGGCCGCAGGGTTGATTGCGCCGTACGAGCGAACGGTCGCCGCGGCGAGGGCGAGTTGTTCGGACGTCGTGCCGAACTGATGCATGTGCCGGCGCGCGACGAGCGCGTACTCGGCCGCCGTGTAGAGCCCCCAACACTGGACGAACTCGTTGGCGGGCCGCGTCCACGGTGCCGTCGAGGAACGGTCGGTGTAGAGCCCGGCCTGACCACTGGCCACGACGACGACCGAGCACTGGCCCGACGCGATCGCGAGGGCCGCCTCGAGTAGCGCGGGGATGGCGAGCATGGCACTGCCCGCCCACACGCTGCCGAGTCGGGCGCGGTACGCCCAATCGAGCGACTCGTCTTTCTGCAACCTCGACGGATCGGTGGGTGTGATCGACAATCCGTCGACGTCGGCGTAGCTCAGCCCCGCGTCGTCGAGCGCTCCTTGGATGGCCAGCATCGTCACCGACGTGGACGTGTGCCCGTCGAGGCGTTTTGCCTGGGGCGTGTTGAATGCGCCGACGATCGCGACGCCGTGCAATGAATTACGGTACTGGCCTGCGTAGCTCATCGCCCGATTCTGTCAACTCCCGCTCGTGAAGTTGCTACCCGACGAAGGATGAGGGGTGTCGTAGGTCGCTGGCGAAGGTGGCCAACTCTGCCACGCGTCGTGCATGCATCTCGACACGGATGTCGATGTGGAGCCCCCGAGTCAAGAGGCGGGACCACCGCGGCACGATGTCGAGATGCGCGACCGACACCGCGGTCCGGGCACGAAACATTGCGTCGTCGGCAGCGTCAATGCCGTCGTAGGTGAAACACAATGCGCTCGGGGTTGTCGTCTCGCGCAGTTGCAGTCGGGCCAATGCAGTCCACTCCCAGCGCGTCTGTTGTTCCACCGAGGCGATGTAGAGGTCGATCGTCGGGTACCGGTCGACGGCGAGCCATTTCTTGCGCAAGCGCCCGTCCCGGCGACGGTTGGAGGTGCGCACGCTATTCGCGTCCATCGAGATTGCCGCCACCGACTCATGGGGATCGGCCGCGATCAACATGACGCCATCGTCGAGTCGGATTTGCCCCCGGATCGCCCGAGCGAACCGGCGGCGCAGCGTGAAGTGAATCGATGCCGTAGCCGGTGGTATCGCCCAGACGCCGGTTGCGGGCACTTCTTGTCCGTGGCGAAGTCGGGTCAGGGCGGTCTTCATTTGGGGTTCGTTGCGCTTGTTCACACCGACACATACGAACGCACGGACCGAGCGGTTCCCGCTGCGTCGAATTGTTTGCACGCGGCTAGCGTTCGCCCTCGCCGAACGCGACAGCGAGGAGTTGGCCATGCCAGCAAGGGGAAGCGCAGAGTGGAAGGGTGACCTGCCGACGGGCAGTGGCACATTCACCGCAGGTGACACGATCACCGGCGGCTACACGTTCAAGTCCCGCTTCGAAGACGGTCCGGGCTCCAATCCAGAGCAGCTGATCGCTGCCGCGCACGCTGCGTGCTTCACGATGGCGCTCTCGAACATGCTCGCACAGGCCGGTCACCCGCCCACTTCGGTGCACACCGACGCGACCGTGACGCTGCGGCGGGTCGACGACAAGCCGACGATCACCAAGATTGCGCTCGTGACCGTCGGGCGCGTGCCGGGCATCGACGAGGCGGCCTTCATCGTGCACGCCAAGGCGGCCAAAGCCGGGTGCCCGGTCAGCCGGGCCCTGGCCAGCGTGCCCGAGATCACCCTCGAGGCGTCGCTCGCCAAATGAGCGTCGAATTCGGCACGACCAACTTCTGCCCCGCGTTCCAAGGGGCACAAGTGGCTCAGGCCAACGAAGCGCTCGGTTACGACCTTCAACTCTTCGGCGAGAACCACAACATGGCCGCCGACATCTTTGGTGAATTGCGGGATGCGGCGCGGGCGACGTCGCGGATCAAGTTGCTCGCTGGTCCGGTCAATTTCGTGACGAGGGATCCCGGTGTCATCGCGTCGGCGATCGCACCGATTCAGATACTGAGCGGCGGCCGCGCGATCTGCGGCATCGCGCGGGGCGATTCGGCAGTTGCGCTCGCGGGCCTGAAGCCCCAGCGTCACGCCGAGCTCGACCGCGACCTCGCGCTCGTGCGGCGCTACCTCTCGCGTGAGACGGTTCATTTCGGTGAACGCGAGAGCCGGCTCGAATGGCTGAGTCAGCATCCGTATACGCCGACGCCGATCGAGATGGTGTGCAGCGGCCCACGGGCGATCGCACTCGCCGCTACGAGCGCGGACCGCATCGGGCTGAGCATCGGCGCGAACCCAGAGCGGATGAAATGGGCCCTCGCGATCATCGACGCGGCCCTCGATGCTGCCGGACGGTCGCGGGCCGACGTGCGTATCGGTGCCTACGTGCCGGTGGCCGTCACCGACACGCGCGATCAAGGCCGCAAGGAGATCAAGTACCGCGTCGCCGGATGGGCGCACATGTCGAGCTTTGCCGGCAACGATCTCGCGGCACAGCCCGAGATCATGCGCCGGGTCACCACCTCGTTGCGCGACGGCTACGACTATCGCTTTCACCGCGCCGATGTCCCGATGGACAATCCGAACACTCGCCAGATCGACGAAGAGTTCGGCGATTGGTTCGGCATCGGCGGCCCGCCGGCGTACATCGCCGAGCGCTTACACGAACTCGTCGGCCTCGGCGTCAGCACATTCGTAACAGCACTCGGCGGTCGCGAGCACGAGCTGTTCGCGACCGAAGTGATTCCGTTGGTCCGCGCGCGCTAATGACGCGGCGGCGTCACGCGACGGCTTGCGCCGAGCGACGCGCCGATTGCCACAGCTTCTTCCAGTGCCTGGGTTTGCCGCCGGATGGGCCGTCGTAGTGACGGGCCATTCGTTGCGTGGTCGAATGCAGCGATCCGGTGCGCCCGTGGTCGTCCAGCCATGCGCGAGCGACCGCGTCGTCCTGCGTGCGTCCCAACTCTGTTTGGATGCGTTCGGTATCGCGCGCAAGTTGATGTGTGGCGCCTCCGAGTAGCGGTTCGAGGATCTCTGCCGCGTATCGGGTCGACTTCGCCGCCTTTCGGACCTCGTGCCATCCGTTTGGTCGCACCGGCGCATCCGCGACACATCGCTCGAGACGGCGCCACGACTTGCGCAGCAGGCGGGGCACCGCCTCGCCCGCGTCGTCGGTCGGCGCGATCGTCGCTCGCAGCGGCGGTAAGACTGCTGCCGCATCGAGCAGGCGCAACATGGTCTGCCAACGGGGTGAACGCATTGCGGCGACGAGGTCACAATGGGCTGCGGCGCGTTCGGCCTTTACCGCATCGATGACTTCTGAACCCCTCGATATCGGTGCGTGTTCGAGTGAACGGGTGAACGACGCGCGCAGCACGTCGAGATCGCGAACCTCGCCCAACAACTGACCGGCCCACCGGATCTCGTGACGCAGGTAGTCGACCGTTCGCCGATCGAGCAGCGGACGGAGTGTGCGTAGGTTGGCGCGGAGTCGGCGTGTGGCAATGCGCGCTTGGTGGATGTCCTCGGGTCCGAGATCCAACCGTACGGCGGGGTCGTGGGCAAAGAGTTGATCCAGGCCGTCGCGCACGCTGAATTGCACAAGCTCCTCGACGGTCGCGTCGCCCGGCAACGCGGCTGTCTCTCGTTGCGCGATCGATCCCACCGCGCGCTTGAGCGTGGGTACCGAGTCCGGTTCGCCGGCTCCGTTGTCGCGAAGCCTGCGGATCGCTCGACGCAGTGCGCGCTTGCCGTGAGAGTCGTGCGCCACTGCGACTGAAACTTCGCGGAACGACCCGGTCGTCCGGTTTCGCTCGACTATGGCGACGCGATCGTCCTCGATCGTGAGCAGTCGTCGACCCTCCGCGTCCTCGACCGAAGCCTGGTGTTGTTCACTGCGCATCCGGGCCACCGCCATCAGTGCCCGACCGTCGGTTACACCGAGCAGCGCATCGACGAACGCGTCAGGCGGAATGTCCGGCGCACCCTCGCCATCGATCTCGCGGCGCGGCAACAACGACGGGGCGTCGCGTTGTCCGAGCGCCATAGTCCATCGATTCGTCGCGTCCTCGCTCGTGCGGTAGCGCAAGGTATGACCGCGCCGAGCCAAACGCATGTCAGCGGTGTCCCAGTAGGTCGTGTCCAACGCGCGCGTCCCATCGACAACGTGACGCAATCCGTTGCCGCCGAGGTTGGGCACCGCGAATGTCTCGCTCACACGGAACTTCACCAGCATCTCCGTTCGGCAACCCGTTTCACAGAATGCCGAGGAAGCACGCACTCGACCATGCGCGCGAGGTTCCCGCTACCCGTGCACGGTAAACGTTCGTCGCCGACCCAACGGGGCCCACGAACGCGTCAGGGGGCGTACTGCTCGCCCTCTATAGGACCGTCGGGTGCCGGCGCCGCTTTCGGTCCGACACCGAAGAGTCCCGCAAGCTCTTCGACGTCGCCCTCGACGTCGCCCTCGTCGTCGTCATCGTCAGTAGGAGTCGATGGCTTCGCCTTCTTCGCTGATTCGCTCACGTGGATTTCGCGGAGGCCGCCGATCGCAGAGTCGAGTTGCGCGGCCAAGAAACTCTCGAGGTCGGCGGGTTCGGTTCCCTCGCGCACTTGGCAACGGCTCGAATACGTGACCTCACAGCCGCGGGCCGCCGGCCGAACGACGAGGCGTGAGCTGTAGTCCTCGATCGGCACGCTGGATTCGATCACGCGGTAGCCCATCGCCATCTGCGCGTCATCCAACTCGATCAACTCCGAGATCGTCGTGCCCCCGTCGTCGGTCACCAAGTGACGGCGTGCCCCGATGCCCGAACCCACGAGTGTGCATTCGACGATCGAGGGAAAATAGGTGTGCGCACTACCGAAGTCGGCGATCGTGGCCCAGACCTTCTCGGGCGCCGCGTTGATCGTACCGGTGCGGGTCACTTCGATGGAGGGTCGCATGCGGGCAGCGTAGACGAGGCCCACCCGGCAAAGGGCCTGGCATACTGCCGTCTGCGAGGGGGCTCGCCGCGGACCGGCCCACCGCATCGAGGAGACGACCCATGCAAGCTGCACGCAACCCCCACGCGGGTGCTCCATTCACCGACGACGATGCGGCGATCGCGCGAGTGCTCGAAGACGTCAGCATCCCTGCGCTGATGTGTTCGTTGGTCCACATCACCGGCGACCCGTCGTGGATCCGTGGCGAGATTCGTCCGACGGGCTCCGCGTTGAACGAGTACCAGGGCTACATGACCGAAGAGACGAAGGACGAGGCGCGTCGGCGCGCACTGCCGGTCGTCGCCGCCTTCCGCGACAACGGCTGCGTGGTGCCGCCCCCGCCGTCATCCGAGCTCGTGCACGAGATGATGTCGTACCTGGCGTGCGCGCCGGTCTCGCCCGATGTCGTGCCGATGTTCCTCGAAGACCTCCACCTCGACGGCTCCGACGCCGGGGCCATCACGTGGGGCGACGAGATCCCGGACGAGGTGAAGGCCGAGGCGCACGTCGTCGTGATCGGTTGCGGTGAGGCCGGGCTGCTGGCCGGTATCCGCCTCGAACAGGCAGGGCTGCCGTACACGATCGTCGAGAAGAACGCCGGCCCCGGTGGCACGTGGTGGGACAACCGGTATCCGGGCGCACGCGTCGACATCGGCAGCCACTTCTATTGCTATTCGTTCGAACCGGCCGACCACTGGACCGAGTATTTCTCGCAGCATCCCGAGCTACGCGACTACTTCGAACGCGTGATGAAGAAGTACGGCGTCGACGCGCATTGCCGCTTCGACACCGAAGTCACCTCGGCGCGATTCGACGAGAGCACGGGCCGGTGGGCGGTCGACGTGCGCACCGCTAGTGGCGAGTCCGAGACGCTCGACGCGTTTGCCGTCATCAGTGCGGTCGGTTCGTTGAACAACCCGCACATCCCCGACATCCCGGGCATGCACGACTTTGCCGGTCCGTCGTTCCACTCCGCGCGGTGGGACTCGAGCGTCGACATTCACGGCAAGAGATTTGCGCTCATCGGCGCCGGAGCCAGCGGGTTTCAGATCGCGCCGACGATTGCCGACGAGGTCGCGCAACTAAGCGTGTTCCAGCGGACCGCGCAATGGATGTTCCCGAACGACAAGTACCACGAGCCCGTCCCCGAGGGCGAGCGGTGGGCGATCCGGCATCTGCCGTTCTACGGACGGTGGTTTCGCTTCCTCACGTTTTACCCAGGGTCGGGTTTGACCATCGAACGTTCCCGCAGGGACCCGAACTTCGACGACAGCGACGGACTCGCGATCAGCGAGACGAGCCGTCAGACCAGAGAAGTATTCGGTCGCTGGATCATCGAACAGGTCGGCGACGACCCCGACCTCCTCGCTCGTGTGATGCCCGACTATCCGGCCACCGCCAAGCGCACGCTGCAGGACAACGGATCGTGGCTCGGCTGTCTCAAGAAACCCAACGTCGAGCTGGTTCGCACCGCTATCGAACGCATCGTCGAGGACGGCGTCGTCACCATCGACGGCTCCTTCTATCCCGCGGATGTGATCTGTTACGCGACGGGCTTCCTGCACAACGACTACCTCTGGCCGATGTCGATCAGCGGTCGAGGCGGCCGCCTGCTGCGAGACCAGTGGGGAATCGAGCCGACGGCGTACCTCGGTATCACGGTGCCGAACTTCCCGAACCTGTTTTGTCTGTACGGGCCGGGCACCAACCTGGCGCACGGCGGCAGCTTGATCTTTCAATCCGAGTGCCAGGTGAACTACATCATGAAGGCCATGCGATTGTTGCTTGCCGGTCGTCATCGCACGATGGAGCCGCGCCAGGAGATTCACGACGTGTACCGGCGCCGCTACGAGGACGAGATTTCTCAGATGGTGTGGGCGCACTGGTCCGTCAAGCATTCGCACTACAAGAACCCCGAAGGTCGCATCTACACGTTGTCGCCGTGGCCGATCCCCACGTACTGGGCGTGGACCAAAGACGTCGACCTCGATGACTACGAACTGGCCTCGAGCGACTGAGATACGCGAGCACGTTACGCGGCGGTCTCGGTCTCGGGCGCGAAGTCGAAGACGAACTCGGGCTCGACTGCTTCCTCGGTGCGACGGGCGCCGTGGAACCAGACGAACAGCGCACCGATCAGCAGGATGGCCGCGCCCGCGAGCACTGCGTAGCGCATACCGATGGTGAACGAGTCGCGGGTCGCAGTGACGAGTGCGTTGCCGTCGGGAATGCGGTCGGCGAGTTGCACGGCGATCGCGGGTGCTTCGCGCGCCTGGTCGATCACCCCTGACGGCAACTCGCTGTGGCTTTCGATGCGATGCCGGTAGCCCGTGTTGAACGCGCTGCCGAGCACCGCAACACCGAACGCCGCGCCGAGCTCCCGTGCGGTGTCGTTGACCGCCGATGCCACTCCCTGCTTGGCGCGCGGCAGCGATGCGATGATGGCGTTCGTTGCCGGGGTCATTGCCAGTGCTGCCCCTGCGCCGATGATGAGTGTCGCAAGAATGAACAGCCACACGCCGCTCCCGTTGCCGAGCGTGGCGAATGCGCTGAAGCCGACCGCCGAGATCGCGAGTCCGGCGCCGCCGACGAGGCTGTGGCCATAGCGTTCCGACAACGTTCCGGAGAACGCGGACACCGGCATGATCACCACGGCCATCGGGAGCAGGGCGACGGCGGCCAGCAACGTGCCGTATCCGAGGACGAACTGCAGGTACTGCAGCGACACGAAGAAGAACGCGAACAGGGCGAAGAACTGAAGGAACAACGACGCCGACCCTGTCGCGAATCCGGCGTGACCGAACAGCCGCGGGTCGAGTAGCGGAGTGGTCGATGCAACCGGTAACCGAACTCGACGAAGGATTCAGCGAACCCGGCGCGATTGCCACCGAATGGGGGGAGGTGCGCGACGCGCTCGCTTCGGCGCAGCTCTTCTGGGTTACGACAGTGCGTAAGGACGGCCGCCCGCATGTCACCCCGCTGGTCGCCGTCTGGCTCGACGACGCGCTGTTCTTCTGTACGGGGCCGAACGAACAAAAAGCGGTCAACCTTCGTCACAATCAACACGTCATCCTGTCGACGGGCTGCAACCAGTGGAATGCCGGCCTTGACGTGGTGGTCGAAGGCACGGCGCGTCGAGTCACCGACACGGCGACCCTCGAGCGGCTGACGCACGAGTGGCAGTCGAAATGGGACGGGAGCTGGCACTTCGAGGTCGATGGCGATGCGCTTCGCGACGAAGGCGGCGCCGGCCGGGCGCTGGTGTTCGAGGTCGCGCCCCACAAAGTGCTGAGCTTTGCCAAGGAACACTTCGCCGCCTCGCGTCATCGGTTTCGACCCTGACCGCTGAGGGCAAATAGTGTTCGATGGCAGATATGCGAACGTATCCGAGTGGCGTGCCGTGCTGGATCGACAGCGAGCAAACTGACCCCGCGGCGGCGTGTCATTTCTACGGCACGTTGTTCGGCTGGACGTTCGAGGAGGCCATGCCGCCCGGCGCGCCCGGTTCGTATCTGATCGCACAGCTCGACGGCGACGACGTGGCGGCGATCGCTCCGAGCGCCGAGGCAAAGGCGGCGTGGAACACCTACATCGCGGTCGACGATGCAGACGCGGCCTCACACGTCGTGATGCTCGAAGGTGGAGGATTGCTGCAACCCGCACAAGACGCAGGGCAGGCCGGGCGCAGCGCGATCTTCATTGATCCAACCGACGCGCAGTTCCGAGTGTGGCAGCCGCGCCGGCGACTCGGCGCGCAAGTTGTCAACGGGCCGGGTGCGTGGAACTTCAGCGATCTCCACACGGCCGACACCGCGTCCGCGCAAGCGTTCTACGGTCGAGTCTTCGGTTGGCAGCCCGATGACCTCGATCTCGGCGATGGTCAGACCTCGACGATGTGGCGGCGGCCCGGCTACGGCGATCACTTGGCGGCGACCGTCGACCCCGACATTCACGAACGCCAGGCTGCCATTTCCGCCCCGCCGGGTTTCGCCGATGCGATTGCATGGCTGGCCGCCCTCGATGAAGGCGAGCAGCCGCATTGGCACGTCACGTTCGCCGTTGCCGATCGCGACGAGGTGGTTGCATCCGCTCTTCGCTTGGGAGCGAGTGATCTGCAGGGTCCAATCGACACGGCGTGGACCAAAGCCGCCATCATTTGCGATCCACAAGGCGCGACGTTCACGGTAAGCCAGTTCACGCCGCCTGCCGGCTAGGCCGGTATCGTCGCCGCGCATGGATATCGACGTCTTCTCGACCGAAGTCATCGCCGAACACACGCGCAACGGTTTTTGGGATGACGTGTCGATTGCCGAACGTATCGCCACACACGCGGCGGAGCGGCCCGACGCGATCGCATTTATCGGAGACGACGACCTGGCGCTCACGTGGCGCGAGTACGACGAACTTTCCTCTGGTGTTGCCGCAGCCTTGTCGCAGATAGGACTCGGTCGTGGCGACCCGCTCGGCATCCTGCTGCCCGACGGTCCCACCGCGCACCTTCTCTATGTCGCGGCCGAGAAGGCAGGGCTCGTGGCCATCGGCGTCGGTCCGCGCGCGGGTCTGCGCGAAATCGCCCACATACTCGCAGAGACGGGGACGACGACCCTCGTGAGCCTGACCGAACACCGCGGTGCCGATATGCACGCGTTCGTCGACGACATCCGGTTACTCGACGCACCGATCGCACAGCACGTCGTGATCGATCATCGCGCGGGGTTGGTGATGGTCTGGCTCGATGGAGTGCCGCTCGCTATCCCCGGCGCGATCGAGGCCAAGCAACTGCTCGCGGGACGCTCGCTCGGGCCGAACGAGCTGTTCTTCATCAACTCGACCTCCGGCACAACGGGCATGCCCAAATGCGTCATGCACACGCAAAACCGGTGGAAGTACTTCCACACGAAGTGCCGACAGTTCGATCCTGCCGACGTCTTCATGGTGGTGGTGCCCGCGCCGTTCGGATTCGGCCTGTGGATGGGTCACTTCTCGCCGACGATGCTCGGAGCGAAGACGGTGCTCATGCGCGACTTCGACGTCGATGCCACGCTCGAGGCAATCGAGCGTCATCGCGTCACGGTGCTCGCGGCCGTGACCACCCAGGTGCTGATGTTGCTCGCATCACCGAAGTTGGCGACCACCGACCTGTCGTCGTTGCGCATCGTGCAGAGCGGGGGCGAGCGCGTGCCCTTCGAGCCGGCAGCCGAGTTCGAGCGACGTACGGGCGCGAAGATCCTCCAGTTCTACGGATCCAACGAAGCGGGCTGTGTCTGTGGCACGACGATCGACGACACGACCGCCAAGCGACTCGGCACCGCCGGGCGAATCTTCCCCGAGATGCACGTACGCCTCTTCGATGACGACGGCAACGACGTGACTGCGTCGGGCACTGGCCGCTCGGCGTGCAAAGGGCCGGGGATCACGCCCGGCTACTACGGCAACGCCGACGCCAACGCGAAGTTGTTCCGACCCGACGGTTGGATGTATCTCGGCGACATCGTGCAGATCGATGAAGACGACTATCTCCGAGTGGTCGGTCGCACGGCCGACTTCATCATCCGCGGCGGACAGAACATCAGCGCGCCCGCGGTCGAGGAAGAGCTGTTGGCCCATGAGCGGATTGCGATGGCCGCGGTTGTCGCGATGCCCGACCCCATTCTCGGCGAGCGAGTCTGCGCGTACGTGGTCACCGACGATGGGAAAGACCTCGCTGTCGATGAACTCGGCCAGTTCTTGCATTCCCGCGGTGTGTCCAAATCGATGTGGCCCGAGCGGGTGGTGCGAGTCGATGAGCTACCCCGCGGGTCGGGGGCGAAGATCGGCAAGGCCGAACTGCGCGCCGACATCGAACGCCGGCTGGCCGCCGAGCACGCGGGCTGACCCGGCCGAGTTGGGGAACGATGACCACGGTCGAGCGCCGCCCCAACAAATTGGCTCTCCTCGTCGTAGCGGTGGCGCTCGTCGCCGGTGGCATCGCGTGGGTCGCGTCGCGCTCGTCGGATGACCAACAGACCGTGCCCTCGACGACCGTTGCCGCATCGTCGTCGACGACAACTCGCGCGCCGGCCTCGACGACCCCGACGACCGCGACGTCCACGACTGTTGCGCCGGTCGTACTGAGTCTTGCACTGCCGTCGGCCGCAGGCGTCGTGTTGTTTGCCCATACCGCCGACCCCAACGCCATAGTGCGCGTCGAGATCGACCGCGGTCGGGTGGTCACCACACCGATTGGCTCGGTCCTGAGCACCGCCCCGGCGTTTCTCGCGGTGGGTCCGTCCGTCGCAGTGGTGCGGCCGTATGACAACGTGGCCGGCTATGTGGTGGCTGACAGCGGGACTGTCAGCGCACCACCGGGTTTGCTCGATGACGGCGCCTTCATGGCATGTTCCGACGGACGCCGCGATCGCCTGTGGCTGGCGGGCGACTCGCTGCTTCAGGTGGACTACAGCGGATCACTCAAAGCGGAGATCAGCAATCGCGAGCAGCGACCGTCGGCGTTCGGGTGCGACGGCGCGGGCGAGATGCTGTACCGCAGTGGGACCAGTACGTTTGTCACGGGCGACGGTCCACCGACGCTGGTCACGTCCAACACGGTGGTCGCCGCGGGCCCACGCACGTTCCTCGTCAACGACTGCGCCGCAACGGTGGCATGCGCGCTCACCGTGATCGATCGCCCGACGGGAGAGCGGCGTTCGCTGACGCTCGACGCTTCCGCGGCGATACCGCAGAGGCTTCCGACGGCGGGCCAGGGTCGTGTCGGATCGATTTCGCCCGACGGTCGAACGGCAGCGCTCTTTCGAACAACACGCGAAGCGGTCTTCGTCGACTTGGTGCCCGGCATCGGGCAAGGTGTCAGTTCGATCCTCGGTGAGTTCCAATCGTTCGCGTGGTCGACCGATAGCCGCTACCTCTTCTACATCGGCGGCGGCTACCAACTGCACGTGTTCGATCGCGAAACGCGTGGTCTCGTACCGATCGGGGTCAACAACGTGCGCGCGCTCGCCAGCCGACCGAGTTGAGGGTCAGGTCGATTCTTCACCCGGGGACATTGTTTCTCGTCGAAGAATCAAGGGTAGTGGGCGCCCACAACACCCCGATGGAGGACCGCAAATGGCCGGTACAACGACGAGCAAGGACACGGGTGAAAACTCGGACGTGATCGATGAGATTCTGGCGGATCACGCGGAAATAAAGCGTTTGTTGTCAGAGGTAGCCGACGGACGGGGGTCCGGTCGAGCGGCGGCTTTCGACGAATTGGCGCGCATCATCGCGATGCACGAGTCGGCAGAGCAGGCAGTCGTGCATCCGGAGATGGAGCAACTCGACGACGCAGTGGCGGAAGAGCGTCTCGAGGAAGAATCGAAGGGTGACGAGATGTTGGAGCGCCTTCGCTCCATGAGCGTCACCGACTCAAAATTCGATGCACTCTTCGCAAAGTTCAGCACGGCAGTGCTGCGCCACGCGGAGCACGAGGAAAAAGAAGAGCATCCCAAGCTCAGGGCAGGCGTCGACGCTGATCGACTGGCCGAGATGGCCGACGAGTTCATCGCAGCCGAGGACGAAGCAGACCCGACTTCGGACAAATGACCGAACACGCGGGTGTGCTACTCGACGTCGATGGCACGTTGGTCGATACGAACTATCTGCACACCCTTGCGTGGTCACGGGCACTGATCGATAGAGGGGAGTGGGCCCCGATGAACGCCATCCACCGCTCGGTCGGTATGGGTGGCGATCATTGGTGGCCCACCTCCTGGGAACGTCGAGCGACGAGGCGTCGGCCGCGTGGCGAACGCGGTACGACGAGTTGTCGAACGACATTCGACCGTTCCCCTTCGCCAAGGAGTTGGTCGAGCGACTACGAAGCAACGGGTTGAAAGTCGCGCTCGCAACGTCGTCACCTTCGGATCTTCTGCGCCGCGCCATGCGCGCGGCCGGCATCGAAGGTCTCATCGATGCGGTGACTACCGCGGACGATGTCACGTCGTCCAAGCCGGATCCCGCAGTGTTCGAAGTCGCGATGCGCATGGCGGGTATCGATCCCGAGTTCGCGATCGCGGTGGGCGACAGCGTGTGGGATGTGAAGGCGGCGCGTGCCGCAGGCATCGCATGTGTCGCGGTCGAATCAGGTGGGTTCAGCCGCCACGAGTTGAGCGAGGAAGGTGCCGTCGCCGTCTACCGCGACGTCGAGGAGCTGTGGCGTCAGCTCTCGACGAGTCCGCTGGCAGGGTTGGCCCTCAGCTCCGGTCGACCACCGTGCCGCTGACGTCGTGACCCCAGAACGGCTGCGCGGTGCTGCGTTGCCAACTCCGGGCGGGCCGTAGTAGTTCAACCAGTCCATCTCGTGCTCGGTACGCGTAGACGAGCTTGTGTTCCGAGTTTGCCCCTTTTCTGTCGGCGGCATCGAGCGTCACCCCCAGCTCGACGAGGCCACCGTCTTGGAGGGCCACCGCCGTTTCGCCTTCTTCGCCGGTCGTCGTCAGATGCCACGAGACGGTGCTGCGGAAGCCGGGCGCCGACGACTCGGTCAGGACTTGTTCGTAGACGCTGCCGTCTTCGAGCCGCGCGTACGCAACCACACGGTGACCGCCCTCGCTATCGGTGATCTCTACCGTCGCCGTGGCGTCGGGGCCCCGCTCGACGCGCATCCGTTGCGGTGCGTACCGCGCGAGGAAGGGCTCTCTGGCGTCGAAGACGGCGAGGAATGTGATCGGCGTGCGATCGGGGAAGCGGTCGAGCACGTCGAAGTTGCCGGTGCCGTTGTCCTGCGCGACGACGTAACGGCCGTCGAGGTCGGGCGTGTTCTGTAGGAACGGCGCGAGCCCGTTCCAACCGTTGTCGACTCGACCTTCGAGGAACACCACACCGCGATCGACATGCATGGCCTCGAGTTCGGCGTCGCGAGACTCGAACGCCACAGTGATGGCATGGTTCGGCCGCACCTTCGGCGCGAGACCTGAGCCCGTGGCGACGAGCAGGATTGCCAACGCCCCGAATCCGACGGCGCGCCGCCGGTTGCACAATTCCACGAGTGCGAGCGCGGTGAACAGCGCGATCGGGATGAGCAACGCGAGGTGATAGAAGGGCCCGAAGTACTTGACGCCATCCCACCTCCACACGATGGCGTGCTGACTCCAAAATGCGGTGTAGCCGACGATGACTGCGAGGGCCAGGCCGATGAGCACGAAGGTGAAACGCGTGCGGCGAAACGCGAGCACCGCGCCCCAGAAAACGAGCGGCAGCGCAAGCGCGCCACCGAACATCCACCCGAGCATCCATTTCATGTTCGCGCCCGTTGCCCCCAAGCCGTCGCTGAATGTGAAGGGCTGTTCGGTTCCGGGGCTGATGCCGCGCGAGCCGAAACCCGGACGATTGCCGCTGCCGAGCACCGAGAAATGGGCGCGAAACGGGCTGCCGAGCGTCGCGGTGGTGTAGAGCGCGAAGGTCGCGAGGGGGAGGGCGGCCCCGAGTCCCACGAAGAGCAGTCTGCGCAGCGTTGCTCGTCTGTTACGGCCACCGATGAGGAGCCACGGTGCGAGAACAAGCGCCAGCAACGCGCCGTCGTATTGCCGCGCCCAGAACGCGACGGCCCACACGAAACCCATCGCGGCGAGTTGCCGGGCCGACTCGCGGCGCACCCCGAGCAACGCGAACAGCAGCGTCGCGAGGGTGAGGGCGAGTTGGAAGCTGTAGGAGAGCGTGAGGCCCGACTGAAACGCGAACAGCGGCGTGAGCGCGAGAACCACCGCAGCGGTCAGGCCATAGCGCCACCGGCCGAACAACTCGCGGCCGAGCAACGCAATGCACACGACGCTCGCGGCAGCAGTGATGCCCATGGCGGCGCGCTTGGTACCGAACACGAGATCGGCGAACGCGAGCATCGCCGGCCACGGCGGTTCGTAGATCATGACGATGCGATTGCCGGAATAGCCCGATGCCCACGGGCGGAACGCGTCATCGGCGGGTGGCAGCCCGATCCGCCCGTGTCGGAGCAGGTCGGCGACATAGCGGTACATCGCGTCGTCTTGGTTCGCGGAACCGAGCGGAAACAAGGAGCGCGCCATGACCACCGAAAGCACGTACGCGCCTAAAGCCAATCCCGCGAGTGCGATCCACGGCAGCCAGTCCCGGCGAACGCGCGCTCCTCGCGCCTGGATCTGCATGCTTATTGCTTGTGCTCCCACACGTCGTGGCCGCCGAGCCCGTGCAGCAGATTCCATTCGATGACGTCAGGTATCCATTGCCCGGTGAGCCGGGCATCGGCCTGCGCGAGCATGAGCACCAGCGGCACCGTCGACTCCGGCCGGTAGGCGGGCGGAAATGTCGTCATGCCCAGAACTCGCCGCGCCTCGTCCTGCGCTTCGCCCGAGCCGGTCGTCCAGCTCATACCCGGCGAAAAGACGTTGACCGCGATGTTGTGCTCCTTGAGTTCGGCCGCGAGTGAAAGTGTCCAGTTCTTGAGTGCAGATTTGCTCATCGCATACGGCTGCATGCCCGGGAAACCGAAGTCGCCGGTGACGGACCCGACATTGATGATGCTTCCGTGGCGTTGCTCGATCATCGGCGCCGCGAACTGTTTGGTGACACGCAATGGCCCGAGCACATTCACGTCGATCATGAATTGCCACTTGGCGATGTCGAGGTCGAGCACCTTCACGTACATCCACGGCACCATGTCACGTTGGCGAAGGCCGGCGTTGTTCACGAGCACATCGACGGTGCCGAATGCCTTGATCGTGTCCGTGTAGGCCCGCTCGATGCTCGCATCATCGCGGATGTCGGCCGACAGGGTGATTCCCCCGCTGCGCTCGATCTCGTTCTTGAAGTCCTCTTCGCCGTCCCACGAGAGATCCATCGCCACGATCTTGCTGCGCTCCCGGAGGAATCCCTCGATCAGCGCGCGCCCGATGCCTCGCGCGCCTCCGGTCACGACCACCACGCGATCCGCGAGTGCCATCTGTGATTCCCCCTGTTGTGAGCCGCCGAATGCAGGACGGGCCAGGATCATAACGACCACGCGGGTGGGTCATTTCCGTATCCCGTCGGCGATGATCGCCACTGCAGACGCCGACCGTCGATCGCTCCGGGCGGCGCGACTGCGGTGATGGGCCCGTTTGCGCTGTCCAATTCGACGAGCCACGGCCTTGCGGGGATTTTTGCGCCCGAGTTTGAAGTAGGCACGGCCGGCCGAGCGTTCTCGGCGACAGCCGAGCGTGACACAGCCGAGCGAGATTGGGTGAGCCAAAGCGCCGTGCGGGCCAATGACAGCCGGCGGATGGTGGTCCCGCCGTGCGCGCTCTGCCTGCTCAGGCCGTCGAGGAGCGCGGCCGCCGCGAGGTAGCCCGTGCCGTGGTCGAGCAGTTGGCACGGAAGGGCGCCGGGTCGAGTGCCATCGGCCGACTCGCCCATCGCGATGCCGGTCGGCGCCTGCACGACGCTGTCGAAGCCGCGTCGGTGTTGCCACGGCCCGTGGTGACCCCACGCGTCGAGGTAGACCGCGACCACGCCCGGATGTCGCGACGCCAGCGCGTCCTCCGTCAGCCCGAACTGGTCGAGCGCGCCGGGCCGGTAGCCGCACACGACCGCGTCGGCGCGTGCGAGCAGTTCGTGCAACGTCGCGACGCCTGCCGGCGAACGCAGGTCGAGTTGAGCGCTGCGTTTGCCGAGCAGCGTGTCGCTCACTTCGCCGCGCTCCATGTCCGGGTGATGAGGCGGGTCGATGCGCAACACTTCGGCACCGACGGCCGCGAGATAGCGCGTGCACACCGGCCCGGCGATCACTCTCGTGAGATCGAGTACCCGCACCCCCGACGCAGGGAGATCACCGGCCGGCCGGCGGCGCGGTGGCGCGTCGCCGATCTTGTGGTGACCGATCAGCGGCTCCGCCGCCAGTGCCTTGCCTTGGCCATGCGCACGCCACTCGTCGACGGTGCGAACGGCCGCCGCGATGCCGCCCGCCGCGAACACTCGTTCTTCGACATCGCGCGCCGACATGACCGCGATCGCGGCGCCGACCGCGTCAATGTCTTCCCGTTCTTGCACTCCGAGAGCAAAGAGCAGCGCGTCTCGGTGCCACGGATAGTTCGCGTGGGTGCGGACCGAGCCGTCCGCGGCCGGCCAAAAACGCGAGAGCGCCGCGAATCCCACGCCGGCCGATTGCCCGCCGCGACGGAAGAATCGTTCACTGCGCACCGCCGCGGCAACGTGCTCGCGGTCGAGGGTGAGCGCATGGACCCGACCACCGCGCTGTTCGTGCAGCCGCGCCGCGGCGAGCAACGCGACGCCCACGCACGCGACGGCGGTCTCTTCCACCGCGAAGCGCGAGGCGAGTTGCCCGCCGCGGCCGGTGAGCGCGAGGGGCATGGGTGACGACGACGAGTTCGAGGCGTCGCCCGTGACTTCGGCCCAGGCCTCGCTGATCAATTGCGCCTGCAACGTCTGGCTCATGCGGCTCGATCGTAGGGCCGCGGCCGGGCGGGGAGGACCAGTAGGCATGCTCGCGTCGCGATGAATGCCAGAATGACCCGATGATCGATCGAGTCCTCTACGCCCAGAGTGTGCATGACCAAGCCGAGATCGACGCCGTCGTTCGAGTGCTCACCGGCGGACCGACTGCGATGCGGCCCGGCCCCAATGTGGCCGAGATGGAGCGCCAGATCGCCACGTTGTTCGGCAAGCCGTTGGGGCTGATGTGCAATTCGGGTTCGTCGGCGTTGTATCTCGCGATCGAATTGCTCGATCTGCCGGTGGGTTCAGAAGTGATCACGTCGCCGCTCACGTTCTCGACGGACATTGCGCCGATCGTGCGGGCCGGGTGCGTGCCGGTGTTCGTCGATGTGGAGCCCGACACGTTCAACATCGATGTCGCCGAGATCGAAGCGATGATCACGCCTTCGACCAGGGCGATGCTCATCCCGAATTTGATCGGCAACGCGCCGGATTGGGATGCGATCCGTTCGATCGCGGATCGTCACGATCTGAAGCTGATCGAAGATTCCTGCGATGGGCTCGGCATCACGTTGCGGGGCACTCCGACGGGCACCCGGGCCGATATTTCGGTGACGAGCTTTGCAATGGCGCACATCATCACGTGCGCCGGCAACGGTGGCATGGTGGTGCTCGACGATGACGGATTACGCGACCGAGGTCTGATGTTGCGTCGTTGGGGTCGACGGTCAGAGAAGCACCTCTTCGGCACAACCGGCGGCGGTCGCGTTTTTCGAGAAGACCTCGATGGCATCCCGTACGACAACGACTACATCTTCGACGTGTTGCCGTGGAATTTCGAGCCGTCCGAGCTCGGCGCGGCATTCGGCTTGGAGCAGTTGAAGAAGCTCGATCGGTTCACACAGATCAGGCGGCGCAATTTCGATTTTCTGACCGAGTTCTTCGGTCGCCATTCGGATCGGTTCGTTCTCCCGCGCCAGACCGACGACGTCGAGACCGCGTGGTTGTGCTTCCCGGTACTGGTGCGACCCAACGCCGGTTTCCATCGCAGCGACTTGCAGGAGTACCTCGACGGCGTTCGCATCGACAGCCGCACTGTTTGGACGGGCAACGTCACGCGCCAGCCGATGATGAAGGGCGTCAACTACCGCGTGCCTGCCTGCGGACTTCCCAACAGCGACCGCGTGATGGAGTCGGGCATGTTGTTGTCGTGCAGCCACGGCACCGGCGACGAAGAACTCGACTACATGGCCACCCACCTCGAGAAGTTCCTCGCCGGCTGAGGTCACCGTCAAGCGATGCCTCGTGTGCGGAACGAGCCGAAGGCGACGGCAAGGAACGCGACGGCGACCAGGACGAGGATCAACCCGACGTCGTGTTGCTCGATGTGCATCTGCCCGGCGGTGGCAGTCGGGCGATACTCGAGGCGCTCCGCGAGGAACTGGCCGACACTCGCTACCTCGCGCTGTCGGTTTCCGACGCGGCGGAGGACGTCATTGCGGTGATACGCGCCGGCGCCGGCGGCTATGTCACCAAGACCTTCGAACCCGATCAACTCGTCGGGGCGATCGAGCGGGTGCACGCCGGCGACGCAGTGTTCTCACCGCGACTGGCCGGATTCGTGCTCGACGCGTTCCGCGGCGATCTCCCGATGCCGGCGGACCCTGACCTCGATCAACTCAGTGCGCGCGAACGCGAAGTACTGCGACTCATCGCTCGCGGCTATACGTACAAAGAGGTTGCCCGCCGCATCTCGGTGTCGCCGCGGACGGTCGAAACGCACGTCTCGTCGGTGTTGCGCAAACTGCAGCTATCGAATCGCCACGAACTCACACAATGGGCGACAGACCGAAGCCTCATCTAGCGCCCTTCGACCTGCGCCGCGAATGTGGTGAGCGTCTCGGCGAGCGTGACTCGCACCGAATCGTCACCGATCAGATCGTCGTCGCCGATCATCGGTGACGTGACGGGGATCTGTACGCAGGCCGCTTCGATGATGTCGCAGTGCGCGAACCCGAGGACGGTGCGCAGCGATTCGTAGACATTGTCGGCGCCCCGCAGCGAGGCGACGATCCACGCGACCGGCTTGCGGTACATCGCCCGCAGGTGGTTGTCGCCGATGGTCCAGTCGAGGAGGTTCTTGAACGACCCGGGCAGTGTGCCCGCGTACT
The DNA here is from genome assembly GCA_039915945.1 of Acidimicrobiales bacterium. Lineage (GTDB taxonomy): Bacteria > Actinomycetota > Acidimicrobiia > Acidimicrobiales > WLNW01 > DATLFA01. The sequence goes on along the minus strand of JBDSMH010000019.1, from coordinate 17,446 downwards.
CCGGGGTGCAGAACAGCACCCCGTCCGCGGCGTGGATCGCGTCGCGTAGACGCCGCACCGCCGGGTCGATCAGGTCGACGGATTCGACATCGTCGTCCGGGTTGAAGTGGGGCAGACCTCCGAGTTCGTCGTAGAGGGCGGTGACGAGATGCGTAGGCGCGACGACCTGCGCGGTGCGTAGCACCGCAGTGTTGGTCGATCGCCTCCGCAGGCTGCCGGAGACGAGCAGGAGGTGGATGGGGGAGATACTCGACATGGCTGTCCCGTTCGCGGCTCGAGAGGTTCGAGTTTCGCGCAAGAGAGAATGTGTAGGGATACAGAACTCTGGGTAGCACCGCACCGTGAAGTCATTGCGCCGGCCATCGAGCAGCCGCCTTCTCGGTGTCTACATCAACGACCACCGTGCGGGCGCCGCCGGGGGATTGGCGCTGGCCCGCCGCATGGCCAGTCAGGCCCCCGCGGGTCCGCTCAGCGACGTGTTGGACGAGATCGCGGCCGAGATCGCGGAAGACAAAGCCACGTTGGACCACGTTGCGCAACTGTTGGGTGTGCGGGCCAATCCCGTCAAAACTGCCACCGCGCGGGTCGCAGAGTTGGCGGGCCGGTTCAAGCTCAACGGGCAGTTGGGGGGCACATCGCCGCTCAGTCCATTGATCGAGCGCGAAGGTCTGATGGCGGGTATCGACGCGAAGCGTTCACTGTGGCTGTCGTTGCACACGGCCCGTCGCCGCGAATTGGCGGTCATCGACTTCGAACGCCTCGCGAAACGTGCGAGCGACCAACGGGATCGACTCGCGCCCCTGCACCGGCTGGCCGCCGCCGAGGCGTTGCGCGAAACGGCCACGCACTGACCCTCGCCGTGCGCTGACCCCTACCGGGGCATCGTGCTGCCCCTAGATGCGAATCGTTGACGGTGTCGCGTGAGCGGCGCTCACGGGGGCCACAGCCATGTGCTCTTCGTGCACGGCGAATCGCGTGTGCACGAACTGCGACCGCAGTGCAAACTCGCCGCGACGGTGCTGTTCATCTTTGCCGTTGTCGTCACGCCGCGCGAAGCGTTTTGGGCGTTCGCGGCCTATGGGCTACTCCTGGCCGGCGTCGCGCTCGCCGGCAAGGTGCCGCTGCGCACGCTTGTGGCGCGGTTGCGTTTCGAGTTGCCATTCGTCGCGTTCGCGTTCTTCCTTCCGCTGATCGGTCAAGGGCGCCGCATCGACGTGCTCGGCGTATCGCTGTCGGTTGCCGGCTTGTGGGGCGCGTGGAACATCATCATCAAAGGCACGATCGGCGTCATGGCCACGGCGCTGCTCGGCGCGACGACCTCGATGTCCGCCCTCCTCGTCGGGCTCGAACGGCTACGGGTACCGCGTGTTTTCGTCGCCATCACGGGGTCCATGATGCGCTACGGGGAAGTGATCACCGCCGAGATGCGACGGATGAAGATCGCCCGTCAATCGCGCGGCTACGAGCCCCGCTGGATGTGGCAGTCCAAGGCGGTCGCATCGTCCGCCGGTGCATTGTTCGTACGGTCCTATGAACGGGGCGAACGCGTCTATCTCGCCATGGCCTCGCGCGGTTACGACGGGTCGCTGCCGGCGCTCGAAGAGCATGGGGCGACCCGACTGCAGTGGGCCGCGGCGATGACCGTGCCCGCCATCGCTGCGATGACCGCAATCCTCGCGTTGGCGCTCGCGGCATGAGCGCCGCGGTCATCGATGTGCGCGACGTTTCGTTCGCCTATCCCGATGGTCGGCGGGCGCTGTCGCATGTCACGTTGAGCGTGAAGCCCGGTGAGCGGGTCGCCGTGCTCGGGCCCAACGGCGCCGGCAAGACGACGCTGATCCTTCATCTGAACGGTATTCACGTCGCGGCAGCAGGTGAGGTTCATGTGGGTGGGTTGCGCGTGAGCAAGGAGAACCTGCGCGAGATCCGTCGTCGCGTCGCCATCGTGTTCCAGGATCCCGACGACCAACTCTTCATGCCCTCGGTGCGCGAGGACGTGGCCTTCGGCCCCGCCAACCTCGGGTTGCGCGCCGCCGATCTCGATCGCAGGGTCTACGAGGCGCTCGACGAGGTCGACATGGCCCACTGCGCAACGCGTCCGCCGCACCATCTCAGCTTCGGCGAACGCCGCCGTGTCGCCATCGCCACCGTGCTGGCGATGCAGCCCGACGTGCTCGTGCTCGACGAGCCCTCTTCCAATCTCGACCCGGCAGCACGGCGCGAGGTCGCCGACATCCTCAAGCGGCTGCGGCTCACGACCCTGGTCGTCACGCACGATCTACCGTACGCGCTCGAATTGTGCGAGCGATCGGTCATCCTCAACAACGGCTCGATCGTTGCCGACGGCCCGACCGTGGAGCTGCTCTGCGATCGCGAGTTGATGGCGGCCAACCGTCTCGAGCTGCCGTATGGATTCGACCCGAGCTATCTCGAAGTGTAGGTAGTTGCGCTATGGCGAACGAGAGCGCGACAACGATCATCGCCACGTTGCGGCAGCAAGGTGTTCGCATCACGAGTGCTCGCCGCGCGGTGATTGCCGCGCTCGTACGCACCGACGGTCACGTCACGGCAGAGGACATCGCGACGGCAGTACAGACCCAAGCGCCGGAGATCCATCTCTCCACCGTGTACCGCACGCTCGAGTCGCTCGAAGAGCTCGGCGTCGTCGATCACGTACATCTCGGCCATGGCAGCGCCGTCTATCACCTCGCGGCAAACCGGCACCAGCATCTCGTCTGTGAGAACTGCAAGAAGGTGATCCACCTACCGGGCGGCGTGGTGGACAAGCTCGCCCGTGACCTCGACGCGCGCTACCACTTCACGTTGCGCCCACACCATTTCGCGCTCATCGGCCTGTGCGAGGACTGCCGGTAGGCGTGAACTGCCGGGCAGCGCGGCACCGTAGGTGATGGCGCCGAGCACGATGGCGAAACCGACGAGCTGTACCGCCGACAGCGGCTGGCCGAGGATGACCCATCCGAGCACCACCCCCGTGACGGGTCCGGCCAGCCCGAGCAGCGGCGGCGCGGCGGTGGGCAGGCGGCGGACACCGTTGAACCACAACACGAAGGCCAGCGCCGTGGCGATGATGCTGAGGTACGCGAATCCGGCGACGGTGCGACCGGTGAATGCCGGCGGCGCACCTTCGACGAAGGCGGCGAGGGGCACGAGGACCACGCCGCCCATCAACAATTGCCAGCCGGTCGCGGCGATTCGGTTCGTCGGCGCCGGGAATTTCTTGGTCAACACGACACCGATCGCGAACGACACGTTGGCGCCGAATGCCGCGAGCAATCCAACGGGGTCGAGACCGGCGTTCGGGCGCAGCACGACGAGGCCGACACCCAGCGCGGCAACCAGACCCACGATGACTTCGGCTCGTCGCGGCCGGCGCCCCGTGAGCACGCGCGTGACGGCGACGACCATGAGTGGCTGCAGCCCTCCGACGGCCGCCGCAACCCCGCCCGGCAACCGGTACACCGCGGCGATGAGCAACGGGAAGAAGATGCCGAAGTTGAAGACCGACAACAGCGCGGTCTGCCACCACTCGCTACCCCGGGGCCGCCACCGCGAGGCGATGGTGCCGGCGATCAAGAGCACGAGCCCGGCCGGCACGACTCGCATGGCGGCGACGAAGAGGGGACGGCCATCGGGGAGGAGTTCGGTGATCGTGACGTAGGTCGTGCCCCAGGTGATCGGGGCCAGCATCGTTGTTGCCGCCGGCCACGCGCCCGCCGACCTCGAATTCGACTTGCGTCCCATGGCCTACCTCCTGCGGTGCCTTCACGCTCATTGGATCAATGTTCGTTATATTAATATTAAGAGTCTGACTGTCAACCCTTCGCCGGTACGATTCGCGACGTGCCCCGCCCCGATCCAGACGCCGTCGACCGGATGACCGAGCAATGGAAAGCCGTCCGCCCCGACATCGACGTGTCGCCCATGGGCGTGATCGGACGGGTTTCGCGACTGTCGCGGCTCGTCGATCGGCGCCTCGGGGAGAACTTCGCCCGCCACGGCATCGAGAGTTGGATGTACGACGTGCTGGCGACGTTGCTCAGATCCGGCGATCCCTACGCGCTCACTGCCGGCGAACTCATGCGCCGCACGATGGTCACCACCGGTGCGGTGACCAATCGCATCGATCGGCTCGAGGAGCGCGGGCTCGTCGAACGGGTCAGCACCGCCGATCGGCGCAAGGTCATCGTGCGACTCACCGACAAAGGTCGCGACATGGTCGACGATGTCGTCGTCGGGCACATGGCGACCGAACGCGAGATCCTCGCCGCGCTCTCGCCGCGCCAGCAGAGCGACTTCGCCAACTTGCTCCGCGCCACGCTGGTGCACCTCGGCGACCGCGCCGACGGACACGACGCGTAGCGAACGCGATCGTCGATGACGCCGCCGCCGGTGCTGCGTGACGGAACACCCGTCACCGTGCGTCCGATCGCGACGACCGACGACGAACGACTGACTCGCTTTCACGAATCACTCTCGGCCGAGACGACTCGCATGCGGTTCTTCTCGGTACATCCTCATCTCAGCCGTCGCGAAACCGCACGGTTCACCGACGTCGACCATATCGATCGTGAAGCGTGGGTCGCGTTGGTGGATGGCGAGATCATCGGTGTCGGCCGCTACGAGCGGCTCACCAACCCACTCGACGCGGAGGTTGCATTTGTCGTCGCCGACCGATGGCAGGGTTTCGGTGTCGGTCCGATTTTGCTGCGACAGTTGACCGATTGCGCGCGTGCCGTCGGCATTCGACGCCTCGTGGCGGAAACATTGGCGGAAAATCGCCGGATGCTCGACATGTTCGCCCACGCAGGTTTGCCGATCACGCGGTCGATGAAGCACGGAGTTGTTTCCGTGGCGATGACCTTGGACGATCCGGGTCCCGCCAAAGGGAGCTCTTGACGTTCGTTCGGCCTTCGCGCCGTGATTCGGCGCGCGGACGATATGATGCGGACAGTTACGCGTCGGCTCCGGTCCTTGGCTTTCCCGCAATGTGGTGGACGGAGATGCAGTCGATGATCACGCGAAGTCTTTGGTTGCTTCGCCGCGTGTGAACGACACGCAGGCGGTTCGTTTGGCCACCGCGTTCGCGCTGCAGGCCGCGCAGACCCCCGGTCCGTCGCTGTGTTCCGTCTGCGTCAAGGTGTTGTCGGTGGCCGGCGTCGGGATCACCATCATGGGGGGCGCAATGTCGGGACCGGTGTGCGTCTCCGACGAGCGCATGGCCACGTTGGAGGACTTGCAGTTCACCCTCGGCGAGGGCCCCTGCCAGGACGCGTTCCGTGACCGAGCGCCGGTGATGGTGCCCCGCCTCGACGATGCGGCCTTCGCGCGGTGGCCCGCATTCATCGCCGAGGCCCGTGACTCGGGCGTCGAAGCCGTGTTCGCGTATCCCCTGATCGTGGCGCAGTCGAACGTCGGTGTTCTCACGCTGTACCAGGACTCCCCGGGCGACCTCACGCGCGACCAGCGTGACGACAGCGAGGCATTGGCCGACATCCTCGCCCACACGATTCTCGGCATGCAGGCCGCCGCCCCGCCCGGCATGCTGCCGGCTGAATTGGACGAGGCAGTCGCCCACCGCGCCGAGGTGCATCAGGCATCCGGCATGGCGGCGATCCAATTGAAGATTCCGGTCGCGGAAGCGCTGACCAGTCTGCGGGCCTACGCCTTTGCCCACGGTCGATCGGTGGCCGATGTGGCCGCAGCCATCGTCGGCCGCCGACTCCGACTTTCTGATGATCCCGATGGCAACGACAAGGAGTTTGAACCATGACGACCGACGATCGCGACCAGCTCGTCGCTACTCGCGAGTCACTCGCGACGCGCACTTTCGTGCAATTGGCCGACACTCTCGTAGTCGACTTCGACCTCATCGATCTGCTCACTGTGTTGGCCAATCGCAGCGTCGAGCTACTCGACGCCGCCGCGGCGGGGATACTTCTCGCTGACGGCAAGGGTCGTCTGCGAGTGATGGCCGCCTCCGACGAACAAGCCGAACTGCTCGAGTTGTTCCAGGTGCAGAGCGACGAAGGGCCCTGTCTCGATTGCTACGGCACGGGTACTGCAGTGATCAACTCGGACCTTCGCGGACCGTCTCCGTGGCCGCGTTTTTCGGCCGAGAGTGTGCGCCTGGGCTTCCCCTCGGTGTGTGCGCTTCCCATGCGCTTGCGCAACGACATCCTCGGCTGCCTGAACCTCTTCATCGCGCAGCCTGTGAAGCTTTCGGATACCAATGTCGCGCTTGCTCAAGCTCTCGCCGATGTGGCGAGCATCGCCATCGTGCAGGACGCCGCCACCCGCCTCGCAACTACGCGCGAATTGCAATTGCAGCACGCACTCGACAGTCGTGTCGTCATCGAACAGGCCAAAGGCATGGTCGCCGAGCACGAATCGATCAACATGACCGCCGCGTTCTCGTTGATCCGGGCATTCGCTCGCAACAACAATTTGCTGCTCACCGAAACTGCAGCCAACTTGGTCGAGGGCACGATCGGCATCGATCTTCTCCACGATACGAAGCATCGCCCGCCGCGAGGTTGACGAAGGTCAGCATTGATCGGGGGTCGCCTCGTGGCTGATGCACAACGCGTCGAGTATTTGAACCGACGGGTCCGTGCCCACGACTTGCTCATCCGCACCGATCGATTCGACCTCGCCGAGCACGGCGGTGGGTGGGGCGGTGGAACGGCCGCCCAAAGCGGTAAGCGTCACCGTGAAGATGATCAGTGCGGTTGCTTTCACCGCTCCAGAAATGATTCTGTGTAGGTGACCTTTGCGGGCGACGGGCATAGTGCTCCTCTGCCGAAGAGGCGGCGACAAGCCTGCACGGGGCGACAATCATCCAGATCGTCCTGTCCCAAACCAAGCGTCCCTCGGGACTCGTCTCTTTTGTCGACGTCGCAAGATCACAACTTGAGCACAAACCCCTACTCGGCGCGGGGTGAGTGCGAACGATTGGGTGAGCAAAGTGCACCGCCGGCGACCACGATCAGGCGTCGCCGCCACTGCCTTCCAAACCGCTGCGTTCCACACCGCTGCGTTCCACACACCAGGCCCATAACCGGGCGCGCTGCTCGGGGGTGTCGGAGCGACGGGTCGCCGGCAGTTTGTGTATCGAGCGCGGCCGGCGATCGAGCCAGAACTGTCCCGTTGTCGTCATCGGTGCGCCGTCGTCGGCCGCCAGCCACACGAGCGTATCGGCCCCTTGCTCTGGCGTACGCAGCAACGGACCCACGATGCGGTGGAACTTCGGCAGTGACGCTTCGATGCCGGGGGTGTCGGCCCAGCCGGGATGCATCGCCTGAAAGACGATGCCCTCGTCGTGGTGGCCCGTCGCCCACATCTCGTTGAGCGTCACCTGAGCGCGCTTGGCCAGCGCGTACTGCTTGGCGCCGCGATAGTCGTCGTTCATCTCGAGGTGCTCGACCTCGAGCTTCGCTCCGTACATCCCACCCGAGGACATCGTGATCACACGCGCCGGTCCTGATTCGCGCAAGCGCGGCAAGAGCAGGTTAGTGAGGAGAAACGGACCGAGTACCTGGCTCGCAACCGTCGCTTCGCTGCCGTCGGGCGCGGTTGTCCGGGTGGTGTGCAGCGTGCCCGCATTGTGGATGAGCACGTGCAGCGGGCCGTGTTCGGTGAGCACGCGCGTGGCGGCGTGACGCACCGCGTCGAGATCGCCCATGTCGGCAATCACGGTAGTGATGCGACCGTTGCCCGTGCTCGACACCAACTGATCGCGAACCGAGTCTGTCTTGGCCGCGTCACGGCCGAGCAACACCAACGTCGCGCCGCAGCGGGCGAGTTGCCGCGCCGCGGCCAGGCCCAAGCCTGATGTTGCGCCCGTCAGCAGTATCACGCGACCGTCGAGGTCGTAGCTCGAAAGGTCACGCCAGTGATCGAGGCGCGAGCGCACGTCGTAGCCGACTCGCGTGAAGCTCGTGACGATCGGTGCTTCGAGGATGGGATCGACGACATCAGCGAGACGCATACGCCAACACCCTGGTGCTCTCGCGCATCGTGATCTGCACGGTCGACACGTAACGCTGCCGAAATCCGGCCTCGCAATAGGCGAGGTACATATCCCAGAGCCGAGCGAATCGGGGCTCGTCCAAGCCGAGCGCGGCAACTTCGTCGGAGGCATTCGCCAGGTTCTGTCGCCAGCTCCTCAGCGTGGGTACGTAGTGGCGGCCGATGTCGTGAATGTCGACGATCTCGAGCGTCCGCGTCGCTTGCGCCGCTTCTGTGATCGCGGCGACCGACGGGAGGCAGCCATCGGGGAAGACGAACGTCTTGATGAAGTCACCGCGCCGCTTCATGCGGTGGAAGCTCTCGTCTCGGGCAACGATCGCTTGTATCGCCATGCGCCCTCCTGGTCGAAGGAGCTCCGCACACTTCTGGAAGTAGGTGTCGTAGTCGCGCCACGAGATGGCTTCGATCATCTCGATCGACACGAGCTTGTCGAACCTTCCCTGCAGTTCGCGGTAGTCGCAGTTGCGGACGTCGATGAGGTCTTCGAGGCCCGCCTCCTTCACACGGGCAGCGGTGTATTCGTACTGGGCATCGGAGATCGTCGCGGTGGTGACACGGCAGCCGTACCTACGAGCGGCATGTATCGCGAACGAGCCCCATCCGGAGCCGATCTCGACCACGTGATCGTTCGGCTGCAGGTCAATCTCTTCGCAGACGCGTTCGAGCTTTGCGACGGAGGCCTCGGCCAGCCGGGTGCGTTCGGTGTCGAAGATGCCGCACGAATACGCCATCGTCTCGTCGAGCATCAGCGCGAAGAATTCGTTGCTCACGTCGTAGTGGGCGCGGATGTTGCGGCGGTCGACATCCTCGTTCGAACGAGGCCCGCTCGATACGCGGTCCACCAACGGCGACAGCCGATTCGTCAATCGATCGAGCCGGCTCGTTGTCGGCGCCATCGCTGCGAGCATTATCTCGAGGGTCGCGACGAGATCGTCGGTCTGCCACCATCCGTTGATATACGCCTCGCCCAGCCCACGCGAACCACCCCGCAGGATCATCGACCATGCCCGGTCGTCATCGACTCGAACGTGCACCGTGGGAAGGCCATGGCCGAGCCGGTGCATCTTGTTGCGTTCCGAGACGAGCAACGTGCCGGTGCGAATGCGTCCCGCGAGCGCGAGCAACGTCGCACGACTCGCCGATGTCATCATGATTCACTCCTTACAAGGGGTATCGATCCAGGACGACGGTGAAAGATCGCCCCGGCTTTCCAGAGCCGAGCGGCCTGCAGATGTATGCGCAGGGAAACGGCGACGGTGGCGAATGGATGCTTCACGACGAGCCATCGCAGCGAATGTGATGTCAGTTCTTGGCGCCGGAGGTGTAGCTGGGCGAAGAAAACGGACTCGCCGTCTTCCTCGCTCGCGATGCGCACGATCAGCTCCTCACCCGGGTCGGTCACCGTCATCTCGTAGGTCTGCTGCATGCCGAGGAACGGTGAGACATGCAGCTCCTTCGCGAAACGATGCGTGCCGATGCCCGCCATGACGTAGGCATGCGATTCCTTCCACGGCGTATTCGTCACGACCGCGACGACCGCCACCACCGTGCGGCCGGAGCGCTCGTAGCAGTAGTAGAGCGCGATGGGGTTGAACAACCACCCGAGCGTGCGCAAGTGCGCGAGCTGTCGGATCGGGCCCTCGGGACGCAGTGAGAGGCGTACTTCGACGAGATCGCGAATGCAGTCGGCGAGTGGGCGCCGCGGATCGCCGAAATAGTCGGTTCGCCGGAAGCACATCAGATTCGGACGGTCGATGGACAAGAGTCGATGGCCCTCATCGAGCTGTGCGAGTTCGTCGAGATCGATGAGCAGAGTGTGGTGGTCGTAGGTGAAGCGATGTTCGGGCTCACCGCGGCGCACATGCACCATGCACCCCGAATAGATGGCGCTTCTCACACCTCCACCCCCAGCGCGCGGCACACCCGCAGCGCGCTCTGCAACCCGTCTTCGTGGAAGCCGTTGCCCCAATACGCCCCGGCGAACCAGGTGCGCTGGCGACCGTTTATCTCGCGCCATCGCTGTTGTGCCGCGAACGCCGCGGTGTCGAACACAGGGTGGGCGTATTGCATGGTCGTCACGATCTTCGACGGGTCGATCTCGTGTTGACGGTTCAGTGTGACGCACAGCGCGTGAGGCGACGACAGGTTCTGCAGGCGATTGAGCAAGTAGGTGATCTCGACGAGTGGCCCGCTCGCCGGCCCGACATGGCAGTTCCAACTGGCCCATGCCCGACGATGGGGCGGCAGCATCGCGACGTCGGTGTGAACGGTCGCGACGTTGGGTTGATACGCGATCGCACCGAGTACCGCGTGTTCGGCCTGGCTCGCGTCGGAGAGCAACCGCAACGCGTCGTCACTGTGCGTCGCCAGCACGACGGCATCGAACGTCTCGTTGTCACCCTCCGTGCTGTGGATCTCGACTGCTGCATCCGTGCGCACGATCTTCTCGACGCCGACTCCGAGGCGTACTCGCCGGCCCAGCCGGCCGACGATCGCCTCGACGTAGCGCGTCGATCCGCCGGTGACGGTGCGCCATTGGACCGGATTGCGGGCCGAGAGCAGCCCGTGATTGTCGAGGAATCGCAGGAAGGAACTCGCAGGGAACGCACTGAGCGCGGCCGGATCCGCCGACCAGATCGAAGATGCCAACGGCCGCAGATACGAGTCGAGGAACGCGTCAGACCACGAGTGCCCGCCGAGAAATTGATCGAGTGTGACCGCAGGCCCCAACCCACTCTGTAGCTGGCTGCGGGCCAATCGATTGAAGCGCGCGACATCGAGCAGCATGCGCAGGAACGACGGCCGTGCCATGTTCGAGCGCTGGGCGAACACCGTGTCGAGCGAAGAGCCGCGCCAGTAGAGTCCGCGGTTGTCGTTGGTGACAGAGAAGCTCATCTCGCTCGCTTGTGTCGCGATCGACAGTTCGCCGAAGAGCTTGGTGAGGCCCGGATACGTCTTTTCGTTGTAGACGATGAACCCCGTGTCGACCATGTGCGTTTCGTCGGCGAGGTCGACACGAACGGTGTTCGAGTGACCGCCGGGACGGCGATCGGCCTCGAACACGGTTATGTCGTGATGTTTGTCGAGGTAATGGGCCGACGCCAGGCCCGAGATGCCGGTGCCGACCACTGCGATTCTCACACGCTGCACTACGGCGATTCGCCGCCGTTGGATGCAACGATCTCGATTGCGCGGGGCGTGGGCGTGGGGAGAAGTCTCAGCCCCGCGGTGTCCGGTAGAACTCGACCACGAAGCGGGCGTCGCGTTGGGGTTCAACCCGATGCGGCTCACCCGGCGGGATGTCGACGTGCTCGCCCGCCGATACGTCGAGCGCAACCGGCGGATCGGCCTCGAAGACGAAGCGCACCGAACCCGCAAGGACGCGCAGCCGGCCCCACACCTCGGGGCCGACGCGGTGTGCCGCGAGAAGGGCGGCCGGCACGGTCACGTCGGTGAACTCGGGGGTGGTCCGCGCCAATTCGAGTCCGGCGGGCATCTCTGGTTGGGCCATTGGTCGACAGTGAACACGAGTCGAGCCCGCCCTGCGGCGTCCGAGGGGTTTACAGTTGCCCCATGGCAGAAGACCTTCGCGCAGTCGGTGATTGCGCCATCCCGCAGCCGTTGCTCACCCCGGTCGACATGAGCGCCGAGCCGGACAAAGCCGCCGCGCTCGCTCGCACCGGCATGTCCACGTTCTACGGTCAGTTCGGGCACGCTCCCGGCCTCATCGAGCAGTGGATGGGCTTTTACCAACCGGTCGTCAACGGTGGCGCGGTCGAGTTGCGCACAAAAGAACTGTGCCGTCTCCGCATCGCCGCCCGCAACGGTTGCATGTTGTGCCTCGGTGGCCGATTCCGTGACGCCGCGGGTGTCCCGGTTGTCGACGACGACGATGTCGACGCGGTGCTCGGTGGTCGATTCGACGACCCGCGCTTCACGCCGCGCGAGCGCGCCGGATTGCAGTTCACCGAGCGGTTTCGCATCGACCACACCAGTGTCGACCGGCCGTTCGTCGCGGGCACGCTCGAGCACTTCACCGAGGGCGAGTTCGTCGAACTAGCGCTCTGTGTCGCGCAGTTCACCGGTATGGGCCAACTGTTCTCGATGCTCGGCCTGCCGAGCCCTGTGCCGGTGAGCCCTGTGCCGGTGAGCTCTGTGCCGGCGAGTTGAGCCACGATGAGCTGACCTCACGGCCGCGTCGCGTTCAGCCCTCGAGGCTGTGCAGTGCGAGGAAGGCCAGCGCGGCCAGAGTTTGTTCGAGTTGCATCGTGTCGAGGTGCGAGGCGCTGGCCTTTGCCTGGTTGGCGCGACCCTGGGCCGATAGATGACCAGGCAGGTAGTAGGCCTCGTACGGTGGGCTGTCGATGCGATGCACGGCGAACTCGGTGAGGTTCTGCTGCATCGAATGAGCACCTGCTCTGGTGTGTTGGGATTCGTAGCGTGATTGCAGGCTTTCGAAGCCGCTGTCGCTCGATGTGGCGTCGAACAATTCCACCGACGCGCGGTTGCCGTTGGCGAACTCGATCGTCCATCCGCTCTACTGATGCGCGGCGGTCACCTCGGCGATCTTGCCCTGGATGAGTGCGATCTGGTCTTCGGAGACACCCTGCGCCCGCAGTCGTTCGATGCGCGCCGCGTTCTGGCTGGCGACGAGTTCGCCCGGTGCCAGGCTGGGGTCGCCGACGCCGGCCTCGCGCATGCGGCTGCGGATCTTGTCGCCGATGATGCTGCTCGATTCGGGACCCAACCGGTCGAGCGGGCGGACGTCGCGTACCGGCATGCCGACGTAGGCGCTGACGACATCGATCGGCACCGCGCCCAATCCACCGACCGAAGCGATACCGGCAGGGAACGAGGCGAGGTCGGGCGGGCCTGTGTTGGACCGGATTTCGCGCACCTGCTCGGTCTTGGCGCTGATCGCTCTCTTGAGCTTGTCGAACACCGCAACCTCTCTTCGCTGAACGGCGCCGACGCTACTGCGGTCAGACGATGGTGGGGGCGCCGCCGGCAACCGTGAAAAGATGCCGCGGGTTCTGTACGAGCAGGCCATCGAAATCCGCGTCGCCGAGCCCGCGCTCGCGCAGCAGCGGCAACACGATGTCATGGATGAGGTTGTAGTCCGTCGTGTGCCCGTAGCTCTCGGCGAAGCACCACGCGTCGTGCGAGAGAATGATGCGGGCGGCGAACCCCGCCTCGATGAGACGCACGAGCATGTCGACGCGCTCGTCGATGGTGGGCGACACCACGATCGGGTTGAGATGATCGAAGCCGACGAACGCGCCGGCCTGTGCGAGCGCGAGCAGGTAGCCGTAGTCGGGCGAATCGTCGCAATGCCCGATGACCACGCGGTCGAGGTCGACGCCCTCGTCGACCAACAGGTCGATCTGGCGCAGGCCACCGCCGGGGTCGAGGTGGACATTGGTGTGCGTGAGCACGGGCACGCCAGTGGCGCGTTGGGCACGAGCGACGGCGCGGATCGCGCGTTCGATGCCGGGCGTGATGCCGTGGCGGTCGGACGAGCACTTCAGTGCACCGGCGCGCACACCCGTGGTCGAGATGCCGTGTTCGATGTCGCGCACGAAGCGTTCGGCCATCAGATCGATGTCGCCGTTGCGATCGCGGTCACTGCGAAAGCCGAGTGGCACGAGGTCATAGGTATAGAGCCCCGTTGCCGCGACGATGTTGATCGGCGTGCGCTTGGCGACCTCGACGATGCGGGGGATGAATCGGCCGAGGCCGAGCACGGTCACGTCGACCACTGTGCGCACGCCTCGTTCGTACGCTTGCGCCAAGCGTTCGACGGCGAGCGTGATCTCGACTTCCTCGCTCCATTCCTCTGGATAGTTCGCGCGAACCTCGGCGTCGAGCACGAAAAGGTGTTCGTGCATCAGCGTCACGCCGAGATCCGCCGCCGACATGTCTCCCCGTACGGTGGCGACCACAGATTCCCCCTCTGGTCGGTCGCTGTTGTCCTAGCCCAATCGGTTTGCACTCGCCACTTTCCGGCCGCGGGGCACGTGTGGGCGGTCCTCGAGATCGGTGTGCTGTTCGTGATGGTGATCGCCACCATGCTGCGCTTCAACCGCGTCTCGCCGACTGCGGCGTGGCTGTTGCTGCCGTACGCGGCGTGGGTCGCGTACGCGGCGTCATTGACCATCGGAATCGCCGTCATGAACCGAGCGCACCACACGTTTCGCTCACTTTCCCAAAGGCGGGAGGTGTGCGGCGACCGTGTCGGGCAGAATCGCACGATGACTTCCCCCTCGCCCCCTCCGGGCTGGTACCACGCACAGGGAGATCCGCCGGGCACGAACCGTTGGTGGGACGGCGCGACTTGGGTCGGTGGGCCGACCGCGGGCTCTAGCAGTCCTACGGGCTACGGCGGGTTACCGGGCATGCCGATGCCGGGTATCCCGATGCCGGGCAGCGCGGGGCCCTACGGCTACGCGGCCGGGTACGGCTATGCGATGCCGCTGCCCTTCGCCGGGTTCTGGCAACGCGTCGGCGCGACCCTGCTCGACGGATTGATCATCGGCGTGCCGCTCGCCATCCTCAGCACAATTTTCTTCTCGCTCGCGCCGACCGAGGAACGGCTCTGCACCACCTTCGACGGCCGGCAGGCGCTGTGCGAGGGTCCCACCGACGGCGCGATCGCCTTTTTCATCGTTGCTTATTTCGTGGTCATCGTACTGACGATCCTCCTCTACTTCGGGCAACTCGAGGGTAAGACAGGCCAGACGATCGGCAAGCGAGCGCTGGGCATCAAGACGGTTCGCCGGTCGACGGGCGCACCACCCGGCGTGGGTCGCGCGATCGGGCGGGCCTTTGCCCACTATCTTTCTGCAATCCCGTGCTACCTCGGCTACCTCTGGATGCTGTGGGACAGAGAAAAGCAGACGTGGCACGACAAGATCTGCGACACCGTCGTCATACGGGCTGGCAGCTACTAGTCGTCGCGGCGGTAACCGCCAGCGCACGCATACTCGTTGCCCTTTGTGCGCACACATCGCCTACTTTTGCGTCGATGGTCCGTCGACCGTGTCTCGTGGCCGTGCATGCGCATCCCGATGACGAGTCGTCAAAGGGCGCTGCGACGATTGCCCGCTATGCGGCACAGGGCGTGCGTTGTGTGTTTGATCTCGTGCACCGGCGGCGAAGCGGGCGAGATGATCGCCACCGACGGGAGCGACGGGAGCGACAACGATCTGGCAACGGTGCGAGCCGCCGAGCTGCGGGAAGCCGCGCATATCCTCGGATACGAGTCGACGCACCTTCTCAGCTATCGCGATTCGGGCATGAGCGGAGACGCTCCCGATGGTTTCGCGTCGGTCGATCTGCGACTGGTCGTTGCGAGTCTGATCGCCGTCTTTCGTCGCCAACAACCGGATGTCATCGTGAGCTACGACGCGCACTACGCGGCGCGCCATCCCGATCACCAACGATGTTGCGAGGCGACCACCGTCGCGTTCGACGCGCTGGCCCACGACCAACGGCGCCCCTCCAAGCTGTACGGCTGTCGCACGCATTCATCCAGCCGCCTGCGCCCAATGCACGATTGGCTGATTGCGGCGGGCCGCGCCAGCCCGTATGCCGACGCGCTCCGTGCCGCCGACGCTTCGGTCGACGAGACCACGACCCGCGTCGAGATCAGCCCCCACATGGCGAGTGCGCGCCGAGCACTGTTGGCGCATCGCAGCCAGGTCGCGGTCGACGATCCGTGGTTCTTCTCGGTGCCCCTCGACGCCATGCGGGCCATCTATCCCTACGAGGACTACGTGCTCATGCGGTCGTATCAGCCGATCGACGTCGGGTCCGACGGATACGAGCACGACCTGTTGGCGGGCGTCGACTACGCCTCCTGAACCACATCAGCGATTCGGCTGCGACTCGGGCGTGTTGCGGTGGAACGCGAGGAGCAACAGGTCGTACACGAACTTGGTGGTTCCGGCGATGAGCAGCGGCCAACCGAAGTCGGAGTGCGAAAGCAGTGCGCCGGCGAGCAGTGGTGTCGTCGCGGACGCCAGACTTCGCGGCACGTTAGTGATACTCGACGCTGTCGCGCGGGCGCGCGGCGGCACGACGGCCATCACGAATGCTTGACGGGCCGGCACATCCATTTGTGAGAACAGTGCGCGGCCGAGCAGCAACGCAATCGCCGTTGGTGCGTTGGGTGCGAACGCGGCGAGCGCGAGTAACGCGTTGGCGGGTAGATGCGTGAAGACCATCGTTCGGATGAGGCCGATGCGCTCGGCCAGCTTCGGCGCCAGGAGTTGCGAGCATGCGCCCAACACCCCGGCGGCAAAGAAGACGCCGGCGGTTCCCCCTCGGCTCATGTCGAAGCGCAAGTGCAACCACAACACGAGCAAGGATGTGACGACGAAGCCACCTCCTGCGGAGTCGAGCGCGAACAACGCGGCGAGTCCGAGCACGAGCCGTCGGGACGCGCCCAGCGATCGGTCCGCGTCGCGTTCGTCCGCGCCGTCGCCATCGTGGTCACGATCGTGCGGGCGAGCGGTCCACGCTGCTTCGCGACGCGGGATCGAGCGGTACAGGGCGAAAATCGCGATCGCGGCCAGCCCATACAACGCGAATCCCACGCGCTCTACAGAGGTCAGGTGCCAGCCCGTCGAACGCGCGATGCGTTCGGGTAGCGCAGAAACCAGCGCGCCGAGTGCGCCGGCGAGCGCGCCGCCGACGTTGTACACGGCGTACGAGCGAGTACGCCCCGACTCCGAAACACGATCTGCGATGAATGCCTGCTCGGTGGGAAGGAACACGCTCACGTCGCCCGCCGATGGGTTCAACGTGCCGACTACGGCGACCACGAGCAACGGCCAGAAAGAGGTGATCGCGGCGAACCCGACACCGGTCAACGCCATCAGCACGCATGCCGCGACGAGCAATCGACCGAGCGTGGTCCGCCGCGCGCCGAAGCCGAACGCGAGGGTGAGCGCTGCCGACCCGAGAAGCGTGCCGGTGACGATCGCCCCGACCTGCGTCGGTGAAAACTCGAGATCTGTCAGGTATTGCGCCAGCAGGACGCTGATGAACCCGTCAGCGAAGCCGCGGACGATGCGTCCGGCGACGACTCGACGGACGTCGTTCACGCGAAGTTACGCCGCAGATCGCGCTCCATGTACACATCCTTGCCGACCAGAGCATTCGACGGCCCGTCCATTGCGACCTTCACGATCGGGCGGTTCAGTTGCGGCGTTGCTGACGTGGACCTACGCTCGCTTCGTTCTTCGGAAGCCTTGGTTTGGGGGCAATTTCATGCGGATTCGCCGACGTGTCCAATTTGTAGCTTTAGCTGTTGTTGTGGGGCTTGTTGCTGCGGCGTGTGGTGATGATGGTGGTAGTGGTGATGCGACGGCGTCGTCGACGACGGTTGCGGTGG
>JBDSMH010000016.1:0-20259 GCA_039915945.1 Acidimicrobiales bacterium | reverse complement strand
CAGCCACACTGGGACTGAGACACGGCCCAGACTCCTACGGGAGGCAGCAGTGGGGAATCTTGCGCAATGGGCGAAAGCCTGACGCAGCAACGCCGCGTGGGGGATGAAGGCTCTCGGGTTGTAAACCCCTTTCAGCAGGAACGAAATTGACGGTACCTGCAGAAGAAGCACCGGCCAACTACGTGCCAGCAGCCGCGGTAATACGTAGGGTGCAAGCGTTGTCCGGATTCATTGGGCGTAAAGAGCTCGTAGGCGGCTTTGTAAGTCGGGTGTGAAAACCCCAGGCTCAACCTGGGGACGCCACTCGATACTGCAATAGCTAGAGTCTGGTAGGGGAACACGGAATTCCTGGTGTAGCGGTGAAATGCGCAGATATCAGGAGGAACACCGGTGGCGAAGGCGGTGATCTGGGCCAGTACTGACGCTGAGGAGCGAAAGCGTGGGGAGCAAACAGGATTAGATACCCTGGTAGTCCACGCCGTAAACGTTGGGCACTAGGTGTGGGTCGTTATCAACACGATCCGTGCCGCAGCTAACGCAGTAAGTGCCCCGCCTGGGGAGTACGGTCGCAAGACTAAAACTCAAAGGAATTGACGGGGGACCGCACAAGCGGCGGAGCATGTTGCTTAATTCGATGCAACGCGAAGAACCTTACCTAGGTTTGACATGTACGGAAAAGCTACAGAGATGTGGTGTCCTTCGGGGCCGTACACAGGTGGTGCATGGCTGTCGTCAGCTCGTGTCGTGAGATGTTGGGTTAAGTCCCGCAACGAGCGCAACCCTCGTTCTATGTTGCCAGCACGTTATGGTGGGGACTCGTAGGAGACTGCCGGGGTCAACTCGGAGGAAGGTGGGGATGACGTCAAGTCATCATGCCCCTTATATCTAGGGCTGCAAACATGCTACAATGGCTGGTACAACGGGCTGCAATACCGCGAGGTGGAGCAAATCCCTTAAAGCCAGTCTCAGTTCGGATTGGAGTCTGCAACTCGACTCCATGAAGTCGGAGTCGCTAGTAATCCCGGATCAGCTACGCCGGGGTGAATACGTTCCCGGGCCTTGTACACACCGCCCGTCACACCACGAAAGTCGGCAACACCCGAAGTCAGTGGCCCAACCCGCAAGGGGGGGAGCTGCCGAAGGTGGGGTTGGTGATTGGGGTGAAGTCGTAACAAGGTAGCCGTACCGGAAGGTGCGGCTGGATCACCTCCTTTCTAAGGAGCATCCGAGTAACTCACTCGGAGCACCTGTTGAGGCACTGGCTAGTTTGGTCTGTCCGGATCTGTCGATACTCGAGTTCGCTCGTATCGCCGGCGAAGGCCAGGTCGTTCCATCCTCTCTTCCGTTTTGAGGGAACGCAGTGTTCCCTTTGCCAATCGAGCTTGTGCGCGAGCGCTCTGTCTGACCTCGCCCGCTCGATCTGCCCTTTGAGAATTGCATAGCGAACACGAGCATCTTTCTTCCAATTATTTTTAGAATTCCAAGCTACAAAGAGCCAACGGCGGATGCCTTGGCGTCTACTACCGATGAAGGACGCGGGAGGCTGCGAAAAGCCACGGTGAGCTGCCGACCAAGCTTTGACCCGTGGATGTCCGAATGGGGAAACCCGGCACCCGTCATGGGGTGTCACTCCGGAGTGAATACATAGCTCCGGGAGAGGGAACAGGGTGAAGTGAAACATCTCAGTAGCCCTAGGAAAAGAAAGCAACAGCGACTCCCCTAGTAGTGGCGAGCGAAAAGGGATCAGCCTAAACCGAACTGGTGTTAAAGCGTAGTGGCGTTGCCAGTTGGGGGTTGTGGGACTCAATAGTCGAGGCACTATCCCGACACAGAGTTACAAAACTGTTCGTTAGTGGAACCGCTCTGGAAAGGCGGGCCGCAGTGGGTAATAGCCCCGTACACGAAAACGAGACAGTCTCTGATTGAGCACCCGAGTAACGCCGGATCCGAGCAAGCTGGCGTGAATCCGCGAAGACCACTTCGCAAGGCTAAGTATACGTAGACGACCGATAGCGAACTAGTACCGTGAGGGAAAGGTGAAAAGCACCCCGAGAGGGGAGTGAAATAGTACCTGAAACCGTTGGTTTACAAGCAGTCAGAGTGTCGTCGTGGGTAACACCACGGCCACGATGGCGTGCCTTTTGAAGAATGAGCCTGCGAGTTACGGTGTGTGGCGAGGTTAACCCGTGAGGGGGAGCCGGAGCGAAAGCGAGTCTGAATAGGGCGTTCAGTCGCATGCTGTA
This sequence comes from Acidimicrobiales bacterium, assembly GCA_039915945.1. Taxonomy (GTDB): domain Bacteria; phylum Actinomycetota; class Acidimicrobiia; order Acidimicrobiales; family WLNW01; genus DATLFA01. The sequence continues at coordinate 18,016 of JBDSMH010000016.1, read as the reverse complement.
GACCCGAAGCCGGGTGATCTATCCATGGGCAGGGTGAAGCGGGGGTAAGACCCCGTGGAGGCCCGAACACACGTCAGTTGAAAATGGCGGTGATGACCTGTGGATAGGGGTGAAAGGCCAATCAAACCCGGTGATAGCTGGTTCTCGGCGAAATGTATTTAGGTACAGCGTTGCATGTTCAGCCATGGAGGTAGAGCACTGGATGGGCTAGGGGGCCAACAAGCTTACTGAACCCAACCAAACTCCGAATGCCATGGCTCCAGAGTGCAGCAGTGAGTCCACGAGGGATGAGCTTCGTTGGACGAGAGGGAAACAGCCCAGATCGCCGGCTAAGGCCCCTAATTCCAGACTAAGTGGTAAACGATGTGGGATCGCGAAAACAGCCAGGAGGTTGGCTTAGAAGCAGCCACCCTTAAAAGAGTGCGTAATAGCTCACTGGTCGAGTGGTCCTGCGCGGACAATGTAACGGGGCTCAAGTCTGGAGCCGAAGCCGCGGAATCGTCATCTTCGGATGATGATTGGTAGCCGAGCGTCGTGTTTGGGGCGAAGCGGCGGGGTAACCCGTCGTGGACCGGACACGAGCGAGAATGCAGGCATGAGTAGCGAAAGAGGGGTGAGAAACCTCTCCGCCGAATTCCCAAGGGTTCCTGGGCAAGGCTAATCCTCCCAGGGTGAGTCGGGAGCTAAGGCGAGGCCGAAAGGCGTAGTCGATGCACAACAGGTTGATATTCCTGTACTACTGCGTGCGCGCCCATGCTGAAACGAGGTTGCTAAGGGGATGTCTGTCCTTCGGGATAGAACGATCCGACCCACCACGTGGAGGCAAGCAATGAAGGGACGCAGGAGGGTAGGTGAACCCAGGCGATGGTTGTCCTGGGGTAAGCGCGTAGGGCGGGGCCCAGGCAAATCCGGTCCCCATCAAGCCCGAGACGTGATACCGAGCCGTAAGGCAGAAGTCACTGATCCCATGCTGCCGAGAAAAGCTTCTAGCTAGTTCACGCAGTACCCGTACCCGAAACCGACACAGGTGGGAAGGTAGAGAATACCAAGGCGATTGGGAGAACGGTGGTTAAGGAACTCGGCAAATTACATCCGTAACTTCGGAATAAGGATGGCCCTTTTACGGTGATTGGATTTACTCCACTAGCCAGAATGGGTGACACAAACCAGTGGGTAGCGACTGTTTACCAAAAACACAGCAGCGTGCGAAGCCGCAAGGCGCTGTATACGCTGTGACGCCTGCCCGGTGCTGGAAGGTTACGGGGAAGGGTTAGCGCAAGCGAAGCTCTGAACCTAAGCCCCAGTAAACGGCGGCCGTAACTATAACGGTTAACACCATGGCCGTTACAAAACTTGGCTGTATGCTGGAATATCCCGTGTATCTGGCGGTACTCGTTCGTTGTCGCACCCTCTTCGTAGGGTGGGCTGATGAGCAGTGAAAATCCGACCAGTGGGGACAATCAGCAGGAAACTCTGGTACCGAGACTTGAGCTCGATCCGATGTGGGTCGTGGGGTTCGTGGACGGCGAGGGTTGCTTCTCTGTCTCGATACACCGAAACCCGCATGTGCGCCGCACCTTTGGGTGGCAGATTCAAGCTGCCTTCAGGTGTACCAGCACGAACGGCATCGAGCGGTGCTCGAAGCAATGGCGCAATTCTTCCGCCTCGGTCGTATTCGACCGAAGGGGCCGGCGAGTCGTGTCCTCACCTACTCGGTGTGGGCGGCCTCCGACCTCGAGCGAGTGATAGGTCCGTTCTTCGAGCAGTACCCGTTAGTCGTGAAGCAAGACGACTTCTGCAAGTTCGCGTGGAATCGTGAGATTCGATGCGGCAGAAGGAGCACTTTACGGTCAAGGGGTTTGAGCAAATTGCCCGCCTGGCATTCAGTATGAATGACCAAGGTAAGCAACGAGCTCGAAGGCTCAATGATGTACTGGCAGGATCCTCAGAGACTGTACGCCGAGCACATCCAGTGTGATGTGATGATCCAGTCCGATCCCTATGGCGACATGGGGAGCTGAGCAGAAATGACTCAGCCGCCGCACAAACATGCGGTAGTAACAAAAATGCCTAAGGTAGCGAAATTCCTTGTCGGGTAAGTTCCGACCTGCACGAATGGCGTAACGACTTCCCAACTGTCTCAACCACCGGCCCAGCGAAATTGAAGTACGAGTAAAGATGCTCGTTAGCTGCAGAAGGACGGAAAGACCCCGTGCACCTTTACTATAACTTGATGTTGGTTTTTGGCTCTTATTGTGTAGGATAGGTGGGAGACTTTGAAGCGGTGCCGCCAGGTATCGTGGAGTCAACCTTGAAATACCACCCTGTAAGTTCCGGGAATCTAACCTCGACCCGTGATCCGGGTTAGGGACAGCGTCAGGCGGGTAGTTTGACTGGGGCGGTCGCCTCCTAAAAAGTAACGGAGGCGCCCAAAGGTTCCCTCAGCCTGGTTGGCAATCAGGCGTCGAGTGCAATGGCAAAAGGGAGCTTGACTGCGAGACAAACACGTCGAGCAGGTGCGAAAGCAGGGCATAGTGATCCGGCGGTTGCTTGTGGAAGCGCCGTCGCTCAACGGATAAAAGGTACGCCGGGGATAACAGGCTTATCTTCCCCAAGAGTCCATATCGACGGGAAGGTTTGGCACCTCGATGTCGGCTCATCGCATCCTGGGGCCGTAGCAGGTCCCAAGGGTTGGGCTGTTCGCCCATTAAAGCGGTACGCGAGCTGGGTTCAGAACGTCGTGAGACAGTTCGGTCCCTATCCTCTGCAGCCGTAGCTAGATTGAAAGAGGCTGTCCCTAGTACGAGAGGACCGGGACGGACGCAGCTCTCGTGTGCCAGTTGTTCCGCCAGGAGCATGGCTGGTTGGCGAACCTGCGGAAGAGATAACCGCTGAAAGCATCTAAGCGGGAAACTCGTCTTGAGATGAATCTAGCCACTGGTTAACCAGGTAAGGCCCGTGGAAGACGACCACGTTGATAGGCCGGAAGTGTAAGCACAGCAATGTGTTCAGCTGACCGGTACTAATCGGCCGAGGGCTTGGATCTATGGAAGCAATATCGCTCGTGTTCGCTATGGAGTTCTTGAAGGGCCCGCTCCGCGGTTAGCCCGCAGAACAACTAGTTTCGGTGGCCTTGGCGGCGGAGACACACCCGTTCCCATTCCGAACACGGAAGTTAAGCCCGCCAGCGTCGATGGTACTTGGCTGGATTCGGCCTGGGAGAGTAGAACGCCGCCGATTTCTTACGCATGCGAGCCTGACTTCGGTCAGGCTCGCTGTGTTTTTCCCCACAACGTTTCCGCCGGCCCGGCGAAGCTCACGGGCTAGAGCCCGCAGCGACCTCGGGCCCACAGGCCCGTCACCTACCCCGGAGGCCAACCCATGTCTGACCCCGACATCCGCGCGCTACGAGAAGAAATCGATCGGCTGCAACGCCGCGTCGACGAGCTCAGCGAGCCGGCCCCTGCCCGCATCAATGCTGCGCCCGCGGCGGATCCGGCGCACATGCCTCGGCGCGGAATGTTGCGTACGGTCGGAGCGGCGGCAGCCGGTGTGGCCGTCGGCAGCCTTGCGTTTGCCAAGCCGGCCGGCGCGACCGACGGCCAGCCGGTCCTGATAGGCAACGCCGTGCAAACCGGCGAGTCGCGGACAGTTCTCATTCGCAATTCCTCCGGATATTCGGCGACGCCCACCGTCGGTGTCTTCCACGCCACGGACGACATCAGCAACACCGGCCAAGGTCTCGGCTTCAGCTCGTGTATCTCCGCGATCGCGAATGGCACCTCGGTTGCATTTGCGGGCGGCGGTTCCTCGATCGGCGCGAAGTTGGACGGTCCCGTGCCGCTCAAGCTCAGTGACAGCACGGACAGCGGCGCACCCACGTCGGCGTCCGGCACTGTTGGGCAATTCAAAGTCGTCAACGGCGATCTGTGGTTCTGCTCGAAGACGGCCTCCTCCAACGATGCCGCATGGCGGCGGCTGAGCGGCGTCGCAGTCGCCGGCGGATTCGTGGCCATCGACCCGGCCCGCGCCTACGACTCGCGTATCGGCGCGTACACCGCCCAACGGTGTCCTCGCGCCCAACACCAGCCGAGTAATCTCGATCAAAGACGCGCACAACGGCTCGGGTGGGGTATCGGTCGCCAACGTCGTGCCTGCGGGCGCCACGGCGGTGACGTTCAACCTGACGGTGACCGGCACGACCGACGCCAACTTCATTGCGGTGTCGCCGGGTAACGCGGCGTCGTTCACTGCGTCGACGGTCAACTGGTCCGGCCCCGGTGCGTCGGTGGCCAACGGTGGTGTCTGCAAGCTCGATGCCAGCCGGCAGTTGAAGATCTTCATGGGCGACCAACCCGGCAGCGCCCACATCATCCTCGACATCACGGGCTATTACCTCTGACGCTCGAGTGACTTCTTGGCGGCTCGCCGGCGCAGCCGACATCCCCTTCGTCTACGAGCTCGTTGCCACCATCGATCCTCGGTGGTGGCGGTCCTCCCGTCACGGCCTGGACCCGCGGCGCCTCCTCGACAGTGTCGAGTTGGTCGCCGCGGCGGCCGCCATCATGGACGACGAACGGCAGTCGATCGGATTCTCGATCCTTGCCGACGTGTCGGGTACGAGCGCGGTCGGCGCGTTCGAGGTGTTCGCAGTGCCGGGTCACGAAAGTGAAGTGGCTTCGATGGTGCCCGAGATCGTCGGGGCCGCCTTCGCCGGCGCGCCCGTGCGCAAGTTGTTCTACGAGCGCTTCGACGATGACCCCGATTTGCTGATGCACATGGCGGACGCGTGGAAACGCGAAGTCACGTTGCCGGCGTTCGCATTGATCGGCGGCAAGTATGTCGATCGGCACATCTTCGGGCTCTCACGCGAACAGCACGAGCAATGGAGGGACCGATGAAGGGCGCGCATGTGCAGATCCGCCATGTTCGTCCGAGCGACTATCCCGAACTTCACCGCATCGAGTCGGATCCCACGACGTCTGCGACATGGCGCTACCGCGGCGCGTTGCCGCCACTCGAAGAATACGAACCGGCGTTGTGGAAGCAGACCGACGCGATCCTGGTGGTGGAGACACTGGGGGAGCGCCGCATCGCGGGATATGTCCAACTGCACGACGTCGATCTGAGGGCCGGCCACGGCTGGTTCTCGATCTATGCCGGCACCGAACATCGCGGCCGCGGCGCCGTGATGGAGGGCCTGATGCTGTTCTGCGATTGGGTCTTCCTCAACACACCCTTGCGTTGGATCTACGCCCACTCCTTCGAGGACAACGTGGGCGCATTCGCTTCGGGGTTCCGGCGGGGCGAGTCCATGCACCTCGGAGTCCTGCGCGAGCGGGTGCTCGTCGGCGACAAACTCACCGACGTGCACGTGATCGGTATGGAGCGCGAGCGGTGGCTGGCGACGCCCGTGCGCCATCGACTTCAGGCGCTCGCGGCGCGGCGTCAGGCACAGGACGACTGACACCCGCGAATCGACCTGCGGTCGCGTAAACGGCCTGCCTGGGCCCTAGCCTCGCTCTGTTATGCCGATTCGCAAGCGTCCGTCCACTGGTCCCGCGCGGCGCCCGTCGAGTGATCGGCCTGCCCGGCCGGCTCGTCGCCGCCCGGACGAAGAAGAAGAAAAGCTGACCGGCCGCGGTCCTCGACGCGCCGACGGTGATCGTCCGCGATCCGCTGGGCCTCGAGGTGGGACGGCACGGGCCGCGAGTTCGGATCGCCCGCGTTCGGCTGGGCCGCGTACTGGTGGATCTGATCGTCCGCGTTCGGCGGGGCCGCGTACTGGTGGATCTGATCGTCCGCGTTCGGCGGGGCCGCGTACTGGTGGTTCGGATCGACCGCGCAGTGATCGTCCGCGCACCGCGAGTTCGGATCGACCGCGCAGTGGTGGTTCGGATCGTCCGCGTACCGCAAGCTCTGATCGTCCGCGCACCGCAAGCTCTGATCGTCCGCGTTCGGCGGGCCCGCGCACTGGTAGTTCTGATCGTCCGCGTACCGGTTCTGATCGTCCGCGCTCCGGCGGATTCGATCGGCCCCGTTCGAGCGAGGGCCGCGGCAGCGGCAGTAGTGGTCCGCCCCGCGGACGCGACGGTCGGTATTCAGAGGCCGCGGTGGCTCGCCGTGAGCCGCCTCCATCATGGGGAGGCGTAGCCCGCAAAGCCGCGTCGTTCCTCAACGATCCGCGACGCGATGTGTCGTCACGCCCGGCGCGCAAGGAATGGACCGACGACAGCGTGCCGCCGCCCGAACCGCGCGTGCCCCGCCGTCCCCCGACACGCGACATCCCCCGTCCGCTCTACGACGAGACGCCGGCCCGCGCCCGCAAAAAGGGCTCGCGCAAGCCGAAGGTGATGTCCAACGTCCCGCGTACGCCATTGCCGGCTCGACCTGTCGGCGCGGTGGATCTGCGCAAGGCGCTTTCCGAAGCGGTCGGACCTCGCCAAGCGCCCACTGCAGTACGGCGCGTCGAGGAAGCCAAGCGAGCGTTCGCAGCAGAGCGCTACGACGATGCGCGCCGCACGTTGGCTCCACTGGCTCGCATGGCCAAGTCGGTGCCCGAAGTGCGCGAGTTGTTCGGTCTGACGTTGTACCGCTTGCGCAAATGGGAATTGGCCATCGTCGAACTCGAGGCCTTCCGCGAAATGGCCGGCTCGCCCGAGCAGAACCCCGTCCTCGCCGACGCGTATCGCGCGCTGAAGCGATGGAGCGATGTCGAAGAGCTCTGGCACGAGGTGCGCGACTATTCGCCGTCGGGCGATCTGGTCAACGAAGGCCGCATCGTTGCCGCGGGTGCGTTGGCCGATCAGGGCGATCTGCGCGGTGCGTTGGCCTTGCTGGAAAAGGGTTGGGAATTGTCGCCTCGCCCCCGTGAGCACCAGTTGCGCCGGGGCTACGCGTTGGCTGATCTCTACGAACGGTCCGGCGCATCGGTGAAAGCCCGCGAGTTGTTCCGTTGGATCGCCACCAAAGATCCCGGCTTCGCGGACGCCGCCGAACGAGCGGCCCAGCTGCGCTGAAACAACGCTGTCGTACCCCCTCGGTAAGGTGATCCTCGAGCTCCCCTCGCAGTCAGATTCACCCCCGTCGCAACGATGCGGCGGGCGAGCGCGGGAGTACCAACGTGAACCTCGTAGTTGTGCAAGGTCTGGTCCGAGACGATCCGGTGGCCCGGTCGCTGTCCTCGGGACAACAGGTCATTTCGTTCGAATTGGCGGTGCGGACGTCCGACGAGACGCTCGAATCCGTCCCGATCGTCGTATTCGACACCGCCTGTGCCGTCGTGCCCGACGACGAGGTCGTCGTCATCGGGCGGGTCCGCAAGCGCTTCTTCCGGGTCGGTGGCTCGACCCAGAGCCGCACTGAGGTCGTCGCCAGCCGCGTCGTACCCGCCCGCCGCCGGGCGCAGGTGAGCAAAGCCCTCGATCACGCCATCGAGGTCCTGTCGGGAGGGTGACGACGGGGCCCGTTCACCCCGGATAGGGCCTTTGACCCAGGCATCGGGCGGGTCGTGGCTCTACGCTTTCCCGGCGGCCTCGCGCGCATGATGTAGCGACGCCGCTCGGGCGCGTAGTGTGCGCATCCGGCAAAGAAACTCGCATTCACCTGCTCGAGGAGCACCACTGTGGACGTACAGAGCCTGCTCGGCGACGAAGCCGAACAACTGCTGAGCTACGAGTCGAAGGCCATCTCACGCGATGACCTGAGCCTGCCCGGCCCCGACTACATCGACCGCGTCTTCGCCCAGAGCGACCGCTCGCCCCAGGTGATGCGCAACCTGCAATCACTGCTGTCCAACGGCCGTCTCGGCGGCACGGGCTATGTGTCGATCCTCCCGGTCGACCAGGGCATCGAACACTCGGCCGCGGCGTCGTTCGCACCCAACCCGCGCTACTTCGACCCCAAGAACATCGTCGAGTTGGCGATCGAGGGTGGTTGCAACGCAGTGGCCACGACCTTCGGCGTGCTCGGCATCGTCTCGCGCCGTTACGCGCACCGCATCCCGTTCATCGTCAAGCTCAACCACAACGAGTTGATGACGTATCCCAACAAGTTCGACCAGGTCATGTTCGGCTCGGTGCAGCAGGCCTACGACCTCGGTGCCGCCGGCGTCGGCGCGACGATCTATTTCGGTTCCGACGAGGCCACCCGCCAGATCCACGAGGTCAGCGCGGCCTTCGCCGAGGCGCATCAGCGGGGCATGTTCACCGTGTTGTGGTGCTACCTGCGCAACTCGTCGTTCAAGAAGGACGGCGTCGACTACCACGTGTCGGCCGACCTCACCGGCCAGGCCAATCACCTCGGCGTGACCATCGAGGCCGACATCATCAAACAGAAGCTGCCCGAGAACAACGGCGGCTTCAACGCGTTCGAGGGCTACGGCAAGACCAGCAAGCTCGTGTACAGCGAGTTGAGCACCGACAACCCGATCGACCTGTGCCGTTGGCAGGTCGCCAACTGCTACATGGGCCGCATTGGCCTGATCAACAGCGGTGGCGAATCCAAGGGCGCGGGCGACATGGCGGCGGCCGTCAAGACCGCCATCATCAACAAGCGAGCAGGCGGCATGGGGCTCATCTCCGGTCGCAAGGCCTTCCAACGCCCCATGGCCGAAGGCGTCGAGCTGCTCAACGCGATCCAAGACGTCTATCTCGATCGCGATGTGACCATCGCCTGAACCGCGAGGGCGTTCGGCCGTAGAAAACCCACTACGACCGACGCCACCGAGGTTCACTCGCGTGTGCCCGTTTTAGGCCCCTCGATGCACTGACAAGTGGGGGTCGCTGTGTAGAGTGAACGTACAAGTTCCGTACATGCTCGCGCTCGTCTGATTCATGGCGAACGCAACTTCTGCCCACCAAGGGGGGTGGAGTGACCGACACAGCTCCACGAGTCATGCCCACGCGCACCATCAGCCACGTGGTCATCCGGTTCGCCGGCGATTCCGGCGATGGAATGCAACTCACCGGTGAACGATTCACCAGTGCGAGCGCGCAGTTCGGCAACGACCTGGCGACGTTCCCAGAGTTCCCGGCCGAGATTCGCGCGCCAGCCGGCACGCTCGCCGGCGTCTCCGCGTTCCAGGTGCACATCTCCGACTACGACATCACGACGCCGGGCGACGAGCCCAACGTTTTGGTCGCGATGAACCCTGCCGCGCTCAAGGCCTCGATCAACACGCTCGAGTTCGGTGGCACGCTGATCGTCAACGAAGACACCTTCGACGAGCGCAACCTCAAGAAGGCCGGCTACGACGGCAACCCGCTCGACGACGACTCGCTCAAGGCCTACACGCTCTATCGCGTGCCGATGACCTCGATCACCAAAGAGGTCTGCGCGCAACTGGGTGTCAAGCCACGCGATGCCGACCGCTCCAAGAACTTCTTCGCGCTCGGTCTCATCACGTGGATGTACACGCGCCCCGTCGAAACGACGATCAAGTGGATCGAGTCGCGCTTCGCGAAGAACGAGCTCGTCCTCAAGGCCAACCTTGCGGCGTTCAAGGCCGGCTTCAACTTCGGTGAGACGGCCGAGCTGTTCGACCATGTATTCGAAGTGCGTCCCGCTCGCCTCGAGCCGGGCGTCTACACCAACGTCAACGGCAACACCGCGCTGGCGTGGGGCATCGTCGCTGCGGGCCAGTGCGCGAAGCTGCCGGTCTTCTTGGGTTCCTACCCGATCACGCCGGCGTCCGACGTGTTGCACGAGCTGTCCAAGCACAAGAACTTCGGTGTGCGCACCATGCAGGCCGAAGACGAGATCGCCGCCATCGGCACGGCGCTCGGCGCGGCCTACGGCGGTCACCTCGCCTACACGACCACGTCCGGTCCGGGTATGGCGCTCAAGGGCGAGACGATGGGTCTCGCGGTGAGCCTCGAGTTGCCGCTCATCATCATCGATGTGCAGCGCGGTGGCCCATCGACGGGCCTTCCGACGAAGACCGAAGCCGCCGATCTGTTGATGGCGATGTACGGACGCCACGGCGAATCACCGATGCCGATCGTGTCCGCCTACAGCCCGTCGCATTGCTTCGAAGTCGCCATCGAGGCGTCCCGCATCGCGTTGAAATACCGCACGCCGGTGATCTTGTTGACCGATGGCTACCTCGCCAACGGCACCGAGCCCTGGCGCCTGCCTGATGTCGACTCGTTGCCCGACATCTCGATCTCTTACGCGTCCGCGCCAAACCATGTCAACGCCGACGGCACCGAGGTGTTCTGGCCGTACGTTCGCGACGCGAACCTCGCCCGCGACCTCGCGTTGCCCGGTACGCCGGGCCTCATGCACCGCATCGGCGGCATCGAGAAAGAAGACGGGTCGGGCAACATCAGCTACGACCCCGAAAACCACGCCCACATGGTGCATCTGCGAGCCGCTCGCGTGGCCCAGATCGCCAACGACATCCCCGACGCGTTGCTCGAAGGCGACGTTGACGCCGAGGTGCTCGTGGTCGGCTGGGGTTCGACGTGGGGTGCGATCACCGCCGCGGTCAACCGGGCGCGCGACGAGGGCATGAAGGTGGCTCGCATCCACCTCGTCCATCTCAATCCGTTCCCCAAGAACTTCGGCGATCTGCTCAAGCGCTACCCGAAGATCCTCGTGCCCGAGATGAACCTCGGGCAGTTGGTCAAGATGATTCGCAGCGACTTCCTGGTCGATGCGCAGGCCATATCCAAGGTCATGGGCCAGCCGTTCTCGACGGCCGAGCTCTATCAAGCAATTTCCGGAGCCATCAATGACTGACGCACCCACCACTACCCGCCGCGACTGGTCGAGCGACCAAGAGGTTCGCTGGTGCCCGGGGTGCGGCGACTATTCGATCCTCGCGGCAGTGCAGATGTTGATGCCCGAGTTCGGGGTGCGGCGCGAAGACACGGTGTTCGTGTCCGGTATCGGTTGCGCGGCGCGCTTCCCGTACTACATGAACACCTATGGCCTGCACAGCATCCACGGCCGCGCGCCGGCCATCGCCACCGGCCTGGCCTTGGCCCGGCCCGAGTTGAGCGTGTGGGTCGTGGGCGGTGACGGCGACATGTTGTCGATCGGCGGCAACCACCTCATTCACGCACTGCGGCGCAACGTCAATCTCAAGATCTTGTTGTTCAACAACCAGATCTACGGCTTGACCAAGGGTCAGTATTCGCCCACGAGCGAGGTCGGCAAGATCACCAAGTCGACGCCGATGGGTTCACTCGATCAGCCGTTCAACCCGCTGTCGGTTGCACTCGGTGTCGAAGCGACGTTCGTCGCTCGCACCCACGACATGGATCGCGATCACATGATGGAGATGTTCCGTCGCGCGTACCACCACAAGGGTTCGTCCTTCGTCGAGGTCTACCAGAATTGCAACGTTTTCAATGACGGAGCGTTCGCCGAGATCACGACGAAGCAAAACCGCGACACGATGCTCATTCGCTTGGAGCACGGCCAGCCGATCCGATTCGGCGCCGAAAAAGAACACGGCGTCATCATGAACGCGCAGGGCCACGCGCAGATCGTCGACGTCGCTTCGGTGGGCGAAGACGCCATCCTGGTCCACGACGAGGCACGCGAAGATCCGGCATTGGCATTCGCGCTCGCGCGTTTGGCGACGAGCGTGCATGTGCCGACGCCGATCGGTGTGTTCCGCGACGTGCAACGTCCCGAGTACGCCGAAGAGACGCAGCGTCAACTCGCGGTTGCCCAAGAGCGTTCCGGCCCCGGCGACCTCAAGAAGTTGCTGCTTTCCGGCGCCACCTGGACCGTCGAATAGCAGCGGAGTATCGCGGCCAATGTGACCACCTGCGAGCGGCCGGCTACTCGACCGACATGAACACCGCGCCCGTGCTGGGCTTTGGATTGAAGAACGTCGACTTCGGTGGCATGCGTTCGCCGCCGTGGGCGATCGCTTCGATCTGCGGGAGCGGCACGGGTCGCAACAACACACCGGCTTGCGCCCGACCGTCGCGCACGGCCGCGATCACGTGGTCGACGCCGTGCTGAAACGTCAAGGCGTGTTCGGGGAACGACGTCAACGCGCGGTCGAGTCGGCTCGAGTCGAGATCGCGGACGGCGCGCATCGCGTCGGGTTTGGGTGCCATCGACCAGGCGCCGGCAGCCGTGATGAGCGTCAGCGTGCCCGACGCCGCCATTTGCCGGGCGATGGTGGACGGATCGACCACGATCGGCGCGAGCGTGAAGTAGTGATCGAGCGCGTCGGTGCTGGAGTAATCCGCCGGTAGCCCGTCGATCAATCGGTGGATGGGCAGCACGCTCAATTCGTCTTCGGCCAACTCGACGACGAAGGCCATCACCGAGTCATAGGGACCGGGACGGTCGCTGTGCGCGTCGCGTTGCTCGCGCCGGTACTGCAGCGACACTTCGAAGCGGTGATGGCCGTCGGCGATGAGCACCGGCGCGCTCGCGATCGATCGCGTGATCTGCTCGAGCAGTGCGGGGTCGTCGACCGGCCACATGCGATGGTGGGCACCGTCGGATGCCTGCCATTGCGCAGCGGCGGGCCGGTCGAGCTCGAGCAACGACGTGAGCCCGACCGCGGGGGAGAGACCCCAGATCGGCGACAGGTTGGCCTTGGTGGCGCGGATCAGCGACAGGCGATCGGTCTTGGCTTTGGGGGTGGTCTGTTCGTGAGGGAGCACCGCGCCGTCGGATGCGGGCGTCACCTCGAGCGCGCCGATCACGCCGATGGTGCGCGTCGATCGGCCGGTGTCGTCGCGGTAGTCCATGCGGTAGATGTACATCGACGGCGCGGCATCGGTGACGAGCACGCCCTCGTCGCGCCACTGGCGAAAAGTCGCCGCGGCATCGGTATAGGCAACCTCACCGCGATCTTGTTCGGGCTGATCGACATGTACGACCGAATACGGTGAACGCGCCGCGAGCTCGGCCCGGCGTCGGGGGGTGACGACGTCGTACGGTGGGGCGACCACGTCATCGATCCGTACCGTGTCGAGGTCGTAGCGAATACCGCGGAAGGCGTCGAAACGGGCCACCGCGTTGTCCTATCAGACTGCTGTGGCGAGCGATCAGCTTTGGCGCACGAAATGCGCGTAAACGAAAGGCACGAACGAATGCGGGCATGGGTCTTCGACCTCGACGGCGTGATCTGGCGCGGCGATACCCCCATCGCCGGAGGAGTCCGGGGGGCACAGCAGGTGATCGCCGCGGGTCTCGACGTGTTGTTCGTGACGAACTTCTCCTACTCGCGCCTCGCCGATCAGGAAGCGAAGTTGGCCGGCCTCGGCATCGATGCCACCGGACGTGTGATCACCTCCGCAATGGCCGCGGCCGAGTTGGTCGAGGCGGGGGAGCGCGTACTCGCGTGCGCTGGACCCGGTGTCGTCGAAGCGTTGACGGCACGTGGCGCGGTCGTCGTCACCGAGGGCCCGTCCGACGTGGTGGTCGTCGGCTATCACCCCGAGTTCGACTACGCCCGGCTCACGGCGGCCTGCCGAGCCGTGTGGGCGGGCGCGCGGCTCGTCGCCACCAACGACGACGCGACCTACCCGTCGACCGACGGACTGTTGCCCGGCGGCGGCGCATTGCTGGCGGCGGTCACCACGGCGACGGGCGCAACTGCGACGGTCGCGGGCAAGCCGTACGGGCCGATGTGCGAGACGGTGTGGCGGCGCCTCGGGCGCGACCGGTCCGCCGTCGTGGTCGGCGACCGCCCCGACACCGACGGCCGGTTCGCACGGGCGCTGGGCTACGAATTCGCGCTCGTACTGTCGGGCGTGACGACCCTTGCGGCCGGTGCCGATCCGGCGCCCGACTACGTCGGTGACGACGCGTTCGACGTGATCAGACAGCGTGAACACAACGCCGAGTAGGCGTTCTCACCCGAAAAACCACCCCTCGTGCTGACTGGACAGGCGCGATAGAGTTCTTCGAGGCGAGTGAGAGGGAGTATGGACAAGTCGCGCGTGGCCCCCCCGTGGGCCCAGCGAGTCGTGATCGGCGTAATGATCGCCCTGGTCGCGGGTCTGGTACTTCGTGTCGGCGACAGCCGATCCGATCAGATCGACCTGCGTGATCCGACCGCTTGGGTCGCGAGTTCGCTCGCGGGCCAGATCCTGCAGGTCAACGGCGTCACGGGTGAAGTACTGGCGCGGCTGCCGCTGTCGGGCGTCGGCGACGACATACAGGTGGCGCAGAGCGGCTCCAACGCGTTCGCACTCAATCGTTCCAAAGGCGAGGTCGCCTTCGTCGACGGGCGCCTGCAGGCCGTCGGTACTCGCAGCACCGTGCCCGGCGTCGACAGCGGTGCGTCGCTTCGTGCGTTCGGCAAATTCGCCCGGCTCATCACCGGCAACGCGGTCTATCCCCTCGACACGATGACCGGCGCCGCCGGCGAACCCGTGTCGCTGGCGTCCCCGCTTGGCTCGGCCGTGCTCGATCCCTCCGGTGCGCTCATCGGTGTGGCCGGCAGTGGCTTGCGCGTCGTCACCGACTCCGTCGTCGACATCCCCAACTCCATCGATTTGGTCAGTGTCGCCGGTGCGGGCGAGCGGGCCTACGGCGTGAGCCCCGATCCGCTGCAACTGCGCGAGATCAAAGCGCGCGGTTCGCTCGGCACCAAGCGCTGCCTCAGCGGTGAGCTCACCGCCCCGCTGCTGTCGACGCAGGCGCCTTCGTCCACGCACGTGGTCGTGGTCGCACCCGAGCAGGGCACCATCACCATCACCGATCCCGTGAGCAACGAGTGTCATGCGGCCAAGCTCGACGACCTGCGCGGCGCCGACGGTGTCCCGGTCACCTACGGCAACAACGCCTTCGTCCCGCTCTATCGCAGCGGCGAGGTCGCCGTGTTCCGGCTGAGCGACGCCGCGCTCGTGCGCCGCATCCCCGTCGCGCAGGCCGGCCACCCCTTCGATCTCTTCGGCAAGGGCGGTGTGTTGTGGGTCAACGACGCCGCCTCCGACCAAACCCTGGTGATCAACGACGGCGGTGTCGTGCGCCGCATCGACAAGAACGCCAACGCCGCGCTCACGAGTGCCACCGGCCCCGGTGGTGGCCCCCGCACCGGAGCGACCGGCGACGCTCTACCGCAGAGCAGCACGTCGAACCCCGGAGGCTCTTCGGGCGGCCAGGGTTCGGGGGAGAACGCCGAGGGCGAGGGCGCCGCGCCGGGAACCGGCACGGGTGGGGCGGGTAGCAACTCCGTGCGCGGTTCGGGTCAGGGCGGGTCCGGCACCAACGCCGCCATCGAACCCGACAACGTCGCCGACACGCTCGCCGCCGACTTCACCTTCACCTCGAGCGTTGTCAACGTGGATCAGGTCGTCACGTTCACCGACCGATCCACTGGCAATCCCACGGCATGGACGTGGGACTTCGGCGACGGCACCTTCGGCTCGGGCGCGAAGGTCGAAAAGGCGTGGAAGACCGCCGGCACCTACACCGTGTCGTTGCGCGTCGACAACGCCACGTTGAGTTCGCGGGCGAGCGCGACGATCGAAGTGATCAAACCCGAAACCAAGGTGCGGCCCAAGGCCGACTTCAGCTACAGCGCGCAACGAGTCGAAGTCGGTGTGGCGGTGACGTTCACCGATCGATCGATCGGCAACCCCACCGAGTTGCGGTGGACCTTCGGCGACAACTCCACGCAGAACGGGTCGGTCGTCACGAAGTCGTGGCCGAATGCCGGCACCTACATCGTGACGTTGACTGCGACCAACGGCGAGGGCACCGACACCACACAGATACCGATCACGGTCTTCGACAAAGTGGTGCCGCCGACCGCGTTGATCGAAGCATCCGCCACGTCGGCGACCGTCGGCCAGAGCCTCTCGTTCTTCTCACGCACGTCGGGCAACGCCACCGATCTCAAATGGGACTTTGGCGATCGCGTGAGCGGCTCCGGTGCATCGATCCGCCATTCGTGGAGCCTTCCCGGCACGTATTCCGTGACGCTCACGGCATCCAACTCCGCAGGCAGTAACTCCGCCGTGCTGCAGGTGACGATTCGCGAGCGCGTGCTCCCGCCGGTGGCGCGTCTGTCGGCCTCGGCCGCGCTTGTCGAAGAAGGCGAAGGCGTGCGCTTCACGAGCCTGTCGATCAACAATCCGACCAGCACTACGTGGGATTTCGGCGACGGCCAAGGCGGGTCGGGCCCGAGTGTGGTCAAGTCGTGGCCCAACGCCGGCACCTACACGGTGACGATGCGCGTCACCAACAGTGAAGGATCCGACACCGCGACTGCGGTGGTGCGCGTGTTGCCGAACATACCGGCACCGATCGCGTCGTTCAGCTTTGCCCCGATCTCGCCCGATACCGCGACTGCGGTGCAATTCACCGACACCTCCACCGGTGGACCACCGTCGGAGTGGCGCTGGGATTTCGGTGACGGCACCCCCGAGTCCACGCAGCGCAACGCCACACACACGTTCGCCCGCACCGGCACGTTCCAGGTGCGCCTCACCGTCGTCAATCGCGCTGGCACCAACTCGACGCTGCGATCGATCGTGGTCCGCCCCGCGGCCCCCGTTGCCGCATTCACGTTCCTGCCGGCGGTGCCCCTCATCGGTGGCACGGTGCAGTTCAACGACACATCGACCGGCGGCACGCCGACGACGTGGGCGTGGGATTTCGGCGACCTGACGGTGTCGACGGTGCGCAATCCGACCAAGGTCTATGCGCTCGCCGGTACGTATTCGGTGCGTTTGACCGTGACCAACGAAACCGGCACGAGCACCATCGTGCGGCCGGTGGCGGTCAGCCCGCCCGCGCCGGTAGCAGCGTTCACCTACGCGCCGCCCGCCCCGGTGGCCCTCGAGACCATCACGTTCACCAACACGTCGACCGGCGGTCCCGCGACGACCGTGTCATGGGACTTCGGTGATGGCAGCCCGCCGTCGCCGGTCGCCAACCCGACCAAGGTGTACACCGTCGCCGGCAGCTACATCGTGACCTTGACGGTAGGCAACGCCGCCGGGGTGACAACTGCGACCCGTATGGTGCTTGTCGCGCCGACTCCGCCGCCGCCGATCCCTTCGTTCACCGGGCCCGCGTCGATCACCGCCGGAGGGTCCGCGCAATTCGTGCGCACCTCGACCGGTGGCCCCGCGACGGTGGTGACCTGGAACTTCGGTGACGGCAGCGCCGCGTTCTCCGGCCTCAACCCGCCGGCACACGTCTACGCGGTCGCCGGCACCTACACAGTGACGCTGACTGAGTCCAACCCCGGCAATCTTCCGGTGTCCGCCACGCGCTCGCTCTTGGTCAACCCGGTGCCGCCCACGGCGACTATCAACGCTCCCGTGCCCGCGACGGTCGTTGCCGGTCAAGCGGTCACCTTCTCGGCCACCGTCACGGGTGGCGTCGCCCCCTTGTCGTACGCCTGGTCCTTCTCGGGTGGTACGCCCCCGAGTGCGGGCGGACCGTCGCCTTCGGTCACCTTCGCTACTCCGGGCACGCACATGGTGAATCTCACCGTTACTGATGCGCTCGGCCGCGTCGATGCGGCACCGCAGCGAGCACAGACCGTGGTAGCGCCGCCCGCGCCTTCAGTCGTCATCAGCGTCGTCACTCCAGGGCCCTACACCGCGCCGACCACGGTGCGGTTCACCGCAGTCGTGACCAACGGTTTGGGCCCGTTCTCGTACTCGTGGGTGTTGCCACTCGGAGCCACCTTCGTCGGTCCGTCCAACACGGCGACGGTTGACATCCGATTCACGCAGGGATCGCTGCCGGTGGTTGGCACCACGGTTGGAGTTGTCATCCAGGAGACTGGCCTGCCGGCGCGCAGCGCGAATGACACGGTGACGATCACCGTGGGTGCTCCGCCGCCGACGACGACCACCACGGCACCGACGACCACCCTCGCCGGCGGCTAGTTGTACCCGGCCAGGAGGTTGGTGACGGGTTGACATGAGTGAAGACGTCCGGGTCTTGTGGAGTTTGCCGCTTCACAATCCAGGAGGTCTTCGGTGTCTCACCGTAATGCCCGTCTCACTGTTTATGGTCGCCGGTTGCTCGTGCGACGAGTCCGCGAGGAAGGCCACGCTGTCGCGCACGT
>JBDSMH010000013.1:0-11662 GCA_039915945.1 Acidimicrobiales bacterium | reverse complement strand
TCCAAATGCGCCCGTGAATACGGCGGTGGGTCGGCCGTCATCGGATCTGTTGACCCTGATCGGATCAGACGCAATGCCTCGTCCGTCTGCCCGCGCTCAATCGCGTCCATCAGCGTTCCAGGCTGAGCTTGAACTTCATCAGTGTCGCAACCAACGAGGAGGACCGACAGCGTCACCGACGTGACTAGTACGCGTCGCACCGACTTCAAACCGTTCACGCTGCGTCCTCTCGCCGATCAAGCAATTGAACAGCTTTTAGTCGGTGCCCCGTCTCCAGCGGACCGGATTGTGATGCCCGACCACTGGCGTGCCGTCGCGCGGATCAGGAGGTCACAGGTTCGAAACCTGCCCCGCCAGCCAAGACCCGTGGTGTGATTTCCGGATCAAGTGGAACGCCAGTACAACACTTGATCTTGTCGGTACTTGACGTGCTGCTCGACTTATGTTTCCTGCTCATCTTGGGGCAGCTGGCCAAGAGCGGTCAACGCATACAAGTACCGCTCTCGGCGGTTCTTGTTGCTGCGAGTCTTGATATCCCGCCGCTCGAGTAGCTCGTTGTACGCCCCCTTCGCCTTTGGGACATGGGCGGCACGGACTTGCTCGGTCGTCCGTATTGCGCACGCGATACCCACTCGGTGCGCGGCAACCTGGAGGACCGCCTCAACCTCATGTTGCTCACGCGAGGACTGTCGTTGCCCGCTGGCGGACTTCTTCACGTACACGACGTCCGGGCGGAGTCGGCGCAGCAACTTCTCCGATTCCTTGAGCAACCAGGTCAACTGTGCTCCACGATCCGTCTGCGACGTCGGAACGGAGATTTCGGTCTCCTCCTCGATCGTCCCCCCGGGACTCGTCATACACGTGTACTGGATGCCAGCCCGTTGAGAAATGATGCCGAGCGCACGCGCCACGATGCTCACGATACGGCCGGACGACCTGCTATGCGCCGCGAATTGTTTGCACAACTTCGGCAGCCAGCCGCAGAGGCGTTCGATGAGTTCGTCACGTGTGGAAAGGTGTCTGTCGCGAAACTCTGCGGGCACGTACCACTGATGCCAGAGCTGGATGAGTAGGGCGGAGAGCAAGAACGACGGTTCGGCGCGGGTGCCGACGTGGCTTTCGACTCGTTCTCGTCCGTGGTTGACATCGACGAGGCTGAACCACAAGAAGGCCAAGTCGTAGCCGTCGGGATATAGGCCAGCTCGGCGTTGAACTTCCGCAGCCATCGTCGCTCTGGATTGAATCCGTGTAGACCGTCAGCTAGCTCGACAACGGCATCGATCGACTCGATAGAGAGCGCGATTGGATACTTCGGGCCGAGCGGTTCGCCATGGACCGCCGTGAACGTGAGGCTTCGATGTCGTACGTCGAAGGCGACTAACGCCGGCGTTCTCATCGGCCCTCGATAGCCGCGCAGGAGCCGATTGATCCTCAGTTCGTTGCGGAACCGGCGACGATCATCCGAGGCGGGAGCGAGTCTTCGTTACGAGCCGAGACACGCCCCAGCCTCCCACACGCCACACCGCGACCTCGCGCCGCGAGCTCCCTCACTCATCCTTCTTCGAAGGCCTCCATCTTGTGTGGCATGGAGGCATGCACGCCACCGTCGACGATGATCGTCTGCCCTGTGACGAACGCGCCCAGGTCGGAAACGAGGAAGAGAAGCGCCCCGGCGATGTCGCGGGGCTCACCGTGGCGCTTGAGCGACGTATCGCGGGCGAGGTGCGACATGTCGGCACCGCGGGCCTCGAAGCCGGCGCGCACGCGCGGCGTGGCGATGCCATCGGGAGCGACCGCGTTGACGCGGATGCCGTAGCCGCCCCACTCCTGAGACATCGTGCGCACGAGTGACATGAGCGCGGCCTTGGCTGCGCCATAGGCACCGTGCAAGGGCGCGGCGTAGATGCCACTCACCGACGCGACCATCGCTATGGCGCCCGGTGTGTTGGCTGCGATCATCAGCTGAGCGGCAGCACGCGCCACGTTGAGTTGCTGACGCACGTTCAACGTGAGCTGCATATCCCACGCATCGTCGTCGATGTCGAGAATCAGGGCGAAGGTCGCCGCGCCGACGATGTTGACGACGATGTCGAGCCCACCCAGCGCATCGTGCGCGGCCTGCACCAGACTTTCGGCCACCGCACGATCGGTGACGTCGCCGGTGAGCGCGTACGCATGCGGCCCGACCGCGATGATCTCGTCGCGGACACCCTCGGCGCGGGAGATGTCGAGATCGGCGACGGCGACATCGGCGCCCGCTATCGCGAGGTGGAGCGAGGTTTCACGGCCCATGCCGTACCCGCCGCCCACGACAAGTGCCTTGCGTTCCTGGATGCCGAAGAGGTCTGCTGCGCCGCTCATGACCGCATGCTCGCCGATGCTCTGACTGGGCGCCCAGTCTGGATCAGAAGAGCCCGCCCAAGCCGGCCAGTCAGGCGTTCAGCGCCCGTGCTCGAGGGGAACTTCGTAACGCGATACGTATCCGGAGAATCGTTCCCTGATCGCGTCGGCGTCGAGGCCGAACTCGGCGAGGTCGTAGCCGTGGCGCCCGAAGCGGCCTTTGGGATGCGACTCGACGTGCGCGGTCATTGCATCGAGTGCTTGTCCACCGAGCACGTCGCCGAAGGCTTGGTAGGTGCGGCGCATCGTGTCGAGTGGATCGCGCGCCAAGTCTGCGTAGTAGACGTGATGAAGCTTGACGTCGGGGTTCGCTGCTTGGAATGCATCGATGCCCTCGATCGAGTCTTCGAGCATCTGCGTCCAGTGGCGCGCGATGTAGGCGACATGGTCGGCGTCGCTGAACGTCGAAGTGAGCGTCGTGATGAGGCTGCACACCGACGCGCACAACACGACAGGATCGCGGTGCAGGACAACGAGTCGTGCGTCGGGATACACCGCGTGGAGCGCGTCGAGTCGCATGGCGTGGTGCGGACTCTTGAGCGACCATCGTCCGCGCACGCCGCCGCTTTGCAGGGTCTGGAGCATGAGGCGGTGATAGTCGTACGCGGAGCGGTGATCGGTGGCGCGCAACCACTGACCATAGGCGGGCACGTTCGCGACCGCTTCCCAGGCAAGGCTCTTGAAGTCCTGGTTCAACACCGAGATACATTCGGTCGGGCCGTCGGGTTCCTCGCTCTGCACGATCTTGACGCGCGGGTTGATCTTGTCGAGTGTTTCGGCGCCGGCGCGGACCGCCTCGACCCGCGGATCGCGCCGGTGGTCGCCCTGTGAAGGCGGCACACTGTTGCCGGCTTCCCAGCGCAGCAGCGGCCGCGACCGCTCGTCCTTTTCGAGTAGATAGCTGAGCAACGTCGTGCCCGCGCGGAAGATGCCGATCACGATCCACGGCGCGTCGATCCGTTCTTCGGCGACTTCCGGATGTCGTGTCGCCCAGTCGATCACCCGCAGCCGGTTCGCGAGAGCCGACACGACGCTGCCGGGGATTGCCATGGCGCCGAAACCGTTGAGTTGCGCGTCGGTCGACACCGACTCGCAGTAGATCTCGAGGCCTTCGCGGTAGCTGTCGCCGCCGAAATCCTCGAGCCCGGTCTGGTCGATCGCGGTTGCGATGAGCGCGTCGGGCTGAAGTCGCAACATCATTCGGCGTCCAACTGAACGGCCCTCACTGCCCAACCCCCAAGGCGCTACCGATCGACGCCGTCGACGAACGTACAAAGCACTCGCGCCCACGTCAAGGCTCGATGTTCACGTCCGGAGTACGCGGTCGCGTACGAGCACCCCGGAGCGCGGGAACACCTGTGAAAAGAGTTGGACCGAGTGGCGCTGACCGTCGTGTCGGATCGCGGACAGCGCCGCCAGTACTTCACGCCCGGTGGCTTCTTCTTCGACGTCGACGAGCAAGACGGCGCGCTGCTCATTGGCGACGCGATAGGCACAGAGAAATCCTGCCGTCTCGGATGCCGTCGTGGCCGCGGCAGCCAGCCAGGGTCCGTTGACGCCGACGAGGGTGACACAGGCATCACCGACGGGTTGCGTGCCCGCGGCCAATTGCCCGTCGCGCTGGTACACGGTGCGCTCGTAGCTGATCGCGTCGACCACGCCAGCGGGCGGTGGTGTGTATGTAGCGCTGTGGTGCGCATAGGACGGTGTGCTGAAGTCGGCGTCGCTCGCCTTTTCGACTTGATAGAGGGTGAGGATCGGAAACTCCGGAGCGTCGATGTCGATCACGCCATCGACGAGATGGAGGCGGCGCAGGCTCAGAAAGCCGTCGATCCGCATTGTGTCGAAGTGGTGGATCGTGTCGCACCAGTCGTTGAAAGCGTCGAGCACCTGTGGCTGCACGTTGGACGACACGTAGAGCACCGCGTCTCCGATTGGCTGTTCAACGGACATTTGCTCAACTCCGGCTCTATGACAGTGGGTGGGTGGGTGTTCGTGAACCGATTGGAACCAGACGCCGACCTGTGACCGATAATGTTGCGCCATGTCCGTCATCGAGCGCAACAACGTGAAGGTGTCGGGCCGAAGCGACGGCCAGCCACTGCTGTTCGCTCATGGCTTCGGGTGTGATCAGCACATGTGGCGCTTTGTCGCGCCCAAGTTCGAGGACGAGTTTCGCGTCGTGTTGTTCGATCACGTCGGCTCAGGCGGCTCGGACAGTTCCGCATACGACGCTGCGCGCTACTCGACGCTTGACGGGTACGCGGCCGACGTTGCCGAGATTTGCCACGAGTTGGAGCTCGAGCACGTGGTGTTCGTCGGGCATTCGGTGTCGTCGATGATTGGTGTGCTGGCGGCGATCGCCGAGCCCGAGCGCTTCGACAAGCTTGTGCTCGTAGGCCCGTCACCGCGCTACATTGACGACGGGTCATACGTCGGCGGTTTCACCGAGCAGGACATCGAGGAGCTACTCGCGTCGCTCGAGAGCAACTATCTCGGATGGTCGAGTTCGATCGCTCCGATGATCATGGGTAACCCCGGGCGTCCTGAGCTCGGCGATGAACTCACGGCCAGCTTCTGTCGCGCCGACCCAAGGATTGCTCATCGCTTCGCGACAGTGACGTTCATGTCGGACAACCGGCGCGACCTCGCTCGCGTGAGCACACCGACGATGGTGTTGCAATGCACCGACGACGTCATCGCACCGGTTGCCGTCGGCGAGTTCGTACACGATGCGATCGCCAACAGTTCATTCGTGATGTTGGAGGCGACGGGGCACTGTCCGAATCTCAGCGCTCCCGACGAAACAGCCGCGGCAATCGCGGCATTCATTCGCTGAAGGACCGGTGAACGCGGACGAATCCCCAGAAGCCCTCCGCGCCGCACTCGACGCCGCTGCCGAGTTGTACGAGCGCGCGCCGTGTGGCTACCTGTCCACCGCGCCCGATGGAACGATCATCAGGGTGAACGAAACGATGCTGACGTTGACCGGTTTTCGGTCCGACGAGCTCGTCGGCCGGCGGACATTCGCGTCGTTGTTGAGCGTGGGCGGTCGCATCTACCACGAGACCCACTACGCGCCGATGCTGCAAATGCAAGGTGTGGCCCACGAGATTGCGCTCGAAATTGTGTGCGCAGACGGCCGGCGCCTCCCGGTGCTCGCAAATTCGATCCTCGAACGAGCGCCAGACGGAACCGCGCGTGTGATCCGCACCGCCGTGTTCGAAGCCACGGACAGACGGCGCTACGAGACAGAACTCTTGCTCGCCAAGCAGACGGCCGAAGCATCCGAGCAACGGGCGCGCCAACTCGCCTTCACGCTTCAGCAAACACTGATGCCCCCATCGCTACCGAGCATCCCCGGCCTCGACGTTGCCGTGGCGTTCCGGCCCGCAGCGGACGGCCACCAAATCGGCGGTGATTTCTACGACGTGTCACAGATCGGCGCGGGCGATTGGTTGGTGAGCGTCGGTGACGTCACCGGCAAGGGCGCCGGCGCCGCGGTCATCACCGCGCTGGCCCGTTACACGATTCACAGCGCGGCCATTCAACGACGGTCACCGGCCCAGATACTGACGAATCTGAATGCGGTACTACTACGCGACACCACCACCGACCGATTCTGCACCGTCACGGTCGTCCGCCTACGCCAATCCAAGAGCCGGTGGACCGCGACCGTTTGCAACGCGGGGCACCCACCGCCCCTGCTCTCACGGCGCAACGCGCCACCTATTGCGCTCGGCCAAACCGGCACGCTCCTCGGCGTCCTCGAGACCCCCATTCTGCGTGACAGCAAGATCGCCCTTCACCCCGACGACATGATCCTGCTCTATACCGACGGGGTCACCGAAGGCCGCTGCGACAGCGAATTCTTCGGCGAGAGTCGTCTCGCATCCGCCATGTCGAGCCACGTTGGATCGGCGCAGGACTTGTGCCAATCGACGCTGACCGGCGTGCTTGACTTCCAACGAGGGCATCCACGCGACGATATCGTCCTTCTCGCAGTCCAGATCCTTGGCAGCGAACAAGCGTCGTGACAGCGATCAGCCTTGTCGGTTAGTCGGTGCGCTGGCGCGATGCGATGACCGTATCGATGGGCAGCGTGCCCGTTACGAGGCCGCCGGCGATGTCCGTGAGCAGGGCCCGGTTTTGGCGGGCGTAGCTGCGCAGTCGAGCGAATGCTTCGTCCATGTCGATCTGCCCGCGTTCCGCGAGTATGCCTTTGGCTTGTTCGATGAGCACCCGGCTGTCGAGGGCGTGTTGTAGCTGCGACTGTCGCAAAGCGGCGTCGAGGGTGATTCGATGTTGGGTGATGGCGATGCTGGCGACGTCGGCCAATGCTTGGGCGAGAGTTGCGTCGTCGTCGGAAAGCTGTCTCGGTTGGGTCATGAAGAGGTTGAGGCAACCCAGCACCACCGCGCGCAGTCGCATCGGCACCGCGTACACGGAGGGGAATCCGTTGCGGACGCTCTCCGCGGCGAACAGCGGCCACGGCGAGTCAGCGGTGAGATCGCCGTGTGCGACTTGTTCGCCGGTGCGGTACGCGTCGAGGCAGGGCCCTTCGTCGTTTTGGATTTGGAAGAGTTCGAGCAGTTCGACTTGCTCACTGGATGCGGCCATGACACGCAGTCGTTCGTCAGCGTCGGCGAGAAGGATCCCCGCGGCGGCAGCGTCGAGGAGCTCGACACTGCGCGACGCCAGCATCGTGAGCAGATCGATGACGTCGAAATCCTCTACGAGAGAATCGGCAAGCTCGACGAAGATCCGCGCCACGCGTGCCTCGCGGGTCGTCGTACCTTGGGGCGTATCCGGAGTCATTTATCCTTCTCGCGGTCGTCGAGGCGGAGCCGGCGGGCAACAATGTCGGCGGCAACCACGCTAACCGCTTGTCCATGCGCGTAGGCGTGGGCGCGCAGTACGA
Source organism: Acidimicrobiales bacterium (assembly GCA_039915945.1). Classification (GTDB taxonomy): domain Bacteria; phylum Actinomycetota; class Acidimicrobiia; order Acidimicrobiales; family WLNW01; genus DATLFA01. Next base: position 4,341 of record JBDSMH010000013.1, on the reverse strand, counting down.
CCAACGCCGCGGCCACGGACACGCCGAGCTGTACCGAGACCATGCCTGCCGCTTGATGAACTTCGGCTCGGTGCGTGACCGCGTCGTCGAGACCCGCCGGCAGCGTGCCCGGCGGTGAGCACTTGATCAGGCTGATCAACGTTTGCGCCAAAACGTCAGCGACCGCGAGGCACTCCTCACTTCGGGTCGGACTCATCGCGCCGGGCGTGTCTTGATAGAGCGTCAGGACTCCGACGGTGGCGCCCTGGTTCTGGAGGGGATACGCGAACACCGACTGAACACCAACGGCAACGGCCTCGGCCACGAAGGCGGGCCAGCGCGCCGAGGCATGAGGGCCGAAGTCCGGCACGACGATGGGTGCCCCGGCCGCGTACGCGTCCTGACATGGGCCCTCGCCCAGGGTGAACTGCAGTTCCTCGAGCGCCTCCATGCGGGTGTTCGAGACACACATCCGACCAGAGTGCTGTTCGCTCATGATCGAGATGCCCGCGCCCGACACTGCGAGGATCCCGGCGCACGCCCCGCACAACCGCGCCTCGCGGCCCTTTAGGATCTCGCGTGCCAACGCAACGGCGATGCGCATCGACTGATCAGCGCTCATGAGCGGCCCCACAGACGCGTTGATATGCGGTTCTTGCGGGCTTCGTTCATGGCACTCCCTGATTTGGCGTGCCGCCGAGATTCAGGGGTGCGCGGCCGCACCGTAGCGCGTTTCCAAGACCTCGGCTCAGCGTCCGCAGGGATCAACTGGTGACTTGGTCAACCTGCAGGGGAGGCTTGTGCGTTGTATGGATGATGGTACGAGGGGTCCGAGCGCTGGGCATGAGTTACGACGGGATCGAGCTGTCGCCAGCTGAGGCGCCGTGCCCGCACTGGCAGTCCATCCGCGTGTCGTGGTCGTCGACGAACGCGTAGTCAGTTGTGAGCTCTTCACCGACGGCGATGTCGCGCATGGCGACGAACACGATGTTGCCGCTGAGGCCGACGTTCGGTTCGCAGGAGTGATTGAGGTAGAGCATCACGTCCTCGAACTCGTCGTCCGACACCGCGGCGAGGTGGAGATCGTCGGCGACTTGAATCTCGGTCTCCTGCAGATGCTCAGGCAGAGACCGCAGCGTCGCCGAGTCGATGAAGTGTCCGCCCTTTGCCGCGACGACATCGTTCTTCGCAAAGGGCGCCACCGCGAACAGGCCTCGGCCCGCGATGAGGCTCGGTTGACCCTTGCGGGCCTTCGGCGAAAGGTGAGAAGCAGTGATTGCGTTACTCGGGGTCGGACAGCGACAGTGCCCAATTGATCGGCGCGGGCTCGGCATCGACGCCACCCCACAACACGCCGTCGGGTTCGAAGTTGGCTTTTGGCGTCAACGTGAAGCTCTCCACCGAGGGGGACGTGCGACCGGTGGGGAACACGCGCGGCGTACCCGTCCAGTACTCGTTCTGGGCGTGGATGATGCGTCCATCGTGGTACGCCTTTTCGATCTCGGTCACGGCGTCGTTGAGCCAGGACTCGACCTCGCTCCTCAGGTGGTGCAGGTTTCGGTCGATCGCAACGAACCAGTTGTTGACCCCGTAGCGGATGTAGGAAAGGTCGACGAAGGCGAGTTCGTCGGGCGCGTCGGGGCTGTTGGACATGATCTGCTCGCGGATCTCGAGCCACGACTTCTGGTACGGGGCGTGGTCGGGATTGTTGGGGTCGATCTCGGTCGGGGCATCGGGATTTTCGGCCCAATACACGCGGTTGCATTCATCGTTGAGGCGGAAGTCGCGGGTCTCGATCCATTTCTTGCGCCACTCGGCGTGAGCCGGGTCGGAGGCACTCAGTTGCCCGGGCGCGTCCGGGTAATCCTGGTGAAATTCTTGGTCGATACGGGTGTACAACTCGTCCCTGCTCGGCACGTTGACCATGGCATGACTCGTTGCTCGGCCGAGACAATAGCAACGGCCGACTTTCGTCCACATCGACGATTCGCCACGACTGCAATTTCCTTGTCGTCCCCCGAGTTGCGGCCATAGGCTCGCCGCGAACTTGCCCTGACAGAGCGGATACCGATGCCGGCGACCAAGTCTTCAACTCAGCGTTTGGCGCGAGCGTGCAGCGCTCGACCGTGGACCACGATTGCGGTTTGGATTGCCGCTGTCGTCGTGTCGGTGGGTCTCGCATCCGCGCTCCTCGGCGATGTCGTGACCACGGAGGGCAACTTCACGAATAGGCCCGAAGCGTTGCGAGCAAAGGAGCTCATCGAAGAGCGACTGCGCGGCGGCGAGTTCCTCACCGAGCTCTACATCGTTTCGTCATCGACATCGACCGTCGACGATCCTGCGTTCCGCAGTGCGGCGAGCGAATTGCAAACGCGGTCGGTTGCGCTCGGCCCGGCCACCACTACGACGAGAGTAAGGACAACACCGAATCCGTCGCCTACGGCCTCAGCACGACCGGCGCCATCATCACCGGCGCCGCGCTCATCATGGTTGCCGTATTCGGTGGCTTCGCTTCGGGCAACCTCGTTGCCTTCCAGCAGATGGGATTTGGTCTGGCGGTCGCGGTGCTGATCGATGCGACCATCGTGCGATCCGTGCTCGTGCCGGCAACGATGAAGCTGCTCGGCTCGCGCAACTGGTACTTGCCGCGATGGCTGCAGTGGCTGCCGCAAATTCACATCGAGGGCAATGCGGCCACGATCGACCTGCGCGACCCGCGCCGTGGCCAAAGGGCCGATCTCGAACAGGAGCGACAAGACGCGTAGTGCCGAGGCTCAGGTGCGGCGGGCCCAGAAGAGGATTCGTTTGAAGGTGTAGAGGTATGGCCGGCAGTCACCGATTGCGGCGATGAGTCGCTCTCGGTAGCGCTCCAGGAACTCGACGTACAAAACCGGCGACAGGCGTGCTTTGACTCGCGTGAGGCTCGTGCCTTTGACCCACTCCACGACGTCGGCGCTCGAGTCGAGATGGTGGGGATAGACCTGCAGCCGCACATGCTGCCGGCTGAAGCCGAGGGCTTCGAGAATCTCCGCGTACGCCTCAGGAGCGAGCACGCGGGCGGTGGGATCGGGCGGCGGGTCACCGTCGAAGGCTTCGATGAACGGCGACTCGTGGGCCAAGGCGTCGGCTACGGCATGCGAGGGGTGGTCGGCGTTGGAGGGCAACTGCACCGCCAATTGGCCTTCGGGCCCGAGCGCACGAGTCCAACGGGCGAGCATGGCCGCGTGATCGGGTAACCACTGCAGCGCGGCGTTGGACAACAGGACATCGAATGCGCCCTCGTCGCTGAACGACGTGATGTCGCCGTGTCGGAACGTGACGCCGTCGACATCGATCTCGTGCGCACGAGCCAACATAGTTGACGAGTTGTCGATCCCGATCGTCTGGCGGGCGTCGAGCTGTAGGTGGGCCTGCACGGTGAGCTCCCCGGTGCCGCAGCCGAGATCCACCACGCGTGGCATGTCGCACGGTTCGATCAGTGCGAGAAGGTCGAAAAACGGGGCCGCCCGCTCTGCCGCGAATCGCTCGTACTGCCCAGGATCCCACTGGCTCATGACCGCCTCCAAGAACACTCCGCCGTTGGACTATCGCATAACGTGACAACATGAGGCTCGCATGACACGACAACCGCAGACCCCTGCGCCCCCGTTGCCCGATGTCGAGCCGTCGACTGTTGCGGCCAAGCGCAGGATCGCGTTGCAACGCAAGCAACGCCTCGATCGCGCCGAGAATGCACTGACGCACTTGAACCGCATCATCAACGGCCGCGCGGCCGATCGCCTGCGCATGGAGCGCTCTGGTATACCCATCACCAAGCCGCTGATGATGGTCTTGCGGGCGCTCTACGAACACGGCCCGATGACCGTCGGTGAGTTGGGCGAGCTCAACCACATGGACAAGGGGTACGTGAGCCGGTCGTGGCGGTCGTTGCACGCCAGCGGGTACATCACCGCCGCCGAGAGCGACGACCAGCGCACGACGACGTTGCAACTCACGCCGGCCGGGCGCGACGTCTATCGGCGGTGGCGCCGGGCCAACGCTGCCATCGTCGGCCAAGCGCTGCACGGATGGGACGACGACGACCTTGCGAGCCTGGTCACCCACCTCGAACGCCTCCTGGCGTCGTTCGCCCAGACCCCGAAGGACGACGCGGACTGACAGTCGACGGCCGTCCGAATGATTGACAAAGTCAACGAGTTGACGTAGCTTTCGCCCGCTCATACCGAGGGGGAGAATTCATGCGGATTCGCCGACGTGTCCAATTTGTAGCTTTAGCTGTTGTTGTGGGGCTTGTTGCTGCGGCGTGTGGTGATGATGGTGGTAGTGGTGATGCGACGGCGTCGTCGACGACGGTTGCGGTGG
>JBDSMH010000005.1:0-10439 GCA_039915945.1 Acidimicrobiales bacterium | reverse complement strand
CTCAGTTCAGGCGGCGGAGGCCATGAGTGAGCGCAGGATCTCGTCGAGCACATCTTGATCGGGCTGCGGCGGCACGACCGCGGTCGGCGTGGCGCGGGCGGCGGCGAGCGCGGCACCCACGTGGTCTTGTCCGATCACGGGTGTGTGGCAACCGGCCATCGCCGTCGGACGCAGGTCTTCGATGCGTTGCACGGTGGCCTGGAACCGCGCATCGTCGACGAGTGCGAGCCAGGGGCTGACGTACTGGTTGAACATCTTCATGCCGTCGATCCAGAAGTCGTGGTCGATGTCGCGTACATCGGTGGTCGGCGCGAGCATCGGCGTGGCGAAGCTGTCGGATGCCCAGTACACGCCCGTCGTCGGGTCGAACAGGCCGCGGGTCGTCGGCGAGTCGAAGATCGGCGGCCGCACGGCATGCAGCGTGCGATCACCGACATCGAAGGACTCGCCGTCGCCGATCCAACGCCACCGCGTCGGGGGCACTGCGAGCGACGCGCCCATGCGCTCGACCATGAACCAGTTGAGGATCAGCGTGGCGTTGGGGCAGGCATCCATGAGCGCGTTGACGTTGCCCGTGTGATCGACGTCGTCGTGGCTCAGGTACACCCACCGCACGTCGGCGGGCTCGACGAGACCGAACACGTCGGCGAGGAACTGCTCGCGATTCTCGGCCATGCCGGTGTCGACCACGACCGGCTCCCGCGAGCGGATCACCATGGTGTTCAGCGGCACCAGGACAGGCGCTTTGCCCTCGCCTTCGTGGTCGTGCACGAGGAAGGTCTCCGGCGCGATGCGAGTCGGCCGAAATCGTGTCTTGTTGGTGGACGGTGTGGTTGGTTGCATGAAAGCTCTTCCCCTTGTCTCTCTGAGATCATCATCTCGTGAAGCGATCTACGTCTTGTTGTAAGATGTTTGTATCATGACGAGATATGAGTCTCACGTCAAGGGGTTTTTCGCGGTGTCTACGTGTAGTACCCGTTCACGTCGGCGATCAGATGCGTCGGCGCGAGTGGGAAGATGCAGACGTTGCCACCGTCACCGACCTTGGCAATGACCAGATTGGGGATCGTCGAACCGGCGTCGAAATTGAGGTTCGACGCGTTGGGCTGATCGCTACCGCACGGATACGCCGTGACATAGCCGCTGCTTTGCGCCTGCGTGACCGTGACGTTCAACGCCACGGCTGTCGCGTCCGCCGGAACGCCGCCCCGCCCGGTCACTTGTAGCTCAGTGATGGAGTCGGTGCTGCGCAGACCGAGCCCTTCGGAAAGGTGATCGACCGTCTGCGTATTGGGACGACTGTCGAGTAACCGCGCCGGCACCAGCGACGCGAACGCGCTCGTGTCGCGGTAGTACGCATTGACATCCGCGATGAGTTGGACCGACGCCGACGTGTACAAACACACGTTGCCGTTGGCGCCGACTTTGGCCACCACGGCGTTGGCGATCGTCGAGCCCGCGCTGTAGTTGAGGTTGGAGGTGGTGGGCCGGTCGGACCCGCACGGATACGCGGTGATGAAGCCTGTGCCCTCGGCTTGCGTCACGGTGACGTTGAGTACGACCGCGGTCGCGTCGTTGGCCACTCCCCCACGACCCGCGACGCGCAGGAACGTGATCAGGTCAGCCGTGCGCACGTCATCGCCGGCGAAGTCGCCATCGGTGGTCTCCGAACCCGGACGCGAGTCGAGCAAACGTGCGGGGACGACCGACGCGAACGCCGGCGGCTGTCCCGCGCCCGACACCGTCGGGAGATTGGTCGCGACCGGATTCGCGTGAAATTTGCCGCGAGGCCGAGTTCGCCGTACGCGTTGCGGCCGAACGCGGCCAACCCGCCGTCGCCGCGCACGACGACCGAGTGGTCACTGCCCGCGGCGAGCGCGGTCACGTTCGACAAACCGGCGACTGCCACCGGCGTCGGGTTCGCAGTGTTGTTGCCGTTGTTGGTGTTGCGGCCGAGCTCGCCCTGGTTGTTGCTGCCGAAGCCCCACACCGTGCCGTCGCCCCGCAACACGATGCTGAAGTTGGTGCCCGCCGAGATGGCGGATACTTGGGTCAGGCCGTCGATCTCGGTCGGCGTAGGGGCACCGGCGTCGCACTCACTTGGCCGACAGGGATCGCGTTGCCGAGCTCGCCGATGCCGTTCGTGCCGAAGCCCCACACGGTGCCGTCGGAGCGCAACGCCAACGTGTGATCTTGGCCCGCGGCAATCGCGGTCACTTTCGTGAGCCCCGTCACCTGGGTCGGTACCGGGTTGGGATCAGGGTTGGGGGTGCGGCCCAGCTGGCCGTAGAAGTTGTAGCCGAATGTCCACACGGTGCCATCGCTGCGCAGCGCCACGCCCCACGTGTGCCCGGCCGCGATGGATATGACGTCGGTGAGGCCGGGGATCTGCGCCGGCGCGGTCGCGTTCAATGTCGTGTTGTTCGTCGTCGTGCCGAGCTGGCCGTAGTAGTTCTGGCCGAAGCCGACGACCGTGCCATTCGCCCGCAGTACGAGTGTGAAATTGTTGCCGGCAACGACCGTACGACCGGTCGGTGTCGCGGCCTCGGCCGGCGATGCGACCGCCAACACGCACAGCGCAGCCGCGCCGGCGATGACGGTGAGCATTGCAACGACCCGCGTGCGCAGAGACATGTTCGGCTCCATCGCCGTTCTGATCAGAGGTTCAAGACGCGGCGCAAGCCGTGTTCTACGAGATTCATATGCGCATCGTCCAACGTGCCCAGTCGTTCTACGAGGGCCGCTTTGTCGAGCGTCACGACCTGCGAGACATTGACCACCGAAGGGCGATCGAGACCGGCGTCGCCGGAGTCGAGGCGGACATTGCCCGGCGCGTCGGCGAGGCGGAGATTCGACGTGACGACCACGCAAACAGCGGTTGCGATTTTCGAGCGGTTGAACGCGTCGGACGACACCACGAGCACCGGACGTTCGAAACCGGGGCCAACACCCCGAGGCTCCCCCAAGTCCGCCCACCACACTTCTCCGCGCCGGATCACCAACGCGAGGAAACCGCTCGCCGCTGCGCTGCCGCAATCGCCGGATCGAGTTCGGAGTCGACATCGCCGTAAACCGCGTCGAGGCGAGCCGAAATCGTGTCGTCACTCTCGCTTGCCAGTTCACGCGCCAGCGCTCGGGCGTAGAGCTCGCTGCGGGAGATGCCCAACCGGCGGGCCAACTCGTCGGCCGCCGCGAAGAGCGGGTCGGGGATCGAAACTGCCGTCTTCATCGACGCTAGTATAACCAGGTCATACCAGCACGCAGGCCGCCCGGGAATGTGCCCGGAATGACGGCGGGCACCGGGAGCCCGGCTCCAGGGGCGGCGCGGACGGTTGACTACGATGCGCGGCAATGAAGATCGCCGTGTGTGTCAAGCACGTCCCGACGGGGAACCTGCGCATTTCTCCGGACTCCAATCGCCTCGACCGCAACGGGCCGGGCGAACTCAACGCCGTCGACAAGAACGCCATCGAAGAGGCGCTTCGCATCAAGGCCGACGCCGGCGGCGAGGTCGTCGTCGTATCGATGGGGCCCGCCTCGGCGACCGAATCCTTGCGGACCGCCCTCGCCCTCGGGGCCGACCGGGCAGTGCTCGTCAGCGACTCGGCGGCGGCCGGTTCCGACCTGATCGCCACGAGCAAAGTGCTGGCGAAGGCGTTAGGACGCGAAGCCGCCGATCTGGTGGTGTTCGGACAACAGACGAGCGACGGCTCCGGCGCAGTGCTCTGGGCCGCGGTGGCCGAGTTGTTACGGCTGCCCTTCGTCTCGCAGGCAGCCACGATCACGATGCAGGATGGCTCGGTGCGGGTCACCCGTGAAACCGAGGTAGGCGACGACGTCATCGAAGCGCGACTGCCGGCGGTCGTCTCGGTGAGCGACACGATCAACGAGCCCCGCTACACCTCACTGAAGGGGATGATGGGCGCCAAGAAGAAACCGCTCGAAGTGCTCACGCTCGCCGACCTCGGTCTGGGTGCTGACGATGCGGGCGACGGAGGCTCCAAGACGTCGGTGCTCGGCATCGCCACGCCGCCCGCTCGCATCAATTCGATCAAGATCACCGACGACGGCAACGCCGCGCAGAGCATCGTCGATTACCTCGTAGACAAGCAGCTCGTGTGAAGCCGCTCGTCTTCCTCGAACATCACCAAGGCGAGTTGGCCAAGGGGCCGCTCGGCGTGCTCGCGAAAGCGGCCGCGGTCGGCGACGGTCCGGTGGCCGCCGTACTCATCGGCGGCGGCGCGCTCACGGCGCTCGCGGAGCAGGCCGGCAAGTTCGGCGCGACAACGGTGTACGTGGTGCAGGACGACGCGCTCGATCCGCCGCTGCCGCAGCCACGTGTCGACGTGCTCGACGAAGTCGTACGCCTGGGCGGGTTCGACACGGTGCTCTTTTCGAACTCGGTGCTCGCGGCCGATGTCGCGGCGGCGCTGGCCGCCCGCCTCGACGCCGGGCTCAACTGGGACCTCGTCGACATCACGAACGTCAACGGCGAACTCGTCGGCAAGCGGCCGGCGCTACAAGATTCGGTCCTCATCGATGTCGGGTGGCGTTCTCCGCATCGCATCGCATTGTTCCGCACGGGCTCGTGCGAAGTCGCGGCTACCGGCGGCGATGCGCGTGTCGAGCTGGTCGACGTACATCCCCACGAACATTCACGGGCCGCAACACTCGTCAGCCAGACGCTGCGTGAGGACAAGAGCCACGCGCTCGAGGATGCCGAAGTCATCGTGGCCGGCGGCATCGGGCTCGGTTCGGCCGAGAGCTTCGCACTTGCGGAAGAACTCGCCGCACTGCTCGGTGGCGCAGTGGGCGCCACTCGTGCGGCGGTGTACAAGGGGTGGTACTCGCACACGGCCCAAGTCGGGCAGACCGGCAAGACGGTGACGCCCAAGTTGTATGTCGCGTTGGGTATCTCGGGCGCGATACAACACAAGGTCGGCATGCAGAATTCAAAAGTCATCGTCGCCATCAACAAAGATGCGAGCGCGCCGATTTTCGAGTTCAGCGACCTCTCCGTGGTCGGCGACGTGCACACGATCGTGCCGGCGCTCATCGAGCTGCTGCGGCAACGGAAGCAATAGACGGTGACTCGTCCTGCGGAGTACCCGCCGCCGTTTCGATCCGGCTCATTCGTGGCCGAGCCGACCGACCCGGAAGACGCGCGGATCGAAGTCGGCGTGCTCGTCGTCGGCGCGGGGCCCGCGGGCCTCGCGTGCGCGATCCGTTTCGGGCAACTGCTCGCCGACGATCCCGAGACCGCCGAACGCCTCGGTGACGTACCGTTGGCGGTCGTCGACAAAGGCAAACAACCCGGCTCACATCTCTTGTCGGGCGCGGTCGTCAACCCCCGCTCGCTGAAGCAACTCTTCGGCGAACGAGGCATCGACGACATGCCGAACTACGGGCCGGTGCCGGACGAATCGGTCTACGTGCTCACGCGCCAAAAGGCGATGCCGATCCCTCCCCCTCCGCCGATGCGCAACCACGGCAACCTCATCGTCTCGATGTCACAACTCGGGCGTTGGTTGGCCGAGCGCGCGGAAGAAGTCGGCGCGATGGTTTTGCCCGAAACTGCCGCGCAGGCCCTGTTGGTATCCGACGGCGCTGTGGTCGGCATTCGCAGCGGCGACAAGGGTCGCGGCATCAACGGCGAAGAGCTCGGCAACTTCGAGCCAGGTAGCGACATCGTCGCAAGCGTGACCGTGCTCGCGGAGGGTTCGCAAGGGCACTTGACCAACGTCGCGATCGACCGCTTCGATCTGCGCGGCGCCGAGGCGCAGGTCTGGGAACTCGGCGTCAAAGAGATCTGGAAGGTCGCCCAACCGCTCGATCGCATCATTCACACGATGGGGTGGCCGTTGCGGCCGCAATCGAAGTACCGCGAGTTCGGCGGCTCGTTCATCTATCCGATGGGCGACGACATGTTGTCGATCGGGATGGTCGTCGGGCTCGACCATCGTGACGCCTCACTGTCGGTGCACGATCTGTTGCAGGAGCTTAAGACGCATCCCAAGATTCGGCCGTTGCTCGAAGGTGGCGAACGAATCGAATGGGGCGCGAAGACGATTCCCGGCGGCGGTTTCCACGCGTTGCCCAAGCGGTTGCACGCACCGGGTCTGCTCTTGTGTGGTGACGGGCCGGGCATGGTCAACATCCCGACGCTCAAAGGCGTGCACTACGCCATCGAATCAGGCCGGCTCGCGGCCGAGGCGGCGTACGCGCAGATCAAGCAATCGACGGCGCTGTCGTCATACGACGACGCCGTGCGATCGAGCTTCATCTGGAGTGATCTGCGCGAGGTGCGCGATATGCGCCATGTCTTCGGGCGCGGGTTCTTCGTGGGCGGCGCGCTGGCGGGCGTGATGGCGCTCTCCAAAGGGCGAGTCAGCGTCGGCAAGCTGCGCACGCAAGCCGACGACACGCAGCCGCTGCTGCAAACCGATCGGGCCAGTCGCTATCCGGTGCCCGACGGCAAGCTCACGTTCGACAAACTCTCGTCGGTCTTCGCCGCCGGCAACCGGACGCGTGACGATCAACCCAATCACATCCGGCTACAGCAGCGGGTGCCGCGCGACGTCGCGGAGCTGTGGGTGCACATGTGCCCCGCGGATGTGTACGCCGTCGGGGCCGAAGGCGACGACGGGCTCGTCACGGTCGACATCTCGCCGTCGAACTGCGTGCAGTGCGGGGCGATCTCGGCGAAAGGCGGGCGTCTCACGCCGCCCGAAGGTGGCTCGGGCCCGGAGTACAACCTGACCTAGTTGTGGGCGCGCCGCCGCGGCGGCCGGGCGCAGGGCGACACCGATTTGCGACTGCGTGCTCATTCTCCGGTGACGAAATGCGAGCGCGCTCGACGACCGCCAAGCGACTGCGTGCTCATTCTCCGGTGACGAAATGAGAGCCGGGCGCAGGGCGCAGTCGGTGCGCGTGACGACGACCTCGCCGAGGTGTCGACCCGGCGTCACGCGCGCGCAAATCCCCCACCGCAATTCGTCACCGGAGAATGGGCAGGGGGAACCGAACGCGCACGACCTATAGCGCGGGAGCGAGACCTCGCGGTTCGCCAGGACGACCCTCGCCCACATTCCCTGACCTCGTTGTCGGTGTGCATCGGCGCGGGGAATGCCGGCACGGCTGCGGCACGGGACCGCAACCACCTAGCTTGGGCAAATGCCCGATAGCCGTCGACCACTTCTCATCGCGATCAAGGCGACACACACTGCGGTGTGGTTCACGATCGAGGCGTCGATGTTGTACGTCCTCTACGCAGGGTTCGCCCGGCGAAGTGACCGGCGTGCCGCGATCGCGGCCGGTTTGGTGGCGGGCGAGTGTCTTGTGTTCGCGGCCAACGGCTTCCATTGTCCGCTGACCGCCGTCGCCGAGTCACTGGGCGCGGAAGACGGATCGGTCACGGACATCTTTTTGCCAACGTGGTTCGCGAAGCGGCTACCCGCGATTCACGTGCCTTTGATCGCGCTTGCGGTCTACCTGCACGTGCGCAACCTCAGAGCGGGGTCAGGTCGAGATCGGGTGGCGGCTGGTCTGGCATCTTCCAGCGCAGGTAACCCTTGTCGTACTTCTCGTGGTAGGCGTTGGCTTCTTCGATCATCGTGACGAACGCGGCCTCGAAACCCGCCCAGTCTTCGCTGTCGATGTACCCGCGAATCTTGCCGACGATGCCGGCGATGAATTCGTCCATGTCCTCGGTGTACTTCGGGCGCAGGATCGCACCCTTTTCCATGAGGTTGATGGCCTCTTTGAGCTGAAACGCGGCGAGCGCCTTGTTGTGCGCGAGGCCTGCGTAATAGCACTTCCAGATGCGGCCGCCGACGAGCGGCATTATTTCGGCCATCCCCGGCATCAAATGACCGAGGTCGCTCAGCTCGAACGACCCCCCTTTGATCTTGATTTCGTGATCGTGTTCGTCTGACATGAGGCTCACTGTAACGCCGCCGCCGGCCCCTGTCGGTACGATCCGTTCGTGATCCTGCGCGACCAGGCAGCCCTCATCACCGGCGGGGGCGGAGGCATCGGCAGCGCCTGCGCACAACGACTCGCCCGCGACGGCGCCGCGGTGCTGCTCATGGGGCGTACCCCCGCCACGTTGGAGGCCGCGCAGCAGCGCATCACGGCCACCGTGCCCAGCGCGCGCGTCGAGTACTTCGTGGGCGACGCCCTCGACGAACGCGCGCTGGCCGCCGCATTCGCGACGACCGCGACACTCGCAGATCGCGTCACGATGGCGGTCGCGGTCGTGGGCGGCGGGATGATGAAACCGCTGCTCGCGTTCGAAGTCGACGAGTTCGTCCAACAGTTGCGACGAAACACCGTGTCGGCGTTCTCGGTTATCCGGCAGGCCACGCCACATCTCACGAGCGCGGGTGGTGGCTCGATCGTGTGCATTTCGTCGGTCGCGGGCCGACTGGCGTATCCGTTCATGACGCCCTACAGCGCGGCCAAACATGCGGTCGAAGGCCTCGTGCGCGGCGCCGCGCTCGAGCTTGCACCACTTCGGGTTCGCGTAAACGCAGTGCGGGCCGGGTTGATCCGGTCCGACGCGACCGGCGCGCATCTGCGCGACAACGCCGATGTCATCGTGTCCGAGCGGCCCCTGCCCCGAATCGGCGAGCCGCTCGACGTTGCGGAGGCCGTGCGGTTCCTCGCCGGGCCCGAGTCGGATTGGCTGACGGGCCAGAGCATTGCGGTCGACGGCGGCACCGAACTCACGAAGGCACCTAGCTATCTCGAGGCCGTCACACGACGCCGCGTGGGCGATGCGGTGGTCGATGCCGCATTGGGTGGTTCGACAGCCACCAAACTTTGAGATTACGTAGGTGACCATAAGCCGTACGCCGGCCTCGACCGCTCTTACACTGACCCGATGCCCGACACTGAACCGCGAGCGACAACGCAAACGAGAACGCCGCGTGCGATCGGCATCGAGCACATGGTCGAGGCCACGATTCGCTTGCTGCAAGACCGCAGCCCCGAACAGATCACCGTCCGTGACATCGCCGAGGCGTCGGGCCATCATCATCGCTTCGTGCAGGCGTGGTTCGGTGGCAAAGTAGGGCTTCTCCGCGCGGTGTTCGACCGCCTACTCGAAGATGTCGTGCGCCGCATCCCGACCCCGCTGGTCGCGCGAGACGGATTCACCCGTGAAGTTCACACGGTAGCCTTGTTGATGAACTGGCTGATGGCCGCCGAGCCCGGCTCGTTGGACGCGCCCCGGCCCATGCCAATCGTCGACCGCGTGATCTCGGTGTATCGCGACGAATTCGGGCTCGATGAGGATCTCGCACGAATGATGGCGTTGCGTCTCGTCGGTGGCGCGGTTTCGATCATCTTGTTCAGCGGGCCACTCGGCATCACGAAAGACGAACTTCCCGCGCTGATGCAACTCGAGATCGACCTCGCCCGACTCCTCTCGCGTTCGCGAGCGACGATCGACTGACCGAGGCGCGCACGCTGCGTCTACAGCACGTCGAGCAGCGCCTGTAAACCAAATTCGAACAATTCGACGCGGTCCGGATCGCGTGACAACGCGGCGATGAGCTCGTCATCGGCGAGATCGCTCGACCAGGCCGCGTCATCGAAGGCCGCTCGTTGCGCCGTCGGATGGCGCTCGATCGTGCGCTCCAACACCACCGACGCAATGACGTGCATCTGGAGCGCCCGCAGCGACAGCGCGGCCTTTTCGCCGCGCTGGCCCAACGCCGCGAGCTCGGCCGCCATGGCGGCTTGCACAGGCATGAACATGAGCGGCGTCTTGGCCTGTTCGTGCACCAACGCGATGAGGTGCGGGCGTTCGAGCATCTTCACGCGGAGTTGCCGAGCCAACGAAGCCACGCGCTCGCGCGGCGTGCGCCCGATCGCCTCGAGCATGCCCATGTCGGCCAACACCCGATCGACGAGCGCGTCGAGCAGTGCCCGCCGGTTGCCGACATGCCAGTAGATGCTGGTGACCGCCACGCCGAGATCATCGGACAACCGGCGCATCGTGAGCGCGTCGAGGCCGTCTTTTTCGACGATGCGACCGGCGGCCTCGACCACGTCCGGCGCGGTCAGCGTCGCGGCTTCGGATTCTCGTCTCACACCGGATAGAGCGCGAAGTCGTGTCCGGTGAGCCAGTGGCGTCCGACCTCTTTGACCGGCGCCCAGCGCGCCGTGAGATCGGCGGCGGTGCGACCCTCACCGAGTTGGCCGAGATCGGTCGGGGTCGGCCCGATCTTTTCCGCCAGCGGCGCCAGCGCGTCGACATCGAAGCCGAAGGTCTCGGCCGCACTGAGACCGAGCATGCGGCGCGTCTCGTCGATGGGGATGTCGTAGAACGTCTTGCACAACCACTCGTGCGTGTTGGGCCACGTGCCTTCGGGATGCGGGAAGTCGGTGCCCCACAACATGTTGTCGATGCCGATCTCGTAGCGCATGCCGAG
>JBDSMH010000203.1:0-6633 GCA_039915945.1 Acidimicrobiales bacterium | reverse complement strand
CGCGCCGCGCTGACGGCACGAGCGTGCGTCGCATTCGTCAGGGTGCGAACTGGTGCCCCGCGTTGACGTCGATCACCGCGCCGGTGATACCCGACGCAAGGTCCGATGCGAGGAACAAGATGGCGTTTGCGACTTCGTCGTTGGTGACGATGCGGCGCAACGCCATCTCGTGGGTGTGCTCGGCGAGGACGGTCTCGTAGGTGACGCCACGACGGTCGGCGAGCGCGCGGTAGAACTGTTCGAGGCGATCGCTCCATATATGGCCCGGCGCGACGCAGTTGACGCGGATGCCGTGGGGCCCGAGTTCGTCGGCGAGGGCGTGTGCGATCAAATGGGCTTGTGACTTGCCCGCGCCGTAGTCGCTGCGTTCGGCGTAGCCGACACGGCTCGACATCGAAGTGACGTTGACGATCGCTCCGCGCCCCGCCGCGACCATGTGCGGTGCGACGTAGCGACAGGCGAGCAGTGTGCCGTAGCCGCCGATCTCGACGGTGCGCCGCCATGACTCGAGGTTGCCGTCGTCCATATCGAGCAGCGCGCGCCGCGGCGAATTGGGGAACGCCGCGTTCACCAACACATCGACGCGGCCGAAGCGCTGCATCGCGCGCTCGGCCAACTGCTCGGCGGCGCGCCTATCGGAGATGTCGGTGGGTACGAGCAACGGCTCTCTACCGGCGGCCACCGCCGCCGCGTTGGCCGCGTCGAGCGATGCATCCGACCGCGCCGCGAGCACGACATCGGCACCGGCTTCGGCGAAGCGACGGGCGAGCGTCGAGCCCAAACCGCTGCCCGCGCCGACGATCATCGCGACCCTGCCCTCGAAGTTCATCGCCACCCCGCCCATCGGTTGCGCACCTCGCGGCTCGGCCACTCTTCACGAGGCGACGGTGGTGTACCCGTCGGCGCGGGCGATACGAACCGAGTAGAGATCTCGCCGCCACGGACGACTCGTATCGACTCACTCTCGGGGTCGTAGGCCCAACCCTCCGAACAGATGTGCATCAGTTGCCCGGACTCCCAACGGACCGTGACGAACCAGCCAGGACACTTGAGTGAAAGACAGGGTCGGCGGGCGCCGGTGGTCCGACCTTCGATGGCACCCGACAAGCTGCGAACGATCAAGCCCTCGCGGACTTTGTCGTTGGCGAGCAGTGGAAACGATGCGGGCCATAGCCCGGGGACGCGGCCGGAAGGAGTGTCGAGCATGACCCGAACCTAGCTCGCGCTGTCATTGCGCCGTTCTGCTGGTTGGATCCGCCAGTCGCGTTCGATGTCGGCTATCTGTGCGATGCGGCGCGCATGGCGACCGCCATCGAACGACGTCGTCAGGAAGGTCTGCAAGATCGACTCTGCGCGCGCCGCGGCGATGACGCGCCCTCCCATCGCGAGCACGTTGGCATCGTTGTGCCGTCGGGCCATCTCGGCCATCCACTCGTCATGGCAGAGCGCGGCGCGTGCGCCGACCACCTTGTTGGCGGCAATCTGCTCGCCTTGGCCGCTGCCGCCGAGAACCACACCGAACAAGGCGTCGCCACTGACCACCGCACGCGCCGCCGCGGCGCACAGCGGCGGGTAATCGACCGGCTCCTCGGACGCGGTGCCGAGGTCGACCGGCTCATGACCGGCGGCGATCAACCACTGCACGAGATGTTGCTTTAGCGCGAAGCCGGCATGGTCGGCGGCGAGTACGACTCTCATCGGCCCATCTTGTCGCGGCGCAGCGCGGTTGGCGGCCCTTGGCGGTTGGAGGTCCTACGCAACGCCGCCGTTGTAGCACCAGTCGAACGCCGCGGGGTCGGTGAGAATCGATCGGCCGACGCCGGCGATGGCCTCGGAGATCTGTGGCGTCACGCCGTCCTCGGCGCTCGCGCCGAGCTTGCCCTTGCGGATCATCGCGCCAGGGTCGAGGATCGGGACCGTCGCGACACTGCACAGCTCGAACTTGCTCTCGTGCGCCTTCATCCATGGGAACGACGTGTACTCGAGGATCGCGGGCCACTGTGCGTCGGGCACGTCGAAGCCCAGGAAGTCGGCAATGCGGTGAACCGACGCCTCCGGCTCGCGCTTGAGATCCGCGTAGTGCACGAGCATCACGTTCGATTGGTGGCGCAGCGGCCACCACGCGGCCATGAAACCGAAGATCATCGGCACGATCGCATTGCCGCCGATGCCGGCGAAAAAGGTCTCGAAGTCGGGGCCTACGAGGCCGTCTCTCGGGACCTGCCACAGATCGAACCACGCATCGCTGTGCGCGGCGATGAACGGACGAAACGATGCGACGGCCTCGTCCGGGTTGCGGGCCACGATGACGTAGCGCACGTCGGGCCCGGCGCCGGGGCGATGGTAGGGAAGCGTCGGCGGCGCGGCGTGGCTCTTGAAAGCTCGCCGCCGGTCATGCGGCATCGCGTCGAAGGCGGCGACGAGGTCATCGAACGAGGCGTCGGGGCCGGGCACAATCTCGAGCCACGGCACCTCGTCGTAGATGTCGACGAAGGCGGGGTCGCCGCCTGACCGCAGTTGATGGACGATGTTCATCGTCCATGTCGTTCCACTCTTGGGCGGCACCGACACCACGATGTCGCCGTCGCGCCACTGGATCTTCTGTTGGATCTCGTCATTGATCCATGGCGGCGGTCCTGGCGGAGGACCACCGTGTTCCATCTCGGTCGTTGGTGCGCTCATTCGTTCCCCCTCCGTGGTTGACGGCGACGCTAGTACCACCGACGCCGACGTTGTTTCCGTCACGCGCCATCGAACAGTGCCACGGTGGCGGCGAGTGATCGCGGCCCGATCAAAGGGTCCGCGTGGCGGTGCAAACGCAGCCAGCCATCGGGCGTCTTACGGAACACTTGCGTCGTGCGCAGGACCCAAGGCCGTCGACCGTCGCGCGCCTGGAACTTGACGGCGCTCCGCTCGATCATCGCCACGATCGCGAGGTCACCTTCGACGATCGTGTGCACGACTTCGCAATTTCCGTCACCGCCCTGGAATTGCGCAGAGATGGCCGCTTGGCCCGCGCTCATTTGTTCGGGGGTCACCGACCCGGGCGCTGGTCCGGGGCCACCGAACGGGCCGAAGATCGTCATGTCGTCGGCCTGCCGGATAGGACTGTCGGCCGCGAACTCGCCGCGCCCGTCGATCCACCGCGCGCGCCCTTGGTCCAAGGCGGCGATCAGCTGTTGCAGATCTTGTTCTGTGATCGACATTCGAGCCCCGCTACCGGTTGGCCACGTACTTCTCGAGTTCGGGCAACACTTCTCTGCCGAGCAGTTCGATCGTCTTCAATTTGCTCTCGGCTGAGTGGTGGCCGAACTCGACGTAGCAGATGAGTTCGTCGACACCGAGGTCGGCGTAGTGCTTCATCTTCTCGTAGCAGCGTTCGGGGTCACCGACGACGATCATGTCGCCTTCGTGGAACTGTTCGACCGGAATGTTGCCTTCGTAGAGCGGTTTCAGCAGCGGGAAAACGAGGTCGGCCTCTTCGGGCGGAATCTCGGGTAGCTCGTACTGCAAGTTGAACTCGGCGATCTTTTGGTACCACCACGCAACGGATTGCCAGATGTCGTTGTCTTCGGCTTGCTCCATCGATTCGGCACAGTGCACCAAGGTGTACGCGGCGACCTTGTCGGTGGCGACATCGCTGATGGGTTTGGCGTCGGGGCTATACCACGCGTCTCGGTATGCCTTGATCTGTGCGGCCATCTTGTCGAGGGGCTGCATGATCGAAAAGGACAACAAGCCGAGCTGATTCAAGCCGGCGACGGCGGAAGAGCCTTCGGAGGTAGCAGCCATCCAGCACGCCGGATGCGGCGTTTGATACGGCTTGGGTGTGATCATGCGGCGCGGGAACTTGAACGTGGGGCTGTCCCATTCGAAGTATTCCTCGCGCCACATCGCGCAGATGATCTCGATCGCTTCGGCCCACTCCGCACGAGAGTGCTCGCGATCGACGTGGAACGCGGCTTGTTCCATAGGTGTCGATCGCCCCGTGCCCCACTCGACTCGCCCCTTCGAGAGGATGTCCGCGGTTGCGACTTTCTCGGCCACCCGGGCCGGATGCGTGAAGCCATACGGCAACAGTGTGACGCCGAATCCGAGCCGCAGGTTTTCGGTGGCCTGTGTCAGCGCTCCGAGCACCACTTCCGGTGCAGGACAATGGGAACGGCCCTCGCGGAAGTGATGTTCGACGAACCACGCGACATTGAACCCGAGCTGATCCGCGAGCTTCACCTGATCGAGCATCTCGTAGTACGCGCGTTGCTCGCGCGCTCGCTGTCCGTCCGGGTGTGCGCCGGCGTCCCACGGCCGCGGTGCGTCGATTTCGTACAGCAGATCGAGCTTCATGCAGTGCCCCCAGCAACGAACCTTCAGCTGCGGCGAGATCCTAACGAACGAAGCGGCAGCGCCGCGCTGGATCGCTAGCGGAAGTCGAGACCCACAGCGATCTCGATGACGAGTATCGCCGCGACGATAAAATCGATGGTCAGACAGAACGGTGGCCACCATCGGGTGTTCGTGACCAAGTGCGTGCGGTGTTGCCAGAGGTCCTTCACGCCGTGACCCGCATAGGCGGCAACGAGTAGCCATGCCGTCTCGGTAACCGCTGCCGCGGCGAGCACCACGAACACCGTGGCGATGATGGTTTCGACGACGATGACGTTGGTGCGCCCATCGGCAACGGCAAAGCCGATGTAGACGGCGGCGATCAACGGTATCGCCATCGCATACACCGTCGAGGGATCGAGCCACGCGAACGCCAGCGGCGACAGCGCGTTGATCGCGCCGAACGCGACGCCCCACGCTATGGGCGGCCACGACCACGCGCCGTATTGGTGTTCGGCCGCAGAGACGGTCGCGCCGACGAATGGCGACACACAACATGGCAACGTGGGTGCGCACGTGCGCTGCGGCCATCGGCCGGCTCAAGACGTGCGCGCGCTCGAGATGGGTCCATTCGCCGGCCGCGTCGCCCTCAGACCTCGAGGTGCGGGCAGCCGCGCTCTCCTCCGACCAAGCTCGAATCAATCGATCGGAAGTGGAAGTCACCGCGATACGTGGCATACACGGCCCCGATCAGTGAAGAGGCACTGGCACCCTACTCAGTCGGTAAGGGTCAGGTGTGGCTGGTGAATGGCGCGACGAAGCGGCAGCGAAGCGGTGACGCCTCGCTGCCGCAGTCGATTCACTTGCTCATGCGGCGGGAAGGACAACCCCGTCGAGCACCTCTTCGTTGCCGAACAGTTGCGCCGACTCGAGCGTCATCGTCTCTGCATCCTCGACGGCGCGTGCGGGCAGGTAGCGCCACGCTGCGATTGCTCCGACGACCGCGACCATCGCAGTGACGATCGAGGCCCGCGACATGGCGGCGACGAACGCCTCTTGCGCGGCGGCCACGAGCCCGGCGCCATCCGTGCCGAGTGCAGTGCTGGCGTGGAGTGCGCTGCCGATCGAATCCTGCGCGGCTGTCGCTACCGGAGCGGGAACGTTCTTCGGCATCGTGTCGGTCAGGCGGCTGCGGTAGATCGACGACACGATGCTGCCGACGATGGCTACGCCCAGGGCGCCGCCGACCTCGCGTGCGGTGTCGTTGAGGGCCGAGCCGACGCCGGCACGATTTCGGGACAGTGAGCCCATGATCGACTCGGTGGCGGGTGCCCCGGCCATTCCCAAACCGGCGCCGAGCATCAGCATCGCCACGCCGAGTCGCGGGTAGCCGGTCGTCGTGGTCATCGTCGATGCAAGCACCAAGCCGGAGGCAAAGGTCAACATGCCGGCGACCACCACGCGCTTGGTACCGAAGTAGTCCACGAACTTCGACGAGAACGGGGCGACGGCGAGCATCGCGCCGGCAAACGGCAGCGTGCGCACACCGGCCGCCAGTGGCGAGTAGCCCAAGACGAACTGAAGGTACTGCGTCGACAGGAAGACGAATCCGAACAGTGCGAAGAACATCAGCGTGATGTTGGCGCTCGCTGCGCTGAATCGTGGATTGCGGAAGAAGCGCACGTCGAGCATGGGTGCTTCGACTCGACTCTCCCAGACTGCGAACGCGATCAGCGAGACGATGGCCAGCCCGAAGAGCGTGAGCGCGAGAGGACTGGTCCAACCTTTGCTCGGGCCTTCGATGATCGCCGACACGAGTGCGACCAATCCCACGACCGACAGTGCAGCACCGAACCAGTCGACGCGTTGTGCGTCGGAGTCCTTCGACTCGGGCACCAACATGCGGCCGGCGACGATGGCGGCGATGGCGATGGGCACGTTCACGATGAACACCGAACCCCACCAGAAGTGGTCGAGCAGGAAGCCGCCGGCAACCGGTCCGAGCACGACGCCGATGCCGACGACGCCGGACCAGATACCGATGGCCAATGCCCGTTCACGCGCATCGGTGAAGACGTTCGTGAGGATGGACAACGTGGCGGGCATGATGAACGCGGCGGCCCCGCCCATGACGGCGCGTGCCACGACGAGTTGGCCAACGCCGCCGGCGAACGCCGCGGCAGCCGACGCGACCGCGAACAGAGCCAGTCCGAAGGTGAGCGAACGGCGGCGCCCGAATCGATCGCCGAGCGAACCGGCGAGCAGCAGCAAGCCCGCGAACACGACCGTGTAGGCGTCGACGACCCATTG
>JBDSMH010000189.1:0-23951 GCA_039915945.1 Acidimicrobiales bacterium | reverse complement strand
GAATCGAGGTGCGTGTCCACACCACCGGTGACGGGGCGCGCGTTCTCTACGATGGTCATAGCCATCCCTTCTCTGTCTCAATGGTCAAGGGGTGGCACGCACGTCCCGGGAAAGAGACCGTGTCGAGTACGCTGCGCTAACAGCGAACTCGGTCACCCTCTGGAACGGGGCGTGCCCTTAATCCAACCGAACGTAGCCAACCACCGGCACACACCGGTGGACCCAACAAACAGCACACCCGTATTCTCACTGGTCGGTGTATGTGTGGTGGCGAACGGATCAGGGGCGGCGGCGGGCGGTCGGTTTTAGGCTGGGCGGGTCCCAACCGCGGTCCGCGGGATTGAGATCGACACCGGGGGCCACGATGGCGTCGATGCGATCGAGTGTGTCGCGGTCGAGTCGTAGATCACCGGCGCCCAGCAGGTCCTCGATCTGTTCTTCGGTGCGGGGACCGATGAGCGCCGCGGTGACGGCGGGATGCTCGACGTTCCACGCCAGCGCGAGGTGCGTCAGCGAGAGGCCGGCATCGGCCGCGACGCTCGCCAGCGCGTCGACCGCGTCGTACTTGAGAGGATTGGAGCCATCGAAGTGGTCGGGATTGGTCTCACCGCGACTACTCGCGGGTGCGGGGGAGTCGCGCCGGTACTTACCCGTCAGCCACCCGCCCGACAGAGGGCTCCACGTGAGCACGCCCATGCCGTGGCGCAGGCACGCCGGCAGTACATCGCGCTCGATGCCGCGGCAGAAGATCGAATACGGCGGTTGCTCACAATGCGGTGCGATGCCGCCAACGGTCTGCGCGGACCACTGCGCCTCGATGATGTCGGCTGCCGGGAACGTCGATGTGCCCCAGTAACGGATCTTGCCCGCGCGTACAAGGTCGGACAGTGCGCTCACGGTCTCGTCGATGGCGGTGAGCGGATCGGGCCGATGCACCTGGTACAGGTCGATCCAGTCGGTTTGCAGCCGGCGCAAGCTGTCGTCGACCGCCTGCATGATCCACCGCCCCGAGTTGCCGCGCTGATTTTGATCGGGCCCCATCTGATTGTGGAATTTGGTCGCGAGCACGACATCGTCCCGCCGCCCCTTCAACGCCGCGCCGACGATCTGTTCGCTCTCGCCGAACGCGTAGACATCGGCGGTGTCGACGAGGTTGATGCCACCATCGAGCGCGCGATGGATGATGCGTTCGCACGAACGGTGATCGGTGTTGCCCCAAGCGCCGAGCACCATCGCACCGAGGCCGAGACGGCTCACGTGCACACCGGTCCTGCCCAGCACGCGGTACTCCATCGGCTCGGCTTACACGACCTAGGCCCGCTCGATGAACCGCACGAGTGGCAGCTTGCGCGACGTGCGCGATTGGTAGTCGTCGTAGTACGGGCGGTCGGCGCAGAGGGCGGTCCACACGTTGTCGTAGTCGTCGCCCTCGAGGATCTCCGCGTCGGCCCAGAACGGCTCACGGTTCTGCACCCTCAGCTGTACCTGCGGGTTGGCGTTGCGGTCGGCCAAGTTGAGGTACCACGCGGGATGCTTCTCGTGACCGGAAAAGCTGCCGACCACGACCCGGTGGCCGTCGTCGTCGATCCAGAACGGCAGCGCAACCTTGTGCTCGTTACCCGATTTGCGGCCGATGGTGCGCAGCAGGAGCTGGTGCATACCGGCGCCGACCCACACCATGTCGTCGTTGGTCGCTTCCATACCCGCCACGTGCATGCGGCTGATGCCGGGAATCTCGCTCCGCGGCGGTTCCTCGAAGGGTTGGTTCTTCTGATCGCTTGGTCGCATGCACGCGACAGTAGTCGGGCTCGGTTGTGCCGGCAGTTCCCGGATGGACCGTGGTGTTCCGAGCTAGATTGCGGCGCCGCACTGGCATACCGAGGGGGCCACCCACGTGGAATTCGGGATCTTCATTCAGAACTACCTGCCCAATTACCGTCGAGAGAACAATCCCGACGCGGAACACACCGTGATCATGGACGAGCTCGACCTCGTGATCGCGGCAGACAAGGCAGGCTTCAAATACGCTTGGATACCCGAGCATCATTTCCTCGATGAGTACTCGCACCTCTCGGCCAACGATGTCGTTGCCGGCTATCTGGCGCACGCGACCAAGCGATTGCACATCGGCTCGGGCATCTTCAACCCGCTGCCGCAAGTGAATCATCCGGCGAAGCTCGCGGAGCGCGTCGCGATGCTCGACCACATCTCGCAAGGGCGCTTCGAGTTCGGCACGGGTCGCGGGGCGGGTAGCCACGAGATCCTCGGGTTCCTCCCCGGCATCAGCTCTACGTCTGAAACCCGTGCCATTTGGGAAGACGTGATCGCCGAGTTCCCGAAGATGTGGATGCAGGACACCTACGAGGGCTACGAAGGCAAGTTCTGGTCGTTGCCGCCGCGCAAGGTGCTACCGAAGCCCTGGAAGAAGCCCCATCCCCCGATGTGGTACGCGTGCGGCAACATCTCCAGCTACGAGATGTGTGCGCGCCGCGGTCTTGGTGTGTTGGGCTTTTCGGTGGGCGACCTCAACGACATGGCGCCCATCGTCGACACGTACAAGAAGAACATCGTCAACGCCGAGCCGATCGGTGCGTTCGTCAACGACAACATCATGATCACGACTGCGGGGTTCGTGAAGGAAGATCCTCAACTGGCCCGCAAGTCGATGCTCGATGCCAAGCTCAATCTCATGCAGAGCCACGTGTTCCGCTATCACGACACGTTCCCGCATCCCGAGGAAGTGCCGTATTGGCCCGAGTTGATTCCGGACTTCGATGCCGAGACCACCGAGTACATGATCAACATCGGCGCGGTCATCTGTGGCGACCCCGACGAGGCGCTCCAACAATGCCAGCGCTGGGCATCGTCGGGTGCGGATCAATTGGTGTTCGGCACCGGATGCGCGAGCAAAGAAGACACGCTCGAGATGATCGAGCTCATGGGTAAGCACGTCATTCCCAAGGTCGACACCGACCCCGTCCATCGCACCACTCGCATGCGCGACGCGTGGAAGGGCTGACCTTCGTCAGGCGCTGGGCGTCGCCGGTGGTTGCAGCGGCGTAGGTGCGTCGAGCGTCGTCGTCCGTGGCGTTCCCGTGATCGTCGATCGGGCCGGCGGCGGGTTCTTCGCAGCGCGTGGCGGCGCAAACCCGGCCCCACACACCGCCGAGCACCAAGAACAACAAGGCGAGTACGAACAGCATCGGCACCGACAGTGCCAACACCTTGAAGACCATCAGGACAAGGGCCAGGCCGAGTCCGAAGAACAGCCCATAGGCCGCGCCGCGGATCGGGTGGTAACGCACCGTCGGTTGGGTAGCAGCAAGCGTCGTCGTCATCGGTCTACGCCTTCCATGTCGCAGCGGGACGGGAGTTGAACAACAAGCCGACCAACCCGCCGGCCAAGAAGATGGTGCCGACGATGCCGGGCACTGTCGCGAGTGGGAAGCCGCCGTCGAACTCGACCCATCCGTTGCCGGTGCATGGCGCAAGGTTCTGCGAAATCATCTCGCCGCTCACCTTCGTCTTGAAGCTGAACGTGACAGGAAGGTCCTTGCCGAGATCGACGAGACCGGCATTGCGATTCTTCGCGTCACCATTGGCGTCGCCGCCGGAATCCAGGCTGACGCCCGCAGTCTTTATCGTCCATTCGTGGTCGCGCGGCCCGTCGCCGGTTTGTGGTGCGAACCCGAAGTACACGACAACACCGCGTGTATCGACCTTGAACGGGTTGCCACTCGTGAATGCCTGTTTGTTTTTGAGCAGATCGATCGGTGGTGTGTCGGTGCGGAGGTCGGCCGCGGCGTCGATGAGCTTGCCGTCGCCGTCGTAGGACCACGCAAAACCACCGCACGGACCCGCGAGCTCGGACCCATCGCCGAAGTCGGCCACGGCGGTCGATTTGCCGACCTCCGCCGCGGTCTGTTTGAAGATCTGGTCACCTTGCGTGACATCGAGGTCGCCGGGTTCGCCTTCGGGAACGAGTGCGCGCAGTGCATCCTTGGGATCGGCCGAGCCTTGCGCGAAGGCCGAACCACCGAGCGCAATCGCACCGATTGCCACGCCGGTCGCGAGTAACGCCCGCACTACCGTCGTTGGTCTCATAGCCGGCACCCCTGCCAGATCAGTGCTCCACCCAAGTCCCAGTCGGTCGAGACGACCAGGACTTGAGCAGTTGTGGCCTGGGGTTTTTCGTCAGGCGCGAACGTCGACGGGCAGGGTCGTCCAACCGATCTGGAACTCGGACGGCGGTCGCGTAGCCGCGGCTCGGTCGATACGATGCGCCGGGTAGCGGCGCAAGAACCCACGCAGCAGCGCGATGCCGACGAGCCTCGCGGCGTGCGCGCCGATGCAGAAATGCACGCCATGGCCGAATCCGACTTGGCGAGGAATGCTGCGATGGATCGAAAAGCTGTCGGGCTCGTCGAACTCACGCTCGTCGCGATTGGCCGACTGCAACAGCAGAAGAACTCGCTGGCCCGCGCGCATCGGCTGTCCACCCACAATGGCGTCGCGCGTCAAGGTGCGGCCCACGAACTGGAGCACGCCTTCGAGGCGGACCATTTCTTCGAAGGCCTGAGGAATCAGGGCTGGATCGTCGACGAGTGCGGCTCGCTGCTGATGATGCGCGTCGAGCTGTAGGAGGCCGCCGGCGATGATCTTGGGCAGAGTCTCGCCGCCCCCCACGAGCAACGTCGAGATCTGCATCGCGATCTCTTCGTCGGAAAACGGCAGACCATCGGCATTCGTGAACGCCAGCAGCCGATCGATCACATCACCACCGGTGCTGTCGCCGGCGGTGCCGCCCGCTCGCCGCTGCGCGATCGCGGCCGTGAGGTACGCACGAAGTTCGAGATGCGCGGTCAGGCCGACCGCCGACTGACCGGGGGTCCCCGGATCGCGCGTCGTCGAGGTGTTGATGAGGCGACGCAACGATGCGGCGTCGGTCAGGGGGAGACCGAGAAAGCGCAACGTCGAAACGACGGCGACCGGGCTGGCGAAGTCGGCAACGACGTCGAAGCGCGGGGTACCGGCGAGCGCGTCGAGTTGAAACTCGACCATCTCGTCGACTTCGCGCGCGAGATCGCGACACGCGCGCGGTGTGAACGACGGGTACATGCTCTGCCGTAGCTGTGTGTGCAACGGCGGATCGACCGCGGCGAAGCTGGGCACGGGCCGGCGCGGTGTGGTGTCGGGCGCGCCGTCGTTGTGGCGCAACAGCTTGTCCCGCCCGAACACGGGACCTTCGACGATCGAAAAGTTGTCGCGATCCTGCGCAACCTGCCACACCTCTTCGAAGCGGGGCAGCGCCCAGGCGTCGTACTGCTCGAGGCGGTACACCGGCCCGAGCGCGCGCAATTGTCGGTACAGCGGAAACGGATCGCTCATCGCGTCGACCGCGAACGGGTCGTATTCGACCATGGGCACGGAATGTAACAGGATGAGCATGTAACAGGATGAGCGTTCGAGGAGTGGGGGACTGATGGGTTTGCGCGAACGCACGATTCCGAGCGACGACGAGTACCTGTCGTGGCGCGAGCGGTTCTGCAACTGGGGTCGCTGGGGCGCCGATGACGAGAACGGCACCTTGAATTTCATCACCGACGACGTGCGCGTCGCGGCCAGTCAGCTCGTGCGGGCGGGGCGCACCGTGTGCCTGGCGCGTCCGATCGACACCTTCGCCGGGCCGGCCAACCCGTATCCCGCGCACCACATGGTGGGGTGCCACGGTTCGGGCGGGATGCTCGACTACATCGGCATGTTCATCCACGGGTTCACGCAGACCCATATCGATGCGTTGTGCCATTTGCGCACGCACGACAATCGCTATTGGAACGACAAGCCCGTTGGTGCACTCGGCATGCCGGCCGAGCACAGTGGCACGGTCGACTTCTGGAACGACGGCATCGTCACGCGGGGCGTGCTCTACGACATCCCGCGTTTGCGCGGTACCGACTACGTCGAGCCCGGCCGTCCGGTGATGGGGTGGGAGCTCTACGACGCCGCTGCCGCGCAAGGCATCGAACCCCGCGCCGGTGATGCGGTACTGATCCGCAGCGGCCACGGTCGCTATTACGAACTGCATCCCGACGAGCGGCCAGGGTTCGGGTCGCCGAGCGGTGTGCATGCCACGGCGGTCGAGTTCCTCTACGAGACCGATGCATCATTGTTGTGTTGGGATTGGCAGGACGCGCCGGTCGACCAACAAGGCATCACCAATCCCATGCCGATCTCGGTGCCGATGCACGTGCACCACATCGCGTTGCCGTACATGGGGATGCCGATCATCGACAATGCCGAACTCGAGGCTCTTGCAGCAGCGTGCGCGCAGCTGTCGCAATGGGAGTTCCAGTTCGTCTGCGCGCCGTTGGTGATCCCGGAGGGCACGGGCTCGCCGGTCAATCCACTCGCGATCCTGTGACGAGCATGGACGAATCGCAGTCACCACGCTTCTTCGCCCGCGGCGACCCCACACCTGACCCGCTGTTCTATTCGTGGCCGAGACTGGTGACGCACATCGACGATGATGCGATCGCCGCAGTCGGCGCTCTTTACGACGAACTCGGCATCGACGGAGACGTGCTCGATCTGATGAGCTCCTGGGTGTCGCACTTCCGCCAGTCACCGGCGCGGCTCACGGTGCTCGGAATGAACCCCGAGGAGTTGGCGGCCAACCCGCAGGCATCAGCAATGGTTGTCCACGACCTCAACGCTGATCCCTCGCTGCCGTTCGATGACGCGTCGTTCGACGCCGCGGTGTGTTGTGTGTCGGTCGATTATCTCGTGCAACCGGTCGAGGTGTTCCGTGACGTCGCGCGGGTAGTCCGTCCCGGGGGAATTTTCGTGTGCACGTTTTCCAATCGATGCTTCCCCACGAAGGCCATCGCTGGTTGGTTGTATGCGAACGACGCGCAACGATGCGCGATCGTCGCCGATTACTTCCGCCACGCCGGTGGATGGGGTGAGCCGGCGATCGATCAGCGCACACCGGCCCACCATTTCGGCGATCCGCTCTACGCGGTGTGGTCGACCCGCTCGTGAAAGTTGCCGCTTGCCGGTGAACCAACGCGTGCACGGTTGCGTATTCCTTGGTTCATTCGTGAATGAACGGAGGCGACGGTGCGCAAGACGCTCTTGGCAGTATTCGGCGTAATAAGTGTTGGTTTGCTCGGTGCCTGCGGCGACGACAGTGGCACCACCACTCCGGCGGCAACGACGCCGGTTGCCACCGCCGGCGTCACGACCACGACTGCCGCACCCACCACAACGGCCGCGACGGCGACGACCGCGGCCGCGGCGGCCACGGTCAAGATCAGCGACTCCAAGTTGGGCAAGATCCTCACCGATGACACGGGCCGCGTGCTGTATTCGTTCACCAAGGACGAAAAGTCCAAGAGCAATTGCACCGGCACTTGCGCGGCCACGTGGCCCGTCTACGCGCCGGCCACGATCACTGCCGGTACGGGCATCGACGGGACGAAGTTGACGTCGTTCGACAACGCGGGCAAGAAGCAGCTGGCGATCGACGGGATACCGCTCTACTACTACTCGGGCGACACCAAAGCCGGCGACACGAACGGCCAAGGCGTGGGTACCTTCTGGTATGTCGTCGACGCGACCGGCAAGGCCATAAAGGCTTGATCGCGCGGCGTACCCAGGCGATAGCCTGCGGCGCCATGACGTTCAACTACGAGACGCTCGCCGGCCTCGACGCGTGGCGCGAATCGATCGAACAATCCATCCCTGCGTACGTGCGGCCCGCGGCATATGCCGTCGGCATCGCCACCATCGCACCGAATGGGCAGATCCTCGACACGCGCTATCCCGTTGCCAATACCGACAAGCACCGGTTGCCCGCCGCCGTGCTGGCACAGGTGCTCGGGCGGACGAGCGGCACTTCCACTCGCCGCATCGATCGCACCCAACTCCAAGAGGCAGTGGTGGCGCTGGCACCGGCCGAGGCATGCCACGAGGTCGACCATCCCAATCTCGCGTCGTGGCGCGTCATGCTCGATCTCGAGGCCCAACCCGAACCACCCGGTGGTCAGCGGGTGCTGGTCGCGGCGTTCATCGATGCACTCACCGACCCGCCGGTCGACGCGCACGACGTGTATCTGCGATTGCACTTGTTGTCGCTCCGCCTCGTGCGTCCCCATGGGGTCAATCTCGATGGCATCTTCGGCAAACTCAACACCGTTGTGTGGACCAACGTCGGGCCGTTCGAGGTCGACGGATTCGAGGCGGCGCGTCTGCGACTCGAGGCGGCGGGCCAGCGAGTGCTCGTCGACTCGATCGACAAGTTCCCCCGCATGACCGACTACGTCGTACCCACTGGTGTGCGCATTGCCAACGCCGACCGCGTGCGACTCGGCGCGCATCTCGCCGAAGGCACCGTCGTCATGCACGAAGGGTTCTGCAACTTCAACGCCGGCACACTCGGTGCGTCGATGGTCGAAGGACGCATCTCCGGTGGTGTCGTCGTCGGTGAGGGCAGCGACGTCGGCGGCGGCGCGTCGATCATGGGCACGTTGTCCGGTGGCGGCAAAGAAGTGATCTCCGTCGGCAAGGGCTGTCTCATCGGCGCCAACGCCGGCATCGGCATCTCGCTCGGTGACAACTGCATCGTCGAGGCGGGCCTCTACGTCACCGCCGGCACGAGGGTACGTCTGCCCGACGGCACTGTCGTCAAGGCGCGCGATCTGAGCGGACGCAGTGGCATCTTGTTCCGTCGCGATTCAC
The DNA here is from genome assembly GCA_039915945.1 of Acidimicrobiales bacterium. Taxonomy (GTDB): domain Bacteria; phylum Actinomycetota; class Acidimicrobiia; order Acidimicrobiales; family WLNW01; genus DATLFA01. Next base: position 15,212 of record JBDSMH010000189.1, on the reverse strand, counting down.
AGACCGGTGGCGTCGACGCACTACCCAATGGCGACAATCCCAATTGGGGCGGCCTCAACGCCGCGTTGCACGCATAGCGGGCGCTGCCCGCCGAGACTTGCCCACCGACGCTACGACGTCAACCAACCGCCGCCGTAGGGACGCGTGATGATCTCGAGCATGTGGTTGTCAGGGTCGGCGAAGTAGACGCCGCGCCCACCGTCATGGTGGTTGATCGTGCCCGGCGAGTTGCGCCCCGGATCGGCCCAGTAGTCGCCTCCGCCGGCGACGATGCGGCCGAAAATCGCGTCGAAGTCGTCCTCGCCGACGAGGAACGCGTAATGCTGCTGCGCGATCTCGCCGTCCATCTCGTGGAAGTCGAGCGAGACGTGGTTATCGACCTCGACGATGAGGAACGGCCCGAAGGTCGTGGGTGCCGGCCGCCCGAACATGCCAGCGAGGAACTCGGCAGACCGCTTCTGGTCGCTGCACCAGACGATCGTGTGATTGAGCTGCACACTCATGGGGCTGATCCTACGCCGCCCGTGTTTCGGCTCAAGACGACCACGCCGGTACGAGCCACCGTCGCCGCAGTACTCGCCGCACGAGTTCGGGCCTGACCATGAACGAAAGAATGCCGCACGCACCGCGGACGCCAAACCCGGCGCGATACTGGGGCGGTGACCGATCGCAACGTTTTGGGTACTGAGCTCGAGCCCTGTGGCACTGATCCGATGACGGGCTTCCACCGCGACGGCTGCTGCTCGACGGGTCCCGAAGATCTGGGCAGCCACACGATCTGTGCGGTCGTGACGAAGGAATTCCTCGACCATCAGCGCCGCATCGGCAATGACCTCATCACACCGATGCCCCAATACCGGTTTCCCGGCCTCGTACCCGGCGACCGTTGGTGCGTCACTGCGGTGAATTGGCTCCGCGCCCACATCGACGGTGCGGCCGCGCCGGTGGTGCTGGCGTCGACGCACGAGCGGGCCCTCGAAAAGGTTCCCCTGGCCGCGCTACAAGAGCATGCGGTCGACGTGCCGGCCGATCCCCGAGCGCTCGAAGGCTGACCGTACCTCGAGGGCCGCTGCTAGCGATCGAAGTCGTCGGCGAGCCGGTCCAGTGGGTTTGGCCCAGGAGGACCGCAACTCAGAGTCTCCTGATCGAGGAAGAGCAACTTGTTGTCGCCCGATCCGCGCAGCGAGATGGTGACGCCGTCGCCCGGCTCGGGCGCGAAGAAGGTGGCGATGATCCGCGTCGACGTGAGCACCCACGGGCCGCTCGGCAGCTGTGCCGAGCGGTTCGGCGGTAAGGCCGGTGCGACGCAGTCGTCGTCAGTGGCCGAGCGCCATCCCGGTGGCACGTGATTCTTGAAGTACTCGAAGACGTCATGGCTGGTCGCGTCGCGCGGCAGTCGGTATTGCATCACCACCGTGTAGTGGCCCGTACCTCCTGAGTCGCCGGCTTTGATCTCGTACGAGCGCTCGTCGAGAAGAGTGGAACCGGGATAGGTCGGGAACATTGCGAGAGCCTGTCGACGTCGGCCGACATCTCGCGCTTTGTCACCCCGCGAGCACCCGATCGCGATCTGCGAGGTCGCGAAAGCCAGCAACGCAACGAGTGCCAAAGAGGCCTTGCTCTGCGGGCGCATTTTCAACCGGATCTCGGTGATTTTATTGCTATTTCGTTTGCGGTGTGGATCGAACAGGTGTACGATTTCTGCATGTTGAGTGCGTCGGTTTGCGACTTCCTCGAAGCGATCGCTCGTCTCGAGTTGGCTTTCGATGGCGATGATCTCGCGGCGGTGCGCCGGGGGTGTGAGTCGGCGATCGCGAAGACGATGGAGCCGACGCGGGTGTTCGACGAGTTGATGCTGTATCGGTTGTCGAAGGCGTCGTCGACGGCGCAGTTCCTGGAGCGGTGCGCCGGTCTGTCGCCCGCGGAGGCGAAAGCATCGGTGATCTTGGCTCGCAAGCTCAAAGCGATGCCGTTGACCGAAGCGGCGTGGCTCGACGGGACCCTCACCAGCGGCCAGGTCCATGCCATCGCGACCGTTGTCGTGAAACGGTTCGCGGATCGCTACCGCGACGACGAGGCCGAGATATTGCCGATCATCGTCGGGCTCGACGCCAAGGACACCGATCTGGCGCTGCAGAAGTGGGTCAACGTGGTCGAAGCGTCGCTCGATGACGACCCGACGAAACCACCCCGCGAGGACGAGTTCTACCATTCCGAAACCGGGGGCCGTTACTTCTCCAAAGGCAGCTTCGGGTCGGTGACCGGGACGGTGATCGACACCGCCATCAAGTTGGCCGAAACCGACAACCCCCGAGACAACGACACCCGCAGCCCCGCGGAACGACGCGGCGAAGCGCTGGCGGATGTCTGCAACTTCTATGTCGACTACAAGAACCGTCTCGCCGCGGATCCTGATGCCGACGCGGCCGCGGCACCGAAGAAACGGAACTGGCCGCACCTCATCGGCGTGAACACCACCGACGACATGGCCAACCGCGCCGGAGCGCAACTGCTCGACGGTCCCCGCATCGACCACCAGGCCTACGAAGCCCTCTCGTGCGCCGCGCAACTCCTACGGTTGCTGCTCGACGAAGACGGCGCGATCCGCAGCTACGACATGATGCCCGCATCGGTCACCGACGCACTGTTCGGGGCGATCGCGGCGCGTGATCAGCACTGCCGCTGGCCCGGCTGCCACAAGGAACCGATCCACTGCGACGTCCACCACCTCCACCACCGAGAAAACGGCGGTGTCAACAGCCCCTGCAACTGCTGTCTGTTATGCAAATACCATCACCACCGAGCGGCGCACGACCCGAAGATCCGCATGGTCATGGAACCCGACCTTCTTGTGCGGCTCCGCCGCAACGGACCGGCGAAACCACCATTCCCCCAATCCGACAACCCGGATTCAAATGGGCGAGCTGAAGTTGGGCAATGGAGATGATGGCTCAGTGGGCGAACGTACTCAGGATTCGGTTATGCGTCTGGTGCGGCAGCTGTCGCGTCCCCGGCTCGCCCATCGGGGTTCCGGGCCGGGCGGGTGCGGTCGCAAGCAGGTCGTCGAGACCGGCTCGGCTCACCATCAACAATCCGTGCGTGGCGCGCGTGCACGTCACGGCGAGCCGGCCGAACGCGGAGTTGAACTCGTCGAGTGTCGACGCTCCTGACAGCGGATGGATCGCGACAGTCAATGCATTCGTCTGCCCCTGCCACGAGTCGACCGTCGACGCCACGATTGCGCCTTCGACCAGATCGTGGCGCTTCATCAAGCGGTCCACCATGTCCTGCGCGTCATCGACCGCTTGGTTGCGGGTAGCGAGCACTGCGATCAACGTTCGCCCCTGCGGATCGCCCGAATGCACGACCACATCACGAATCGGCGTTCCGCTTTCGTGATACGACTTCTCGTGTAGCGCGAAGCCGTTCTCCAACAGTTCGTCGAGCCATTGCTCCACCACGGCCAGCAACGGCGGATCGATGTCGGCGGCATCCGGATCGTCGAGTCCCTGGATTTCGACCAAGGTCGGGACGCCCGTGGCGACCTGATCCCACACAGCGGCCGCGCCGCCGGAGAGCCCTTTCGTCTCGATCCGCCGGTCGCCCGGCCCGGCAACACAATTGAGCATGTCCCAATCACCGTAGAACGCGCGCCACAACGGCAACTGTGCTGCGGTGGGCCGCCACACCGCCGGCAGTTCTCGCGCCCAGGTTCTCGCGTCTCGGTCGTACTCGGTGGGCCACGCTCGGTAGGGCCTGTATCCCCGGTCACCGCGCCACGGGTTCTGGCCTGGATCGAGCGGCGGCAACTGTCCGACATCGCCAACCCCAACCGCGATCGGCGCGAGTCGGTCGACCGCGCGGTAGCGGTGCAACGGGAGCTGCCACGCCTCGTCGACGAAGAGGACATCGAAGAGATGCTCACCGTCGTTGGCCGAGCCGAGCAGGTCTCGCAGGCGGTACCACGTGTTGCCGAACATGTGCGACGTAGCGACGATCACCTCCGAGTCGATCGGAATTACCTTCATATCCGAGACAACCGTCGCGGCATCAGAGATCGACTTCGGCACTTCGCCGACACCACCGAACGCGACGAGCGCGAACACCAGTGCCCGCGGGTTGATGAACTCGCCGAAGAGCCTTGCGCCGATGGGCACGATGAAGAACGGTGACAGCGAGCCGATCAGCGCCGCGTTGGCCGCACTGTTGTGCGTTGCCCCCGCGAAGACGATGGCGAGGTTCAGGCCGAAGAAGACACCCGGCACGAACGCTTGGCGCACGTGGCGCAGCGTTACCCGCCGGCCCGTGCTGCGGAGGTAGACGTTCCATACGACGCTCACCGTGACCATGCGCCAGAACGCGAGGAGCACACCCGGCGAATGCGCCCGCTTCACGAGCGTTGAGCTGAGCGAGAACGCCACGACCACACGACGGCCAGCGCGCCCAGTGTCTTCGCACTGAGCTCGCGGCCCCTCGTCGGAGAAACCGCAATCGTCATGCGAGCGGCGATGACACGGGTTCGAACTCCCGATCGTTCACGGCGCGATCGTACGCGTTGGCGGCGAAGTCGACCTCGAGATCGATAGCCGCTTCGCGGCTCGGTCGCGAGTACCGCACACGAGTGCGGCGAGCGCGAAGGCGATCAGCACCCCCACCCGGAGGTGGGCGCCCCCGTCGTCCTCGAGCACTGACCAGCCCGCCGGTACCACGAATGCCGCGAGCCCGACGGCAGCCACCACGGCTGCGCCCGCGATCTGTCCGGCAACTGCAGAAACCCCGAGCGCGAGGACAAGGAGCGCGGTGGCCTGCAGGCCGATTTCGGTGAGGTCCAAGTGGTCAGGCGTCAGGCTCAGGACAACGATCGTTGGAGTCCAGCCGACCACCCACCAGGCCACCGCAACCGCGATCCGCACGCCGGACCGAGCGCGGAGCACGGTCGGCGACGACACGAGCAGCGGCGCGGCAGGATCGTCGAGTGCCACTGATGCAGCTGCCGCCAAAACCATGGCCGCCATTTGAAGGCGCGTCATATAGCTCTCGGCAGTGAGCCCCGGACGAAGGACGCGGAGCTGCGCGACTACGACGAGTGACAGCGCCGAAGCCGCGAGCGGCGTGCGCCAACTCATCGCGCGCGCCGTCGGTCGCCAAGCAGGCGCCGCGATCGCCCACCGCAAACGGTTCAACGCGCGCGCTCGGGGCAGGTCGGGCGGGGGGAACCCGCAGAATCGGCCGGCGCGGGAAGGTTCAACAGCGCAAAGAGGCGGGCTGACGACGTTGACGGATCGACGAGTTCGTCCCAGTGATCGGCGAGCATGCGGTCGAAGTCGGCGGTCGCGACGCCGGCCAACGCGAGTGCGGCTGCTGTATCGGCGCGCGCGAACTCGACGCCCCACGGCGGGGGCGTGTCCCAGCCGGAATACGCGAGCGCACCGCTGTCAGTGGTGTCGGCCACATCGGACAACTGTTGAAGCTTGCCGCTCGCGACATTGCCGAGCCACAGCGCGATCACCGCGCGGGCTTGGCCGTCAGCGACGCAGCGCGGCGCGCTGTACGACCGCGTCGGTGGCAGCCCAACCGCCCACGCGCCGGCCTGTACTGCGGTCCACAGCAGATTGAGCCTGGCGCGATTGCAGGGCAACGACTCATCCGAAAGTCCCGGATGTATCTGGCCATCAGCGAACCAGGCCTGTTCGATCGACACCTTCTTGCGCACCGGTGCCTCGAGCACGGAAAGGTAATCACTCGGCCTGCACAGCGAGTTGCCCACGACTGGCTCTGCACGCTGATGCACTTCCCTCAGTTGGCCCGCGACCGCGCTCGGAACGTGAGCGAGCACGGCGGAGATCACCTGCTGCCACTCGTCGATCCGATCGTCATAGTTCGCGTACGCGCAGTAGTCGACGGCGCCGATGTTTTCGCACCGCTGATGGTCCGCCGGCCGGTTGAGCACGTCCGCGCGCGCCGCAGCCTCGCCGGCAGAGGCCGAGGCGATCTGTGCGACGCCCGACAACATCGCGAGTACCGCAAGAGTCACGAAGGCAACGCCGAGACGGCGCCCGACACCATGACGGGCCAGCGCCACCGCGGCCATCAGCCCACACCACGTCGCGAGCCACACGAGGTGCCAGAGCGTGGGTCGATCATCGAGGGCCGGAAGGAGTGAGGGTGACGGCGGAGTCCTGAACCCGAGAAAGCGCACTCGGCTGGTGGACGACTTGTCGAGAGAATCGGCCAGCGCAATCGTGACGAAGATCGCCGGCACGACGAACATCGAGCGCGGCAGCCACCGGGCCACGGCAACACCTACGATTGAGGCGCCACCGATGATCAACAGACCGACGGCCAACTCATCGATCGCCGGCGAACCCGACAGCTCATTGCTGTTCAACATGACGATCAGCGTCACGGCGAGAAGCACCGCGACCACTGGGACGAGAACGAGACCACCGAGCAAGAGGCCGGCGGTCCTCGTCGCCGGCGCAGCCGGCAGTGTGTCCGCCAACTCCGACACTCGATGACGGCGGTCGCGCAGCGCCGCCAGGTTGGTAGCGACCATGACCGCCCAGCCGAGAGGTACGAGGCCGAGGATCAATTCGATCGACGCCTGCCACCGGAGGTGGTTGCCGTCGGTGGCCGCGATGACCAACAGCGGTGTGAGGAGAACGAAAACCCACACGCCCTTGTTGCGGACCGTACGCCGTGCCTCCGCTCGACCGAGCGCCAGTACCTCGCGAGTGGTCGAGGGATAGACCAATGCCTCACGCGAAATCGAAGGTGAAGGAGAAAGCGTGGCGTTCACGCGGCCGACTCTTCGTCACCCAAGGCGCGCTCGCCCGCCAGCAAAAGGTAGGCATCCTCGATCGTCGGCTCGGCCGGTTCAGCCCGGTCCGGTTCGTCGCCAATCACGCGGTAGCGGCCCGATGCAGTTCGCCATGCCAACCGCGCGCCATCACCGGGTCGGTCGGCCAGCCATACCTTTCCTGCGGCCACTGCCGCGAGGTCGGCCGGCGTGCCGTCATAGAGCACGCGACCCTCGTTGATCACCGCAACCCGTCCGCACATCGCCGACACGTCTTCGGTCTGATGTGTGGCGAGCACGACGTTGTGGTGCTCGGCGACCGATCCGACTACCTCGCGGAAACGAAGCCGTTGCTCGGGATCGAGGCCGGCCGTCGGTTCATCGAGCACCAATAGCTGCGGATGACCGAGTAACGCCTGCGCGATCGCAACGCGACGCCGCATCCCACCCGAGAGCTTGCCGATGCGCTTGTGCATCACGGTGCCGAGGCCAACTTGGTCGAGCACGCGCCGTACTTCGTCGTGGCGCTGCCGGCGATCGCTCAGTTCCTTGAGAATGGCGATGTAGTCGACGAACTCGAAGGTCGTGAAACGGTTGTGGAAGCCGGGCTCTTGCGGGACGTACCCCAGCATGCAGCGAATCTCGTAACGGCCATCTGCGGTGGCAGGGTCGTGACCCAAGATGCGAACGGTGCCCGAATCAGGGGCGAGCGCCGTCCCGAGAATCCGCAGCAATGTCGTCTTCCCCGCGCCATTCGGCCCGAGAAAGCCAGTGACACCACTACCGAGATCGAGATCAATGCCGTCGAGCGCGACAGTGCGCCCGAACGACCGCCGCACGTCACGGACCGAGATGGTGGGATCGATGTTCATGCGATGCTCCCGATGTCGATGCTCTCGCGTTGGAGAACCGTGATGGTGATGGCGACCGCGGCGACGAGGCCGAGGACGATCTGTCCGGTCGGGCCGAAGAGCAGCGACCGCGTGATCAGTTCGTCCGCGGAACCGCTACCGATCGTGCCAATCCTGCGCGCGATCGGTCCGAAGGTCGCGGCGCAGGAGCAGATCCACGCGCCGGCAAGGGCAGCCGAGGAAATGATCGGGTCGATCCGAGTCGAGAGCGCAACTGCGGAGGTGGACAGCGCCAGCGATGGGAGTAACCATGCAGCCGCCTCCCACTCGTTTCCCGGCAGCAGAAGCGCGGCTACTCCTGTGAACAACAACGTCGTGGCGAGTACTGCGACCGTGCGAATCAGCAAGAGCCACGATGCGCGCGTTGATGCGACTGCGCTCATCTCCGCACTCGCATCGACGCGACGGCTGAACGCGGCGGCCACACCGGCGACGGGTAGCAGCGGCGCAACGATGAGGAAGGTCGCCACGCCCCCCCGCACATCGCTCGCAACGACTGCGAAGGCCAGTGTGACGACGATGCCGGCCAGCCACGAGGTGCGCAGCGACGGCGTGACCCCGAGCAACCGCGCCACATGGTCGGCGACACCCAGTCGCCGCGCAATCCACTCCGTGAAAGTGGGCTGCGGGGCGTCGACGCTGTCGATGATGCCGGCCAAGATGGCGGCCGACCGTTCTTTCGTCGCGCGGGGCGTCACGGCCACCAAACTCTCGCGGCATTGGTGACATTCGAAGAGGTGCGGTTCGAGCGACGCGGCCTCGGCGGGCGACGCACTACCGCCCGCGTAGCGTTCGAGCGTCTCGGTGGATGCGTGCCAGGTCACGTCAGGGCCGTCCTTGTGATGGTGCTTCGCAGTTCGAGTCGGGCTCGGGCCATGCGAGTCTTGACCGTGCCTTGGGGGATGCCGAGCAGTTGCGCTGCCTCGCGGTTGGTCAGCCCGTCGAGGACCGTGGCCTGTACGACGGCGCGGAGCTCCGGTGACAACGATTCGATGGCCCCGGCAAGGTCACCATGCGCGACACCGACGAGCACTTGCTCTTCGGCGGACACCATGGTCTCGTCCTTCGCCGGCGCGCGCGGTGCGTGGCGGCGCTCTCTTCGGAGTTGATCGATCAGCCGGCGGATGGCAATCCCCCAGAGCCAGGCGGCGGCTTCGCCATCACCGCGATAGGCGCCGGGCTTGCGCCACACGGCGAGGAACGCATCGTGCAGCGCTTGGTTGACAACGTTGGCGTCGGCGCAGCGATAGGACAGGCGAGCGAGAAGCCACGCTGCATGACGCTCGTAGAACTCGTCGAGCGCGGTGCGGTCCCCGTCCGCCATGGCGTGCAGGAGTGTCGCGTCGTTGCGACCTCCTGCTCGTCCGTGTTGCAACGCCATGACCACCACTGTCGCACCAACGGCGCCAAATGGTTTTTGGGGCACCACCCGCAGCCGCGCTACGACGTCATCACTGCCTCGGGCGTGTGCATCGACGCCATGACAGCGTCCAGTTCCCGAGCTTCGTCGAGTCCGTCGAGCACGGGTTCGGGCATGGAAGGACTACACCGCGGTGCCCGCCACAGCGTGAATCCGGCGGCGAGGAGCGCAATCAATGCGCCCGCCGTCAACGCATTGCCGAGTCCCGCGGCAAACGCATCGCGAGTCCGCTCCGCCAACTGCTCGCCGCTCGGCCCCATTTTCGCAGCGATCGCCAGTCCGGCGCCGGCCGATTCTTCGACATGATGCGCCGCCTCGGGAGGAAGACCCGCAGTCGAGTCACCGATCGCATCGCGGTAGCGGGCGTTGAACAGCGACCCGAGAATCGCGATGCCCAGCGCGGAGCCGAGCTCGCGAGAGAGATCGTTCACCGCCGAGCCGATGCCTTGCTTTGCCCGGGGCGGCGACGTCACGATCGCGGTGGTCGCGGGTGTCGACGTGAAGGCCATCCCGAAACCAACGACGACGAGACCCGTGAGGAAATGCCAGTACGTCGAGTCTCCGTCAAGGCACGACAGGATGCCGAGACCCGCCGCCAGCGATACGAGCCCCATCGACATGACGGCTCGTTGCCCGAGCCGCTCGACGAGGTGCGGGGCGAGTCTCGACATCGGCATGACGATCATGCCCAGCGGCAGGAGGCATACGGCGCTGTGCAACGGGCTGTAGCCGAGGATCAGCGTCACGCCGCAAGCGCGCTGACGTTCGAACGCGCCTTGGGCGATCCCTCGCGGTTGGGCAAGATCTGCTTCGCACTCGCCCTCGCCGCGGGATATCGCAGCGACGCCGCGGCCGCCGCTTGGATCGCAGAGGCACGACGGCATTTTGCCGACGCCGGTCCGCCCGTCGGCCTCGGTCATGCCAGCTTCGCCGAGGGAGCGGCCCACCTCGTCGGGGGCGACATCGATGCGGCGGCCGTGAGCTTGCGCAGTTTGATCGCCACCTTCCGTGAGCACGGTGACCATCTCGGCCTGATCCTCGCCGTGAGCCGGTTGGGCGAGTTGGCGTCGCGACGGGGCGATGCCGCGCTGTTCGCCGAGATGCACGCGGAGTTGCTCGAATTGGGGCTGTCCAGTCGCTCCGGCGGTGTGATCGCAGGAGCGACCGCCCGGCTGGCGCATGCTCGCCTCACGCAAGGCGACATCGACGAGGCACAACACCTAGCTCGCACGGCACTCGCGTCGAGCAGTGAGAGCTTCATGCCAATCGTCAATGGCTATGCATTCAGAACCGCCGGACTCGTGAACCTCCGACTGGGACACCTTTCGGAGGGTCGGGGCCATCTGCGCGCCGCGATCGAGGCGTTCGAACAAGGTGCGGGCAATGTCGGGGTTGGCCAAGCGGCCCTGTGTTGGATCGACCTCAGCGAATCGTGCCACGAGACCGGGGAAGCCGACGCCGCTCGCTGGTCTGCCGAGAAGGCCGTCGAGATTGCGGCGGCGGCCGGTGATCCGTGGGTACGGGAACAAGCCGAAGCGAATCTCGCGCTGGTCACCGCGGGCGCACCATCGCTGTAGCACTGCCGCAGTGCCCGCGACGAGAACGAAGGCAACGGCGGCATCGATCCAGAAGTGATTGGCCGTCGCGACAATGGCGAGCAGCGTGAGTGCGGGGTGCGCGATCGCGAGGAGGCTGCGGCGGGTCCACCGGATGCCGATGAATCCGGCGGCCACGATCACGGCCCAGCCGAAGTGCAGCGAGGGCATCGCCGCGTATTGGTTGGCCACCGAGTCGCTGGTGTCAGTGCTGTAGATGTTGGGGCCGTACTCGCGGAGCGTGTCGACGAAGCCGTGCTGCACCAGCATCCGAGGCGGAGCAAGCGGATACAGGACGTGGATGGCGAGGGCAATCACAGTGACCGAGATCATCCACGTCCGCAGCATCCGGTAGCGCGACTGGTGGCGAGTCAGCACCCAGGCGACGAAAAGTGCGGTGAGCGGGAAATGGACGAACACGTAGTAGCGGTTGAGGAACCCGACCACTGCGTCGCTGTGCAGCACCAGGTTCTGGAGCCCGCGCTCGGAGAAGAAATGGCCGTGCCGCTCGAGGTCGACGACCCGGCGGGCGTTCTCGACGGCTTGCTCCGTGTCGTTGCGCGTGAGGTACCGGATCTGGCGGTAGCCGAAGAACACGGCCACGATCAGGGCGATCTCTCGTAGGGGTCGTAGGCGGAGCGCTTCCATGCTGCGATGGTGAACCAGCGCGCTCGCGTGTCGCTGATTTTCCGCTGACGTGTACTTGAAGCGGGGCAAAGATGCAGGTCAAACCCTATTTGAGTGGCGGCCTAGGCCAACCGCCAGAATCTGTCGCATGTCCGCGACGACGATCAGGCCACTCGGCGCCGGCGATGAACCACGCTGGCGCGCACTGTGGCACGGCTATCTCGAGTTCTACGAGACCGTGCTCGCTGCCGGCGTCACCGACGTCTTGTGGCACCGCCTGCTCGACCCCTCGCAGGACCCGCACGGCTTGTGCGCGATCGACGAGAGTGGCGCACTCGTCGGATTCGCCCTCTATCAACATCAACGCACGACGTGGCTCGTCGATGACTGCATCTATCTCGAAGACCTCTACGTCGATGCGTCAGCGCGCCGCTCGGGTGCGGGGCGAGCACTTATCGAGGCCGTCTATCGCGTGGCGGCCGACGAGAATCTCAGCGAGGTGTACTGGCTCACGCAAGACTTCAACCTCACGGCGCGCACGCTGTACGACTCGGTTGCGACGCTCACACCCTTCGTCAAATACAAGCGGGTGCTCTGACGCAACGCGTCTAGACGAGCGCCAGGCTGCGCACCGCCAGACCGAGACCGACGACGAACACGAGCGACGCGGTCGCGTACGGGGCGATGCGACCCCATCGACGCAGTGCGGCGCTGCCCCGCCGTTCGAGTGATCGGGCGGCATAGCGATCGCGCAGTCGCACGAGGAGCACACCGGCCAAAGTAAGCGTGCCCGCCATGCCGACGCCGTAGGCAATGACCAGAATCACGCCGAAGACGGTGCGTCCGAGCGCGATGGCCGACAGCAGCACCACGAGTGCGGACGGGCTGGGAACGAGCCCTCCCGCGACACCCATGCCGAGCAATCCGCGCCGCGAGACCTGCTTGCGGGGTGCCGCGACGACTTGGACGGTCGCGCGTTTGGGATCGCGTACCAAGAGCGCCGTGTTGCCGCTGGTGTGCGCATGATTGTGCCGGTCGTGCTCATGCCCGTGATCGTGTCGGTCGTGATCATGCCCATGATCGTTGTCGTGGTCATGGTCATGGTGACCGTGCGAGTGGCCGTGCGGATGACGGTGATCGTCGTGATGGTCGTGTTTGCGCGGCGCGGGCGCGGCGTGGACGTGGCCGCCGAGGCCATGCGTGTGGCCGTGCCAGCCCGGGTCGCCTCGGCGCGCGTATCGCACCAGGCTGATGCCGAGGCCCGCGATCAACAGACCACTCGCCAGACCGAGCCAACCGAGTACCACCTCACCGGCGAGCGACGACGACAACGTCAGCGCCAAGCCGAGTGCGAGCACACCGCCGGTGTGCGTCGCGGTGACCGTGGTCCCCACGAGCACCGCGTCACGTACCGAACCTTGCGTACCCGCGATGTACGCGGCCATCACGGTCTTGCCGTGGCCGGGCAACATCGCGTGCGACGCACCCACCACGAGCGCCATGCTGATCGCCAAGAGTCCGACACCGACCGTGAGGTGTTTGCGGCCAACCAGATCGTTGAACGATTCGTTGATGCGCTCGGCAACTCCGTTGAACGGCCCTATGCCCCTGATCGACAAATCGTTCTTCGGCTTCGGCGCATTCGTCGTCGCCGCGGCAGTCGCGCCACTCGCGCCAGGTCGAGTATCGAGCGTTACCTTCTTGACGGCGAGCGGTGAACTCAAGAGATCGTTCGGATAGTTCTCGAGCCGGCCGCTGATGCTCTCGGTCGGCACCGGCGAATTCACGAGTGTCACGCCGTCGCCCACTGCGGTGATCTCGTGCCACCCCACGCGATCGGCGAGGAACGAATCGGTGAGCACCACCGACCGGGCAACCGATGCGTCGATAGGCGCCTCGAATTTGCATTCGAGGCGGCCGGTCGGCAACGACGCCTGACCGGCGCGAAACTCGAACGACGTCGCCGTGACGGCCATACGCACCGGCTGGCCGTCGACGGTGAGTGTTACGGCTTCGCTCAGCGCGGCGCATTGCGACCGGCCGTACTGCTGGAGTTCGTCGGGCGACGTCGTGCCGTCACGATCGGTGTCGAGCGAACCCTTGGTCTGCGCGGTCGGGATCTCGGCCGTGTCCACGACGGCGTCGTCGATGATGCGATCGGGTTGGATCGTCAACCCATGGAAGTGATTCACGCTGAGGTTGCCCAACGGATGTGCACTGGCGGTACCGGGGAACGCGCCGACGCAGACGACGACTGCCGTGCCACCGAGGAGTACGCGTAACCATCGCCGTCGCGTCGACATCATGCACTCGTTCCCAAGATCGTCAGGGTCTGTCGCGCCATGGGTGCCGCGAGCGGATCGAAGAATGGATTGATGCCCAGCGCGGTGATGAGCTCGGTGCGGGCTGCGTCGGTGTTGCCGAGCGACAGGTTGATCATCCCGGCGTGATAGTGAGTGAGCGCGGACCGCGTGCCGAGCTCGAGCGCCTTTTGCGCTTCGACAAGAGCTTGTTTATCGCGGCCATTGGCATGGAGCGCCCACGCATACGCGTCGTGCATGACGAAGAAGGGGCGGGTCGCGATGCCTTGTTCCGCGCTGGCCAGCGCGGCGACCGGCCGTCCGCGATCTATGGAGAACAGCGTCATCGTGGCGTCGGGCTCGACGCCATTGGCGGCGAAGAGTTGTTGCGTCGTTTCGACAACCTGGTACTGCGTCTGTGCCTCGGCCATGCGGCCGATTGATTCGAGAAAGATGCCGAACTCGAGCACTAGGCCCGGCTCGGGAGCGCGAGATACGACGGCCGTGTAGTCGTCGAAGGCAGTGAGGTGTTGCCCAAGTGCCGCCTCTGCCTTGGCCTTACCCGCCATCGCCAGGATGTCGGTCGGCGACGCCGTGAGCGCTTGGCGATAGCGATCGAGCGCGCGGTTCGCGTCGCCATTGTTGAAGTCGAGCTCGCCGAGGTAGTACAACGCGAACGCGCGGTCCGACGGCGTGGGAGCCACGTCGAGCGCCTGTTGCATCAGTGCCCGTGCGCCCTCGATATCACCGCGGAGCTCACGCAGGTACGACTGCCGCGAGTACGAGCTCGTGTCGGGACGCAGACTGACCATCTTCGCGATTGCTGCGTCTGCCTCTGAATATCGGCCGAGTTGCACCAACGCATCGCCGAGCGCCCCATAGAGCACGGGGCTCGAAGAGTTCAGTGTGAGGCCCTTACGCGCTTGCGCCTCCGCCGTGGCGAAATCATGTCGAGCCGAAGCGAGAGCAGAGAGACCGGCGTAGGCAAGGAAGTTGTCGACATCGTTGATGCTGAGCGACTTCTCGAACGTACCCTGCGCTTTGGGATAGAAGTCGCTGTTGACCGTGATCTTCGCTTGTTGCACGTATGCAAGGCCGAGCGTCGCCCATGCGGGATAGTCGTTGGGCACCTTGGTCAAATGTGCCTGCAGATTCGAGATGGTGCTTTCGATCGAATTGCCAGACGTTCGGGCGAAGCCGGTAGCGGCCGCCGCCGACACCGCGTTGGTGCCACCGCCGTCCGACGCGATCGCGTCACCCGAACGACGAACGCCGAAGATGCCGCCCAAAATTGCGGCGGCTGTGAGCGTCGCGATCGCGACCACAATCGTGTGTTTTCTCACCGTCATCTAAGTCCGGTGGGATCGGTCGTGAAGCTGACTGCCGGCGAAGTCGTCAACGATGACGGTACGATCAATCGCAGCACCATGGGCGGAGCGCACCGTGGCAGCGCCTGGTGGCAATACACGAAGGCCACTGACGGCGAAGAGATTTGGTTTCCGCAGTTTTATTATGTGGGCTCGCGTTACCTGTATGCTGAGCTGACTTCAGCGACCGACG
>JBDSMH010000188.1:0-16981 GCA_039915945.1 Acidimicrobiales bacterium | reverse complement strand
GCGCTGCGCGAGTTGTGTGACGATCAGCAATGCGATCTGATTGGCGGCCACGTAACCCGCGGTCCACCCCGAGAGCTTCACGAGCTTCTTGATCGCGGGATGACGCCAATCGAGTCGCAGTTTGATGCGCACGCCGGCCTTCGTGAGCGCCGGCAACAACACCAATGCCATGGCGACCACCCCTGCGGTCGCGCCGAAGCCCAGAAGCCAGCGGAACGTGGGCGATGACTGCACGAGCTCGAGGCTGGGGAGCTCGTCGATGACCGAGCGAGCGAGCAGCAACATGGCGATCACGATGACGTTGTTGAGCACGGGCGCCCACGCGGCGGCGAAGAAATGCCGCCGCGCGTTCAACAGAGCGGTGGCCATGGCCGTCATCCCGTAGAAGAAGATCTGCGGCAAGAAGAAATACGCGAGCGTGGTGCTCACACTGCGATAGCGGCCGGCATCGACGTCGGGGTCGAGGCGGACCGCGGTGTACAACCTGATGATGAGCGGAGCCGCAAGTGTCGCGACGGCAGTGACGGCGATCAAGGCCGCGGCGGCGGTGGTCACGATCGCGTTCACGGCGTCCGCGTCTTTGTCCTCGAATGCTTGTGTGAACAGCGGTATGAGTGTTGCCGAGAGAATGCCTCCGAGGATCAGGTCGTAGATAATGTTCGGGGTCGTGTTCGCCAGCAGGTATGCCGCGGAGAGCTGCGATCCCTTGCCGCCGGTGCCGCTCGAGGTCTGCATCAGGTACGCCAGAGCGAGCACGCGCCCGTAGCCGGTGACACGCGACAGCGCAGTGCCGGCGGCGATACCGGCGTTCGTGCGAAGCAAACCACCGCGCTGCACCATTCGGACGAGCGTAGATGCCAGGGCCCGAGCGGCCCTGCCAGAGCGGAGAGCCAGCCCCTACCTACGGGGCTACCCTTACCTCCGTGGTTCAGCCGTCATCACCAGTCCTCGACCTCGGCCGGCGGGCCAAGGCCGCGTCGCGCGCGTTGGCCCTCGCAAGCACCGTCGTGAAGAACGACGCGTTGCTCGCCGCGGCCGATCTGCTCGTTGCCCGCACCGCCGACATCCTCGCCGCAAACGAACTCGACGTCGCGCGGGCAGAGCAGTCCGGTACTTCCGCGACCGTCATCGACCGCCTGCGCCTCAACGCCGGTCGCGTCGAAGCGATGGCCGCGGGCTTGCGACAGGTGGCCGCGCTCGCGGATCCGATCGGTGAGATCACCGAAGGCTTCGTCCGGCCCAACGGCCTGCGGGTCGAGAAGACACGCGTGCCCTTGGGTGTCGTGGCGATCATCTACGAAAACCGGCCCAACGTCACGAGCGATGCGGCCGGTTTGTGTATCAAGGCCGGCAACGCGGCGTTCCTTCGGGGCAGCTCGGGTGCGATCGATTCCAATCGGGCCATCGTCGCGGTGCTGCGCGACGCGCTGACCAAAGTCGGCCTTCCCGCCGACGCGGTCGTCCTCGTCGAAGACACCCGCTACGAGGCCGCGGTCGAGTTCATGCAAGCGCGCGAGGTGGTCGATGTGTTGATCCCTCGCGGTGGGCCGTCGTTGATCCGGTCGATACTCGAAAACGCCACCGTGCCCTACGTCATCGACGGTGACGGCAACTGCCACGTCTACGTCGATGCGGCCGCTGATCTGGAGATGGCCGAACGCATCGCCGTCAACGCCAAGATGCAGCGCCCGTCGGTGTGCAACGCGGCCGAGAGCCTGCTCGTGCACGCCTCGGTAGCGGCCGAGTTCCTGCCCACGGTGGCGCAGGCATTGGCGGGGGTCGAGCTCGTGGGGTGCGATCGATCGCGGGCGCTGGTGCCGTCGATGGGTGTCGCCACCGATGACGACTACGCCACCGAGTTCCTCGATCTGAAGTTGAGTGTTCGCGTGGTCGATTCGCTCGACGATGCGATCGCACACATCGCCCGCTTCGGTTCCGGCCACAGTGAGGCGATCGTCACACGTGATCTGAGCGCGGCCGATCGATTCGTGCGCGAGGTCGACGCGGCAGCGGTGTTGGTCAACGCCTCCACCCGCTTCGTCGACGGCGGCGAACTCGGCCTGGGCGCCGAGATCGGTATCTCCACCCAGAAGCTCCACGCCCGCGGACCCATGGGACTCCGTGAGATCACCACCGAGAAATGGGTAGTGCGGGGCACTGGACAAATTCGAGGCTGAAACGATTCCGTGTGGTGCGAGCGGGGCCGGTAGCCTCGGCCCATGTCGTATCGCTTCGATGACGTTTCCACAGTCCGCGACTCGCTGAGCAAGGTCGATTACCTGGCCGACGACGGGATCGCCGGCGTCGTGTACCTCGCCGACCGCTTGCAAAAGCCGGTACTGATCGAGGGCCCCGCAGGTACGGGCAAGACCCAGCTCGCCAAGTCCGTGGCCGAGATGAGTGGTGCTCGCTTGATCCGCCTGCAGTGATACGAAGGGCTCGACGAAGCCAAGGCTCTCTACGAGTGGAACTACAAGAAACAATTGTTGCGCATCCAGGCCGAGCGCAACCAAGACGGCACGTGGGCCGACATCGAAGAAGACATCTTCTCCGAAGACTTCCTGTTGACCCGCCCACTGCTCGAGGCCATCCGCGCCGATGACCCTGTGGTGTTGCTCATCGACGAAGTCGACCGCGTCGAGGTCGAGACCGAAGCGTTGTTGCTCGAGATCTTGAGCGACTACCAGGTGTCGATCCCCGAGCTCGGCACGGTCACGGCAAAACAGATCCCGTTGGTGTTCCTCACGTCGAACAACACTCGCGAGTTGAGCGAAGCGCTCAAGCGCCGCTGCCTCTTCCTCTACATCGACTATCCCGACATGGAGCGCGAGAAGCGCATCGTGTTGACCAAGATCCCCGAGATCACCGACAGCTTGGCCGATCAGGTCGCGCGCATCGTTCGTTCGATCCGCCAGCTCGAGCTCAAGAAGGCGCCATCGGTGTCCGAGACGCTCGACTGGGCCCGCACACTGCTGCTGCTCAACATCGAGCACATCGACGCGGAGACGGCAGCCGAAACAGTCAACATCTTGTTGAAGTACCGCACCGATATTGCCAAGGTGCTCAAAGAGTTCTCGACCAACGCCGCGACGACGTTCGCGCCGAAGTAGGGCCCCATCGTGAGCGATGTCGAGTTGCCGGCGAGGGGCGTCGTGGGTGCGCGCGCCATCGGCTACGCCCCCGAATCGCCGATGCTCGATCTGCTCACCGGGTTCATCAACGAGCTGCGTGAAGCGGGTCTGCCCGTATCGCTCACCGAAAATCTCGACGCGATGGAAGCCGTCACGCACATCCCCATCGAAGACCGCGATGCGTTCAAATACGCGCTCGGTTCGACGTTGGTCAAGAACCACGCGCACTGGAAAGCGTTCGAGATCGTCTTCGAGGTCTACTTCTCGATGCGTGGTGCCGAATACGGTCTCCTCGAGCCCGAACTTCCGCTCGACGATCTCCCCGAAGATGCGCAAAAGGGCGAAGGCGATTCCGATCGTGCGGGCGGTGGTGGTGGCAATGCACTCTCGCCCGAAGAGTTGGCGGAGATGCTCTTCCAGGCGTTGCTCCGCGGCGACAACTCGTTGATGCGCGCCATCGCCCGTCAAGCGGTGCGCCGCTATGCCGGGATGGAGCCCGGCCGGCCCGTCGGCGGCACGTATTACCTCTACCGCACGTTGCGCAACCTCGATCTCGACAACGTGCTCGAGCGTCTCCTGCAGACCAATCGCCAACAAGCGTCGGGGCCGCTCACCGCGCTCGAAGAGCGACTCGAAAAAGACGAGTTCCAGTCGCGCGTCGATCAGTTGAAGAAAGAGATCGAGGCCGAGATCCGCCGGCGACTGGTGGCCGACCGCGGTGTCGAAGCAATGGCCAAAACACTGCGTAAACCGCTGCCCGAAGACGTTGAGTTCATGCACGCCTCGCGCGAAGAGATGTTGGCGCTGCGCAAGGCCTTGTATCCGTTGGCCCGCAAGCTGGCCGTGCGCCTTGCCCGCAAACGCCGTCACGGACGCAAGGGCCCGCTCGACTTCCGCAACACCATGCGGCACTCGATGTCCTATGGCGGCGTACCGGCCGAACCCAAGTTCAAATACCCGCGCCCGGCCAAGCCCGAGATCATGGTCGTGGCCGACATCTCCGGTTCGGTGGCCGCGTTCGCACGGTTCACCCTGCACCTCGTCTACGCCATTTCGTCGCAGTTCTCGCGCGTGCGGGCGTTCGTGTTCATCGACGGCCTCGACGAAGTCACGCGCTTCTTCGAAGGCGTCGAAGACATCACCGAAGCCGTGCACCGCGTCAACACCGAGGCCGATGTGGTGTGGGTCGACGGCCATTCCGACTACGGCCACGCATTCGGTGTGTTCATCGAGAAATTTGGCCGTGATGTGGGCCCCAAGACATCGGTGATCCTGTTGGGCGATGCCCGCAACAACTACCACGCGTCGCAGGCATGGATCGTCGGCGATCTCCAGCACAAGGCCCGCAACGTGTTCTGGCTCAACCCCGAACCGCGCTCCTACTGGGACACCGGCGACTCGATCCTCTCCGAGTACGGCACCCACTGCGACGGGGTCTTCGAAGTGCGCAACCTGCGCCAACTCGAAGCCTTCGTCGAGCACCTGGTCTAGATCCCCGCTCTGGCGGAGGCCGCTCGGGCCTTGGCCTTTCTTTACGGTTGTTACCGGTCGAGCGCGACCCGACGACGGGTGCGTGTCGAACTGCCTCTCGCGGAACCCTGTGGTGACGGCGTGCGTCTGAAGTCCACACCGAGAGGTCGGAGGGGACCATGAGGCATTGGACCATGAGGCACGGCACCGTGGGGAAAGGCGTTGCCGTATTAGTAAGCGCCTTGGTGATGCTTGGCGCATGCGGCGATGACGGAGCACGCGAGAGTTCGTCGACCGCACTCGATCGGCCGGCCGGCGGGGCGGTGGGGGAGTCCACGGGGAAGCCCAACGCGGCGCCGGCGGTGGCCGGGACCGACGTGGACCAGAGTGTGGTGCTGGCGCAGGCGGCCGGGCGCCAGGTCATCTTCACGGCGCGGGTCCAAGTCGAAGTGGTCAACGTTTTCTCGGCCGTGGCCGAAGCCAAGCGACTGGCGAGTGCCAGCGGCGGCTATCTCTTCAGCGAGCGCAGCGTCGAAGTCGAATCGAGCACGCAGCCGCAATCCGAGATCACGTTCAAGCTGCCGCCCGAACGATTCGCCGGCGTCATGGACGACCTCGCCCGCCTCGGGCGCGAACGCGGGCGCCAAGTCGATGCCAGCGACGTCACTGCGCAACTCGTCGATCTCGACGCCCGCCTGAAGTCTGCGGACGCCAGTCTCGAGCGGGTGCGCAAGTTGCTCGGCGACGCGAAGACCGTGCAAGAGATCGTCAGCATCGAAGCCGAACTGACCAAGCGCGAGACACAGGTCGAACAGCTCAAAGGGCAGCTGAACCAGATCTCACGACAGGTCGAGTTCGCGACGGTCACCGTGACGTTCGGCGAAAAGCTGGCGACGGCGACCGACGACGATCTCCCCGGGCCGCTCGACGCGTTGGCCGCCAGCGCTCGGGTGCTGATGATCTCGCTGTTCGTCGTCGTGCTGGTGCTGGCGGTGCTGTTGCCGTTCGTTCCGGTGGTTGCACTCGCCGTGTTTGTCGGACAATTCGTGGCGCGGCGCCTGCGCCGTCAACTGCCGCCCCCGCCCGCGCCGCCGCGGGTTGCGGCCGAAACGGCCGATGACGACGAGCTGGCGCCGATCAGTTGAACCAGGACGAATTGCCGGAGCGCAAGAGCTCGGCCGTGCGAAACGCGAGATCGAGCGACTGGCTGCTGTTGAGGCGAGGGTCGCACACCGATTCGTAGCGCTGCGCCAGATGAGAGTCGAGGATCTCGTCGCCGCCACCGAGACATTCGGTGACGTTGTCCCCGGTGAGCTCGACGTGCACGCCTCCGGGCCAGGTGCCGGCGTCGGCGTGGGCGGCGAAAAATCCGGCGATCTCGGCGAGGATGTCGTCGAAATGGCGGGTCTTTTGCCCGGTCGGGGCCGTGAACGTGTTGCCGTGCATGGGGTCGCACGTCCACACGACCGGATGTTCGGCGTCGCGGACCGCCCGCAGCAGCGGCGGTAGGCACGACTGGATCTTGTGTTTGCCCATGCGGGAGATGAGCGTCAACTTGCCCGGCTGGCGGTCGGGGTTGAGGGTCTCGCACAAGCCGAGCACGTCGTCGGCCGTGGCGCTGGGACCGACCTTGACGCCGACGGGGTTGCGCACGCCCCGCAGGAACTCGACATGGGCGTGATCGAGTTGGCGGGTGCGCTCACCGATCCACAGCATGTGCGCCGAGCAGTCGTACCACTCGTTGCTGAGCGAATCGACACGCGTCAGTGCTTCTTCGTAGCCGAGCAAGAGCGCTTCGTGACTGGTGTAGAGGTCGACCGTGTGGAGGTCGGGGTGGCTGTCGGTGGAGACGCCGCACGCCTTCATGAACTGCAGGGCGCGATCGATGCCGAGCGCCATCTCGTCGTAGCGCTGTCCGGTAGGGCTCGACGCCACGAAGTCGCGGTTCCACGAATGGACGCGGGACAGGTCGGCGAAGCCGCCCTTGGTGAAGGCCCGCAGCAGGTTGAGCGTCGCCGCGGACTGGTGGTAGGCGCCCAACAGGCGCTGCGGATCAGGGATGCGGGCGAGCTCGTTGAAGGCGTCGTCGTTGACGATGTGCCCCCGGAACGACGGCAGCTCGACGCCGTCGATCAACTCGGTCGCGCTCGACCGGGGCTTGGCGAACTGGCCGGCGATGCGACCGACTTTGACCACCGGCACACCGGCCGAATAGGTCAGCACCACGGCCATCTGCAGGATGACCCGCAGCTTTTCCCGGATGGAGTTGGCCGACACGTCGCGGAAGGACTCGGCGCAGTCACCCGCCTGCAACAGGAAAGCCTTGCCGTCGGCCACCTCGGCCAGGCGGGTGGTCAGATCACGCGTTTCGCCGGCGAAAACCAGCGGGGGCCACTCGGCGAGGGTCTTTTCGACCGCCTCGAGCTCGCCTTGGTCGGGCCAGTCGGGCTGTTGCACCGACGGGAACGAGCGCCACGAGGACGGCTGCCAAGACGAGACGGACGGTGGCGACATGGTGACAGCGTTGCCGGTGGGGGCAACGTGGTGCAAACCGTTAATGCCCGTGAGATCAGGCCGCGTCGACGCTGGTGTTGGCGGCTTGCTCGCGAACGAGGTTGACCGCCCGCTTGACGAGACGACGAGCGGCTTCGGCGGTGACGCCGAGCTCTTCGCCAACCTCGCGGTAGCTGCGCTTGCGTCCGTCACGCAGGCCGAAGCGCTGCTCGACGGCATAGCGGGCACGAGCATCGAGGACACCGAGGAGATCGGTGACCATCTGCTCTTCGGCTCGGCCGATGACGACCTGCTCGGGCCCCGGGTTGGAATCGGGGAGCAGATCGACCAACTCGTTGGAGTCGTCGTCGCCGATCGTGCGATCGAGTGACGTGGGCGTGGTCAGCCGGTGAAGGCGGGCATGCTCGTCGTCGAGCTCGTCACCGTCGCCGGAAACCTGGCGCAGTGCCGCCCGGAGGCTGGCCGACCGGTCGCCCGGCAGGCGCACGAGGCTGGCCTTTTGGTCGAGGGCCCGGCCGATGGCCTGACGGATCCAGAACGTGGCGTACGTCGAGAACTTGAAGCCCTTGCGCCAGTCGAACTTGTCGACTGCGTGCTCGAGGCCGAGGTTGCCTTCTTGGATCAAGTCGAGCAACTCCATGCCCGGGGGCATGGGGTAGCGCCGGGCGACGGAAACCACCAGACGCAGGTTGGCCCGGATGAACCGGTCTTTGGCGATTGCCGCATCGGCGATCGCGCGATCGAGCTCGGAACCGGTCTCGCCGGCCTTCTTGCGAAGGCGGGCTTTGTGACCCTTCTCGATGATCTTGGACAGCTCGCGCTCTTCCTCCGCGGTAAGCAGAGGGACGAGCCCTATTTCGTTGAGGTATTGACCTACTGAATCGCTCATAACACTTCTTCAAACAAGAATTTCCGAGGTGTGATTCCGTGCAGGCAGCCTCGGAGGGGGCTTTTTTCGGCAGCGGCGGGCTTTACTTCGGCCCGGATCACACCAACTGACAGGGGAACTGGAGGATTCAACACCATCCTTTGCCACAAAGCAGCGCACTGAGCCTATGAATTGCGTCACCCCCCTTCGGCCGATCGGCCTACTCGCTAAAGGAAAACGGTCCAAAAGGAGGTTGCCACTTCGGTCACATCCCGCTACGAACAGGGGCGACGTGCTGCCGGATGCGTCCGGCCAGGCCCTAGAATCCGCCGCCGTGCATACGGCGCTCAAGCGGATCGGCATCCTCGGTGGCACCTTCGATCCGCCTCACGTGGGTCACGTGGTCGCCGCGGCGGCGGCGTTGTGGGAGCTCGACCTCGACCAGGTAGTGCTGATGACCGCCAACATCCCGTGGCAAAAGGTCGGCACTCGGCCCGTCACGTCGGCGCCTGATCGCCTGGCCATGGTCACCCTTCTGGCCGAGGGCATGGAAAAGGTCGAGGTGTCGACGCTCGAACTCGACCGTGGGGGCGACTCGTACACGTCGGACACCGTCGAGGAATTGCGGGCGCAGCACCCCGGCGCACAGGTGTTCGTCATCATCGGCAGCGATGTCGCCGCGTTGCTCGACACATGGAAGAAGACCGCGGCGCTCAAGACCTCGGCCACCGTCGTTGTCTACGACCGGCCGGGGTCGGTTGGTTCGACGCCTCCCGACGGCTGGTCGTTCCGCCGCATCGACGTGCCGCAACTCGCGGTGTCGAGCACCGACATCCGCACCCGTCGCAGCGAGGGTCGCCCGATCGATGGCATGGTGCCCCCGTCGGTGCTGCGCTACATCAACGATCGCCGGTTGTATCTCGACGACGGCGTCGACGCGGCGCCGCCAGGGGCGAGCGCGTCGTGAAGTTCCCCCGTTTCTCGTGGCGCAAGCCCGCCCCGCGCCCGGCGTTCATCTGGCGGTGGTTGTATCCCGTCGTCCTGGTCGGCTTCATCGTCACTGCCGCGCTGCTCGCGGACGCCGGCCTCGAAAACGCACTCAGCATCAAAGACGGCAAGATCACACAAGTCGAGACCGATCCGTGCAAACCCAGTTTCTTGGCCGAGGTCGACCCCACGCCGACCATGTTGATCATCGAAACCGACGCCAGCAACGATGCGATCGGCTTGACGGCGATGAGCCTCGGCACGGACAAGAAGGGCGGGTGGGTGCTGCAACTGCCCCTCGAGACCCGACTCAAGGACGGCAAGTTCTTGTGGCAGGTCTGGCGCGAAGCGGTGAACCCGACACCAGCGGCAACACCGGGATCGACCACGACCACGCGGCCGCCCGCGACGCAGGCCACGACGACCGTCGGCCCGTTGTCCGCCGATAGCGCCACCGCGGGTAAGACCGCGATGGTGCGCGCAGTAGGCAAATTGCTCGGTTTCTCGTTCGCCACCGATGTGATGGTGCTGCCGACCAAGGCGCTCGCCGCGTTGATCGCGCCCGCGTTGCCGTTCAACCTCACGTTGCAGACTCCCGTGCAAACGGTCTCGCTCGACGGCAAATCGCAAAAGACCGACTTCCAGACGGGCGTGAACAAAGTTCAAAATGAGACCGACGTCGTGAAGTTGTTCGAAGCAGTCGGGCCCAACGCATCGGCGCGACTCAAGCGGCAGGGCGACTTGTGGTCGGGCTGGATCAGCGCGCTACGCGCGTCGCCGACGGCGCTGGCTGCGTTCAAACCCGAGTCGCCGGCACTCGTCAACTACGTCAACGCGCTCGTCACGGGGCCGTCCGAGTTCCGCCTCTTGCCGATCGACAACGACATCTCATACCTCGGTTTGCTCATCGTCGACCCCGATGTCGCGCAGACCGTCACGCTTGCTGCGCAGATGGTGCCGTTTCCGTTGATGATCGAACCGGGCGCCCGCTTGCGGACCGCCTTGTTCAACGGCACCGCCGATTGCAACCTCACGCTTTCGGCGGCGACCCGATTCGTCGAGAACGGCGCGCAGATCGACGTGCTGGGCAATGCGAGCACCCTCGATATCGCTCAATCCGAAGTCATCTATTACAACGCCGACTTGAAGATGAAGGCGACCGATTTCGCCAAGTCCCTCGGCATCGACAGCGTGCGATTGATCGACGGCGAATCAGCGGTCGACATCACCGTGACGCTGGGTGCCGATTTCAAGGCCTGAGCAATGGTGACCTGTTCCGGGACAATGGTGAGTAACATCTCCACTCAACATGACGGCTACTGACGCCATCCAGGCGATGCCACCCAACTGGGCGCTGATGGCGGCGCGGGCCGCCGATGAGAAGTTCGGCCGAGACACCTTTGTGATCGACGTGGGCGACGTGCTGGCGTTGACCGAGCTTTTCGTCATCACGACCGGTGCCAACCGGCGCCAGGTCAAGGCCATCGTCGAAGAGATCGAAGAGAAGATCGCCGACGAGGGCGGACCCAAGCCGCGCCGCATCGAAGGGCTCGACAAACTCGAGTGGGTGTTGATGGATTACGGCGACTTCGTGGTGCACGTGTTCGACGAACCCACCCGCACCTTCTATCGCCTCGATCGACTCTGGGGTGACCGGCCCAAAGTCGAGTGGAACGTCGCGTAAGCCCGAGCGGCCTATGAGCGGGAAGCAATAGATCCCGGCAAGCGATGCCCGAACTAGGCGACGATGTTGACCGTGCGGCCGCGCACGACGATCACTTTGCGGGGCTCGGCGCCGGCCAGGAATTCGCGGGTGCGGGCGTCGGCGAGCGCGGCAGCGCGAACGGCATCGTCATCGGCTGTCGCTGCGACCGTGATCCGCGAGCGGAGCTTGCCGTTGATCTGGATCGGGTACTCGATGCTGTCCTCGACGAGCAGCGCGGCGTCGGCGGTGGGGAACGCCGCAAAGGCCGAGGTTTCGTTGTGACCGAGGCGGGCCCACAGCTCTTCGGAGAGGTGCGGAACCAGCGGCGACAACATGAGCGCCAGCGGCTCCGCGACCTCGCGTGACAAGCCTTTGCCGGCGACGACGCCGGTGAGGTGGTTGTTGAACTCGATCAGCTTGGCGATCGCGGTGTTGAACCGCAGCTCTTCCATGCCGACTCGCACACCGTCGATCGTCTTGTGCAGCAGCCGTCGGGTTTCGTCGTCGGCCACGTCGTCGACAACGCGCGAGGTGTCGGAGTCTTCGTCGACGTAGTTGCGCCAGATGCGTTGCAGGAACCGGTACATGCCGACGACGTCACGCGTCTCCCACGGACGCGATGCATCGAGCGGGCCCATGTACATCTCGTAGAGCCGCAGTGTGTCGGCGCCGTACTCGTTGTAGAGGTCATCAGGCGCGACCGCGTTCTTGAGGCTCTTGCCCATCTTGCCGAGCTCGCGTGTGACCGGTTGCCCGTCGTGGAAGAACTCGTTGCCTTGTTCGTCGATCGTGAACGCATCGACGTAGGTGCCCCGCGCATCCTTGTACGCGTAGGCCTGGATATAGCCCTGATTGAACAGGCGGCGGAACGGCTCACACGACGACACGTGCCCGAGGTCGAAGAGCACCTTGTGCCAGAAGCGCGCGTACAACAAGTGCAGCACGGCATGTTCGACGCCACCGACGTAGAGATCGACGCCACCACAGTCGCCGTCGAACTGCGGACCCATCCAGTAGCGCTCGACTGCGGGGTCGACGAATGTGTTCTCGTTGGTGGGGTCGAGATAACGCAGCTCGTACCAACATGAACCCGCCCATTGCGGCATGGTGTTGGTCTCGCGCGTGTACTGGCGAGGGCCGTCGCCGAGGTCGAGTTCGACGTTGACCCAGTGCTCCGCGCGCGCGAGCGGCGACTCGGGATCGCTGGTCTGGTCGTCCTGGTCGAACGTGCGGGGGGAGTAGTCGTCGACGTCGGGAAGCACGACGGGCAACATGTGGTCGGGGAGGCCGATGGGCAGGCCGCTCTCGTCGTAGACGATCGGGAAGGGTTCGCCCCAATAACGCTGCCGGCTGAACAACCAATCGCGCAGCTTGTAGTTGACGGTGCCGTGGCCGCAGCCCTTGCGCTCGAGCCACTCGTTGATGATCGACGTCGCCTCGTCGATGCTGCGATCGCCGTCCAGCGAGATATCCGAGTTGGACGAATTGACGTAGGGAGCGTCGCCCACATAGGCCGTCGGCCAGTCGAAGGTATCGAGTATCGCTTCGATGCCTTGCGCGAACCATTCATCGGGCGGCTGCTGAATCGGTGGGATCGGCAGATCGAACTGGCGGGCGAACTCGAAGTCGCGTTGGTCGCCGCACGGCACCGCCATGATGGCGCCGGTGCCGTAGCCCATCAGTACGTAATCGGCGACGAACACCGGTATCGGTTGGCCCGTCGTCGGGTTGACCGCATAGGAGCCGACGAAGACGCCGGTCTTGTCGCGCGTGTCGGCCTGTCGCTGCATCTCGCTCTTGGCTTGAGCCTGTTGGCGATACGCGGCGATTGCGTCCGCCGGTGTCTCGAAGCCGCCTGTCCAGCGGTACGGCGTCTCGTCGGGCCATTCGGCACTTGTCAGCGCGTCGACGAGAGGGTGCTCGGGCGCCAGCACCATGAACGACGCGCCGAACAGCGTGTCGGGCCGCGTGGTGAATACTTCGATGTCGCCGACGAGTGATTGGAATCGCACGCGTGCGCCTTCGCTGCGGCCGATCCAGTTGCGTTGCATCGACTTGATGGCGTCGGTCCAGTCGAGCATGTCGAGGTCGGCCAGCAATCGATCGGCATACGAAGTGATGCGCATCATCCACTGGCGCAAGTTGCGGCGGAACACCGGGTAGTTGCCGCGTTCGCTACGTCCTTCGGATGTCACCTCTTCGTTGGCCAACACCGTGCCGAGCGCGGGACACCAATTGACCGGCGCATCGGACAGGTAGGCCAATCGATGGTCGTTGATGAGGCGGCGACGATCTACGGCATCCAAATGCGACCAGGGCCGGCCGTCGTCGGTGGCGCGCTCGCCCGACTCGAATTGCGCGATCAGCTCGTCGATGGGTCGGGCCCGGTCGAGTTCGCTGTCGTACCAGCTGTTGAAGATCTGCAGGAAGATCCATTGCGTCCACCGGTAGTAGTTGACGTCGGTGGTCGAGATGCTGCGGCGCATGTCGTGGCCGAGGCCGAGTCGGCGCAACTGGCGCCGCATGGTGGCGATGTTGTCTTCGGTGTTGATCGCCGGATGGATGCCCGTCTGCACCGCGTGCTGTTCGGCGGGCAGCCCGAATGCGTCGTAGCCGAGCGAGTGCAAGACGTTGTAGCCGTTCATGCGCTTGTAGCGGGCGAACACGTCGGTGCCGATGTAGCCGAGGGGATGGCCGACGTGCAGGCCGCTGCCCGACGGGTACGGGAACATGTCGAGCACGAAGAGCTTGGGGCGGCCGGCGACCTTGTCGGGTTCGGCCATCGGGCCCGCCGGATTCGGTGCTTCGAACGTGCGCTCGGCCTCCCACCGGTCTTGCCAGCGCAACTCGATCTGCTCGGCCAACGTCGCGGTGTAGCGAAATCGGGGGATCGAGTCGTCGGCCATAGGTGGCCAAACTACCGGCCTGCGGAACCGTGACGGCCAATTTGAGCGCGCAGTAGGGCCTGCCACCACTCGGCGAGACGCAATTGGAACACGTCGAGGGGAAAGCCGTGCCGTGCCGCGTGCGTTTGCGGGAACGCATCCCAACCGAAGTGCTCGACGGTGATGCGTGTCTCGTCACCGACGGGGTCGAAGCGGATGCGCACCTCGGTCTCTCGATCGGGCGGAAAGGTGGCGTGGCGCCAACTGAGCGCCAGCCGGTGCGGAGGCTCCCAGGCCCGGATGCGTCCGATCTCGAAGACCGATCCGTCGTCGTAGGTCTCGGTCAAGCGTCCGTCGGGGCCCGGTTCGAAGCTGAGCCGACCGTTGCGGTGTTCGGTGAACTGGAACAGCGGGTTGGGCCGCCACCACTGTGCGATGTCAGAGGTGAACACGGCGAACGCCCGCGCCGGTGCGGCGGGTACCCGCAGCGCGACCAGCACACGCGAGCCCGTCACGGCGCGTTTTCGAGATGTTCGCGGAACGCCGCCAATTGCTCGGACCAGCCGCGCTCGGTGGCGTCGACCCAGGCTCGCAGCTCGGCCATGGGCGCGGACTGCAATGCGTAGACGCGCACGCGGGCATCGAACTCGGGATGGGTTTCGGTGACGAGCCCGGACAAGCGCAACACGCGGAGGTGCCGGCTCATCACCGACGGTGCGACGCGCAGCGCAGTGGCGAGTTCTCCGGCGCGATGCGGCCGCTCGGTCAGCAGCTCGATCGTTTGGCGCCGATGCGGATCCGCGAGCGCGGCGAGGGTGCGGTCGAGCGTGACGCTCTGTGCACTCGCGCCCAACCGGTCACGCCCAGTTCTTCGCGACGATGGGCACGCCGATGGCGGCCTCGGCATCAGAGCGCGTGACGTCGCGAACGTGTTCGGAGAATGTCCACGCATGGCCCTCGAGATCGATCGCTCGATAGACGCGGTCGCCATAGAACTGATCTTCGGGCTCTGCCGCGATGACAGCCCCGGCGCCGCGCGCGCGTTCGCAGTGTTGCTCGAGGCCGCTCGGCAACGACACGTGCACGCTCTGCGTGTTGGCCCCCGACACGCTCGCGGGGCTGCGCACCGATTCGTTCCATTCACCGCCGACCATGATGCGGCCTCGACCGTCGTAGTTCATCTCGTAGTGGCACATCTCGGGGGCATCGTCGGGCCCGTCGATGGCCATCGTGATCTCGAAGTCGAAGGCCCGTTCGAGCCACGCCAGCGCGGCTTTGGGCTCGCGGTAGTGCACGCTCGATACGAAGGTTTGGTCGTCGTCCATCAAAGTCCTTTCGCAGACACGCAATAGTTTCTCATTATGGAAACTATCTGTCAAGGCTCGGTGGGATGCGAAGTTTCCGAGGGGCACAATGTCGAGGTGACGGTCAGCTTCGAGAATCGAACCATGATCGGCGCGCCGATGGCGTTGGTGTTCGACCTGTCGCTCGACATCGACGCTCATCTTCAGTCGCGAGCTTCCGCCACGAACATTGCTTCGAGCAGCGCGGCGCCGAGACGGTGATGGTCGACCGCCTCGAGTTCGATGCGCCGCTCGGTCCTATCGGCCGTGTCGTGGAGCACGTCGTTCTGGTGAAGTATCTGCGCAAGCTCATACGCGAACGAGGCCTGTTTCTCAAGAAGCTCGCCGAGCAGCGCGCATGACACCCGCACGCGTCGTGCGCTCCTATCTCGTGATCTCCGGTCTCTTCACGCTGTCGGCGTCGGTCATCTGGGGCGTTAACACGTTGTTCTTGCTCGACTCCGGTCTCGACATCTTCCAGGTCTTCATCGCCAACTCGGCGTTCACCGTCGGCACGATTCTCTTCGAGATCCCCACCGGTGTTGTCGCGGACACCGCAGGGCGGCGTCGCTCGTTTCTGTTGAGCGCGGCCACGCTGATGGTCGGCACGCTTGCCTACGTCGCGATCTCGGTGGCGGGCGGCGGCTTGTTGTTGTTCGTGCTGGCATCGATCGTGCTCGGGTTCGGGTTCTGTTTCTATTCCGGCGCGGTCGAGGCGTGGTTGGTCGACGCGCTGCGCGAGACGCGCTACGACGGGCAACTCGATCCGATCTTCGCCCGCGGTTCGATGGTGTCGGGTGCGGCGATGCTCATCGGCTCCGTAGGGGGCGGGTTGCTCGGTGCCATCGATCTGGCATGGCCGTACGTGCTGCGTGCCGGCTTGCTGGGGGCCGCGTTCGTCGTCGGCTTCAAGGTGATGCACGACATCGGCTTCACTCCCCGCACAACGACACTCGCTGAGTTGCCGGACGAACTGCGCACCGTGCTGCGGTCGAGCCTGACGTTCGGATGGAACCGGCGTTCACTACGGTTGCTGATGTTCGTGTCGGTGTTCCAGAGCGCGTTCTTGATGTGGGGGTTCTACGCGTGGCAGCCCTATTTCCTCGAGCTCCTCGGTCGCGACGCAGTCTGGGTATCGGGCGTCGTGTCGGCGCTCATCGCTCTCGCCACCATCGCCGGCAACGGTGTCGTCGAGATCTTCGCCCGCTACTGCGGCAAGCGAAGCACGCTGCTCTTCGGGTCGACGATCGCGCTCGCGGCCGGCGCCGTCGGTGTGGGTATCGCCGATTCGTTCTGGCCGTCGGTCGCGCTGCTGTTGCTGGCGATCGCCGCGATGGGCGTCGCGGCCCCGGTACAGCAGGCCTACGTGCATGAAATCGTCCCGTCGACACAGCGCGCCACCGTCGTGTCGTTCATCTCGATGGTAGGCAGCGTCGGCGGGGTTGGTGGCCCGCTCGGGCTCGGCTACCTCTCGCGCGTGCAATCGGTTGCCACCGGGTACGTCGCCGGTGGATTCACCACGCTGCTCGCGTTGCCTCCGATCCTGCTCCTGCGCCGATTGGGCGAGCCGGCCGACACCATCGTCGGGAGGAAGGCGGGCAAGCGCGGCCCCTGTGCCGCGCAGGGTCTTCCCGAGGTCGCGGCGATCGACTCAACGGCGCGGCAGCCCGAACTCGTCTCGTGATGCTGCCGATCTTCGCTCCGGCCGGCGTCTCGGCACAGATACAAGATCTTCGCTTCTTCGTGGTCGCCTTCTTCGTCGGTGTTGTCGCGTTCGCTTGGCTCGCCGTGTGGGCCGTCTGGGCACTCGCGGTGGGTCGTCAAAGTCGCGCTGCGAGCCGGCGCGATGTCGATGCGCGCATCGAGCACCCGCATCCCGGCGGATGGGTGTTGGCCGCGGCGTTCGTATCGCTCGTCGGCGCGGGCGCGGTCGGAACCTACGTTGCCGACGCGGCCGACGACGCCTACGAATGTGGCCGTGACTTCGCGCCGATCTCGCGGCGGCGGGCGGTCGATCCGGTGAAGTACGAACAGGACAATCTGGCGCTGATACGCGCCATTCCGCGGCTTGCGTCGGC
>JBDSMH010000080.1:0-36414 GCA_039915945.1 Acidimicrobiales bacterium | reverse complement strand
GCCTTGCCGCCGGCCGCCTTGACGAGCGACTTGTAGGCAGCAAGCTGCGCATCGATAGCGGCCTTGCTCTGGTCGAACTCTTCGCGGGTGTAGGCATTGCGGCCAAGCATTGTTGAATGTCCTCCGTTGGTTCTTCGGTCATTGCGGGGCGGGGTCGGGGGTCGCGTCGAGCTCCGCGAGGCGCCGCGTGAACAATCGGCGCTCCGCGTCGTCCTGCACGAGCTCCAGCGCCCGCCGATACGAGTTGCGGGCTTCTTCGATCCGATTCAGTCGGACCAATAGCTCGGCCCGTGCCGAGTGGAAGTAGCGATAGTCGTCGAGTTGGAGCTGATCGACCATGCGGAGACCGGCATCGGGACCGTCGACTTCGGCTACCGCGACGGCGCGGTTCAACTCGACGATCGGCGAGTCCGTGAGGCGGCGCAGCTCGCCGTACAGCACCGCGATATGGGCCCAGTCGGGCGGGTCTTGCGCGTGCTGCGCGGCGATCGCAGCTTGGATGACGTAGGGGCCGCGGCCGCCCAGCGCGAACGCGCGCTCGAGTGTCGTCCTGCCCTGCGTGATCTGTTCTGCATCCCAGAGCGATCGATCTTGCTCCGCCAGCAACACCAGGTCGCCGTCACGAAAGCGGGCGTCGCGGCGAGAATCGTGCATCAGCATCATGGCCAGCAGTCCGTGCGCCTCCGGCTGATCCGGCATCAGTTCGACAAGCGCGCGGCCGAGCCACATCGCCTCTGCCGACAAGTCGCCGCGGCCGCCGTAGCCCTCGTTGAAGATCAGATAGACGACTGCGAGCACGGCCGCGAGACGATCGGGCAACAAGTGTGCCGGTGGCACGCGAAACGGAATGCCGGCGGCCTGGATCTTGCGTTTGGCTCGCACCAGTCGCTGCGCCATCGTCGCCGGCGGCACCAGAAAGGCGCGAGCGATCTCGTCGGTGGTGAGGCCGCCGAGGGTCCGCAATGTGAGGGCGACCTGCGCGTCGACGGCGAGCGAAGGATGACAGCAAGTGAAGACGAGTTCGAGTCGCTCATCCCGGAAGGTCGTCGCGTTCATCGTCTCGTTCACCTTCTCCTGCAGTTGGAGGAGCCGCGTTTTCGCCACGAACGTCTGATCACGGCGGACCCTGTCGATGGCGCGATTACGGGCAGTCGTTACGAGCCAGGCCCGTGGACTCGAGGGGAATCCGTCGCCCGGCCAACGCTCCGCCGCTATCGCAAACGCTTCTTGCGCGGCTTCCTCGGCGAGGTCGAAGTCGCCGAGGAAACCGACCATGGCTGCGACTACAGCCCCCCATTCGTCACGAAAGGTCTGTTCGAGAATCGCTACCACTCCATGATCGGGCGCACCTCGATTGCGCCGCCGAGTCGCGCTGCCGGAATCTTTGCGGCGAGATCGATCGCCGCGTCGAGGTCATCGGCCTCGTACATCAAGAAACCGTTGAGCGCTTCCTTGGTGTCGACGAACGGTCCATCCGTCGTGATCGTCTTACCGTCGATCACGCGGACAGTGGTCGCTGTCTCGGGGGGCTGAAGGCCGCTGCCGGGCGTGACCCCCGGTGTCTGGTTGATCGTCTGGTACGACGCGTAGATCGCTCGCTGCTCGTCGGCCGAAAGGGTGGCCCACGCGGCGGGGTCGAGCGGCGTCGGCGAGTCGACCTGATGGATCATCAACATGTACTTCATCGCATTCTCCTTGGTGCTGGTCCCGTAGAGACGAACGGCAAAGGAGCGAATCGACACTCTCTTGGCAATTTCCGCACACTCTTGCAGAGCGGCGCGGCCGGCACACTCAGCCCGTGCGGGCTCGCTTCGCGTCATACATCGCAGCATCAGCCGCTGCGAGCAGGGCGGGGCGATCGCGCCCGGCCGTACGCGTGTCGGCGTAGCCGACGCTCGCCTGGCAGAAGACCGCAACGATGGGGCTGACGGAGATCGGCATGGCCAGCACTTCGTTGATTCGTGCGATCAGACCCTCTGAGCCCGATTGGTTGGGCTCGTAGACGATCACGAATTCGTCGCCGCCGAGGCGAGCGACGAGATCGGCGGTTCGCACGATCGACAGCAGTCGGCGCGCGGTCTCGCACAGCACGACATCGCCGGCATCGTGGCCGTAGGCGTCGTTCACCTTCTTGAAGCCGTCGAGATCGATGTATGCCACGGCGAGCGTCAGGTTGTCGCGTTGTGCGTGCGCAAGGCCGGCGTCGAGCAGTTCGTCGAGCAGGCGCCGGTTCGCCAATCCCGTGAGTGGATCGCGCAGAGCGAGGGCAGCCAGGTTGGCCTGCAGGTTGCGTAGTTCGGTGACATCGCGACTCACACCCTGCAGACCGCCGCTGATCGAGGTGGTCTGCATCTCGCCGATGACGATCGAGCCATCGGAGGTCCGATAGCGGAAGTCTTGACGCTCGGGCATCGGTCTGCCGCGGAGTGCCGCAGCGATTAGTGCTCGGCCTTCGTCGTCGAGAATATCGAGAAACGGCGCGAGGTCCCCGAGGAACATCGACGGCGGGTATCCGAGAATGTTCTCCACGGACGGGCTCACATAGTCGAAGTGAGGAAACGGTTCGGTGACGAAGCGCCACACGACATCCGCCGACTGGTCGGCGAGGTCGCGGAACCGCGCCTCGCTGGCCGCCAAGTTCAACTCTGCGATATAGCGTCCCGTCACGTCACGACCGACCGCGAGCACCTCCGCACCGTCTGGTCCCGGCAGGTATTGATCGACCCACTCCACCCATTGACCCGGCGCATTGGGCGCAGGGCGGGCGATCTCGTCGGCCAACAATGGCGTGTCGGGGCCGAGACGGCGCAGTTGCGACTCGAGGCCAACTTTTTCGGCCGTAGTCAGCAGTTCGTCCAACGTGCGGCCGATGATCTGCGCCGGTTCGAGGTTGTGCCCTGCGGCCCATGCGACGTTGCAGTACGTGACGGTCAGATCCGCTAGCCGGTATCGAATGACCCGCTCGGGCAGGGCGTCGAGCATCCCGGCGACTCCCTTGTAATACCGCTCGTCGACCAACACAGTCATTCCACCGCAACGCCCATCGGCACTTGCGCGCAAGATTCAAGGAGCCGTCACCGCGAGCGAGCGATTTCCTCCAGCACCGGCAGCAGCGCAGGCTTGAAGTCCTCCGGGTTTTCCGAGGGGCCGAAGTGCCCCAGGCCGGGGATCATCTCGAAGTAGCAGCCCGGTATGTTGCGGGCCAATGCTGCCGTGCCCTCGTCCGTGTTGAGGAAGTCGTATTCCCCCGTCAGCAGGTAGACGCCGACCTTTTCGGTGTCGATGCGCTGTGCCTGCTCGGCGGTGAGGTCGTGGCCGATCGAGTAGTAGTACACGTCGCCCTTCAGCGCGGCCGGCGCGCCTTGGCCGTAGATCCACGTCGTCTCGCGGCGGTAGGCCTCGGGGCTCGTTGGGGCCGTGTTGCCGAGCATCACTGCGGATTTCCAATCGTTGCTCACTCGCGGGTGGAACCAGCTGTCGGCGACATCGCTGCCGCCACTACCGGTGCCGAGGCCGGCGTTGATGCCGACGACCGCGCGGAACTCTTGCGGGTGATACAGCGCGAGATCGGGCGCGAGGTGACCGCCGATCGAGCAGCCCATGAACACGGGTCGGTCGAGATCGAGCGCGTGGGAAATGCCCACGACGGTGTCCATGAGGAAGTCGCGCGTCAAGCGATACTCGGTCTCCCACCACGGAATACTCGTCGGCGGAAGCGAGCGACCGTGGTACGGCAAGTCGTACGCGATCATCCGGTACAGGCGCTGATAGTCGGGGTCTTCGAGCACATGACGCCACTGCCGCGCGTCGGCCCCGGCGGTGTGCTGTAGCACCATCGGGATGTCACCGGTACCCGCTTCCTCGAAGTAGATCCGATACTGGACGCCATCGACTCGCACGTAGACGTAGCGACCGACGACGGTGTCGAAGTCGCGATCGACATCGGCCACGGCACGCACGGGGATAGGACCGCCGTTGCGCACCTCCCGAAGCACGGCGACGAACTCTTGGATCGCGGCGAAGTAGGGGCCGACTGCGGTGACGACATCGCCTTCGACGCCGAGGTCGCTACGCGCGTTGCCGTAAGACACGTGATCGAAGCGCGGCGGGGGTACCGGTGTCAGCAGCTTGTCCCAACTCTCGTTCGATGCGAAGACGCGAATGTCGTACTCGCCCGAACCTCCGTCGACGCGCCAGAAGGCTCGTGGGGCGCCATCGACGACCTCCAACAGATAGCGCTCATCGCCGAAGTCGAACGCGACCCGCGCGGTCCAGTAGCGGGCCGCGAGCATGAAGCTCGGATACGTCTTCGCTCGCTGAAGGACTGCTTCGGTGTCGATCGTGGACATTGCGCTCCCCTGTCCGGGTCTACCGGTCGAGCAAACCCCTGCCTTCATCTTCGCGCGTTGCGCGCCCCGCGGTTCAGAACAGTCGCACTACGCTGGCTCAGGGGGCCGAATGAGCAGTTCGATTCGCATCGGCGTGTTGTACGGGTTTCGCAATCCGGCCGCGTCGGGACTCTCGTTCCCCGAGATGTACGCGCGTGTGCTCGAGCAGATCGCGCTCGTCGACCAACTCGGCTTCGACCACGTGTGGATCACCGAGCACCACTTCGTCGACGACGGCTACATGCCCTCGCCGCTCGTGATGTCGGGCGCGATCGCGGCGCGCACGTCGCGCGTGGCCATCGGCCAGGACGTCATGTTGGTGCCGTTCACCAATCCGGTGCGCCTCGCCGAGGACCTCGCCGTTCTCGACAACCTGTCGAACGGTCGCATGATGATCGGTGCCGGCATGGGCTACGTCCCGAGCGAGTTCGCCGCAATGGGTATCCCCCGCGGCGAACGGCGTCAACGCATGGACGAGACGCTCGCGATACTCCGCCACGCGTTCACCGACGACGAATTCGATTTCCACGGCGCGCACTTCCAACTCGAGCGAGTGCGGGTGCGGCCCCGACCCGTGCAACCGGGTGGACCGCCACTGTGGGTCGCGGCGATGGGCGAGCCCGGAGCGCGACGCGCGGCGCGATTCGACGCGCATCTTCTGCCGCAAGGTGATCGGCGCGCCGTACTCGATCCGTGGCGCGCCGTACTGTCGGACCGAGGGCACAACGCTGACGACTACCGGGTCGGCATCGCCCGCCCTTTCGTCGTCAACGACAATCCTGATGCGGCCGCGGCGTCGAGCAACGGCGTCGCCCTCGCGAAGGTCGCGGCGGGTGGGCCGATACCGCATGAGTCGATGCGGGTCTATGAGGGTTGGCTGCGTGAGCTCTCGCCCACCGACCGCATGAAGACCCAACTCATCGAAGGGAACGACGACGGTACCCTCATCCCGCAGGATGCGTTTGTCGGGTCGGCCGACGCGTGTATCGCCGAGGCGCTGCGGATGCATCACGAGTACGGCATCACCGACATCATCGTTCCCGGCTATAGCGGCGCTCAACCAGTGGAGAACGTCGATTCCAACCTCGTCCGCCTGGCCAACGAGGTGCTCCCCGCACTGCGGGGCAGGCCGAGCAAGTAGTAGACAAACGCCCCGGCACAACAGAAGGATCGCCCGTCGTGACCGTGAACGAGAACAAGCAGATCGTGCAGCGCTACTGGGATGCCCTCGCGGCCCGCGACTGGGACACGATGAAGACGCTCCTCACCGACGACGCGCACTACACCGATGTCGGCGTGCCGGGTCCGGGCGGCAGCGGGCCCGACGGCGTCCTCCGTCGGTTGCGCATCGGCCTCGAACCGCTCTCCGGGTATTCGCACCTACCCGGCACCAACATGATCGCCGAAGGCGACCTGGTGATGACCGAGCACACCGAGCGGTGGGAGTTCCACACGGGCGAGACTATCGACCACTCGTTCGTCTCCGTCACCCAACTACGCGACGGACGCATCTGCCGTTGGCACGACTACTCCAACATCCCGAACATCACCGACAACGCGCCGAAGTGGTGGCTCGAGCACATCATGAAGGGGTACACCGAGTCGTAGCCGCGGTTGTACGACGCCCCCTCAGTGTCCGGCGATCGCCACGAACTGCTCCGCGATTCGGCCCCCATCGAAGCGAAACTCGTCGTAGCCGTGCATGACCGGCTCGGGAGAATCGGCGACGAATAGCCGCCAGATCAGCATCACCTGATCGTCAGATTGCGTTTTGATTTCGTAGTCGAGCCGCGAATCACTCGGCGCGGACGCCAGTGCGTCCTCGAGATGCCGGCGGACCGCGGCGGCGCCTCGATATTCCTCGTCGCCCGCGCGGAGTACTGCGGTGGATTGGTAGTTCTGCATCACTTGATCGAGGTCGCCGGCAAGCAGCAACTCGATGTGGCGTTGAACGAATTGCTCGTTGTCTGCCATGGATCACGCACGACCTCGCTGCGCTGACGAACGTGCGAAGATGATCGCATGCGGATTCTGGTTGCGTCGGATCTGCACTACCGCCTCCCCCACTACGACTGGCTGGTCGAGCAAGCACCGCAGTTCGATGTGGTGGCGATCCCCGGCGACCACCTGGATCTCGCCGGGAACGTGCCTCTCGACGCGCAGATCGTCGTGCTCGGGTCGTATTTCGAGAAGCTGTCTTCGGCCACCGTCTTCCTGGCGACATCAGGCAACCATGACCTCGACGGCCCGGGTCCCCACGGAGAGCAGATCCCGTCGTGGCTCCGGCGGGCGACCGGACAACGCATCCATGTCGATCACGATGTGGTGGACATCGGTAGCACGCGGTTCAGCCTGTGCCCATGGTGGGACGGACCTGTCACCAAACTCGAGGTCAGCGCCCAACTGGAGCGCGACGCGGTCGATCGTCCCGACCGTTGGATCTGGCTCTACCACTCACCACCCGCGGGCACCGGTCTCTGCCGCACCGGCACCAAAGAGTTCCCCGATCACGACCTCGTGACCTGGATCGTGCAATGGCAGCCCGACCTGGTGTTCACCGGGCACATCCACCAGGCACCCTGGGCAGAGGGCGGCGCGTGGGCCGCGCGTGTTGGTCGCACCTGGGTCTTCAACGCCGGCCGCCAACCCGGCCCGGAACCCTCCCACGTGATCATCGACACCGACGCCGCGACTGCCGACTGGATCGGTCTTCACCAGTACGAGCAGATCTCACTCGACGCCTGATCGTGGCTGCGCCGATCAGTAGTCCGGCTCCGGTTCGCGGGCCGAACCCGGTCGCGCCGCCCGAGGCTGATGATGCACGAGCACATTCAGCACGTCGTCGACCATCGCGAGATGGCCGCTCAAGTCGGCGTACTGCCGCTTCACATCCACGAGATAGCGAGTAAGAGAATCGAGCCGGGTCGCCGCGAGACGAAGCACTTCGAGGGCAGCCCCGGGACATTCGCTGAGAAAAGCGATCGGATCTTCTGCCACGCGAAAGGTCGACGCTTCGGTGACGCGCGCGGTCGCGGTGGTCGACTGGCCGAGCACCGCCGCCATCTCGCCAAAGACTGCCCCCGGCGTGTCGATCCGCGCGAATGCCACACCGTCGCGCTCGACCACGAGCGCACCTTCGACGAGGACGTACAGCGCTCCCGCGTCAGCGCCTTGTTCGATGAGAACTTCGCCCGCGGTGAGCGTGATGATTGGCAGATCGGTGCAGTACGAAAGCAACCCGTTCATCGTCGCAGCGTAGGCGAAGCGGCCGACACACGGCAGCCGACACCTTGGCCGGGCATCAGCGACCGTGACCGAGCACGATTGCCTCGACGACGGGAACCACGAGCATCGCAGCCGCGTCGATCGCCGCGCCGTCGAGCTCGGCCGTCGGATGCGGCATCGTCGCCCAGCGAAAGTGCGGCGCACCATCGAATGACGCCATTGCGCGCGCCGCGCCGACGAAGGGGTCGGTGATCACGACAGCCGCCGCAATGCCTCGCCGCTCGAAGGTGATTCCGTCGTGCACACTGCACGAGCTACAGGACCCTCAATCACCGATCGCCGTGAGCACAACCTGCACGTGCTCGGCGAACATTCCCAAGACCTCGTCCGACACGGGAAGGCTGGGGTGCGCTTTGCCGGCACGGACGACGCCGGCGATGCGGTGACGTTGCGCGAGCGCACTCGCTACGGAGTCGAGGATCGCCGCGCCGTTGGCCTTGCCGTTGGCGAGGAGCCCGAGCGTGACACCGTCGAGCGAGTTGAGCCGGGGCGCCGCGCAGAACGCACTCTTGACGCCCCAACCCGTCGGGGGCACGAGTCGCACGGAGGATCCGTCTCGTTGGGTTGCGGTCATTTGGGCCTCCCATCGCCGAGCCCCGGTGCGTCGCCGGGCCCCGGCACGGACCCTACCGGCGGACCCACGCTCGCATCGATCGGCGCGGTGACGGCCACACTGCCTCGGCCGCGCGACCACGTCGGGAACCAGGCCGACGACGCACCCGCGTCGCCGCCGGCCACGAGAACGAGCAGATCGTCGGGTGTGCGCCCTCTCGGGCGGGTCGCAATTTCGTCTCCCGCTTCGATGGCGCCTTCGATGCGGCCGCTGCGCTTGAGATCGGCGATGGTGCGGCGACTGGCATGGAACAGGTGCGCTTGCAGCGCCTCGATCGTCCATCCGGCGCGACTCAGGATCTGTGCATGCTCGGGACCGATGACGAGAAAACCCTGGCCGTCGCTGTGACTGCCGAGCGACGCGAGAACATCACCGGTGGTGAACAAGACCGTATCGGCGTCGACGCCACTGGCCGTGAGGATGTTGTGCGACGACTCGCAGGCCAACACCGTGACCGTGCTGACATCGGCGGCGAAGCCGCGTCGTACGTGCAACGGCAACCACGGGCTGACCTCTTCACGTTCGCCGAAACACGCGGAGTATTTGCCGAACCAACCCAACGTCGCGAGATCCAACTCGCCTGATCGCGCGCCGAGGCAGTTCCACAGGATCAGCCGCAGCGCGCGACCGATCACCGCATTGGCACGACGCCCCGCACCGAACACATTGACGCCACAGTTGAGGTCGATGTCGTGGCGGATCGGGCCATTGATGACGACCACTGGAGCCGCACCGCCGGTGCTGCTCGAGGGAATGTGCACGCGAAAGTCCTCGTGGGCCAACGCGCGCACGGCAGCGCGGACCACCGGTAGGTACTCGGGTCGACAGCCCGCCATCACCGCGTTGACCGCCACGGCACCGGCATAGACCGACACCCCGCGTACGGGCTCGAAGAGCAGCACCTCGTCGGGGTCCCACTGGGCCGCACTCAAGAATCGGCGCACGACGCCTTCGTCGGGAGGAACCACAGGCAACCCGTCGGTCCACCCTTCATCGAAGCAACGCTCGATGAGCTCGACGCATGATGCGTCGCCAATCACCATGGCCGGCGCCGAGGCACCAAGACGGCTGCTCGTTGCGTCGCTCACGGAGGGGTCCTGTCTGCGCGCACGCCACGCGCCGTGCCCGAAGTCGAGGGGGCGTCGACCGCATCTTGCACCAAGCGCAACAGCAAGCGCGCGTCGGGAACGGACAAGCCGATGAGCTCGTAGTCGTCGTCATCGGCGCTCCGACCGAGCGCGACCATCACCGAGGCTCTCCCGGTGGTACTCGGCGCCTTGAGCGCCCACAGCGGCCGAACCTGGCGTCCCTTGAAATGGATCTGTCCGTCGCCCACCAACTGGACCGGGCGGCGCGACGATCGTCGCCGTTCGCTGTCGACAACAAGTTGCAACATGGTGTTGCGTGAATCCGCAAGACGCTTGCGAAACGTTGAATGCAACACCTGCGCGTCACCAAAAGCGATGTGTAGATCACTCAGCGGCAGCGGGTCGTCGTCGGGCGGATAGAGCGATCCCAGTTCGGCGTCGACACACACGCGTCGCGCAAGCGCGCGGCAATCGCTGACGCCGTACCAACGCCAGATCTCTTGCGCGGGCACGTTGCGACCGCGCCCCAACGCGCCGTTGCCCCCGAGCGCGAGCCAGACGAATGCCGCCGCCATGCGCCGTGGGTCACGATGCCAACCGGAGACGCCACGGCGAGCCGCTCGGGCGACAAGCCGATGGAGAATGGTGATGTACTCATCGTCGAGCCACGACGGCCGACGGTAGTCGTGGAAGGCACCCAGCACGGCGTGCACCGCAGGAAGGGCGGTCGCGTCGATGGCGCCGAACTCGAAGGGCTCGGCCGCCGGCAACGGCGCGGTGTCGAGGACTTCGAGTGCATCGACGCCTCCCACGAGACCCGCCAACCGATCGATCGATCGCCCTTCGTAATCGTCGCCGCCGCTCACGTCGCGCAACGCGGGCGGCGGCATGCGATCGGCCTCTTCGACCAGCGAGAGGTGACGAAGTAGCGCGGCTCTGCCTGGCGCGGGCGTGGCCGGCGCTGGTAGATCCTCGGGTGCGTGACGACGATCCATGGGCAACTCCCTGTTGGAAGCGATCGTACGGACGACCACTGACAACGAACGCCGCGTGGCACCGGCCACTACGATCGAAGACGCCGCTCACGGGGGACTTTCACAACGTGGAGAAGTTGGACCCGTTCGACAGCAACCTGACCGAAGTGCCGTACGGCGAAATCGCCGAAATGCGCTCGCGGTGTCCGGTGGCGCATCTCGACTCCGGCTTCTATTTCGCGTCGCGCCACGACGATGTCGCGGCGGCGCTGAGAGACGGCGGGCCGCGCGTCAAAGTGTTCTCGCACGAGGGGAAGATGCGGGCACTCGATGTCGTGGTCCCGGACGACGAACAACTCA
Source organism: Acidimicrobiales bacterium (assembly GCA_039915945.1). Classification (GTDB taxonomy): domain Bacteria; phylum Actinomycetota; class Acidimicrobiia; order Acidimicrobiales; family WLNW01; genus DATLFA01. The sequence goes on along the minus strand of JBDSMH010000080.1, from coordinate 25,706 downwards.
CCGGCGAAATCGAGGGACCGCGGCACACCCGACTACGTCAGCTACTGATGACCGCACTCCACCAGCGACTCGTTGCGGCCTCCGAGCCATTCGTGCGCGAACTGAGCCGCTCACTGCTCGACGACATAATCAAGCGTGGCCGCGCCGACCTCGTCGCGGACTATGCGGTGCCGATCCCATCACAGGTGCTCGCCCACATCATCGGCCTACCGCGGGAAGACTTCGTGCTGTTCCGCGCCTGGAGCGAAGAAGTCGTCAGCGGCGACTACGCCACACAGAACAAGTCCGAACGGGGCGAGGGCTTGAAGGGCGCGCATCCAGAGTTCTGCGCGTACATCGACGATCTCGCCGCAGATCGCCTCGCCAACCCGCGCGACGACCTCATCAGCCGCATGGTGCACGCAGAGGTCGACGGCTCACGCTTCAATATCACGCAGATCCGCAGCTCGATCGCGCACCTCATCATGGCGGGCAACGAGACGACCACGAATCTCATCGGCAACGCGCTCTACGAACTACTCACGGCACCAACGTTGCTCACGCGTGTACGGGCCGACCGGTCACTCATCGCCGCGCTGGTAGAAGAGTCGTTGCGGCGCGATCCCCCAGTCCTCATCCAGCCCCGCACTACGGTCACCCACGTCGCCCTACGTGACGTGGCGATACCGTGCGGCGCACGCGTCGTGTTCAGCATCGCCGGCGCCAATCGTGACGGGTCGGTCTTCGTCGCGCCCGATGAGTTCCGCGTCGATCGGGCGAACGCCAAGGATCACATGTCGTTCGGCGCCGGACCCCACTTCTGCCCCGGCGCGCCACTCGCCCGCCTCGAAGCACGTGTCGCGATCGAAGAGTTCCTCGACCGCGTCGAGCACGCGCCGATCGACGATGACTACGAGCACCACAAGATCAAGGTCTTCTGGGCCAACGGCCCCGACTCTCTACCGGTCACCGTTACCCGCGCGCCGCGTCCCGAGCGCTAGACGAGCCCGCCGCCTCGCGGCTCGAGCCCGGCGGCACGATACGCGGCGTCGATCACGCGCATGTTGGCGACGCTTTCCGCAGGAGGAGTGAGCGTGGGCGCGCCGTCACGCACCGCGGCCACGAACGCTCGCAGCTGGTAGGCGTACGTCGACCCGTCGGCGGCGAACTTGACCCGGCGCTTGTGGCCCGCTGCCGTAAGCGTCATACGCGATCCGTATTGAGGTGCGATCGGATTGAGCACCTTGAGCGTCCCTCTCGTCCCCTCGACGCGAAGGCTCAGCCGCAAGACCGAAGACGACCACATCGAGGCGGTCACGCGACCGGTCACGCCTGCGGGGAACGCGAGCTCCACAACCGAATGGCGGTCGATGCCCGGTAAGCGCAACCGCGCCGTGGCTCTGGCGACCTCCGGCTCGGCGCCGGCCAACGTGCGGGCCCAATGAATCGTGTAGCACCCGGCATCCATCAACGCGCCACCGGCAAGTTCGGGCTGCCACCGAATGTCGCTGCGCTTGAAATTGGGGAAACACATCGCCGCCTCGATGTGGCGAAGCTCGCCCAGCTCGCCGCTGCGCACGATCTCGATCATGCGATCGGCCAGCGGGTGATAGCGCCAATGAAACGCCTCCATCACAACGAGGCCGCTCGCGTCCGCGGCATCGGCGACGAGTTGCGCTTCGTCCGCGTTTGCCGTGAATGGCTTTTCGCACAGCACGTGGAGGCCGGCGTCCAACGCTGCGATCGTCCAACGACCATGCAGCGCGTTGGGCAACGGGATGTACACCGCGTCGAGACTGGCGTCGGCGACAAGCGCCTCATAAGTGAGATGCACCGTTGCGATGCCGTGCTTGTGTGCGAACGCGGCGGCGCGTTGTGGGTCTCGGGCGGCGATGGCCACTACCTCGACATCGGAACTCGCTTTCGCGGGCTTGATCAATGCATTGGGCACGATCTTGGCCGCCCCGAGAACGCCGACGCGCAAGCGATTCATCGACCACCGACCTGCATCACCAACTCGGCGCCACTCGACTACGAAAGCTCGAGATCGTTCCAGTCTGGCGTGATGCACATCTCGTAGAAGTGCGGTGACTGCCAGGGCGCGTTGACCTGTATCCGACCGAACTCGTTGACGTAGTAGTTCTTCTCGATCGACGGCGCATCGTTGAGCAACAGGAGCCCGGAGGCTTCGATATCGAGCGCCTCGTTGTAACGATCGTGGGCGGCGTGGGTGACTTGCACTTTGGTGTAGCCCTTGTCGATCATCTCCATGAGGCACTGCGAGATGTAGCGCGACCAGATCTGGTACCAGGCGGGAAGCGAAGTGCCCCCGGAGACCGGCTGCGAGTTGGGACCGTAGAGCATGAACATGTTGGGGAAGTCGGGCACCATCAAGCTGAGATACGCCCGTGGACCGTCCTTCGACCAACGGTCGTGCAGATGCGCACCATCGACACCGACGTAGTCAGCCGGCCAGAGGAACTTGATGACGTCGAAACCCGTCGCGGTGATCACGTAGTCGACATCGCGCACGGTGCCGTCGTCGGTCTCGATGCCGGTCGGCGTGAACCGGCGGATGCCGTCGGTGACCAACTCGACGTTGTCGCGCGTGAGCGCCTTGTACCAACCGTTGTCGACGACCGGCCGTCGCGTCATCGGCGCATGGTCGGGAGCGAGCTTCTCGATGAGATCGGCGCGTCCTCCTACCTCTGCGTTGATGTAGTTGGTGAGCATCTCGCGCACCGCATCGTTTTTCTTGTTGACGAAGCCACCGGCGGCTTGCCATTCGGGATCGGCCACCATGAGGTCGTGTGACTCGAACAGCGACGCGGTCGCCGTGTAGCGCTGCCAATTCCAGTAGCCGGGCATGGTGTCGAGCAGCCAACGGATCTCGGGCTCGATCGGCTGTCCGTACTTCGGCCGCGGGCTGATCCACTGCGCCGTGCGCACGAAGACGTAGGCCTGCTTTGCGTCCCTCGCAATGGGCGCAACCAACTGCACGCCGGTCGAGCCGTTGCCGATCACGGCGACCGACTTGCCGGCCACGTCGTAGTCGGGCGACCACTGCGTCGGATGCACGATCTTGCCACCGTAGGCCTCGCTGCCCGCGAAGTCGACGAACTTGGGGTTGGCGAAGACGCCGACCGCGCTGACGACCGCGTTGGCCTCGGACTCGAACGTCGAGCCGTCGGGCCGAGCGAACTTCAAGTGCCACACGGACCGGTCCGCGTCCCAACGCGCTTCTTTCAGATCGCTGTTGAAGCTGAGGTGCTCCCACATGCCGTGCTTCTTCGCGACGTACTCGAGGTAGCCCTGCACCTCGGATTGCCGCGCGAAGTATTCGGACCACGGATAGTTCTTCTCGAAGTTGTATTCGTACGTCGAACTCGCCGTGTCGACGCGGGCGTCGGGGTATTTGTTGATGCTCCACACACCACCGACCTCGTGCCGGCGTTCGTAGATCGTGTACGGGATACCGAGATTTGCGAACTGCGCGCCGGCGGCGAGGCCACTGAAGCCGGCGCCGATGACCGCGACGTGGAACCCCTCGGGCATCTTCTCCTTGACACCTTCTGGCCACTCGGCGTTCCAGGGTCGCTCGTCGAACGCCGGTAGGTCACGGCGCGCCAAGAACTCTTGATTGGTCATCACGACACCGGTCGCCATTTCCATCAAGTGCTGCAGTTCCTCCTCGGTGGGCTTGTCGAGCGTGACCCCCGCGGCGTGGTGCTGCAGGTAGTCCACCGCCTTCACGATCAACTTCTCGCGGTCGTCCGGACTCAGCTGCGAAACGGGGCCGAGCCCCTCGACTTCGGGGTCCTTGGTGGCCTGGAACAGCGCGACCCGCACGGCGGCGAGGTCGGCCGTCTCGACAGCCCGCCGGATGAACGCTTCGTCGACGATTGCACTCATAGTCGTCCCACTCTCCGATTCGCCGTGGACCGTACGAGCCGTGGACCGTATGAGCAGGGACCGTACGAGCAGCGACCGTACCAGCGCCTCCGCCTCCGTCTCCATTGGGACGCCCGGTCGCTTACCATCGGCGCATGTCGAATCCGGCCGCGTTGCTCACCGACGAGGAGCTCTCCGCCTACCAACGAGAAGGTCAGGTCGTCCCGCGCGGCTACCGCCTGCCCGCGGCGGCCTTGGCCCGATTGCGGGGCGCCGCGGATCGAATCATCGAACAGACGGCAACCCGGGACCCCGACCTCGTACTGGTCGCCCACCTCCCCCACCGGCCCGGAATCAACGGCCTCGACGGCGGCGAGGAGATCTTCAAGGTGCTCATCGAGCCGTCGCTGCTCGATCTCGTCGAACAGCTCATCGGCCCCGACATCATCCTGTGGGGCAGCAGCGTCTTCGCCAAGCCACCGGGAATAGGCAAGGCGGTGCAGTGGCACCAAGAGGGTCACTACTGGCCGATGCGGCCGCTCATCGCGACGAGCGCGTGGATCGCCATCGACGACGCGTCACCGGAGAACGGCTGCTTGCGATTCGTGCCCGGCTCGCATTGCCATGGGCTCTATCGCCACAACGACGAGCATCGAGCGAACGGCCTCCTGCAACGCTCGATCAACGACTCTGCATTCGACGACGCGTCCGCCGGAGACATCGTCGTCTCCGCCGGACAGGTGTCGCTGCTCGACACATTCGTTGCGCACGGCTCGCACGCGAACGAGTCATCTCGCCGCCGCGCTGCGTTGACCGTGCGCTACATGGCGGCGACGTCCTACTTCGACCGAGGCAACGAAGGTGTGCGCGTGCGCGAGGGCGGCGACACCGCCGACTACCGCACTCGCCCGATTTGGCTCGTGCGTGGTGAAAATCGCCATCCGGGCAACGACTATTCGATCAGCCACGAAGGCCTAGAGGACTACGACGAGCTGGCCGAAGCAGCACGCATCACGCATCTGCAGCGGTGAGCGCGCCGTTCATCCACGCCACTCCGCGCCGCACTGCAGAGTGGCCGCCCTCCTGTTCGATCGCGGGCCCCAAGAGCTCGAGGTCGAATACGCCTGCGTAGCCCGAGTCGACAACGTCGCGGATGATCCGTTCGATCGGTAGATCACCGTCGCCGGGCACCCATCGGTTCGGCTGCACCATCGTGCCGATCTTGAAATCGCTGATCTGTACGAGATGTAACAGATCGACGTTGTCACGCAGCGTCTCGCGCAACCCGCGCTCGATCCAACACGCATAGGTGTCGGCACAGATGCCGATGCCGATCTGGCGCGCCGCGATCACTCCGTCGCGCACGCTGTGGATGAAGCTGATCTCGGTGCGCAGCGACAGCGTGTTCTCGATCGCAAGCCCGACGCCCGCCGCGCGCGCCGCGTCGACAACGGGCTGCAGGCGCTCGCCGAAGAGCTCGACCGCACCCTCCCACGTTGCCTTTCCCGGCGGGCCGGTGCAGAAGTAGACACACCTCGCACCAATGACCCGGGCCCCTTCCACGCACGCCAATAGTGATTCGAGATCGGACTTCCAGCCTTCGTCGTCGGTTACGGGTGTGTAGATGCCGTGCACGAGATACGGCACCTCGAGACCGGCGTCGCGTGCGGCCGCCAGCCCCCGATCCCAGCCGTACGGCGCGAGCGTCATCGACATGAGCCCGACGCGGTGCACGCCGAGGTCGGCCCAGAGCCGCAGCTCGTTGTCGAAGCCCTGGTACCCGGCCACCTGCGGGTTGATGCTGAGGCGCGGGTGGACGTCCATGCGGGCGATGTCTACACGATGTTGATGGCGAGCTGTCTGCCTTGCGCGAGGAGCGCGCCGTCGGGTGACCACAGCGTGCTGTCTTCGTCGAAGAACCCGTCGTTGACGCGCCGCGTCGTGAGCTCCGCGATCAAATGCTCGTCGTCACCGACGTGCGCGGCGATGTCGGGTTCGTGAATGAGCATATGTAGCGATGTCGTTGGCGGCGGCACGCTGGGAGAGTGTGACATCGTTGCCATCAGCGCGCGCGGGAACACGTCGCACAACACGAGCAGCGTCGACACGTCGGCCCGGCGCGACTGCGCGAGACGCACCCAACCCCCGACACGAGCCGTGGCGCTCGACGAGAACAGCGGCGGGTCCGGCGCCAGCCGTAGCTCCACCAACTCGAGGAACGAGCGGGTCACGTACGGCACATCGAGCGAGCGAGTCAGTGTCGCCACCGGCGGGTACCGCGGCGGAGGCGTGGGCTCACGAAACTCGAACGACTCGCCCGCCGGCGCGAACGACGCGACCCCGACGATGGCAGACGAGCCGCCCTGGCGCATCCTGTAGCTCACGCTCGCCAGCCGCCGGCCCGAGTGTTCGACCGTGACGTCGAACTCCACTGCGCCGGCCGCTACACCGCGGAGATAGTGCACGGTGATGGTGCGCAGCGTCGCTTCCGGACGAGCGAGGGTGGCCGCGCACGCGCGCTCGGCGAGTGCCGCGAGATAGCCACCGTGCGCGCGCCCCTTGATGCACCACCGCTCTGCGATGAGCGCGTCGACACGACCACCATCGCGGCGCGTCGTGCGTAGCGCGTCGTCGAGATCCACGGTCGGGAGTTTCGCACGCACACCACGCGAATACGCGTACGATCGCGCTTGCATCGTCCATCGAAGGCGCGAACAGCTGGAGGGCACGTGACCATGTCGACCGAAGCCCGTCTCGAACAACTGGAAGCCAGGGTCGCCGAAGCCGAAGCGCGGCTGGCGCACTTGAGCGCGCTGCCCGACATCGTGCTCCTCGTGCACGAGTGCATCATCGACATTGCCGACACTGTCGAGGAACTCGCCGGACGCGCACCCGACGGTCTCAACGGCCGCCTCGAACGACTCGAGCAACTCAGCAATCAGATCCTCTGATTGCTCACAAGATCTGCATTCCTCGAGGAACGACCGCGCAAAGGCGCTACTGCCGCTTGGGCTCGGCTCTCCACCTCGGTTCTCACCGCAGTCGGGCTGGCGGGCCTCGGTGACGCCCCCAACCCCAGGGAACCGGCCGCCGCCATCGGCCAGTACTTTGCCGAGGGGCGAGACGAAGAGCTGTTGGCCGCGCCGTTCGCCTATTTCGGGGCCATTGCGCTCGCCCTTTTCGCCATGCACGTCGCGGGGCGCCTGCGGCGCGCGGGCGAATCGGGGGCGGCGACTTCGGTCGTCGTCGGCGGGTGGATGTGCGCCGTCTATTTCGCAGAGCTCCACTTGGTGCTGACGACGCTCGTCTATGAGCCGTCGCAACGAGCGCCGAGACCACCAAGACGTTGTTCGTCGCCACGATCATGGCCGCGCCGTGCTCGGTGCCGGAGTCGCGGCGTTGCTCGGAGGACTGGCGTGGGGCGATCGCAAGGCACGAGTGGCACCTCGGTGGATCACGGTGGCATCGGCCGCCGCAGCCGTTGCCGGACTTCTCTCGCTCGTGTCGTTCGCGGAGCGCGGGTTCTGGTCGCCGGACGTGCAACAACAGATCAGCGGCAATGTGATGCTTCTGTGGCCGCTGCTCACCGGCGCCGCCCTCGCGTGGCGCTCGAGGACGAACAAGTAAGCGGGCGCCGCCCGTCGACCCCTCTACAGTGCGAGGTGTAGTCGAAGCGCCTCGTCGAGCGCAGCCATCGCGGACGGAGGCACCACTCCGACCTTTGCACCTATCCGTTCGACAGCGATCGAGCGGATCTGCTCCGCCTGTGCCTTCGAATCAACCCGCAGGCCGGTGTCGGCCGCGAGAAGCAGCAACTGAAATGGGTACACGCGACTGACGCTCGAGGTCACCGGAACGACGGTCACCACGCCACGACCGAGGCGCATCGCAGCCGTGTTCGCGCCGTCGTTGCTCACGATGACCGCGGGCCTTCGCTTGTTTGCTTCCGTACCGCGCGCGGGCTCGAGATCAACAAGTCGGATCTCACCGCGTCGCATCGGTCAGTCCATCGCCCGCCACGGCGTCCCACTCATTTGCCGCAGCCGAGTCCTCCCACTCCTGCCACGCGTCCTCGTACGAAGCACCCAACTCTGAGGCGCGGAGAAGGCGCACCGCCTTGTGCACGACCGCCGAACGAGACTCGATGCCTTGCGATTTCGCGTAGGCATCCAGGAACTCGACATCTTCGTCAGGCAGACTGACGCTCAATTTCATACTTTGATGCTACCAGCGGTAGCACGATGGTAGCAACGCATTTGAGGCTCCTATCGAAGACTCAGCGGAAGTCGCCGACCTTCTCGCCGAATATCTCGAGTGCGAGTTCGCTTTGCTCTTCACGCCCGGCCATTGCGAAGCGCGACGCGTCGCGCCGATAGTTGAGGAACTTGAACGCCGTGCCATCGGATCGCAACGAGTACCGCATGTGCGCGGGTATGGAGATCGCCGTGCCGGCCGGGCATCGGTAGGAGCCGAGCCGCAATTCACCTTCGAGCACGAAGATGATCTCGTCTTGCGTGTGATGGTGCGGCAGGTCAGGGTCGTCACTATCCGGATGCTCGATGCGGAACACGCAGATGCGACACGTCGGGCATGACGAGTCGGCCCACCATGTCTGCGAGTAAGTGTCGTTGCCGGCGCGGAACCACCCACCGTCGCCGACCACATGTACGCAGCGGCCGTCTTGTCGCGCAGGGCCGAGGAGACCATCAGCCGGTGGCGTCGGATCGGTCGGCCCGTAGTGCGCCACGCGGGTCGCACCGATGGCCGTCGCGGTGCACGCCACGCCCGCCTCGACGACGACTGCGCCGCCCGGTGGACAGCGACGGCCGTCGACCTCGAGTTCGCCCTCGAGCACGCACACCGCCTCGTCGCCGTGCTCGGTCCCCCACTGCATCACGGCTCCGTCGGCGAACTGCGACACCACGAGACACAATGAGTAGTCCTCGGGGCTGATGCGTTTGCTCCAGGTCACGCCGGACACGTCTCGTTCGATCGCATAGGTCGACGAGGACGGAACATCATCGAGACTTATGGCCGAGAACTTCGCCATTAATTGCCCCCTTGAATCTGCTGTCAGGCTAGCCGCGTGCTGCACTACCGTCGCCGTCGTGACGCAGTGCTTGGATATCGCCGCGGTCTGCTTCCGCGACTCCAGTGGTGCGCTACTCATCGTCCGCAAACGGGACACACAATCGTTCATGCTGCCGGGCGGAAAGATCGAGCCGGCCGAGTCGCCGCGGGACGCGGCCATTCGCGAAGTCGCGGAAGAGCTCGGCATCGCGTGCGACCCGACGCGGCTCGAGCTACTCGGTCGATGGGGAGCAAACGCCGCCAACGAATCCGATACGACCGTCGACGCTCATGTCTTCGTGTCCATCGACCGGATCGCACCGGTTGCTTCGGCAGAGATCGAGGAGATCCGCTGGATCTCGCTCGACGGCAGCGGAGGCGACCTGCGCCTCGCACCACTGCTCGTCGAGCATGTGATCCCCGCTCTACTTCGACGTATTTGAGAACTGCCCGGCGTCCGCCGAAGCCGATGGAAGAATTTCGCGGTGCGGTCCGTCAACTAGTGCATGACGTACTCGGTGGGAACAAAGGCACCGCAGCTTGATGCCCCAGAGCGCCGGATGTGGCGTCGAAGGTTGCCACTGCTGGCCATCGCTGCCGCGGTGCCTCTCATCGCTATTGCCGCGTTGCCTCGGCACCACCGCGAACCGCCGGAGACAAAGGTCGAGACGCTCCCCGCGGCCGAACTCTTTCGGCGGGCAACGGAGAACACCGAGGCCGACACCGACTACGAGGCGGACGCTTCGTCCACGACTGCAGGCGCGCAGTACACGTCGCATTGGATCGTGCGGGGCCCGAGTGTTCTCGTCGTCGGCACCTTCAACGGAACCGAAGTCGTAAACCGGTTCGAAGACGGGCGCTTCTATTCCAAATCGCAGGAGACATGGCAGGAGAGCGTGTTGCCGGCGGGACGCGACTACGACCTCCTCGAATCGGTGATGAAAGTGTGGCCCGCGTTGCGCGCCGGTACGATCGAAGAACTGCAACGCGACAGCGAAGTCGCCACGTACCGGGGCACTTGCAGCCCCGGTTCGGTCGCCGGACGCATGCAGTGGCTGTGCGATCGAGGCTCGCTGATCACCATTGTCGTCGACGTCGACACGGAGCGCATCAAGTCACTCAACGCCACCGGATTGATTTCGCGCTGGCCGGGACGTTGGGAGCCGGGCGAACTTGCCGTCAGCTTCGGCCCACCGACCGACACCGAGATTGCACCACTCGACAACGTCGACACGAGCAAGCTCGAATGCCTGGCGCGGTCGCTCGGCCTGCCCCTCGATCGATCGGCGCTCGCGGAGCGCCTGCGCGACACGACCACAGTGGAGAACGGCAGGTTGTTCGGCGGGTGTGGATACCAGCGATTTCCGCCTGGTTCCGACTTCGGCGTCGTCTAGTCGAACGTGACCATGTACTAGCCCGGCCGAGGAGCGGCTTGTTCGTTAGCCTACGCGCCATGACCGATGGCGAGAGCAGTGCAAACGCCGAGCAGGCCCGGTATTGGACAGAGTACGGCGGACCGAACTGGGTGCGCGACGAGGACGTGTACGACCTCATGCTCATGCCGTTCAACGTCGCGCTGTTGGATGCACTTGATCCGCAACCCGGTGAGCGCGTGCTCGACATCGGCTGTGGCTTCGGCAGCACTTCGCTCGCCGCCTCCGCACGCGGTGCAGAGGTGCAAGGTGTCGACATCTCACCTCCGATGATCAAACGCGCCCGCGAGCGAGCGGCCGAGGCAGAGGCAAGCGCCACGTTCACCGTCGCCGACGCGCAAGAGGACCCACTGGGCGGACCCTACGACGCGGTCACGAGTCGATTCGGCGTGATGTTCTTCGCCGACCCGGTGCGCGCCTTTCACAATTTCGCGACCGCCACTCGGGCCGGAGGCCGATTGGCATTCGTGTGTTGGCAGCCTCTCGACCGCAATCCGTGGATGACCGACGCACCCGACGTCATTCGCAGCTTGATGGACGATCCGCCGCCTCCGCCCCCGGGAGCAGGCCCATTCGCGTTCGGCGACACCACCTTCGTCGGCCGCGTGCTCGCCGATGCCGGATGGTCGCAGACGTCCTACGCGTCGTTCGAGACAAATGCGCGCATGGGCGGCAACGGCGGGGTCGCCGGCGCGGTGCAACAAGCACTTGGCAGCTCGTTGGCCAAAGGGTTGCTCGAAGTGGGCGATGCGACCCTACGCGAGAGCGCCGCCGCCATCCTGACCGATCGGTTCGAATCGCTGAGCGTCGATGGTGTCGTCAGCTTTCCCGCCGCCGCGTGGATTGTCACGGCGCGTCGCTGACCGTCTCGAGGCCCTCGCAGTCGTCGCGCTCACGCCTCTCGCTCACGCCACTCGCTCACGTCGGAGTGCCCTCGGCCGGCGACTCTTCGGCCACGGCGCGCCGCAGGGCACCCCAGAGCGTGGACGACATCGGCCAGCCTCCGTAGAACGCGATCTGCACGATCAATTCGTCCAACGCGGCTTCGTCGAGATCGCCCGATCGCAGTGCGCCGCGGAGGTGGTACACCATCGGCTCGTCGCGCCCATACGCCGCGAGGAGCGTGAGCACGACGAGGCGACGCTCGCGCAACGACAGGTGCGGCCGCTGCCAGATGTCGCCGAACAGCAAGTTGTGCGAAAGATCGGGATACGAGCCCGGCACCGCGGCGCTCGCCTCCGGCTCGGACTGCATCACGCGCCGCCACCCGATCTCGCCGCGCGCGCGTAAGTGCCCGTAGAGGTCGTCGTCGCCCGGTGGTGGCGTTGTGTGCTCACTCATTCGTTCCCCCGCATTACTCATGATCATCTTCGTAGAGGGCCAGCCCCATCGCGGGGCCGTAGAGCGGTTTCGCGGCGCGTGCGACCGGCAGGTCGAGGCCGAAGTCGGCGGCGAGCAAGAACGCGTCGTCGAGGTCTTTCCAGCCGAGCGTCACCGCCGCGCTCATCTGCGCCACGAACGCAGGGTTCGCTGCCGGGTCATCGAGCGCGACGGGACGCATCGTCGGCCGGGAGATCACGACCTCGTCGTCGAACGTCATACCGAGGGTGCCGCGATAGAGCTTTGCCATCGCGCCGAGATCGAGACCGGCTACTTCGGCAAGCGCCAGGCCCTCGTACAGCGCGCCCCACAGCGCGTAGCGCAGGGCATTGCGGATCAGCTTGGCCTGCATCCCTGCGCCGATCTCGCCGAAACGCACGACATCGCCGCAGTAGACGTCGAGCACGGAACGGACCGCGTCGATCGTCGCGGGCGCGCCGCCGCACATTGCATACAGGTTCCCGATCTGTCGCCCCGCTCCCCGACTGATGCCGGCATCGATGAATCCGACGTCGACGGCCGCGCACGCCGCCGCCAATCGCACAACGGTCTCCGGCGCGACCGTCGAGTGCGACACCACGGTCGATCCCGCGCGAGCAGTCGTGAGGATCCCGTCCTGACCAGTGACACAGGCCATGGCCTGCGCGTCGTCGCGCACCATGACGACGTGAACGTCGGCGTCGCGAGCCGCGTCAGCGGGGCTCGCGCAGTCGACCGCGCCGAGTGCGACCAACGGTGCGAGCGCCTCCTGACGGGGATCGAAGGCCTGCACGGTGTGAATCGAACCAACCAGCGCGGTACAGATCGGTGCACCGAGGTTACCGAGGCCACAAAACGAGACTCGCCGAGCCGCTTCTCCCATATCCCCCTCCTTCTTCGGGCAATCCTCCCACGCGCGTACCCCGAGTTCGTTCCCGCGGCGCAGCCGCCGGTTGCGTATCGGATCGAGGGGCGCGCCAACCGACATATTCGGTTCCGGCAGGACAACGTGGATGCGTGGACCCACGATGTGCTGCCAGAACGAGACCGGCCGACCTGCCTACGCTGCGGTCCCTGCCGGCAACGTGAGGGAGCTGGATATGTACACGCCGCGGGCGTTTCCGCCAATCGACGAGGACGAACTCGCACGCGAGATCACAACACTCGGCGACCGAGTGCGCAACTGGGGACGATGGGGGCCCGACGACGAGATCGGCACGCTCAACTTCATCACGCCGGCCAAGCGAGCGGCTGCCGCGCAATTGGTGCGCAAAGGTCTCACCTTCTCGCTGCAGATCCCGATGGACAACAAAGGTCCGATGACGGGTGCGGGCCGCGTCAACCCTGTGCACACGATGGTCGCCACCGGGTGCGATCACAAGCAGCTCTTCCCGATGGTCGCGGGCGCGCGCTACACCGACGACGTGATGTTCCTCTACCTGCAGTCGGGCACAGAATGGGATGGGCTGGCCCACGTGTTCTACGACGGCCGCCTCTACAACGGCTACGACGCGTCGAACGTCGACTCCAACGGCGCGCGCAAGGTCGGCATCGACAAGACGTGCTCGTCCTACGTTTCGCGTGGCGTGTTGTTGGACGTTGCCCGATTCCATGGCGTCGATTGCCTCGATCCGGCACACCGCATCGACGGCGACGAACTCGACGAGGTCGCGGCTGCGCAAGGTGTCGATGTCGAGTCGGGTGACATCATCCTCGTACGCACCGGCATCCTCGCCCACTATGCCCGCACCCGACGATGGGACGTCTACCACGGCTCGCACCCCGGCCTTCACCACCGCGCCGCAACCTGGTTGCACGATCGCGAGATCGCTGCGGTCGCGTCGGACAATGGGTCGGTGGAAGGCATCGACAAACAGTCGGCGCTCGCCATCCCGTTGCACCAGCTGGCGCTGCGCGACATGGGTCTGCCGCTCGGCGAGACCTTCAACCTCGAAGCCCTCGCGGAGGACTGCGCCGCCGATGGCGTGTACGAATGCTTCTTCGTCGCTCCCGCGCTCAACATCACGGGTGCGGTCGGCAGCCCCGTCAACCCGCTGGCCATGAAGTAGCGGATACGGCGCGATGTGGTTCAAGACGCTCACCGGGTTCCGAGAGGCCGATGTCGCAGACATCGCCGCGCAGTTCGCGGTGAATGGCGATCACATCCGTTCGTTGGCGAATGAGCGACAGATGCAACACGGCACCTTCGAGACGCCGACGCTCGGCGAACTGCGGCAACGGTGCCGCGCGATCGCTCGAGGTTCGGGTGGGCTGCGTGTGCGCGAAGTCGTGGGCGACGCGCAAGCGCTGCACTGCCAGCCGGCCAACGCTGGCGCATGTTTTCAGGTCGCGTCACAGTTCAACACGCTCGAGATGGTGTCGCCGTCGGTCACGCCCGAAGACGGAATCGACCGGTACGAGCACGACCACACGCAGGGGCCCGCATGCGCCATTGCCTGTGGCGCAGGGACGATCTACCGCAACTACCTCGTGCCGGTCGATGGCCGCATCGGGCAATCGGCCGACCGTCAGCTGAACTGTCTCGCCGACCTTGCCGCACAGCTGGGTGTCGACATCAAGATGCGCAACGGCTACGCACTGCCGACCGGTGGGCAACTCGATACGATTCGTCATCGGCTCGCCGGTGTCGACGACGCGGCTCGCGACGCACTCATGGCGCACCTGCGAATCGGCGTGCAGAGTGACACCGAGGTGACGCTCGGTGGCGCGGGCCATACGGTGACGCAGGCGTACTGCTCCGCGCTGCCGATCGCGTACACACAACTACCCGCGCCACAGTGGGCACCGTTCGCGCAGCTCGTCCTCGACGCCGCCTACGAGGCAACGTTCGCGGCGGCCACGCTGAATGCGTCTCGTACGGGAAACCACACGGTGTATCTGACGCGTGTCGGGGGCGGCGCCTTCGGCAATCCTGGCTCGTGGATCACCGACGCCATCGAGCGCGCCCTACGAGTTTTCGCGGACGCCGATCTCGATGTGGCCGTCGTGAGCTACGGCGCCCACCGGTGAGCTCACGGACGCAGGTCGATCAACAATTCCTCGGGGCCGCGGATGACGTCATTGGTCCACCGCAACTCTTGGTCGACGAGTTCGCTGTTCGGAAAGCGGTTGACGACCGTGTCCAGCACCACCTGCAACTCGAGCCGGGCCAACCAGCTGCCGAGGCAGACGTGCGGTCCCTTGCCGAAGGCGAGATGCTGGCGGGCGTCCTCACGCGTGATGTCGAGTTCGTCCGCGGTGGCCCCCCACCGCGCTTCGTCGCGGTTGGCCGACGCGATCCAACAGACGACATCGACGCCGGCAGGGATGGTGACGCCGCCGATCTCGTTGTCAGTCCATCCGGTGCGGCGCATGTACTGCGCGGTGGGTTCGTAGCGCAGTATCTCCTCGACCGCGTTCTCGAGCAGCGCGGGCCGCGCTCGCAACAACTCCCACTGGTCGCGGTGCTCGAGCAGCGCATGGAGGCCGAGCGCCGTCTGGTTCACCGTGGTGTGCATACCGGCGAGGTAGAGCGTGTGCACGAACGCGACCACCTGCTCGGGACGCATCACTTCGCCAGCGTCGCCGGCGGCGATCACCGCGGAGACCACGTCATCGGCGAGATGGTCACGCTTCCACTCGATCACTTCGCTCAGATGGCCGGCCAGGCAACCCGCCGCCCGAAGGTTCTCTGCGGTCTGTTCGGGCGTGAGGAACGCGTCGATGAGTTCGAGGCTCTTCCACGTCCAGTCCCGCAACTCGGCGACGTTGTCGACGCCGGGCACGCCGAGCATGTCGCACGTGAGGTGATACGGCAGCGGAAATCCGATCTCGTCGACGACGCGCAACTCGCCGCCGTTGGGCTTGTCGGCGAGCGCGGTGTCGACGATCTGTTGCGCGCGATCGCGATAGCGCTGCACCGCACGGTTGCTGAACGTCGGCATGATGATCCGCCGGGGGCCGGTGTGGCCCGGGCCGTCGGCCGCGAAGGGATTGCCGGGGAAATGCACCTGCGAGCCGCGCCCGTCGGTGTGGCCACGGGTGATCGACGCCAACCCGGCATCGACGTCGTCGTAGCGCAGCAGGAACCACTTGCCGGTGCCCGGGTCGACGAACACCTGATGGTCGCGGCGCAGTCGGCGGAAGTACGCGTAGGGATCGGCGAGGTATTCGGGAGACCGCGGGTCGAATGGCGCGTCCCCCGTGGCCGGCAGTGGAGTTGTCGTTGTCATCGTGCCCCCCGGTGCACAGTTCACTCCCAACAGCGGGCCCGTGGACAATTCGTAGGATTCACGCGTGTCATCCACCCCTGATGTCGATGCAGCCGAGGTCATCGCCTTTCGCGATGCCGCAGAGTTCGAGGCGTGGCTACGCGACCACGTCGACCGGCACGCCGGAGTGTGGCTGAAGCTCGCCAAGAAGAGTTCGGGGGTGGCGTCGCTCACCGACGACGAGGCGGTCGATCTCGGCCTCTGCTACGGGTGGATCTCGGGCCAGCGCAAGTCTCTCGACGACGTGTACTACCTGCAGAAATACGTGCCCCGGCGGACCCGCAGTCGCTGGTCCCGAGTCAATGTCGACAAAGTCGAAGCGTTGATTGCGGCCGGACGAATGCAACCGTCGGGCCTCGCCCAAGTCGAGGCCGCCAAAGCCGACGGACGGTGGGCGGCCGCCTACGAGTCGCAGCGCAACGCCACCGTCCCGCCAGATCTCGCAGCCGCGCTCGCCGAGAGCCCGCCGGCGGCGCACGCGTTCGACGCGTTGAACAAGACCGATCGGTACGCGGTCATCCTCAAACTCGTCACCGCTCGCACCGTCGCGGCCCGCGCTTCCCAACTGCGCAAGGTCATCGCCACTCTCGACGCACAAGGCGCGTCGTGAGTCGAGCCGCTGTGCAACAATGCGCCCATGGCTGTGCGCTGGGAGTTCGAGTATCCGTCGCTTCGCATCGATGGTGACCTCGTCGTGTGGACCTTCAAGAACGTCGGCGACGAAGACGCCCCGTCCGGTGCCGACCTCGGCACGGTCACCATCAGCCGGCGAGCGGTGTCCAACTCAACGGTCGACACGACCCCGTACACGAACGCGATCACACTCGACCGCGACGTGGCCGCCGGCACGGCCCACCCGATGTCGTATCCGTTGACATGGGTCAGCCAAGAGGTCGGCACCTATCAGGTCACGGTCGCGCCCCACGATGACGTGTGGGCCGAACTCGTCTACGCCAAGACGTTGTACGGCGTCGAGACCGCCAACTACTAGCGCCGGTAGCCGGCGACGCGGAAGATCTGCTCCGCGATGCGCCGGTAGCCGGCGTCGGTCGGATGGCTGTCGCCGCTGTCGCACAGGAATGTCAGCTGGCAGACGTTGTTGGCGTTGACGATCTCGGCGACGTCGACAACCCGCACGTCGTTGCGCCGAGCCGCGCCTTTCTGCACCGCGGTGTAGTGGCGCTGCCACAAACGATCGGTGCCCGGGTTGCTGATCGAGAACGGGTTGTGGAAGCTGACGAGGATGATCTCGGCATCGGGCGCGGCCGCGTCGATTCCACCGATCGAGACGGTGATCGGACCGACCCGGCGCCGGTGTGCGCGCAGGAATGAAACAGCCGCGTCGAGCTGTGGCCCCTCGCAGTCGGTGTGCAGGGCGAGGCCGGGGCCGTCCGGCTCGGGCAGCGTGTACTCACAACCGCCCTTGATCATCGTGGCAGTGCTTTCGCCCGGACAGGACAGATTGACCGTCTGCTGGTCGCGGCGCAATTGACGCATCCGCGCGGCGAGCCCGCCGGTATAACCGGTGTCGAACGCGTCCGGCGTGTAGGTGCCCGCGTCGAGCATCTCGAAGAGTCGGTCGAACTGCAGTCCGAACACCATCGAGTCACCGAGCGAAAGGTAGAACGCCTTCGGTGGAGCGACATTCCGCGCGCCACTGTCGCCAAGGGCCGGCGATGTGATGCCCGAGACGAGAAGCAGCGACGCGCTCAGGGCGATAGCCACACGGATGAGTCCAGACGATGTCGTTGATGGTTGCACGGCTACGACGGTAAGGCGACCGCCATTGCGCGAACCATGGCCTCGGGACCACACGCGCCATGCCGAACGGCAAGGCCCGTGTCACCGTTTGGCAAGTAGCTCGGCGGCCCGTTCACCGATGGCGATGGAGCTCAAGTTGGTGGGCGAACGCACGACCGCCGGCATCACGGAAGCGTCGGCGATATGGAGTGCCTCGACCCCGTGCACCGCGAGGCGCCCGTCGACCACCGCGCCGTCGTCGGGATCCGCGCCCATCCGGCACGTGCCCGCCGCGTGGTACCAACCACCGACGGTCGACTTGATGTACCCCTCGAGCGCGTCACGGTCGTTGGCGGCCGCAGGGTCGAGCAGACCGATGCCGCGGTACGACTTCGAGAAGGCGCGGCTCGAAGCGAGTTCGATGGCGAGACGAAGGCCGTCGACGAGTCGCGACATGTCGGTCGGATGCGACACCATGTTGAAGTCGACCTGCGGGCGCACGGACGGATCGCTGGTGCGCAGGCGCACGGTGCCGCGCGACAACGGATCGTGCACGCCGACGACCAGCGCGCTGATCGCCGGGACGTTGAGGACCGCCTGCATGTCGGGAAACGCAGCCAGCTCCCATGCGCCCCACATGCTCAACCACATGTCGTCCTGCCCGGTCCCGCCCGACGATGTGTAACGCGCCCCAAGCTGACAAACCCGCGCGTCGGGTGTGCCCAGATCCACGTCGTCGTTCGGTATCAAGAAGACCGCCGTGCCCTGATGGTCCATGAGGTTCTCACCTACACCCGCGAGCGCGACCGTGCAATCGATGCCCATCTCGGCAAGATGAGCAGCGGGACCCACGCCCGAACGCATCAACAACGTCGGCGACTGCAACGCGCCGGAGCAGAGGATCACACGCGAGGCCTCGACCTTTTGCAAACTGCCGTCGCGCGGGTACTGCACGCCCGTCGCCCGACCGCCCTCGATGACGACGCGGGTCACTTCGGTGTCCGACCAGATCGTCAGGTTTTCCCTGTCTCTCACGCGCGGCAGGTAGCTCAGTGCGGTCGACATACGCAGGCCATCGCGAAGGTTCATCGGGATGACGCCGACACCTGACGCATCGGGGGCGTTGAAGTCGTCGACCCACGAGATCCCGTGCTCGTTGACGGCGGCGAGGAACGCTTGTTGCGCCGGCGACAACTCGTCCTTGCGCCAGCGCATGACCGGCACCGGCCCGTCCGTGCCGTGATAGTCGTCGGCGAAGTCCTGGTCGGCTTCCAAGCGACAGAGCACCCGCAGCATGTTCGACCACGACCAATCGTCACCGCCCGCGGCGGCCCAGCGTTCGTAGTCGTTGCGGATGCCCCGCACGGCGAACGCGCCGTTCACCGCGGAGCCGCCGCCCATCTTTCGTCCTTGCGGGTAGTTCATCGACGCACCCGGAACGAACGACGCGTCGATACCCCAGTGGGTGAGCGTCGACGAGAACTTCATCTGATCGAGCATGCGATCGGCTTCTTGCGCGGTATGCGGATCGGGTCCGGCCTCGATCAGCAACACCCGCCGAGCAGGATCCTCGGTCAGCCGACTCGCGAGCGCGACGCCGGCAGAGCCGCCCCCCACGATGATGTCGTCGTATTCCCCCATGTGGACCCCCGATGTCGGCGCACCTTGCCATCGCGCGCGGCGAGATCGTAAACGATGCGGCGTTGAGCGATACTGCCACCCGTGGCAACCCACGGCCCGGCCGACCCGCACGAGCTACAAGTCGACGCGGGCGACTACGGGCATCTTGCCGCGACGTCGTTCGCTCCGGCCGACGCGGACGGGCCACGACCGGTCCTCGTCTGCATCCCCGGCGGCTCGTATACGCGCCGCTACTTCGACCTCGAGGTCCCGGGCCACGCGGGCTACAGCTTCGCTCGCTACGCGACGACAGTGGGGTTCCCGGTGGTGTCGTTCGACGTGCTGGGCACCGGCGAGAGCTCGCGTCCCGACGGCAACTTCGACATGAACGACCAGGCCTCTGCGCTCACGGTTGCGCTCGACCGACTCCCCGACCTCATCGGCCGCGGCGGCCCGTTCATCGCCGTCGGCCATTCGATGGGCGGCTACGTCGCGCTGCTGCAACAAGCGGCTGCGCCCAGCTACGCCGCGCTCGCGATCCTCGGCACCACCAACCAACCCGTCGCTCCTCTGGCACTGCCCGCCGAACTGATCGCGGGCGCCGCCACCCCCGAGGGTCGCGCCGCGATCGCCGAACAGATCGCGGCGGGCATCCCCGACCCGTATATCAGCGACGCGCGCGCCGCGTTGTTGTCCTGGTTCCACCTCGACGACGTGCCCCGAGCGGTGATCGATGCCGACCTCGCCACCACCCAGACCGTCGTCCCACGGGGCTGCGCCGCGACATCGAGTGTCCCCGGCATCACCGCCGGGGCGGCGGCATCGGTCGCCGTGCCGGTGTTACTCGCGTACGGCGAAGTCGACGTCTCCCCTGCCCCTCATCTCGAACCGAGCTTCTTCACCAACAGCCACGACGTGAGCCTCTACGTACTGGCCGGCAGCGCCCATTGCCACAACATGGCCAACACCCGCATGCGCTTGTGGGATCGAATTCTCGCGTGGTGCGAGACGGTTACAGCGGCGTCGCCCTGATCGCGGCCAGTCGTTCCATCGCCGCGCCGAATGTCGACTCGAGCCATGCGATGGGATCTGCGCCGACTGCGCCGGTGACGAGCGTCGAGACTCCGATTGACGCAAGCGCCTCTGCACCACGAACGACATCATCGATGCTGGGATCAGGTGGTAAGTCGCGGTACATGGCAGTGACTTCGATCTCGTTGGGATCGCGACCGATCGCGTCACAGTGGCGGCGCAACACCTCGAGTTTGTGCGCGATCTCTTTGGCGTCACCGAATATGTTGCACGCGTCGGCATATTGCGCAACGAGCCGCAACGTCTTTCGCTCACCACTGCCGCCGATGAGAATGCGCGGGCGCGGTTGGCTCACGGGCATCGGGCTACACAGCGTCTCTTCGAGTTGGTAGTGGCGACCTCGATAGGCGCCGTCATTGTCGCTCCACATCTGCAAACAAATCTGGAGGGCTTCTTCGAGTCGCTCGAAGCGCTCGGCCGTCGACGGGAACGGGACACCGAGTCCGCGATGTTCGCGCTCGTACCACGCCGCCCCGATGCCCAACTCGGCCCGCCCGCCCGACAAGACGTCGAGGGTGGTGACCGATTTGGCCAGCAGCCCGGGATGACGATAAGTCACCCCGGTGACCAGCAACCTGAGCCGCAACCGTTCGGTACGGCCCGCGATGAAGCCCAACGCGGTATAGCCCTCGAGCATCGGATCTTGCGCAGGCGCCATCCAGTCCATCTGGAAGAAGTGATCCATGAACGACAGGGCGCGCACCCCGATGTCCTCTGCGCACGATGCGAGCGCGGCCACTCCGGGACCGATGCCCGCCGGGCCGCCCGCCCAATCGAAACGAGACACGTGAATATCGAGATGCATGGGCCTGGTCTACTCCAAATCGACCGTTTGCAGGAGCTTGCGCAGCGGCCAGCGCGATCATTGCCACGCCTGAAGATCACTCGCCGGTACCCCGCCCACCGTGCGACTCGTGCGGTTGGCGCGGGTACGGCGGGGGCCCGAGCGAGGGGCGCGGGAACGGCCCGGTGTGCCATTGCAGTGAGGCGGAACGACGGATGATCTTCCAGTCGTCGCCGCTGCGCACGACGTCGTCTTCGTAGCGCAGGCCGAGCACCAAGTGCTCGAGCGGGCTGCCCGGTGCCTCCATGTGGTAGCCGACCACCCACGTCTCGACGTGGCCCTTGTCGCCGTCCATCTCGATGTATTGGTTTCCCTTGAAGTGCATCGTGGCGTCGTACATGAGGAGCCCTTCTTCGAGGCCCTCCAAGTAGTCGTCGAGCGAACCCTCCTCGAGTGTGCCGACGACAACACAGTCGGGGTGAAAGACCGAGCGCACCAGTTCCATGTCGACAGAGTCGACGCCGAACGCGTAGCGGCGGTAGAGGTGCTTGAGTTGCTCGCGATCGCGCAGCCACTGCACATTCGCCGCAAGATCCGACGCCGGGGGCGGCGGAGTCTCCCGGAACTGCATTGCCTCACGCTTCGCGTTGCGCGATGTCTTCGGTGACATGGAACTCTCTCTCCTGCTAGTGCGGGCTCCACCACAGCGCCGCGGCAGCATCGCCCAGCACCAGCGTGCGCTGTGCCGCCGTCAGATCGGCACAAGCGGCCTCGGCTTCATCGATGAGATCGGCGTAGCTGCGATCATGCACCGTCAGATCCGATGCCCACATGATGCGCGAGCCACCGAACGCATCGACCAGCGCACGAGTGACCGAGCGCGGCTGCGCACCGGATGACGCGGCGAGATGCCATACGTGATTCGAGACCTTCACGTGGACGTTGGGCTGCGCCGCCAACGCGAACAACGCTCGCGCGTTGGGAAAGTCACTGTCCCCCGAAAAGTCGCTAAAGCCACAGTGATCGAGCAAGAATGGCCACGCGAGATGGCGCTTCGCGGCGCGCTGCAATGCCGGCAGCTGCTCGGCAACCAGCGCGGCTTGCGCGATGGCGCCGTGCCTTTGAAGCTCGGCGAACACATCGTCGCACGCGCGACTGTCGAGCCAGTCGGCGTCACTGTCGAGTTGTAAGAAGAACCGGATGGCGCGGGCGCGGCGCTCCCCCACCCAATACCGCACGCCTTCGAGCGGATCGGCGTTGATGTCGATGATGCACGCGCAGGCGAGCCGGTCCGGGCAGGTGGCCGCCGAGTCCGCGGTGTAGCGATTGTCGTATTGGTATGCACTGAAGCCCTGCACGAGCACGGCCCGGTCCACACCGACCGCATCCATCTCACCGAGCAACGCTTCGACCGTGCGACCGTAGAGCTCGAACCAGCGCGGCACATCCATCGCCGGTGGGTCGAGCGGGTACCGCACCTGGTCGCGGCTGACCACGTGCACTTGCGTGTCGACCCGCACCGTCGTCTCCCCTGCAATCGCCCGCGGACGCGGCGTCACGGCACCGGGCGTTATCTTAAGAGCCTTGGACACCGAAGGTCTCAGCATCAGCCGGCTCGCACCGGCTCGCCGGCTGCAACTGACCGAGCACTCTTGGGTCGACGTCGTCGACGGCTTCGTACGAAACGCGGAGTCAGAGTTCAGTGAGATCTTCTCCTCTGCCCCGTGGATGCAGGGAGAGGTGTTGCGCTACGACTCGTACGTTCCCGAGCAGCGATTGGGTGCCGGACTACGAACGGACAGCCGTGCGCTACTTCGCCAGAGCGAACTCCACCTCGAGGCGACCTATCGCCGCCGATTCACGGGCGTCGGGGCGCTTCTCTATCGAGACGGAAAAGATCACCAAGGCCTGCACAGCGATCGAGAACTGCGATGGCTCGACGACACACTGATCGCCATCGTGGTCCTCGGACAACGTCGGCCCTTCGTTATTCGTCGCCGTAGCGCGATGAAGGACATCAACCGCACGCCGGCCGGCAAAGATCCTGACGACGTCGTGCTGACGCCCGGCGAAGGTGACATGGTCGTCATGGGCGGCGCGATGCAGCGCGATTTTCTGCACGGCGTGCCGGCCTTCGAGACGCCGAACGCACGAATCTCCCTGACGTGGCGCTGGACGAGCCCCCGAGGTCGTCCCGACACCGCGCCCAGCTACTTCGACGGCCGTCAATACGTTGATCGTCCCCGGCAGCCCGGCACGCGGCGCACGCGCCCGACCGATCGCTGAAGGGCGCCCTCAGGCGGGCGCCAGGACCGAGCGCATTGCCCCGACCGGCGACGCTTCGGGGTAGACGCCGGCGAGCGCGGCTTTGAGTCGGGGGTCGTCGACGAGCGCGAGGTCGAAGCGCACCGGCGAGCCCTTGCGGGCGAGATCATCGTTGAACGTGTCGGCGACGTCCTGCAACGACAGCGTGTCGCGGCAGCGCTGCTCGCGCTGCGCCGCGGTCGCGTAGACGTCGGCCTTCCACAGCACGCTCACACGGAAGGTGTCGAGCGGCGCCCGGAACTGCAACTCGCCGTGGTCGGTCACGATCCAATCACCCGAACCGTCGGTGAGCGGCGCGAGTTGCGCGCTGGGAGTGATCAAACGAGTGCCGCCGTCGAAGGGACCGATGGGAGCAACCTGGTGGAACATGCCGTGGTTGTCGCCGATCAGCGCGGTGTTGGCCATTGCGCCAACATGTTGCCGCGGTGGGTTGTCGGGGCCGTCGGGCCAATAGAACAAGCCACCGCCGTCGACATCGTTCATCCACCAGATGGCCGTCGCCTGCACGATCTCGAACTCGTCGAAGAGGCCCGACCACAACATCGCCCGCAGCAACCACATCGGCGTGTTGGTGCGGTCGCGCCCATGGAACCGCGGGTTGTCGGTATGGGCGGGCCCGCCGTCGGCGATGGCCACCATCACGTTCACATAGACGCTCTGCGGCTCGATCACCTCGGCGCCATAGAACTGCTTGGCCGCCTCGATATAGCCCGCGTGTCGGAGGAACAGATCAGAGCCTTCCGCAGCGAACACGTCATGCACCCAGTCGTTCTGGAACCACATCGGCCGCGTGCGGCTATTTGGATCGGCACCGGGGTTGTACCAACCCCCGAGTGGCGTATACGGAGCCTGCGATTCCAACAGGCGAACGACCGCGTCGAGATCGTCGATCACGTCGTGCATCAACACCGGCGGCTTGGAGTAGCGGATCCCCATCAGGGCCCCCTTGGCTCGGTCACCACGTTAGCCGACCAGGGCCGTTTCCACGGGCTCGCCCGCGAGCGACTAGAAACGGGGCCAACTAGTCCGTCAGACGAGAGGCGCAGCGCAGATGTTGATCGTGGCAGGCCATTTCGATGTCGACCCCGCAGAGCGGGACGAGTTCCTTGCGGGCCGCGTCGACGCGATCCGTTCGACCCGCACCGAGGGCGGTTGCCTCGAATACGTCATGAGCGCGGATCCGGTCGACGCGACCCGCGTGATGCTCTTCGAGCGCTGGGCCGACCAGGACGCGTTCGATGCGCACATGGCGGCCATCAAGACGGCGCCTCGCCCTACCGGCCCCGCGCCAAAGGGCTTCTCGGTCAAGATCTTCGACATCGCCGGTGAGCGCTCGTTCGGCTGACGCCATCTCGGCCTGCGCGGGGACTTCGCCGCCCTAGGTGAAGTCCTCGCGATGATGGCCCTGCGCGAGGTCGCTGAGTCGCTCGAGATCAAGGCCTTCGATTGCTACGTCGGCGATGCGCGCATCGGTGGTCGCGCGCAAGTCGGCGGTGCGGCGACCTCCCTCGAGCGGCGCCCGTTCGCCGACGACGCTGCCCGGCCCCACACGACCGACCACTCGTCCGTCGACGCGCACTTCGAAGATGCCGTCAAGGACGAGTGCAACCGACGTCGCTTGCTCATCTTGGCGAAATAGGACGTCTCCCGCGCGTAGTTCTCGTACGGTCGGTCGTTCTTCTCGGTGCATGATCTGGTCGGCCAAGGCGCGCTCGAGTTGCGTCTCCGCGTCGGCGACGTCGGGCACCTGGTCTTGGCCGCCCCAGGGCGTGTGGCTGCCAAAATTCGTGCGCGCCCACACCCGATTGCGCGTGAGCGCAGACTTCGAGACGAGCGCGCCGTCGTCGCCGTACACCCAGTGGCGCGGATACGGGCTGGCGCCGATCAGCTTCCCTGCGCAGGTTCCGTTTGCATCGATCGTGAGCTCGAGCGTCGTCCAGATCGTGAATGGTCGCGTGACGAGAAACGGCCATCGCAACGTGGGCTTGAGCAACGAGAATCCGGGCCGGCCGCCAGCTGTCTGCACGAAGGTGGCGCGGTTCGCCGTGACCGTGGCCTGCCATTGGATGTCGCGGTTGGCTTTGGTCGGCAGCATGACGCGTAGCGGTCCGGCGGTGATCGGCGTGAGTCCCATGACCTTGC
>JBDSMH010000012.1:0-4637 GCA_039915945.1 Acidimicrobiales bacterium | reverse complement strand
TTCTACGATCGCATCGTCGATCGCACGGTCCCGGTCTCGACGCCGAAAGAAGCTGAGCTCACCAAGCTGCTCGAGAACACGTTCCGTCACGTCAACATCGCGCTCGTCAACGAGTTGGCGATGTTCGCGGGCGATCTCGGCATCAACGTGTGGGAGGCCATCGAGGCGGCGTCGACAAAGCCGTTCGGCTTCATGCCCTTCTACCCGGGGCCCGGTGTGGGAGGCCATTGCCTTCCCATCGATCCGAGCTATCTCTCGTGGCGGGTGCGCCAGTCGCTCGGCTACAGCTTCCGGTTCGTCGAGCTCGCCAACGATGTCAACGAACACATGCCCGAGTACGTGGTTCGCCGCCTGATGAGCGCGCTCAATCAGCGCAAGCTTCCGGTCAACGGCAGCCGCATCCTGCTGCTCGGGTTGGCGTACAAGAAGAACACCGGCGATGCCCGCGAATCGCCTGCACGAGTGGTGGCCGAACGCCTCCTGTCGCTCGGGGCCGAGGTGCGTGTCGCTGACCCGCACCTCGCGTTCGCGACGGTCGACGGCCGTATCACCATCGTCGAGCCCACCGCCGCCGAGGTGTCGTCGTCCGACGCGGTAGTCGTGCTCGTAGATCACGACGCGTTCGATCTCGACGCGATCGTGGCCGCGGCCCCCTACGTGCTCGACACGCGACATTGTGTCAGCGGGCCCAACGTCGAATATCTGTGACGGCGCGTCCTTCGTGAGCCGCCTGTATCTCTCGCCGCCGCATCTCGGCGAGCTCGAGCGCAAGTTGTTGCTCGACGCGTTCGATTCGAATTGGGTCGCGCCGCTGGGGCCCCATGTCGACGCATTCGAAGCAGAGCTGTCCGCACCGCGCCGAGATGCCGTACGCGGCCGCTCTGTCGAGCGGCACCGCTGCGTTACATCTGGCGCTTCTCGTGCTCGACGTAGCGCAAGGTGACGACGTTCTCGTCTCGAGCTTCACGTTTGCTGCGTCGGCCAACGCGATCACCTATGTGGGGGCGCGACCGGTGCTCGTCGACAGCGAGGCCGCGTCGTGGAACATCGATCCCGACCTCGTTGCCGAAGAGCTCGAACGGCGCGCCGCGTCAGGGCGCTTGCCGGCGGCGGTCATTGCGGTCGATCTCTACGGGCAGTGCGCCGATTACGGCCGCCTCGTCGAGAGTTGCGCGCGTTACGACGTCCCACTCATCGAAGACGCGGCAGAGGCGCTCGGCGCAACGTATCGAGGCCGACCGGCTGGTTGCTTCGGCGCCATCGGGGTGTTCTCGTTCAACCGGCAACAAGATCATCACGTGTGGTGGCGGTGGAGCGTTGGTTGCGTACGACGCCGCGCACGTCGCTCGGGTGCGGCACCTGGCGACACAGGCGCGCGATCCGGCGCCGCACTATCAACACAGCGACATCGGCTTCAACTATCGGTTGAGCAACCTGCTCGCGGCGGTCGGGCGCGGACAGTTGCAGAATCTCGACGAGAAAGTGGCGCGCCGACGCGCCATCAATAGTCGCTATCGCGACCATCTCGAAGGCGTCGACGGCATCGAGTTCATGCCGGTGGTGCCGCACGGTGATTCGACCAACTGGCTTACCTGCATCACCGTCGAGCCGTCCGTCTTCGGCGTCGACCGCGAGAGCATCCGTCAACGGCTCGAGCTGCTCGACATCGAAAGTCGCCCGACGTGGAAGCCGATGCACCTCCAGCCGGCGTTCGCCGAATGCTCGGTGGTCGGTGGCGCAGTGTCGCAGCGGGCGTTCGAGCTGGGCCTCTGCCTGCCGAGCGGATCCGCGATGACCGACGCCGATGTCGACCGCGTGGCCGAAGCGGTACTCACCCGCGCGTGACGTGTCGCATTGGCGGTCAAGGATCGTTGTGACCGTGTCGATATTGTCTGAGCGATTCCCCATTCTTCGAGCGAGTCGAGAGAAGTACCGCTCATGCGTTTTCGTCCGATCAGCTTATGGAGCGCGTGCCTGATGCTCTGTGTGATGATCGGACTTCCGCCGTCGGCCGGTGCGTCATCGTCGGTGGTCGCACCATCGACGATCGACTCCACGGGCGCCGCTGATGTCACCGACAAGTTGCTGGCGTTCATCGCCGGCGTACCCGACGGGTCGACGATCTCGTTCCCGGCCAATGCGCGCTATCGCATCGAAGGTTCGCTCATCATCGAAGGCCGACGCGACCTCACGTTCGAAGGCAACAACGCCGAGTTCTTCGCGACGACCGAAGCCGATCGCAACCGGCGCCATTGGTGGATTCGCAATAGCGACGGCATCACGATTCGCGATATTGCTGTCCGCGGCGCCAACCCCAACGCTGGCGTGGGCGACGCCGCATACCGTTCCGATCGTGAAGCGCAACAGGGCTTCGACTTTGCCGGCACGTCGAACACGCTCGTCGAGCGAGTGACCGTCACCGATGTATACGGCGACTTCGTGTACTTCGACCAACCGGATTTGCCGCGACCGATGTAGTTCATCGACGTTGAACTTGCTGGTCTGGCCTTCGCTCACCGGAGACAAGCGTACGGCGGACTCAATCGTCTTTCTTTCCTCTCCCCTTGGAAGTCTGGACGGGAGCGGTGGTGACGGCTGGACGGGTGGTGGCCGGGCGCACCGTAGTGGTCACGACGGTGGTCGAGACGCGGGGAACGACGGCCGGATTGTCGGCGGGGGCGTCGCCGCCCACCGGTGCGGTAGTTGTGGGAGTGGGCAAGCCGCCATCGCGCGAGGCGAACGCGGCGGCCCCGAGGGCCAGCGCCAGTGCGGCCACGACCGCCACGAACACCATCGAGCGGCGATTGCGAACGGGGCCGATTTCGGTGAGCGGGATGATCGTCGTCGCCGCGAGGGCAGGGTCGGTCACGGCCACTGGAGCGAGCACGGTCGGATTGCTCGTGCTTCGAGCGGCAGCGAGTGCCGTTGCCATTTCCGACGCGCTCGCGAAGCGCGCTGCCGGCTCCTTTGCGAGCGCGCGCAGCACGACTTGGGCGACCGCCGGATTGATGTCGGGACGAAGGGAGGCAATGTCGGTCAACGAGCCGTGAGTGATCTGATCCAAAATTTCGGCGGCGGTGGTGCCTCCGAATGGCTTGTGACCGGTCAGCGATTCGTACAACACCCCGCCGGCCGCGTAGATGTCGCTCTGCGCCGTCGCGGGAACACCGCGCAGGCGTTCGGGAGCGAGGTACGCCAGTGTGCCGACCACGAACCCGACGCTCGTGAGGCTGTGACGATCGGCTTCGGTGGCGATGCCGAAGTCGGCGACCTTGACCGACCCCGTTGGAGTCAAAAGCAAGTTGGACGGCTTGATGTCGCGATGAAGCACACCGCGCGTATGGGCGTCAGCGAGTGCACCAAGTAGCTGCGCGCCGATTTCGCACACCTCATCGACAGGCAGCGGATGCGCCGCGATTCGCGTGGCGAGCGTCTCGCCCGGCAGACACTCCATCACGATGAATGGTTGTCCATCGTGCACGCCGGTGTCGAAGATCGCCACCGCGTTCGGATGATGGATACGCGCGGCCAACTGTGCCTCTTGTTGGAAGCGTGCCGATGTCTCGGGCTCGCGCGCAAGGTCGGGATAGAGGAGCTTGATCGCGACGTCACGGCGCAGTACACGGTCGCGGCCGCGGTGCACGACGCCGGTCGCGCCGCGGCCGAGCACCTCACCCAACTCGTAGCGGCCGGCGAGCAGTTGGCTGTCATCGGCGCCTAGGGCGCGAACAGCGACAGTGTCCGGCTCGGCGATCGAACCCGCGGACCGGGGTGAGCGATCTCTCATTTCTTCATACATCGGCACCTCAGGGGGTCGGCTCAAGTGCTTGACCGAGGTTTGGTCTCTCCCGTTACCCTGGATGACTCGTGCCGACGCAGCCGTCCGCGTGCTGCTGTGGGGTGGACCGATGGCGACCGAACCTCCTACCTCACCCGCCGCGACGGTGTTCGGGTCGACCAACGGGGCCGCAATCCTTGGTCGTTCCGCGGCCAACCACTTACACGGTTCGAGGAAGCGTCACGCGTATCGAGCCGGATGGCAACAGCCCCGCCTTCTTCCTAGCACGCTCCACTAACGCAACTTGCAGAGTCTCGTCAGGTTTACGCAAGCGAATCTTTACCGTCCCGTGATCAATGACTCGCTCCCGTCTGCCGATTGACCACCCATGAATTTGCCGCGAGCAACCGACGAGCCCGACCAGCTGAAGGCGGTCGTGGCGTTGCTCGAAGACGACGCGGTGCGCGCGGTGTACCAACCGATCGTTCGTCTTCTCGATGGTGCAGTGGTCGGGTACGAGGCACTCGCCCGCATGAAGCATCTTCCGTACCGTCCACCCGATCAATGGCTGGCACTGGCCGAAGAGGCGGGGCTCGGCGACGCGCTCGAGTTGATGTGCCTGAAGGCCGCCGCCGCGGCGGGCGCACCGCCGACCGACTCGCTCTTGTTCGTCAACGTCAGCCCCAAGTGGTTGGCCGACCCCGCGAACCTGGCGGCCGGCGCGTGGCTGCCCGATCGGCTCGTGCTCGAGTTGAGTGAACGCGATGCAGTCGAGGAGTACGCGGCATTGCGCGACGCGATGTTTCGCTGGAAGGCCGTCGGTGCCCGCATCGCCGTCGACGACATGGGGTCGGGATGG
>JBDSMH010000237.1:0-49136 GCA_039915945.1 Acidimicrobiales bacterium | reverse complement strand
CGTTGAGCACCGGCGGCGTGTCGAAGAAGATCAGATCGTGGTTCTCTTCGAGCAACTTGACGAGCTCGCTCACTCGGCTCGACGCCAGCAACTCGGCGGGCGTCTCGACCGGGCGGCCGCTGGTGACCGCGGTGAGGTTGGGGACGCCCGGGACTTCGGTGAGGATCGCTTCGCTTTCGTCGAGCAGGTAGTCGCTCAGACCGGCCGACGGGGGCAGCGAGAGTAGGCGCTCGAGCGACGGGCGGTGCATGTCGGCCGAAACGATGGCGATCTTGCGCCCGGTCTGCGCCGCCGCAATGGCGAGATTGACTGCGGTGGTCGACTTGCCGTCACCGGGACGAGCGCTGGTGACGAGGAATGTCTTGAGGTCGCTGCGCTTCGCCAGGAAGTCGAGTGTCGAACGCAGCCGGCGATAGCTATCGCGGGCGGCCGCGGGTTTGCGGCCAGTAGCGGCGCGTAACATGACGAGCCCGTTGGTGGCCGAGTTGCGCGGGAACGATGGCACCGTCGCCAGCACCGGGGTACCGAGGATGCCCTCGATGTCGCGCTCGCCGCGGATGGTGTTGTCGAAACGGTCGAGGAAGAGTGCGGCGGCGGCACCGGCCAGTAGGCCGCCGAGGATGCCGATGGCGTAGAGCATCTTGTCGCCCAGGCCGTCAGGGGCTGACGGCGTGCGAGCCGAGCGGGTCAACTGCGCCGGAGGGGGGGCAGTGACAGAGTCAGCGGTGAGACTGCTGATTCGTTGCTGTACCCCCGTTAGCTGTTGGGTGAGTGCGGCCTTTTCTTCTTCCCTCGAACGGATGTCATTCGAGAGGTTGTTGGCTTGATCTTGCAGCGGCGCACCCGATGTCGTGAAGTACCGTGGATCGAGCACGATGGCGTTGCGCTGGGTACTAAGTGCGTTGATGGCGTCGCTGAGCGGCCGGATCTTTGTTGCGAGGTCGGCGGCCTGAACGTTGAGCGAGGCAATCTGCTTCGCGTAGTAGTCGGTCTGTTTCTGCGAGCGATTGTTCACGTAGGTGGTCGCGATAGCCGTCGCGAGTGTCTGCGCTGTCTCCGCCTCAGGGGCGCTGAAGGCGATACGCAGCACTCCACTGTCGGGCGCGAATGACACAGTGAGATGCTCTTGCACATAGTTCCGTGGCAGGCTGGACTTCGACAACGCGATGGCCTGGTCGATCTGCTCGTTGCTCTCGAGTAACGCTTGTTCGGCCTCGAGGCTGACCTCTCCGAACGCGTTCTCGTTCGGCAGCCGGAAGACCACGATCTGCGCCCGAGCGGTGTACTCGCGGGTAAGCGAATTGGCGTAGAGCGCGGCGAGGATCAGACCGACGACGGTGAGCAGCACGACGAAGTGCTTGCGCCGCCACAGCGCCTTGAGATAGTCGTCCAAACCGGCAGCGTCGGTTGCCGCGATGTCGTTCATCATGGGGGAATTGCCTTTTTGCTACCGCGGATGGGGAGGTGGCGGGCACAAGTCGCCACGAGCATAGATTGGCATCTTTGCGCTTGGCGAAGGCCGCGAGTCGTCGTCACGCGCAGTTCTCATGCCGTTCGGTCACTCAATCTTGCTTACCCTTGCCTTTCGCCTTCTGTTCTTTCTTCCAGACCCGTACTCGCTGTAGCGATTCGGGCCCGTCGATGTCGGCTACGGAACGGGGTTTGCTATCCGAGAACGGTAGGGCACGTTCGGCCCAACCGCGCGGGGTGATCCCGCAACGTTTGCCCAACACCGCCAGAAAGATCTTGGCCTTCTCGTCACCGAAGCCCGGCAACGCCCGCAGCCGTCGGTAGAGCTCGTCGCCCGACTCGGCGCTGCGCCAGACGCGATCGGGCTGCGCGCCGTATTCGTCGACGAGGTGCTGGCACAGCGCGTAGGCACGGGTGGCCATCGCGGCGGGAAAGCGGTGCAGCGCCGGCTTGGCCGTGAACGCCGCGGTCAAGGCGTCGGGCCCGGCGGCCACGATGCGGCTCACGTCGAGGTGCCCGAGGCGCTGCTCGAGTGTGTAGGGGGCCATGAAGGCCCATTCCATCGGCACTTGTTGATCAAGCAACATCCCCAGCAGCAGCGCCAAGGGATCTCGGTTGAGCAGAGCGTCGGCCTCGGCCTTGCCGGTCACCGCGAGCGGTGTTGGGCTATCCACCGCTCAGGCCTTGGCGGGGTCGGTCGCCTCGGAGTCGATGCCGTAGGCCGCGATGGCGTCGGCGACGATCTGCGCGTCGATGTCGCCCCGTCGAGCGAGCGCGGAGAGCACCGTCACGACGATGTTGCCGGTGTCGACCTCGAAGAACCGGCGCAGGGCCTCGCGGGTGTCGCTGCGGCCGTAGCCGTCGGTGCCGAGCGCGACCAGGGGCACCCAGCGCGAGATCTGGTCGGGTACGAGTTTGAGGAAGTCGGTGACGGCGATGATCGGCTCGTCGCCGGAGAGCAGTTGGTTGACGAGCGGTGAGCGTGTTGGCTCGAGGGGATGGAGCCGGTTGTAGCGCTCGGTCGCGAGCGCTTCGTCGCGCAGATGCTTGTAGGACGTGACGCTCCACAGGTCGGCGCCGACGCCCCACCGGGTGGCGAGCTCGACTTGCGCGTCGCGCGCGGCTCGGTGCGCGGGGCCGGAGAACATGATGGTGGCCTTGTGTGGCTGCGCCTCGTCGCCCGCCGCCCACAGGTACATGCCGCGAACGATGTCTTCCGCGGTGACATGGTCGGGCCGCGCCGGCATCTCGTAGTTCTCGTTGTAGATCGTCAGGTAATAGAAGACGTCTTCGCCGCCACCCGCGCCGTACATGCGGTGCAAGCCGTGTTCGATGATGGCGCCGAGCTCATACGCGAACGCTGCGTCGTAGGACTCACACGCGGGGTTCGTCGACGCCAAGATCGGGCTGTGGCCGTCTTGGTGCTGCAGCCCTTCGCCGGAGAGCGTCGTGCGGCCCGCAGTGGCGCCGAGCAAAAAGCCGCGGGCGCGCGCGTCGCCGGCGGCCCACAAGAGGTCGCCGACGCGTTGGAAGCCGAACATCGAATAGAAGGTGAAGAACGGCACCATCGGCACGCCGAGGTTCGCGTAGGACGTGCCCGCCGCGATCCAACTGGCGGTCGAGCCCGCTTCGGTGATGCCTTCTTCGAGAATCTGACCGTCTTTGGACTCGGAGTACGACAACAACAACTCGTGGTCGACCGGCTCGTACTTCTGGCCTTCCTCGGCGTAGATCTTGAACTCGCGGAACAGCGCGTCCATGCCGAATGTGCGGGCCTCGTCGGGGACGATCGGCACGACACGCTTGCCGAACTTTTCGTCGCGCATGAGATCGCGCAGGATCGCAGTCAACACCATCGTCGTCGACACCGCTCGACCCGACGAACCCTTGGCGAGATCGTCGAACACGGTCGAGTTGGGCAACTCCAACGGGCGACGAGTGCGCACTTCGCGCTTGGGGAGCGAGCCACCGAGCGCGCGCCGGCGCCGCATCATGTATTGGAACTCGGCCGAGTCGGTCGACGGTCGCATGTAGGCCGGTACGCCGTCGGCGAGTAGTTCGTCGGGGATCTGGTCGGTGAGGTGCAGACGTTCGCGCAACTCGAAGAGTTGCTCTTGGGTCATCTTCTTGATCTGGTGCGTCGCGTTGCGCGCCTCGAACCCTTTGCCGAGTGTCCAACCCTTGACCGTCTTTGCGAGGATCACGCTGGGTTGACCGCGCGTCTCGGTCGCGAGCTTGTAGGCCGAATACAACTTGAGATAGTCGTGACCGCCACGAGGCAACGCCCGAAGGTCTTCGTCGGTGAGATGATCGACCATCTTGCGCAGACGAGGGTCAGGCCCGAAGAAGTGTTCGCGGATATAGCCGCCTCCCTCGACGGCCAACCGCTGGTACTCGCCGTCGACGGTCTCGTTCATCTTGGCGACGAGCACGCCATCGACATCTTTGGCCAACAGTGGATCCCACTTGCTGCCCCAGATGACCTTGATCACGTTCCAGCCGGCACCACGGAAGATCGCTTCGAGTTCTTGGATGACCTTGTCGTTGCCGCGTACCGGGCCATCGAGGCGCTGCAGATTGCAGTTGACGACCCACACCAAATTGTCGAGCTCTTCGCGGCCTGCGAGGGCGATCGACCCGAGCGTCTCGGGCTCGTCGCATTCGCCGTCACCGACGAAGCACCACACACGCGACGCCGACGTGTCGTCGATGCGGCGGTTGTGGAGGTAACGATTGAACCGCGCGTGATAGATCGAGTTGAGCGGACCGAGGCCCATCGACACCGTCGGGTATTCCCAGAAGTCGGGCATGAGCCGCGGATGGGGATAGCTCGACAGGCCGCCGCCGCCGATCTCGGTACGGAAGTGATCGAGTTGCGATTCGTCGAGACGGCCTTCGAGATATGCACGCGCATAGATGCCCGGCGCCGCGTGACCCTGGAAGTAGATGTGGTCGCCCGGATTACCGTCGTCTTTGCCGCGGAAGAAGTGATTGAAGCCGACGTCGTACAACGACGCCGACGACGCGAACGTCGACAAGTGCCCGCCGATGCCGTCGGCCTTTTTGTTCGCACGGATCACCATCGCGGCGGCATTCCAACGAATCCAACGGCGGATGTCGCGTTCGGCTTCTTCGTCGCCCGGGAACCACGGCTGCGCGCTCGCGGGGATGGTGTTGATGTATGGCGTGTTGACCGCCATCGGTGTGTCGAGCTCGAGTTCTTGCGCGCGCTCTTCGAGCTTTGACAACAAGAACTGCGCGCGGCGCGGGCCCGATCGGTCGACAACGGCGTCGAGCGAGTCGAGCCACTCCTGCGTCTCTTGCGGGTCGACGTCGGGGAGCTGGTTCGAATAGCCGTCGATCATGCACCCATCCTCGCAGATGAATTCGGTGACCGAAACGTCCGTTGGTAACGGCCCGGCTTCGGTCCTGTGACAGGATTCTTGCATGCCCCCGAAGATCGTTTACACCGATGGCGCGTGCAGCCGCAATCCTGGCCCCGGCGGTTGGGCATGGGTCGTGCCGGAGGAAGAGTTCGCCGCCGGCGCGGCGCCGAGCACGACCAACCAACGCATGGAGCTCATGGCGGTGCTCGAGGCGCTGCAGACGTTCGACGGTCCGACACAGATCGTCAGCGACTCGACCTACGTCGTCAACTGCTTCCGTGACGGGTGGTGGAAGAACTGGTTGGCGCGGGGGTGGCGCAACTCCAAACGCGAGCCCGTCGCGAATCGCGACATCTGGGAGCCGCTGGTCGAGATCGTGCGTAACCGCGACGACGTCACCTTCAAATGGGTGAAGGGACACAACGGCGACCACTACAACGATCTCGTCGATCGCCTCGCCGTCGACGCCACACGTACGCAGTCCGGCCGTCGTGGTCGCGTCACCGAGCTGTAATCTAGCCGGCAGGCGCGGTCACATACCGCGCACGCGCCGCAGCGTTGCGTACGCCTGATTGATCTCGATCATCTTGCTGTCGTCGCCATCGCGCTTGTCGGGGTGGAACTCCTTGGCCTTCGCCCGGTAGGCGAGCGTGATCTCTTTCCAATCGGCGGTCAGCGGAACGTCGAGCAACGCGAACGCGCGTGCGGTCGTGTTCACCGGGCGTGGTTGATTGCGCTCGTACAACGACTCGTTGGTGTTGTACTGCTGAAAGCCCGACCGCTTGCTCTCGGGGGGCTTCGGCGGATTTGCCGTCGGGCCCCGCTTCTTGGGGTTGGGCTTGTTCTTCACGTCATCGCGTTCGGCCCACCACGCGTGCGCGCTCTCACCCTCGACGTGCGCATCGTCGGCCGGGGGAGGCGAGGGCCGATTCTTGAGACGCCACAGCGCTCGTACCACCATGATGCTCTTGATATCGGCCGCGACCGGCCCGGCCATGAGGCCTGAACGCCTCAATTTCTCGCGGGGTGGAGGGCAGCGGCCAGGGCCGCGTCGACCGTCTCGTGTTCGAAACCGAATCCCGAACGTAAGAGCACGTCAGGGAGCACGCGCTGGCTGGAGAATAGCAGTTCGTCGGCGAGCTGGCGACCCAACAGCAACTCGAGCGCCGGCTTGGGCGCGGGCAGCAGCGCCGGTCGGTGCAGCGCCCGCCCCAATGCCCGGCTGAATTCGGCATTGGTGACCGGGGCCGGGCCGACCAGGTTGACCGGTCCGGAGATGTCGTGGTCGAGCACCCAGGC
Source organism: Acidimicrobiales bacterium (assembly GCA_039915945.1). GTDB lineage: Bacteria > Actinomycetota > Acidimicrobiia > Acidimicrobiales > WLNW01 > DATLFA01. The sequence continues at coordinate 42,981 of JBDSMH010000237.1, read as the reverse complement.
GATAGCCCGCACCTCGTCGGTCAGCGAGATCCAGCTCCAGTACTGACGGCCGTTGCCCAGACGACCGCCGACCCCGAGCTTGAAGGGCAACAACATCCGCGTGAGCGCGGTCGCCTCGCCATCGAGCACGAGACCCGTACGGATGTGCGCAACGCGGCGCCCGGCCTCCGAGGCCTGTGCTGTCGCGGCCTCCCATGCACTTGCCAGCTCCGCGAGGAAGCCCTTGCCTTGGGCGCTCGACTCGACGAGCTCTTCGTCGCCGCGGTCGCCGTAGTAGCCCATGGCCGAACCGCTCACGAAGGTGGCGGGCGCCTTGTCCGACTGCGCCAACACCCGCGACAGCAGACGCGTCGACTGCACCCTCGTGTCGATCAGCCGCTGCTTTTGCTGCGAGCTCCATCGGCGAGCCCCGATGCTCTCGCCCGCAAGGTTGACGACGGCGTCGAGCCCGTCGAACGTTGCGGCGTCGATTTCATCACGTTCCGGGTGCCACTCGATCACGTCTTCGCCAGGCTTCGGGCTGCGCCGTACGACGCGCACGACACGGTCGCCCCGCGCTTCGAGGTGACGGCAAAGGGCCGTGCCGATCAGTCCGCTGGAACCGGTAACTGCAACTTCCATCGCGTGCCGCTCCCATCGTGGCCGCGTCACACGACCGTTGTCACCAAGGCCAACAACGCCGTGCGGCTGGGCATTCCGGAGGGCCACCAACAGATTCCGACTAATGTCCGCGCCCGATATCTACTCTCGACGAATGAGGTGATCGTGAGCGACACCAACTCAGACCCGGGCGCCGACGAGGGTCGCAGTGGGACGGCGTTCAAGCCGCTCCAGGGTGAGCGCCGCATCGACTTCGGCGTCCTGGTCGCGATCGTTGCCACGGCCGCGCTGCTGATCTTCATCCTCCAGAACACCCGCTCGACGACGATCACCTGGTTCGTCTTTGATCGCAGAGCGCCGTTGTGGGTCGTCATCGTCGTGACGGCGTTGGTGTCGGTGGCGTTGTCCCACCTCGTGCTGTTCGTCTGGCGGCGCGGTCGTCGCCGCCGGCGCCGCGACTGAGCCCGGCAGCCCCGCAGCGCTAAGAGATCGAGTCGCGGCGCGCCCTGCGGCGCTGACCCGCGGCTTCGGCGTCGAGTCGTGCGCCGCCGCGGCGTGATCGCTTTTGTTCGTATTGCGCGACGTCGGCCGCTCGCAACAGCTGGCTCGGCGTCTCGATGGACGGGTCGGCGATGGCGATGCCGCACGACACCGAACGATGGTTCTCGCCGCGGGCGACGACCTGTGCGACACGCTCGGCAACGGCCTGCGCGTGGAGCAACCCGCCGCGTTCGAGGAGAACGCAGAACTCGTCACCACCGATGCGACAGATCGTCACCGCGTCGAGACCCGCGACCGCGCTGCGCAACGCGTTGGCCGTATCGAGCAGCACGCGGTCGCCGACCGCATGACCGAGTGTGTCGTTGACGATCTTGAGTTCGTCTACATCGCACATGATCAGTGCGCAGTCCTGACGTTCGAGCGCGTTCTTGCGGAAGATCGAACGGAGCTTCTCGTCGAGCACGCGGCGATTGCCGAGACCGGTGAGTGGGTCACGAAGCGCGAGGGTCTCGAGACCTTGGAGACGTTCGGTGTGCTCGACGCCGATGGCGGCCTGTACCGCAACGATGCGCAACGTGTCGAGCGATGCCGCGGTCAGTGGATGGCGGGCGGGTCGGGTCGAGGCCCACACCATGCCCCACGCGATGCCGTCGATGATGATCGGTGCGGCGATCTCGGAGTTGATGCCGCGGCGGTCGAGGTAGCGCAACGTTGCGGGATCGTTGCCGAGTCGCAGCAGGGCGTGCTCGGTGCCGTCAGAAAAGCCCGTGATCGACGGGAAACTCAACAATGAATAGGTCTCGTCGGCGGGGAATCGCTCGCGCCCGTCGGTCAACTCGCCGACGTTGACGAGTACCTGCAGCGAGGAGGTGTTGTAGTCGCGGCGGCCGATGCTCACCGTCGACGCATCGAGCGCGCGGCGTGCGTAGTCGGCGATGAGGACCAGTACCTCGTCGACGCGCTGCGCGGCGCGAATGGCGGCGCCGACATCGCGCAACGCTTCGATGGGCGCGCGGCCGGGCCCCGGCGCGACGAGCTTGTCGAGCGCGGCGAGTGCGCGCTCTATCGAGAACAAGGGGCCGGCGGGAGGCGCCTCGAGGATGGCCGCGATCGCTGGTGCCACGAGCGACGGATCGAGGATTGACCCCGACAACGCGCGTGCGCGGCCGCACCGTGCCGGCCACGTCGGCGTGACGTCGACATCGACCGGGCCGACGAGGACGCGTGCCAACGCGATCAGTCGCGCCGGCAGGGGAATGGCGTTCTCGCTCAAGCCGTGGGGCGACCCGCCGCCGTCCCAGCGTTCGGTGCTGTGGCGAATGGCGCGGGCGACGGCGGAGAGGGGCGAGATGCGTTCGAGCAGCGTGGCGCCGAGTTGCACCATTGCCGTGTCGTCGCCGGGCGGACGGGTGCGCGACAGCAGGACGCCGACGTCGCTCAAGAGTGCGCCCGCGAATGCCGTCGTGTGGGTTTCGACGTCGAGATCGAGGGGCCGAGCGAGGTGTTCGATCACCAACGCCCGGAGGACGCCCCGACGGGCCGCCACCGGGTCGTGCAGCTCGAGTGCTCGGCAGAGCGCGCCGACAGCGCCCGCAGATTCGGGCTCGAGCAGGGCAGATGGCTCGGGGTTCGTAGCGTCTCCGTTTAGATCGTCGTGCAGTGAAACGACATAAGTATGTCTGATAGCCACCTCCGGCGCTGACTTCACGAGAGGCATTCGCGATAACCTCCCCCCGCCTTATGGACGTCGGAATTTCGTGAGCACTCGTCGTTTGATCATCACCGCGCTGTTCTGTGGTCTCGCCATCCTCGTCGCCTTCGCGGTGCAGGTGCTGATCTCGACGTAGGCCCGAGCCGAAAGCACCGCGGCCTGCGGCCGGGAGGCCTCGTGTCGATAGGCTCGTCGATCGAACGACGAGGTGAATCCTGAGCACGAAGCACGATGTGGTGATCATCGGGGGCGGGCCCGGCGGATATGCCGCCGCGCTCTATGGTGCGAGCGCCGGTCTCGACATCGGCCTCATCGAGTTCAACAAGGTCGGCGGCACGTGCCTGCACGTCGGCTGCATCCCGGCCAAAGAGCTGCTCGAGACCGCCTCGGTGTACCGCACCGTGACGCATGCGTCCGACTTCGGCATCCACGCCACCGTGCCGCTCATCGACTTTTCGGTGACGCAGCAACGCAAGCAGACCATCATCGACCAGCTCCACGGCGGCCTGTCGGGGTTGCTCAAGAAGCGCAAGGTCACGGTGTACGACGGTGTGGGCACGCTGCACCCCGGCCGCGTCGTGCGGGTCACGGGCGGCGCGTCGGGCGATGTCGAGCTCGTCGCCGACCATGTCATCCTCGCCGCCGGGTCCGTGCCCCGCACGATCCCCGGTTTCGAGATCGACGGGCGTTTGGTGCTCACCTCTGACGAGTTGCTCTCGCGGACGAGCCTGCCCGAGACGGCGGTCGTCATCGGCGGCGGGGCGATTGGCTGCGAGTTCGCATCGATGATGGGCGATCTCGGCACGAAGACGACCGTGCTCGAGGCGTTGCCCAAGATCCTGCCCGGTTGCGACGAAGACGCGGCCAAGGTCGTCGAGCGGTCCTTCGCCAAACGTGGCATCACGGTGCGCGCCGGCGTCAAGGTCAACGGCCATACGCCCAACGCCGAAGGCACCCGCACGACCGTGCACTTCGGCGAAGGCGAATCGATCGAGGTCGACATCGTGGTGGTGTCGGTCGGCCGGCGCCCGTTCCCCGACAAGCTCGGCCTCGCCGAGACGGGCGTCGTGGTGAGCGAGCGCGGCTTCATCGACGTCGACGAGTACTGCCGCACCGGTGAGCCGCAGGTGTACGCCGTCGGCGACATCATCGCGACGCCGGCGCTGGCCCACGTCGGCTTCGCCGAGGGCATCCTCGTCATCAAGCACCTGCTGGGCGAAAACCCGCTACCGATCGACTACAGCAGGGTGCCGTGGTGCATCTATTGCCATCCCGAGGTCGCGTTCGCCGGCCACACCGAGGCATCGGCCAAGGCCGCCGGCCTCGACGTGGTCACGTCCAAGCATCGATTCGCCGGTAACGGGCGGGCGATGATCGTCGGAGAGACCGACGGGCTGGTCAAGATCATCGCCGAACGTCGTCCCGACGGCACTGCGGGGCGGCTGTTGGGCGTGCACATGGTGGGGCCGTGGGTCACCGAACAACTCGGGCAGGCCTACCTGGCGGTCAATTGGGAAGCCACGGTCGACGAAGTCGCGGCGTTCATCCAACCGCATCCGTCGATGAGCGAGCTCTTCGGCGAGAGCGTGTTGGCGATGACCGGCCGTTCATTACACGGATGATGTCGACGAGAGTGAGAGACGCGTAATGGCTGAGGTTCGCATGCCGCAACTCGGTGAGACGGTCACCGAGGGCACGATCACGAAGTGGTACAAGCAAGTTGGCGACGCGGTCGCGGCCGACGAGGCACTGTTCGAGGTGTCTACCGACAAGGTCGACACCGACGTGCCGTCGCCCGTGGCCGGCACGGTCACCGAGATCGTCGCGGCCGAAGGTGCGACCATTCCCGTCGGCGCGCTGATCGCCCGTGTCGGTGACGCTGCCGACGGGCCCGCGCCGGCGGCCGAGGCCCCTGCCGCGGAAGTACCTGCCGCGGAAGTACCCGCGGCCGAAGCGCCCGCCGAGGTAACGCCGGTGGCGCCTGCGGCTTCTGCCGCGCCGCCCGCAGCAGCACCACCTGCACCTGCACCTGCACCTGCACCTGCGCCTGCCGCGCCTGCGCCGGTGTCCGCCGCACCCGCCCCGATCGGCGACGCCAACGGCAACGACGACATCGTGTTGTCCCCGGTCGTGCGCCGGCTCATCGCCGAGCATGATCTCGACGCCACCAGTCTCGAAGGCTCGGGCCTGGGTGGACGCATCACCCGCGCCGACGTCGAGCGCGCCATCCAAGGACAGCGACCGCAGGTTCCGGCGCCGGGTGCGGTCCCCGCCGCGCCAGCCGCAGCCGCGCCGTCGACGACAGCCCCCGCACCCGCACCCGCGGCCGCGGCGGCCACCGCGGCAACGCCACGCGTGGTGCCGGTCGGGCCGCGCACGGGCTCGACCAGCGAACCGTTCAACAACATCCGTCGGCGCACCGCCGAGCACATGGTGATGTCCAAGCACACGTCGCCGCATGTGCTCACCGCGGTCGAGGTCGACTACGAACGCGTCGAGCGCGTACGTCGCGCCCATCGTGAGTCGTGGAAGCAATCCGAGGGTTTCAGCCTCACCTACCTGCCGTTCATCGTGCGGGCCTTGTGCGACGCGCTGCACGAATATCCGCATCTCAATGCGTCCGTGGGCGAGGGTGCACTCACCGTGCATCACGACATCAACGTCGCGATCGCCGTCGATCTCAACTTCGAAGGTCTACTGGCGCCCGTCATCCAGAGCGCCGACACCAAACGGTTGCGGGGCATTGCGCGCGAGATCGTCGACCTTGCCAACCGGGCGCGTTCGAAGAAGCTCAGCGCGGACGATGTCGTCGGCGGCACGTTCACGATCACCAACGCCGGGCAATACGGCACGATGATGCAGTTCCCGATCATCAATCAGCCGCAGGTTGCCATCTTGTCGACCGACGGCATCAAACGGCGCCCGGTGGTCATCGTCGACGAGCACGGCAACGAATCGATCGGCATTCACTCGGTCGGCATACTCGCAATGGCATGGGATCACCGTGCCGTCGACGGTGCCTATGCCGCGGCCTTCCTCGCGCGCCTTCGCGAGATCATCGAAACGCACGACTGGGATGCAGAGCTCGCCTGAGCGTGCCTTCGTCGAGCCGCTGCACGTTCGTTGGCTCGGGTCGGTCGACTACAACGACGCGCTGGCGCTGCAGCACGGCCTGTTCGCGCACTCGGCGGCTAACCACTTGCTGTTGCTCGAGCATCCGCACGTCTACACGATGGGGGTGCGGGCCGATCGGGCGAATGTGTTGGTCGATCCGGCCGAGGTGGGCGCGCAGTTGGTGTTCGCCGACCGCGGCGGTGATGTCACCTATCACGGACCGGGACAGCTCGTCGGCTATCCGGTGCTGTGGGTGCCGGGCAAGCGCGGCGGTGGTATGGCCGACACGGTGGCGTACGTGCGCTCGGTCGAACAACTCGTCATCGATGCCCTCGGCGATCTCGGCTTGAGCGACGTCGGTCGCCTGCACGATTTTCCCGGCGTGTGGGTCGAGCCGGGGTCCGATCATCCCCGCAAGATCGCGGCCATCGGCGTGCGGTTGAGTCGCGGTCGTTCGATGCATGGCTTTGCCCTCAACGTGGACCCGGACATGCGCTACTTCGATTGGATCGTCCCGTGCGGTATCCGCGGTAAGGCGGTGACGTCGCTCGCCCGCGAGGGCATCGACGCATCGATGCGTGATGTCGTCGATGTGATGGCTGCTCGTGCGTCCGCCCGGTGGGGTGGTGCGACGGTCACGCGTGCCGATGTGGCGTGGCGGGTGCGGCCCGAAGACCTCAGCATCTTCTCGCGCGGCGGTGGTGCCGGCGAGGCGGTCGATCGGTCTACGGTCGGTCGATCCAACGGTGAGACGAACGTGCGCTTGCGGGGCCGGTTGGCCGAAGCGGGCGTCGGCGCCGGTCTCGGTCTGCGCGAGCGCAAGCCCGAATGGATGCGGGTCAAGGTCGATTTCGGTGAGGAATACCGCCGGCTCAACTCGATCATGCACGGTCTCGACTTGAACACCGTCTGCCAAGAGGCGGGTTGTCCCAACATCTACGAATGTTGGAACGACGGCACCGCCACCTTCATGATCAACGGCGATCGCTGCACGCGTGCCTGCGGATTCTGCCTCGTCGATACGCGCAAGCCTTTGGAGCTCGACCCCGATGAGCCGGCCCGTATCGCAACCGCCGTCGAGCAGATGGGCCTGTCCTACACCGTGATCACCGCGGTCGCGCGCGACGACCTCGTCGACGGTGGTGCGGGCGCGTTCGTCGACACCATCAACGCCGTGCGCGATCGTTGCCCGGGTACGCAGGTCGAGGTGCTGATCCCTGACTGCCAGGGTGATGCCGACGCGCTCGAACTCATCTTCAAGAGCCGGCCCGATGTGCTCAACCACAACATCGAGACGGTGGCCCGACTGCAGCGAGCAGTGCGACCATCGGCTTCGTACGCGCGGTCGTTGTCGGTGCTCGCCCGCGCCAAAGCAGCCGATCTGACGACCAAGTCGTCGATCATCGTCGGCATGGGCGAGACGCTCGACGAAGTCGTCGAGTGCCTGGCCGATCTCCGGGCCGTTGGTGTCGACATCGTCACGATCGGTCAATACTTGCGACCGACGTCCAACCACGTGCCCGTCGCGCGTTGGTGGACGCCCGACGAATTCGAGACGCTCGCTCGCATCGGTGAGCAAGAGTTGGGTATTCCGCACGTCGAAGCGAGCCCGTTGACACGATCGAGCTATCACGCCAAGAGTGCTGCGGCGCGATCGGGTGAACGATGAAGCCAGAGGCCCGAGCGGCCCTCGGCAGAGCCGAGAGGGAGGCACACATGTTCCGCGCACGGCTGGCACGCGTCCGCCAGACGATGGCCGAACGGGGCGTCGACACGTTGCTGCTTTCGGTCGGAGCCGACCTGCCGTACTTCTGTGGCTACGAGGCGATGCCACTCGAACGGCTGACCATGTTGGTCGTGCCGCGAGAGGGCGACGCCACATTGGTTGTCCCGCGGCTCGAGGCCCCGAGGGTGCACGATCGCCCTGACGTCTTCGGCATACGCCCGTGGGGCGAAGCCGAAGATCCGATCGCCATCGTGGCCTCCCTCGTCGGAACGGCCGGCACGGTTGCCATCGGTGACACGACGTGGTCCCGCTTCCTCGTCGATCTGATGCGCGAGTTGCCGCGGGTGCAATGGCACCGCGCGTCGACGGTGACCTCGTCGCTGCGGGCGGTCAAGGACGCCGACGAGATCGCACGTCTACGCGCCGCCGCCGCAGGAGTCGATCGCATCGCGCAGGAGTTGCAGAAGGGCAACATCGCGCTCGTCGGTCGCACCGAGGCCGAGGTATCGGCTGACCTCGGTCGGCGCATCCTCGCCGAGGGTCATCACCGCGTGAACTTCGCCATCGTCGCGGCCGGTGCCAACGCCGCGAGCCCCCATCACGATGCCGGCCCGCGCGTGATCAAAGAAGGCGAAGTCGTCCTCTGCGATTTCGGCGGCACCATGATCGGTGACGACGGCATCGGCTATTGCAGCGACATCACACGGTGCGTCTACATCGGCGAGCCGCCTCGCGAGTTCGCCGAGCTCTATTCGGTGCTGCAGCACGCGCAAGCGGCGTCGGTCGCGGCAGCAGTCGTGGGGACCGCGTGCGAAGAAGTCGATGCCATCGGACGGCGTGTCATCGCGGAGCACGGCTACGGCGACTACTTCATCCATCGCACCGGTCACGGCATCGGTGTCGAGGCGCACGAAGATCCCTACATAGTCGCCGGCAACGTCACACCGCTCGTGCCCGGTCACGCGTTCTCGATCGAACCGGGCATCTACATCCCCGGCCGTTGGGGGGCGCGACTCGAGGACATCGTCGTCGCCTCGCCTGACGGTCCGGATTCGCTCAACACCGTGGACCACTCCCTGTGCGTTGTCGAGGGATAGGGCCTGCGAGTCAGGGTTCCACGACCTTGCGAGCCCGGCTCGGCGCGACGCGGTCGGGCTCGTCGGGCATCTTGGGATAGACCGGCGGCCACGGGGCATCGGCCAGCCCGTTGGCGCGATCGCGCTGGTGCATTTCGAGCAGTGGCTCGAGCGACTGTGGCTCGTCGGCCATGGCGGCCCACGGGTCGCCGCGTTCGGCCAGCCGCGCCGGCACCGACGCGATCGTGAGCTCATCGGGTTGGATCGTCGGCAGCTCGGCCCACTCGAATGGTGTAGAAACCTGCGCGCCGGCGCGGGCCCGCACCGACCACGCACCGAACACCGTCTTGTGCGGGGCGTTCTGATTGAAGTCGATGAAGACTCGCCGGCCCCGCTCTTCTTTCCACCATGCGGCGGTGATCAGCGTCGGATGACGGCGTTCGAGTTCGCGCGCGATCGCGACGGCCGCCGAGCGCACTTCGTAGGAATCCCAGCGCGGCTCGAGGCGTACGTACACGTGGATGCCGCGGTTGCCCGTGGTCTTCGGGTAGCCGGCGATGCCGAGTTCGTCGAGGAGGTCGCGCGTGTGCGCCGCGGCTTGCCGCACCTCTTCGAACACGACGCCCGGTGAAGGATCGAGATCGATGCGCAGTTCGTCGGTGTGCTCGGGGTCATCGGCGCGGTACGCCCACGGATGGAAACCGAGGCAACCCTGGTTGACGGCCCACACGATGTGCGCCATGTCGTCGGCGACGAAGACCCGCGACTCGGTGCCGTTGGGTGTCGACACGATGGTCGTTTTCAGCCATTCGGGCGCGCCGTCGGGTACCCGCTTTTGGTAAAAGGACGTGCCCGATGCGCCATTGGGGAACCGTTGCATGAGTATCGGGCGACCACCCATCGCCCGCAGCAGCGGTTCGCGCACCGCCAGGTAATAGTCGACGAGATCTTTCTTGGTCTCGCCTCGCGCGTTGAAGAAGACCTTGTCGGGAGATGAGATGCGCACCTCGTGGCCGTCGATCTCCATCACGATCGCGTTGCTCTTCGGCATCAGAGATCGGGGATCGTCTTGGGGATCAGGTCGTCCGAAGCGCCACCGTCGACTTCGAGCAGCTTGCCGGTGACCCAACACGCGGCGGGCGACGCGAGATACACGGCTGCGGGGGAGATGTCGTCGGGACGACCGTTGCGCCGCATGGCCGTGCGCGCGTGCATCGTCTCGCGGATCGACGGATCACGACTCGACAGGTAGCGCCCGAGCGCCGCGGTCTCGATGGCGCCGGGCAGGATGGCGTTGACGCGGATGCGGGGCGCGAGATCGGCGGCCATCATCTTGGTCATGTGCGAGACCGCTGCTTTGAGGGTGCCGTGCACGAGCCCGCCGCGCGTGTTCTTCACGCCCGCTACTGAGCTGATGTTGATCACCGAGGCACCCTCTCGCTGCAGCAGGTAGGGCACGGTCAACCGTACGAGTTCGAACGTGGCCGACACGTTGAAATGGAACGAGCCTTCGAGGTTTTCGACGCGTGTGTCGAGGAACGGAAACGAAGGAGAGCCGCCCGCGTTGTTGACGACTATGTCGATGCCGCCGAACTCCGCCGCGACGCGCTCGACGAGATCGGGCAGCGCCGCCAGATCGTTCATGTCGCTCGGCAGCACGAGGGCGCGACGACCCCGAGCGCGGATATCGGCGGCGACGCTGTCGAGGTCGGACTCGGTTCGCGCCAAGATGGCGACGTCGGCACCCGCCTCGGCGAACGCGACGGCGATCGCGGCGCCGATGCCCTTGCCCGCACCGGTTACGATCGCCACGCGATCGGTGAGGCGGAATCGATCGATCACCGAGATGTCGTTGCTGGTCATGGTCATCCCCCTGGTTTGGGCGAAATGTAGAGTCGCGCCGTTGCCCACGCAATGAGCGTGCGCTTGGGGAGGCACGCGTGATCACCGACCGGTTGCGACTCGACGATCGTACGGTGTTGGTGGCGGGTGCCGGGGGCGCGATCGGTTCGATCGTCGCACTGCGCCTTGCCGAGGCGGGGGCCACGCTCGTTCTCGTCGACAACGACGCCGGTCGACTCGACGCGCTCAGCGAAGCGCTCGCGTCCGCGGCGCACCTCGCTGAGGTTGCTGACGTCGCCGACATCGACGCGGTACGCGCCGTGGTGGCGCGGGCAGTGGCGCGCTTCGGTCGCATCGACGGCGCGCTCTGCCTGGTGGGTGGCGTGCATCCCGATGAGTTCGGCCCGATGATCGACTTCGGCGTCGCCACGTACGACTCGATTCTCGACCGCAATCTGCGCAGCGCCGTTGTGGTGCATCAATGCGTCGCGTCCGCGATGGCCGCCGACAAACTCGGCGGTTCGATCGTGTCGGTCAGCGCAGCGACGGGCCTGGCGTCGTCCCCTTTCCACGCGCTGTACGGCGCGGCCAAAGCCGCGCTCATAGCGTTGGCGCGAACCGAGGCCGTCGAGTGGGGACCCCTCGGCATCCGCGTCAACACGGTTGCGCCGGGTGGTGTGCAGACGCGACCCACGGCCGATCCCGAAGCGATGGCCCGATCGGAGCGCGCCGCGGTGCCGCTCGGCCGGCGCGCCGTGCCCGACGACATTGCCGGTGCCGCCCTGTTCTTGTTGTCGGACCTCTCGTCGTACATCTCGGGGCACACGCTCGTGCTCGACGGTGGCGCCTTGGCGAAGCCGGCGTTCTTCGACGCCGACAACGTGCCGATATTCGTCACCGACGCCGCGCTGCGGGCCCGTATGCGCGGCAGCGTGCGCCAATAGCCGACGCGGCTGCGAGCCTCAGGGCACGACGAGCACCTTGCACTGCGTCGTCGGATGCTTGAGCGCCTCGAACATCGCGGGGAATGCATCGAGGCCGATGCGGTCCGACACCATGGGGAGCGCGTCGATGCGGCCCGTGTGCAGCATGTCGATGGTGTAGCGGTAGTCCGCGCTGCGGTAGTAGATGACGAAGTGCATGGTGAGCTCTTTCATGAGCGCACCGATGGGCACGAACGTGTCGGGCTTGCTGCACACGCCGACGATCACGACCTTGCCGTGGACTACGGCGCCGTCGATCGACGCTTGCACCATCCCCGGTACTCCGACACACTCGAACACGACGTCGGCCAGACGCCCGACCTTGCGCTGGAACGCGTCACGGGCCGTCTCCCCGGCGCTCGGGTCGATACCACCGGTCGCTCCCAGCTGTCCGCACTGATCACGACGCGCCGCAACGGGATCGCTCACGATGATCTCTCGTGCGCCGAAGTGCCGCGCCCACAACGTGACCGCCATGCCGACCGGCCCGCCGCCGATGATCAACACGTTGTCGCCCCGCTGCAGTTGCGCGCGGTCGACCGCGTGGAGGCCGACAGCCAACGGTTCGACGAGCGCGCCGTCACCGCGTGCGAACGATTCGGGCAGGTGGAACGTCTCGTGGCTGCCGACCTTGATGAATTCGGCGTACGCACCGCTGCTACCGCCGACACCGATGGCGTCAGCGCCACGGGCACAGTGCACGACGTCGCCCTGCAGACAGGCGAGACAGGCACCGCAGCCGATGAGGGGCAGCGAGGCGACGCGATCACCGACCTTCCACGAGCCGACCGCGTCGCGCCCGACCGCCACGATCTCGCCACAGAACTCGTGGCCCATGATGAGCCCGACAGGCATGCCGGGCGCGGCCTTCAGATCGGAACCGCAGATGCCACACGCTTCGACCCGCAGCACGAGATCGGTGGCGCCCGGCGTCGGATCGGGGTGGTCGACGATGTCGAAGGACTTCTGCTCGTTGAGAACCGCAGCCCGCATTGTCGCTCCCTCTACAGCTTGACGACCGCGCCGCCGTTGACGTCGAGCACGGTGCCGGTGATGAATGTCGATTCGTCGGACGCGAGGAACAGTGCCGCATTGGCGATGTCGTCGACGTTGCCGTGACGCTTGATGAGTTGCGCCTCTTTGTAGTGATTCCAAAAGATGCCGTCGTCGCCCAACCACGCGCGGAACTTGTCGGTGAGGATGCGACCGGGACGGATCGCGTTGACGCGCACGTTGTGCTCGCCGCCGCGACCGGCGAGATGGACGACAAGCCCTTCCATCGCGGCCTTCGAGGCTTGGTACGACGCGGACGGAGCGCCGCCCATCTTGTCCAACTGGTCGCGGCCGATGCCCATCCACGCCGAGAGCGACGTGATCGCGATGGCCGAACCAGCGCCGCTGGCGACGAGGTGGGGCCACGCGGCGCGGCACAGGAACATCATGCCGTTGAGGTTGAGCTTGACGAACCCGTCCCACACTTCGGTCGGTTCATCGGGCCAGAGATGGCCGCCGCCGGTGCCCGCGTTCGCAACGATGATGTCGACGCGGCCGTAGAAGTCGACCGTACGTTGCACCAGCGCGTCGACCGCGGTTTCGTCGGTGACGTCGCACTGCATGAACGTCGCATCGCCACCGGCGCTCGAGGCGATCGGGTCGCTGCGCACGGCCCGCTCGACGGTGGACCCGGTGTCCTCGGTGCGCCCACAGAACACGACCCGGGCCCCTTCGCGGGCGAAGCGCCCGACGATGGCCTCGCCGATGCCCGACGACCCGCCGGTCACGATCGCAACCTTCGTGTCGAGTCGCCCCTCTCGATCCGCCATTTCCACCCGTCCCCGCCGTTTCGACGGTGAGGCTAACGGGTCCGATAGCTGCGGATTCGGGCGGGTGCCCTACCGTGGCCCGCGCATGATTCGCCTCGACGGCGCCACCGTTCTTCTCCAGTGGGCCTCCGGTGGCCTCGCCTTTTTGTGGTTCACCAGCCGCAGCCGCGAGGTCGGGACCGGCTACGGCTGGCTGCTGCGCACCATCTACGCGCTGTTCGGGATCGGCGCGATCGTGGTCGGTGTCCTCTTCAACCCGGTCCCCGTGCGCGAGGTGTTCACCGGGCTGATGGTCGCAGCCGCCGTGGTGGCGCTCGTCGTTTCGATCGTGCGCCGCCGCGAGGGCGTTGCGAAGTTTCCGCCCTGGCTCGACGCGATCGCTCCCTGTCTCGGTCTGGTGGCGCTCGTCGCGGCGGGCGTCGACGCCGGTGATCCGGCCGCACTGTCGGTGGCACGGGCCGTCGTCGGCGCGGCGTTCCTCGGTGCGGTGAGTGACGCGATGTTGCTCGGCCACTGGTATCTCGTGCAGCCCGGCCTGTCGCGCGGGCCGCTCAATCAACTCGTGCGCGGCGTCGGCTACGTGTGGCCGGCCGAGCTCGCGGTGATGTTGTGGCCGACGGGCATGGTGTCCGCCTTGCGCGGCACCGTCGACGACGGCGCCAATGGTCTGCTGAGCTGGTTCTGGGCCGCCTGTGCCATCACGACGATCGCGCTGGTCGTGGTCACCCGGGCGGCGCTGCGAGAAAAGCAGTACGCCGCGGTGATGGCCGCCACCGGCCTCTTGTACCTCGCGATCCTGACCGCATTCGGAATGGATCTCGTCGCCAGGGCGATCCTCGCCTGACCGACAACCACCGAACACGCACGAAATCGTTCCAAAGCGTGTGATGACTGCGGCTGACGTGGACGTTGAGGTGCCTGATCGTTACCGTTAGGGCCATGCCTCGCGCCATTTGGAGCGGATCGATCAGTTTCGGCCTGGTCAACATCCCGGTGAAGCTCTTCAGTGCCGTGTCCCGCAAGACCGTCAACTTCAATCAAATCGACACCAAGACCGGTGCCCGCATCAAGATGAAGCGGGTCTCGAGCGCCGACGATCGCGACGTCCCCTACGAGGACATCGTCAAGGGTTACGAGCTCTCGTCGGGCGAGTACGTGACGGTCAACGACGACGAACTTGCCGCGCTCGATCCCGAGGCCGTGCGCACGATCGACATCGAAGAGTTCGTCGATCTGGCGGACATCGATCCGCTGTTCTACGACTCGGGCTACTACCTCGTGCCCGACCAGACGACGGCCAAGGCCTACAAGCTGCTGGCGTCGGCGATGGAGAAGTCGCAAAAGGTCGGCATCGCCCGGTTCGTCATGCGCACCAAGCAATACCTCGCCGCGGTGCGTCCCAAAGACGGTCGCCTCATCCTCAACACGATGGTCTATGCCGACGAGGTCGTGCAGCCCGACGAGATCGGCGGGTTCGACGCGCTCGACAAGGTCAAAGTCGCCGACAAAGAGCTCGTGATGGCGACGCAGCTCATCGAGTCGCTGACCGAAGAATTCGCGCCCGACAAGTTCCGCGACACGTACCGCGAAGCGGTGCTGGCGCTCATCGAACGCAAGGCCGCCGGCCAGACCGAAGTCGTCGCCGCGCCGGCGGCGCCGTCGGCCGAAAAGGTCGTCGACCTGATGGCCGCGCTCGAAGCGAGCGTCAAGGCAGCCAAGGCGGCGCGTGCGCGCCATCCTGCGGCCGCCGGTGCCGAAGTGATCAGCGCCGAACGCGCCACCAAACCGGCGGCCAAGAAAAAGGCGCCCGCCAAGCGGAAATCGGCGTAGCGCCCGCACGTGCCGCCATCCGCACGCACGTGGGTCGAGATCGGCGAACGTCGCCTCTCGATCACCAATCTCGAAAAGGTGCTCTACCCGCTGGTCGGGTTCACCAAAGCGCAAGTGATCGACTACTACGTGCGCATCGCGCCGACGATGCTGCAACACATCGGCGATCGCGGCGTCACGTTGCGGCGCTGGCCCAACGGTGTCAACGAGCAGTCGTTCTTCGAAAAGCGTTGCCCATCGCATCGCCCCGATTGGATGACGACATGCGGCGGGCCCGGCGACCGCGGCGGCAGCATCGAGTACTGCTGCATCCGTGAGGTCGCATCGCTGGCGTGGACGGCGAATCTGGCTGCGCTCGAGATCCACGGACCGATGGCGCGGTGCGGCGACATCGAGACGCCGACGATGGTCGTATTCGACCTCGATCCCGGCGCGCCCGCCACGATCGTCGAGTGTTGCCAGGTCGCCCTCGATCTTCGCGACGTGCTCGACCATCTCGGTCTCGAAGTCTTCGCCAAGACCAGCGGTTCAAAAGGGATGCAGCTCTACGTGCCGCTCAACACGCCCGCGACGCATGAGCAAGCGTCGGCGTTCGCGCTCGCCGTCGGCCAGTTGTTGGAGAAGCAGTTCCCGAAACGCGTGCTCGTCGAGATGGCCAAGGCGGCGCGCCCCAACAAGGTGTTCATCGACTGGAGCCAGAACTCGCGCCACAAGACGACGATCGCCCCGTATTCGCTGCGAGCGATGGAGTGGCCGACGGTCTCGACGCCGATCGACTGGGACGAGGTGGCGGCGGGGGCCGACGGCGAACCCCTGATCTTCGAGGCCGCCGACGTGCTCGAACGTATCGACGATCGCGGCGACCTGTTTGCCGAGACCCTCACGCTCGAACAAGAGTTGCCGCTACCACACGAGTGATGGTGCGGCTGGTACGTTCCCACTCGTGCCGGCCCCACCTAGCAATCACGACCTTGGCAAGTCTGAACTCGTCAAGTCCGAACTCGCCGCTCGCTGGTTCCCCGGTCGCAACTTGGTGACCACGCTGCGCTACCGCGGCCGCGACTTTCGTTACCGCGCGTTGTTCGACGTGCTGCGACAGCACTGTCGGGGGCGCGTGCTCGATGTCGGGGGCGGTGCGTTCGTCACGACCGCCATCGAAGAGCGCGTGCCGTTCAGTGAGTGGACAATCGTCGAGCCCTACGAAGCCGACCTGCCCACGCTGACCGATTCACGGGTGCGCACGATGGTCGGCGACGGCCACGCGCTCGAGATCGAGGGCAACCAGTTCGACACGGTGCTGAGCATCCAGGTGCTCGAGCACGTATTCGAGCCGATCCGCATGATCGAAGAGCTCTACCGGGTCACCACGCCGGGCGGGCACCTCGTCGTGATGGTGCCGCAGACGGCCAACCTGCACCACCTTCCGCATCACTATCAGAACTTCACTCGCTACTGGCTCGAAGCAGCAGCTCACCGTCTCGGGGCCGACGTGGTCGAATACCACGCGCTCGGTGGCGCGTGGTCGACCATCGCCTCGCGGGTGCTGCTGCAATATCCGGGTGTGTTCGGTATCGCGGGCTATCAGCAACCGGGCATCCGCCGCGGTTGGCGTTTCTGGGCACTGTTCCCCGTCGGGCTGATGGTGAGCGCGGTCGTCTTCCCGCTCTCGATGCTGATGTCACTCGGCGATATGAAGGAAGAAGCCAACAACCATGTGATGGTGCTGCGCAAGCCGCTCCAGTAGCGTGCGCCGCGAATCGCAGGGGCAGCAATCGGGGGATTGATCATGGCGAACACGTTCTCGCATCTATTGGCGCCCGGGCGTATCGGCACATTAGAGCTACGCAACCGCATCTTCATGTGCCCGATGGGCGACGAGTTGTGCAACCACGACGGCACCATCAGTGACAACCAGGCCGCGTACTTCGAAGCGCGTGCCCGCGGGGGTGCCGCGCTGCTGCTGGTCGGCTCGGTGTCGATCGCGTATCCGCGGTCGTCGTTCTCCGATCGCCAGACGGCCGCGTCCAACGATTCGTTCCTGCCGGGGCTCATCGATCTCACGACGCGTGTGCACAAACACGGCGGCCGTATCGCGGCGCAATTGGTGCACAACGGACAGATGTCGCTGCTCGACACCGCACGCGGGTTGCCGCAACTCGTGCCGAGCGTGCCCAAGGCACCCCATCCGGACAAGTACTCGATGATGGTCACGCCCGAAGAGATCTCAGCGATGATGTGGCCGTTCGTGCAGCCGACGAGCAAGCTCGAATACCAAGTCGCGACCGAGGGCGATATCGCAGAGGTCATCGAACAGTTCGTCGACGCGGCCGATCGTTGCATGCGCGCAGGCTTCGACGGCATCGAATTGCACGCGGGCCACGGGTATCTGATCGACGAATTCCTGACGCCGTCGATGAACAAGCGCACCGACGGCTGGGGCGGCTCTCTCGATGGCCGGGCGCGGTTGTTGATCGAGACGATCAGGGCCATGCGCAAGCGCCTCGGCAGTGAGATGCCGTTGTGGATCCGCATCAACGCGGTCGAGCATCACAAGCCAGACGGCGAACACTTCGAAGAGCAGCTCGAGGTCATTCAGATGGCCGTGAACGAAGGCATCGACGCGGTGCACGTGACTGCGTACGCCAACACCGACGTCGCGACCGGGCCCACCGATGGCTACGCACCGCACACCTATACGCCCAATCAACCGGGCTCGCTCAGCATGTACGCCAAGACGGTCAAGGAGACGGTGTCGGTACCGGTCATCTCGTTCGGCCGCTACGAGCCGGATGAGGCCGATCAGGTCGTGGCCGACGGCAAAGCCGACTTCATCGCGATGGGCCGCAAGCTGTTGGCCGATCCCGACATCCCGAACAAACTCCGCGAGGGTCGCGTCGACGACATTCGCCCGTGTATCTATCAGTACCGCTGCATCGGCAACATCTTCGTCAACGAGTCGCTCCACTGCGTCGGCAACGCGCAGACCGGCCGCGAGCACGACCTCGCGATGTCTCCGACAAAGAATGCGCGCCGCATTCTCGTCATCGGCGGCGGGCCGGGTGGGCTCGAGGCCGCGCGCGTGCTCGCCGGCAACGGGCACACCGTCACGCTGTGGGAGGCGAGCGAACAGCTGGGCGGCATGTTGCGCTACGCCGGGCGCGCCGATCAGTTGCTCGATCGCTACAAGGGGTGGATCATCCGCCAGGTCGAACAAGCGGGCGTCACGCTGGTGCTCGGCAAACGAGCAACAGTCGACGATGTGCGCGCGTTCGACGCCGACGAAGTGGTGGTCGCTACTGGTGCGACGTGGGGCAAGCCTGCCGTGCCCGGCGCCGACCTTGCGCACGTGCGCAGCGTGCCCGAACTGGGGTCGTGGCTCGACGGCGGCGACGATCATCTCGTCGGGAAACGGGTCGTGCTCATCGGTGGCGGCAAGGCCAGCGTGTCGATCGCCGACTTGTGCATCAAGCGGGGCCGTGAGGTCGCGATCGTCGAGGAGACCAACGTATTCTGCGGCGAGCTCGGGCTGCCCGGTAGGTGGCGCCTCGTGCCCGACATCGAAGCCGCCGGAGCGCGCCTCGTCGACAGCGCTCGCGTCGAATCGATCACGGCTGATGGCGTACAGGTGCGCATCGGCGACGAGGTCGAATCGATCCCGGCCGACACCGTGATCGTCACCAACGCCGCGGTGCCCGACAACGCGCTGTTCACCGCGCTACAGGCCGGCGGCATCACCGCTCGTCTCGTAGGTGATTGCAACGGCGTGCGTCGGCTCGAGGGCGCCAATCTCGACGCCGCGGAAGCTGCTCTCGCTATCGCGTGAGCGGACTACCGGCGCTCGCCCGACGCGCTCGGTCCTACGCCGTCTCCACGATCTGACACTCGGTCGTGATCGCCAGTGGGGGAGCGTTGTCGGGCGGCATCGCGAGGCGCATGCACGATTGCCTGACCCACGCGCTCGTTGTCACCGCGCCGGTTCGAGACTGCGTGTTCGTCAGCGCTTCGAATGACCCCGGTCGCAGCACCCGATACCAATGAACGACTCGCCCGCTGTCGCTCTTCGACGCAGTAGCGGCGAGTTCGGCGGGCGTACCCGCGGCCACTGCGCTGCGGAAGCAGTCGACCGCGCCCGGTACCGAATCGAGAGGGGACAAGACAAAGCCACACAGCGGCAGTTCGTCTCGCATGGAGAAGAATGCCGGCAGCGCACGGCGCGTCTCTTGCGCGGGCATCGAGCCCCCGTGTTCACAACCCTCGAGCGCAAAAAAGCTCGGGCCTCCTGGCACACCGATGCTCGTAAAGGCACGACGGCAGGTCGAGACGTACCAAGTCTTGTCACCAAAGGTGTCCTTCGTGGTGTCCGTCAGTTGACCGATGCTCCCGTCCGACAAGACGAAGTACACACGAACGATGGGTCACCTTCGGTGGTGCCGGTGATCCAGATGAGCGCGACGTAGCGATTGGTCAAGAACGCGTCGAGAAAGCAACGCCGCTCGCGACGGAATGTCGTATCGGTCCACGGCAAGGGCACGCGGCCAACGAGGCCACAGGTCTCGACACCGAAGAGCGCACGAATCGACTCTGGCGCCGCGTTAGCGGTGGCCGGCGCTGATGGCGCAGTCGTCGAGGCCGTTGCGACTGCCGGGAGCGTGGTGTTCGCGGCATCGCGTTGGGCCGGCGCCGATGTGCACGCGGACGCAACCGTGAGTGCGGCGAGCCCCAACGCGATTCGGTATCCCCCCACGCTCGAAGGTTAAAAAGCCCGCCCGACCTCCGGCTGACGCCCCCGTTCTCGCAGCACAACGTCGAGATGTATCCCACGTTGTGCTGCGAGAAGCAGGGAGAAATTACTGGCGCTTCGCTTCCTGCGCGATCACAACGGCAGACCGCCATCGAGGAGGGTGTGGAGACGGTCCTGAACTTTCGTTGCGCGTTCCGGCGCCGGAAGGGACTGCCACGTGTAATGGGTGACTCGCTGGTCGACTTCGCCCGCAGAGTCGCTCGTCTCGCGGAAGTCCGCGACCGAACGTGAGCCACACGCAGGACAGCCGGGCGAACCGGCGATCACGAACGGATTGCCGTTCGAGTCGGGATCCATCGCTACCGGCAGAACCTCGTGCAGAAGTTCGACGCGTTCTCCACTTGTCAACGAATGAACATGGTTGTCCTGCTCGACGAGATGCTGCACCTCGTCGAAGGTCGGATCCGAGGCGTCGAAGATCGCCACCGAGCCTGATACCGAGTGGGCGAGGAAGACTCCGTACGCAAACGAGAGATCGGCATTCGCCAATTCGTACGACGCCCCGCACGCACCACATTGGTACCGCCAGACGGTGAGTCGCATACGAGCAGAATGCCTCGATCTGGGTACACGCGCCAGCAATGCACGCGTCGGCTTGGCCCGCGCGCATCAGCGCGAGCGGCGGTGAGTCACGCTCCAAAACGTCGCCGCGGGGACACTTTTCCGCGGCGGAGCCGCCAGTCCGTTGCGGCGGAGCCGCACAAGATGGCTAACGGGCGACGAAGTACTTGGCGCGGGGATGGTGGCAGATGAGTGCCGAGGTGGTCTGCTCGGGCTGGTATTGCCAGCTGGTCTCTTCGTTGCACTCGACACCGATGTGCTCGGCGCCGAGTAGCTCGGCGACCTTTGCGTTGTCTTCGAGATCGGGGCATGCGGGGTAGCCCCACGAATAGCGCCCGCCGCGGTATTGCTGGCGGAATAGACCCGCCAGTGATGGCCCGTCCTCGCTGGCGAAGCCCCACTCTTCGCGGATGCGTCGGTGCCAGTACTCGGCCAGCGCTTCGGCCATTTCGACACCGAGCCCGTGCAGCAACAGGTAGTCCTGGTACTTGTTGGCGGCGAACAACTCGGCCGTGATCTCGCTGACGCGCGCGCCCATCGTGACGATGTGGAACGCGGCGTAGTCCATCTCGCCCGACTCGACGGGACGGAAGAAGTCGGCGATACACAGGTAGGGCTCGACGGTCTGGCGCGGGTAGCTCAACCGCATCCATTCGGCCGTGCGCGTCTCGTCTTTCCAGATGACGAGATCGTTGCCATCACCGTTGGCGCAGAAGTACCCGTAGACGACTTGCGGCGTCAGGATGTTCTCGGACTTCGCGTTGGAGAACTGCGCCCGCAGGATGGGCCGGATGCGGTCCTTGAACTCTTCGTCGGATTCGCCGTTCTCGGGACGGAACTGCCACTGGTTGCGGAACAGCGCCGTCTCGTTGATGTACGTCGCGATGTCGTCGAGCGAGATGCCCTTGACAATTCGGGCACCGATGAACGGCGGCACGAACACCTGATTGTCGAGCGCGACGTCAGGCGATCGTGCCGGGATCGTCGATGGATCGACTTCGACCTTGGTGCGCGCCGGCAGGTTGCGCCCACCCGCTTCGCGGCCCCAGCCGGGATCTTCCTCACCCGACCGCTTGATCTCGCCCAAGCGATCCATGACGCGCAAACCCTCGAACGCGTCTTTGCCGTAGAAGAGCCGGCCTTCGTAGATCTCGCGCAGGTCGCGCTCGACGTAGGTGCGCGTCAACGCCGCGCCACCGAGCAGCACCGGGATGTTGGCGAGGCCGCGGGCGTTGAGCTCTTGGAGGTTGTCGCGCATGATCAACGTCGACTTGACCAACAAACCCGACATGCCGATGGCATCGGCCTTGATCTCGAGGGCCTTCTCGATCATCTCGGTGATGGCGACCTTGATGCCGAGGTTATGCACCTCGTAGCCGTTGTTGGTCAAGATGATGTCGACGAGGTTCTTGCCGATGTCGTGCACGTCGCCTTTGACCGTGGCGAGGACGAGCCGGCCCTTGCCGCCACCGCCTTCGACCTTTTCCATGTACGGCTCGAGGTACGCGACCGACGTCTTCATCGTCTCGGCCGACTGCAACACGAACGGCAACTGCATCTCACCGGTGGCGAAGAGCTCGCCCACCGTCTTCATGCCGGCGAGCAAGATGTCGTTGATGATCAAAAGCGGAGGAATGCCCTGCGCCATGGCAGCTGCGAGATCGGCTTCGAGGCCTTCGCGATCGCCGTCGACGATACGCGCTTCGAGGCGCCGTTCGAGCGACCAATCGCTGCGGTCTTCTTTGGTCGACGGACCGACCTTGACATCCGCGAACACTTCGAGCAGCTTTTGCAGCGGGTCGTACAGCGGGTTCGCGTGGTCGCCGCCCGCGACGCCGCGTCGGTCGTACACGAGATCGAGACAGACCTGGCGTTGCTCGTCGGGCATGCGCGACAGCGGCGTGATCTTGCCAGCGTGCACGATGGCCGAGTCGAGACCGCCCTGCACGCACTCGTGCAGGAACACGCTGTTGAGCGCGTGGCGCGCGGCAGGGTTGAGACCGAATGACACGTTGGACACACCGAGCGTCGTGAAGACGCCGGGCATTTCGGCCTTGATGCGGCGGATGGCCTCCATCGTGGCGATGCCGTCGCGCCGAAGATCGTCGTCGCCGGTGGACAACGGGAATGTCAGTGCATCGAAGATCAGGTCGCTCGACTCGAGCCCGTAGCGATCGACGGCAAGGTTGTGGATGCGGTGCGCGATGCGCAACTTCCATTCGACATCGCGGGCTTGACCGACTTCGTCGATCAACAAGCAGATGACCGCCGAACCGTATTTCTTGGCGAGCGTGAAGACGCGGTCGAGGCGTGAGCCCGGCGCTTCGCCGTCTTCGAGGTTGGCCGAGTTGAGGA
This sequence comes from Acidimicrobiales bacterium, assembly GCA_039915945.1. Classification (GTDB taxonomy): domain Bacteria; phylum Actinomycetota; class Acidimicrobiia; order Acidimicrobiales; family WLNW01; genus DATLFA01. Next base: position 20,058 of record JBDSMH010000237.1, on the reverse strand, counting down.
TGGCGCGGCCGCCGATCCACTTGAGACCGGCTTCGAGCACCTCGGGTTCGGTGGAGTCGAGCACGAGCGGCGCCGCGACCTGCGTGGCGAAGCGGCGGGCGATCTCGTCCATGTCGTTGGTGCCGTCGCGGCCCACGTAGTCGACGCAGACGTCGAGGATGTGCGCGCCTTCCTTGACCTGATCGCGCGCCATCTGGAGGCACGTGTCGAGGTCGCCGGCGAGCATGGCGTCGCGGAACTTGCGAGACCCGTTGGCGTTGGTGCGCTCGCCGATGATCATGAACGACGTGTCTTGCTTGAACGGCACCAACGAGTAGATCGACGTGGCGCCGGCTTCGTGTTGCGGCGTACGTGTCGCCGGTGTGAGGTCGCGACAGCGCTCGATAACCGCGGCGATGTGCTCGGGTGTCGTGCCGCAGCAACCGCCGATGACCGTCACGCCGAGTTCGGTGACGAAGCGCTCGTGGAAGTCGGCGAGTTGATCGGGCGTGAGGTCGTAGTGCATGTGGCCTTCGACGACCGACGGCAGGCCGGCGTTGGGCAGGCACGAGATGGGGATGCGCGATTGCTGCGAGAGCACCCGCAGGTGCTCGCTCATCTCGGCGGGACCCGTTGCGCAGTTGATGCCGATCACGTCGGGACCCAACGGCTCGATCGCGGCGAGCGCGGCTTGAATCTCGGTGCCGGGCAACATGCGGCCGGTGAGCTCGATGGTGACCTGCAACTGCAGCGGCACGTCGCGGCCGATTTCGGCCATCGCCCGGCGGCATCCTTCGACTGCAGCCTTGATACCGAGGAGGTCGAATTGTGTCTCGATCAAGAACAGGTCGACGCCGCCATCGAGCAGACCGAGGCACTGCTGGTGGTACGCGTGCGCGAGTTCGTCGTAGGTGATCTGACCGAGCGACGCGAACTTGGTGCCGGGACCGATCGACCCGGCGACCCAGACGCCGAACTCGTCGGCGACGGAGCGAGCGATGGCGGCGTTGGCATAGGAGATCTCGCGATCGCGATCGGCGAGACCGTATTCGCCGAGCGGTATCGAGAACGCGCCGAAGGTGTTGGTCTCGATGACATCGACCCCGAGCTCGCAATACGCGCGGTGGAATCGCTCGATCACATCAGGCCGGGTGATGCCGAGGAACTCGTTGCAGCCTTCGAGCTGCGGACCCCCGAAGTCGTCGGCGGTCAGATTTTGTTGCTGTAGCCAGGTGCCGGTGGCCCCGTCGTAGATCACGACTCGACGGTTGGCGGCCTCGACGTAGCTTTCGGTGTCACGGGGGCGGTGCATGCACCGTCGAGGTTACCTGTCGTCGGTCGAACGACTACATAGAATTGACGAACCGGTGCAGATGGGCCGGTAGATTCAGCTGGGCATGCAGATCTACACCCGCACTGGCGACGACGGCACGACCGGCCTTTTCTTCGGCGGCAGGGTGCGTAAGGACGACCCCCGTCCCGAGGCCTATGGCACCGTCGACGAGGCGCAGGCCGCGATCGGCTGGGCCCGGGCCACCGCCAACGCGGCGGCCGCCGACACGAGCGTCGAGCTCGACGACATCCTCGTACACACCGAGCGCGACCTTTGGGTGCTCATGGCCGAGCTCGCCACATTGCCTGCCAACGACCACAAGTTGGTTCCGGGCAAGACCAGGGTCACCGCCGAGATGGTCGACGCGCTCGAGCCGCTCATCGATGGGGCCACGGCGCGCTTCGACATGCCAAACGACTTCGTGATCCCGGGCGGTACTCCCGTTGCGGCGGCGCTCGATGTCGCCCGCACGATCGTGCGCCGGGCCGAGCGTGGCGCGCTGGTCGTCGCGGCGCCTGAGTCGCATGTGGTCCCGTACCTGAACCGATTGTCCGACTTGTTGTGGGCGCTCGCGCGCTGGCAAGAGGGCACGTCGATCCGGGCCAAGGACATCTGAGTATCCAAATCCAAACCTTTGTGAGAATCTCGAGAGGACGATTGTGATCACCTTCGCTTCCGCGCGTCGGACCCCAACGACGGCCGATGTGGTCGTGCTGGCCGTCTATTCGGATCGCCCCGATTCGCGGCCGTCCGACCTCGACTGGGCCAGCATCGAAGCACGCGGATTCGAAAGCAAGCCCGGGCAGGTGCAGGTCGCGACCAAACAGGGCAACACCCTCTTGGCGGTCATCGGTCTCGGCGAGATCGACAAGGTCGACGTGACCGCGGTGCGCAAAGCGGGTGCGGCGATCGCGAAGGCGCTCAAGAAGCACAAGACGATCGCCACGCCACTGCTCGAAGATCTGCCGGCGCGCATCGATCGCAACGCGGCCGCGCAGGCGTTGGCCGAAGGCGTCGTGCTCGGCTCGTACACGTTCGATCTCTACAAGTCCGAAGGCGCGAAGCCGTCTGCGATCACGCGGGTCGTCGTTGTCGGTGAGGGACGCGGTGTCGGCGCCGCGCTGCAGACGGGTGCGCAGATCGCACAAGGTGTCAACTTCGCCCGCGATCTCATCAACGAACCGGGCGGCACGTTGACGCCGGCCGAGATGACCAAGCGGGTCGTCGCGATGGCTCGCCAAGTGGGCCTCAAGGTCACGGTGCACGACGAGGCCGCGATCAAGCGGCTCAAGCTCGGTGGGCTCCTCGGTGTCAACCGTGGGTCGACGAATGCACCACGATTCGTGCAACTCGAATACCGCCCGACCGGCCGAGCCAACGGCACGCTGGCGCTCGTGGGTAAAGGCATCACCTTCGACTCGGGTGGCTTGTCGATCAAGACCGGCGTGGGCATGATGACGATGAAGTGCGACATGTCGGGCGCAGCGGCCGTGTTCGGTGCGATGTCGGTGTTGCCGGCGATCAAACCGGCGTGCCGCGTGATCGGCTTCGTGCCGATGACCGACAACATGCTCGGCGGCGACGCGACGCGCCCCGGCGACGTGCTACGCATCCGCAACGGCAAGACGGTCGAGGTGCTCAACACCGATGCCGAAGGCCGATTGATCCTCGCCGACGCACTGTCGTTGGCCAGCGAAGCAAAGCCCGACGCAATCGTCGATCTCGCCACGCTCACGGGCGCGTGCATGGTCGCGCTCGGTCAATCGATCGCCGGCGCGATGGGCAACAACGATGCCTGGAACTCACAGGTATGCGCCGTCGCCGACCGTGTCGGCGAGCGCATGTGGCCGCTGCCGTTGCCGTCCGACTACAAGAAGCAACTCGACTCGAATGTTGCCGACATGAAGAACATCGCCGGACCACTTGGTGGCGCCATGACGGCCGGATTGTTCTTGCAGGAGTTCGTCGACAGCACGATTCCGTGGGTGCATCTCGACATCGCCGGGCCCGCGTTCCTCGATGCCGAAGACGGCGAGCACCCCAAGGGCGGCACCGGCTTCGGCGTCCGCACGCTCGTCGAACTCGCGCGCACCTTCAAACCGACCTGACCTTTTCAGGTGCCGGCGTTGCCGTAGACGCGGGCGGGCGTGACGAAGACAGCGGTGCGTTGTTCGGCGGCCATCACGCGGTCGTATTCATCCCAATCGTCGTGCGCGCCGCCGGCGGCACGAAAGATGTCTCGCAGGAGCGCGGGCACGTCGATTGATGCACTCGGAGGCGGATCGAGCGGCCCGATCAAGTCCGCGGTGCCTTCGACCGCTTGCCACTCCCACCCGACGCGCACCGTTACGTTGGCGCGAGGATCGACGCTCAGCCGCCGCCGTTTGTAAGACTCGCCGCGCACGGCGAACGCGACAGTGGTGGTGCCATTGACCGGATGCTCGATGAGGCCGGCGTTGACCACCGATGTCGAGATGGTGCCGTCGCGACGAGCGAGGCTGATCACACTGAGGCCGTGCTCCGCGCCCAACAGCCGCCGCATCTGTTCGAGATTCACGTCGCCATCCTTCCCATGGGAATCGAGTCCTACTTCACTGCTCAGATCGACGGACCGAGGATGACCAAGTCCTGGCCGTTCGGCGCCCCCGAAGAGGGGTCTTTCCATCGACCGGGATGCACGTCGATGATCCTCAAGTGGGCGTCTCGGGCTAGTTGCGCGACGCGGTCGAGCGAGAAGGCGACTGCCGCCTCGGGGTGCGCACGATCGTTGATTCGGGTGGCCTCAGGGTGGTGATGGCGAAATTGGAGAACGCCGGACGGAGATGCGGTGACGGCGTCAGAAGAGGAGTCGTCGTCGACGATGAAGAAGGAGGCCATGACCAGACCCGAATCCGTCAGGCAACGTCGGATCTCCCGGAGGTAGTGGGCGATCGGCTCGAGGAACATGTGCGTGAACACCGAGTGGAGCACCACTCGATCGACCGAGCCGTTGCCGATCCGCAGCGTCATCGAGTCGGCCCGCAGAAGGCCTTGCGGGTTGTACATGTCACTCTTGACGTCGAGATGAAGGAAATCGAAGTTGGGGAATCGTGAAGTGATCTCGGCCCGGCACCACTCGATGCTCGGTCGGGTCACGTCGACGCCGACATAGGAGCCGCCAGATGACAGGAGATCGGTGAAGGCCATGGCGTCGCGGCCGATTCCACAACCGATTTCGAGGACGTGCGACTCGGCCTCGATCGGCATCCAGAGTCGGTAGCACTCGAGGTGTTCCGCGATGACCTCGTTCCAGCCCTCGTGACCGCTACCGGTCATCTCGGCGAGGTCGCACGGAATCGTGAAGCCCTTGTAGCGAAACTGAATCGGCTCGCGGAAGACCGATGTCGCACCAAACGCGAGGGACACGTTGCGCACCAATTCACGCGCACCGCTGCGACTCATGCGCCGATGCCGTTCGAGCGAATAGAGCTGATAGTCGCGAAACCGGTTGTCCAGCCGCCGCTTGAACTCACCGCGCCGCAACCCTGCCGGTCTCTGACTCATTCGCCGCAGCGTATGCGACTGCATCGATGGCCGGTATCCGGTCGGAGTTCAGGCTCGCGACGACGCTTCGTCCAATTCGATGCCGATGACATCGGCGACGCGTGCGAGGTCGACATCGAGCGCCAAGAGCGATGCGCGGTATCGATGCGCAACCGACGCGATCATGCAGTCGACCATGCCTCGGGGAGCTATCCCCTTGGCTCGGCAAGCGAGATAGATGCGAGCCGCAGCGTCGAAGTCAACGCTTGCGTCAAATCGCAGAAGCGCGCAGCGCTGCATCAGACGCCGGAGGTCGTGTTCGTGTTGTCGGCCTCGAGCACCTGCGACCACCTCCATGATCACCGGTTCTGTCACCGCAATCCGGCTGTCATTGTTGATCAGTTCGGTGAGGCGCTGATCGATCGGGCTACCGGTGGCGCGGTCGTATTCCACCCACGCGGAAGTATCGATGAGGATCACGATGCGCCGGCAGGCCCGACATCCTCGGGTATCTCGCCGATTGCGTGCGCCCCCCGCATCGCCCGTGCCTCATCCTGGGTCATTGGTTGACCCGCCAAGTGGCGCAACGCAAGGTCGACCGCTTCGGTCTTTGTGTGCACACCGAAGCGGTCCATGATCGCCCTCACGTAGGTGTCTTCAATCTCGATGTTGGTACGTACTCGACTCATACACGTAGAGTACACGTAACGTGCATATAACGTGTACGAATTAGGAGCTCACGGGATCGAGGCCGACGTCGACGGCTGCTTCGACGCGGTGGCGTTGGCTCCATGCCCATGTCGCGGCGTCGTGCGCGAGCGCGGGATGCAGCCGCCACCGATGCAGCTGCCGTTCGGTGGACTCGAGATCGTCGCCGAGTTGCACGAGGCTGAGCGCAAGCGTGCGAGCGCGCCGACGCTGATCGGTGTCGCGATGGGTGTGCAGCTGGCTGCGCAGCCACAGCTCGTGTTCGACCTGTGTGTGTTCGTTGAGACGCGCGACTTGTGAACGCGTGAGTGGGGGAATGCGCCGCCGCACTTCGAGCGTGACCGAGTCATGGGCACGAGCCAAGTTGAACTGGCACAGCCGGGTCAGCGTGCGCATCACCGGACTGTTCTTGCCGGTGGACGCGCTGAGCCCGAGACTGCGGGCGAAGTCGGCGGCATCGATGTCGACGCCCCCACCCTGCTGATCGAGCTCGGCGGCGAGACGGCGCAACAACCACAACGACGACGGGCCGAGCAGCCCGAGCCAGAAATGTTCTGCGTAGCTCGACCGGGGATCGATGCCGACGCGGTCGACGACGACGTCGAGCCACGGGACGATGCGGATCTGGGGACCTTCGATGATGAACGTACGAACGGGCATGGCGCACCTGAGAGGCAGAGGAGGGAACGGGAGGGGAGGCCGTAGGTAGCGGAGCGGCAGATGCGGAGGCGCCTGCGAGTTAGAGAGCCTTCCATATATTTCAATCAATTTCAATAAGTTCTACTAAAGGTTGTCGAGGAGCTCTAGGCTGCACGGGACATGCACGCCATCGAGAAGGCGGCGGCCCTCGTGGAGGACGCCCAGCGCATCTGTGTCCTCACCGGCGCCGGCATCTCGACCGACTCCGGCATCCCCGATTTCCGCGGCCCCAACGGTGTGTGGACCAAGAATCCCGGCGCCGAGAAGGCGGCCAACATCCAGACCTACGTCAGCGACCCGCTGGCCCGCCAGCGGGCGTGGCAGCGCTACCTCGACGGCGGGGTGTGGACCGAGCGTGAGCCCAACGACGGCCACCGTGCGCTGGTGCGCCTCGAAGCGCGGGGCAAGCTCGACACCCTCATCACGCAGAATGTCGATGGGCTGCACGCCCGCGCCGGCACCAGCGAGGGCAAGCTCGTCGAGATCCACGGCACCATGGCCAAGGCGATGTGTCTGTCCTGCGGCCGTCGCTGGCCCATCGCAGAGGTGCTCGAACGGGTGCGGGCGGGCGATCCGGATCCGCACTGCCTGGTCTGTGGCGGCATCCTCAAGACCGCCACGATCTCGTTCGGTCAGAACCTCGTGGTCGAAGATCTCGAGCGGTCCGAACAGGCGGCGACCACCTGCGATCTCATGCTGGCAGTGGGCACGAGCCTTGCTGTCACGCCGATCGCCTACGTCGTGCCGATCGCGGCCCGCCACGGCGCGCCGGTGATCATCGTCAACGCCGAACCCACGCAGTACGACGACGTCGCGTCGGTGCTCGTGTCGGACGGCATCTCCGAGGCCTTGCCCCGCATCGTGGGGTAGGGGGCCGCAGGGCGGTGAGCCCGGCCCGAGCGGCCGTTAGAGCGGAAAACAGGGAATGCTGTGGTGGCATCGGGCGTTGGAACGAGCGTATTCCCGACCAAGCCACTAGGGTTTTGGTGACCCGGTGATTTGGGTGTTGGCATGGAGGATTCGCAGTGGCGTCGTTTCGTGACCTGTTGAAGCAGGCGAAGTCCCAGATTCGTGAGGTCGATCCGGCCGGGGCCGAAGCCCTTGTCGAGGGCGGCGCGCTGTTGCTCGACGTCCGCGAGCCCGACGAGTTCGAACAAGGTGCAGTGCCCGGGTCGGTTCACATCCCCCGCGGTCATCTCGAGTCACAGGTCGAAGGCCGCGTGACCGATCGCGACCGCCCGATCGTCGTGATGTGCGCCGGTGGCGTGCGCTCCGCATTCGCCGCGAGGACGCTCGGCGAGTTGGGCTACAGCGACGTCGTGTCGATGGACGGCGGGTTCAACCGCTGGAAGGACGAAGGCCGTTCGTGGGAGCGCCCGCGCACGCTGACCCCTGATCAACGCAGCCGGTATCAGCGCCACTTGTTGCTGCCCGAGGTCGGCGAAGAAGGCCAACTCAAGCTGCTCAACGCGCGCGTGCTCATGCTCGGCGCCGGCGGATTGGGCTCGCCCGCAGCCATGTACCTCGCCGCCGCCGGTGTCGGCACGATCGGCATCGTCGACATGGACGTCGTCGACGAATCGAACCTGCAGCGCCAGATCCTGCACAACATGGACCGCATCGGCGAACGCAAGGTCGATTCGGCGAAGAAGACGCTGACTGCGCTCAATCCGGACGTCAACGTGATTGCCTACGACGTGCGCCTCGGCGCCGACAACATCGTGTCGATCCTGTCCGAAGGTTGGGATGTGATCGTCGACGGCGCGGACAACTTCCCCTCGCGCTACATCCTCAACGACGCGTCGGTGAAGCTCGGCATCCCGGTCGTCCACGGTTCGATCTTCCGCTTCGAGGGCCAGGTGACCGTGTTCGACCCCCGCCGGGGCCCGACCTACCGCGATCTGCTGCCCGAAGCCCCTCCGGCCGAATTCGCCCCGTCGTGCGCGGAGGCCGGTGTCCTCGGTGTGTTGCCCGGTATCGTCGGCAGCATCGAGGCGCTCGAGGCCATCAAGCTCATCCTCGGCCTCGGCGACCCGCTGATCGGTCGGCTGCTGACCTTCGACGCCCAAGAGATGTCGTTCCGGGAGTACCGCCTACAGAAAGACCCCGACAACGAGGTCACGTGGGAGAACCGGGACCGCATCGAAGTGGTCGAGCTCGACGGGTTGTGCATGCCCCAAATCACAGACCAACCGGACCGATGACCACCACTTCGGCGGCCTGAGCGAATAACGTCGCGGAGTCATCCAGTCGGCGCGCCCCCGTGGCGGTCGGCCGCGCCACGCTCACGACGGAGATCGCGCTGAAGCTGAAACCCACTGCTGCCGCCGGCCGCCGCGAGAATCCGTTGCCGAACGGCACGCTGGCTGTGGGCGGCGGTCTCATCGTCGCCGGCGTCACGGCCTATGCGTTCCTCAGCATCTCCGCGCACGTACTCGACGAGAACGCGTCGGCGCCGCTCGCCGCGATCTGGGCCGTGATGTTCACCGTTGCGCCCGGTTTCTTCATGCCGGTCGAACAAGAAGTGAGCCGGGCCATCGCCACGCGCGGCGCGCGCGGCCAAGGAGCGGGTCCTCTGGTCAAACGGGCCGCGGTGCTCGCCCTCGGATTGCTGGGCTTGCTCATCGTCGGGTGCATCGTCGCCGCACCGGCGCTCAACGAAGGCTTTTTCGATGACCAGTGGCTGCTGTTCGTCGCCCTGTTGCTCGGCGTCACCGGCTACTGCGCGGGGCATCTGGCCCGCGGCTTGCTCTCCGGACGGGGGCGGTTCCGGCCCTATGCCATCTACATCGGGGGCGAGTCGACGATCCGCCTCGTCATCTGCATCGCGTTGGCCGTGATCGGTGTGGATTCCGCCGGTTGGTACGGGCTCGCCATCGGCATCGCTCCGGCGTTCGCGGTGATGCTGATCGCGTCGCAGGCACTCGCCGACGCCCACGAGCCGGGCCCGCCCGCGCCATGGAACGAGTTGACCCCGTCACTCGGTGCCCTCCTGGCGGGCTCGGTGTTCTCGATGAGCCTCATGAACGCGGCGATGATCGCGGCCAACATCTTGAAAGACGAGAGCGAGAAGGCCGAGGTCAAGAAGATCTTCAACGGCGTCATCGTGGCCCGCGTGCCGCTGTTTCTCTTTCAAGCAGTACAAGCCGCGATGCTGCCCAAGCTGTCCGCGCTGGCCGGGTCGCGCCGATTCCACGAGTTCCGTTCCAGCCTGAAGAACTTGCTGCAAGCCGTCTCTGCGATCGGGGCCGCCGGTGCCGTCGGCGGTTTCGTCCTGGGCCCGCTCGTCGTCAGGGTCGCGTTCGATGTCGAGCTCGGACACGTCGACGTCGGCCTGCTGGCCGCCTCCACGGGGTTCTTCATCGTGGCGCTGTCGTTGGCGCAGGCGATGATCGCGCTCGAGGGTCAAGGCCGTGTGGCGATCGGATGGCTCATCGGGCTCGTGACCTTCGTGGTGACGACCGCGTTGGGCAACGACCTGCTGTTGCGCCTCGAATTGGCATCGGTCGTTTCGTCGCTGGCCGCCGCAATCGCCATGGCGTCGTTCCTCTTCCTTCGCTTGCGGCGGGTGGAGGCCCAAGAGGATCGGGATCACGCCATTGTCGCAATCTGATCGCACTGCGGCCGGTAACCTCGGTACACGATGAAAGGCCTGATCCTCTCCGGTGGCGCGGGTACGCGCCTGCGGCCGATCACCCACACGAGCGCCAAGCAGCTCGTGCCGATCGCCAATAAGCCGATCCTGTTCTACGGCATCGAGAGCATGAAGGCCGCCGGCATCACCGATATCGGCATCGTCGTGGGCGACACCCGCAACGAGATCATCGCCGCGGTCGGCGACGGCAGCCAGTTCGGCGTACAGGTCACCTACATCCCTCAAGATGCGCCGCTCGGGCTGGCCCACTGCGTGGCCATCGCCCGCGATTTTCTGGGCGACGAAGACTTCATCATGTACCTCGGCGACAACATGCTCGAGCAGGGCCTGGCACAGTTCGTCGAGCGCTTCGCCGCCGAGCGCGAAGGGTCGCTTTGGGCCAACGCCCCCGCGGTCGCACAGATCTTGCTCAAAGAAGTGCCCAACCCGACGGCGTTCGGTGTGGCCGAGGTCGACGATCACGGTCGCGTCGTGCGCCTCGTCGAAAAGCCCAAGGACCCGCCGTCCAACCTCGCCCTCGTCGGCGTCTACATGTTCACGCCGCGCATCCACGACGCAGTGGCCGCCATCGAGCCCAGCTCTCGTGGCGAGCTCGAGATCACCGACGCCATTCAATGGCTCATCGATCAAGGCGACGGCGTGCGCCACGAGATCTTGCTCGGGTGGTGGATCGACACCGGCAAGAAAGACCCGCTGCTCGAATGTAACCGCATGGTGCTCGACACGCTCGAAGCCAAAGTTGCCGGCGATGTCGATGCCGACTCGATCGTCGAAGGGCGTGTCGTCATCGAAAACGGTGCGGCATTGGTCAATTCACGCGTGCGCGGCCCGGCGATCATCGGCGCCGGCTCGCGCATCGTCAACAGCTACATCGGGCCCTATTCGTCGATCGCACAGGGATGTGAGATCGTCGACAGCGATCTCGAACACTCGGTCGTGCTCGAACGCAGTCGCATCATCGGCGTGACGCGGTTGACCGATTCGTTGATCGGACGCGACGTCGAAGTGCTGCGTTCGCACGCGCGGCCGGCGGCCACGCGCATGATGCTCGGCGACGACAGCCGCGTCGAGTTGGAGTAGCGATGGCGACCATCATCGAATCGGCGCAGATCGCCGGCGTGTTCGTCGTCGAGCCCGTTGTGCACGGCGACGAGCGGGGCATGTTCGTCGAGACGTACCGCCGCGCGTGGGTTCCCGGCGCCCGCGAGATGATCCAGAGCAACCGGGGCGACCGCCAGCAGGGCGCGGTCGTCGGTCTCCACTATCACTTGCATCAAGCCGATTACTGGTACGTGCCGTTCGGTCGGTGCCGTGTCGTGCTCCACGACCTGCGCGCCGGCTCACCTACCGACGGTGGCACACAAGTGCTCGACATCGGCCGACGCGACGATGGCACCCACGATCACCGCGGCATCTACATCCCGCCAGGCGTGGCCCACGGGTTCGCGGCGCTGAGCGACATGACGATCACCTATCTCGTCGACGGGTACTACAACCCATCCGACGAGTTGGGGGTGGCATGGGACGATCCTGCGATCGGGGCCGACTGGGCTCTCGTGGACGCCATCTTGTCCATCCGTGACCGGGCGAATCCGCGTCGGGCCGATATCGAGCCGCAGTGGCGACCGCACTTCTCGCTGCGGACATGAAGGGTGGATGATGCGACTGTTCGTCACCGGCGCCGCCGGTTTCATCGGATCGAACTACGCGCGCTACGTGCTTGCGCACAGCGATGATCAGGTCACCGTCTACGACGCGCTGACCTACGCCGGCAATCTCGCCAGTTTGCGTGATCTCGACGACAACCCGCGGTTCACGTTCGTAAAGGGTGATATCTGCGATCGTGGCGACGTCGAAGACGCGATGCGTGGACACGATGCCGTCGTGCACTTCGCCGCCGAGAGTCACGTCGACCGCTCGATCGTCAGCCCAGATGCATTCGTCAGCACCAATTGTGGCGGCACCAACGTGCTCTGCGATGTGGCCCGGCGCACGGGCGTCGCGCGGTTCGTCCACATCTCCACCGACGAGGTCTACGGCTCGATCGAGGTCGGCTCGTTCGGCGAAAGCGACATCCTCGGCCCGCGTTCGCCGTACTCGGCGTCCAAGGCCGCGTCCGATCTCATCGCGCTGTCGTATCGCGAGACCTACGGGCTGCCGGTGATCGTGACCCGTTCGTCCAATAACTTCGGCCCTTTCCAGTACCCGGAGAAGGTCATCCCGTTGTTCGTGACCAACTTGCTCGACGGGCGCAAGGTGCCGTTGTACGGCGACGGTCTCAACGTGCGCGACTGGTGCTTCGTCGAGGACAACTGTGCCGGCGTCGACCTCGTGTTGCGCAAAGGCGTCATCGGCGACATCTACAACATCGGCGCGGGCAACGAGATCACCAACCGCGAGCTCACCGACCGCTTGCTGGCGCTCTGTGGCCGCGACGAGAGCTTCATCGAATACGTCACCGATCGATTGGGTCACGACCGCCGCTATTCGATCTCGATCGAAAAGATGCGCGCCCTGGGCTGGGCGCCGACCCGCGACCTCGGCGAGGCGCTCGAGGCAACGGTCCAGTGGTACGCCGCGCACCGCTGGTGGTGGGAGCCCCTGCGCCAGCGACAGGGCTGAGGCCGCCCGTGCGCGTTCTCGTCACCGGAGCCGGCGGCCAACTCGGTCACGACTGTGTCGCTCGGTTCGCAACCGCGGGGCACGACGTGGTCGGCTGCGATCGATCACAGCTCGACGCCGGTGATCGCGACGCGGTGTTGTCGATCGTCACCACGCTGCGCCCGGCGGCCGTCGTGCATTGCGCGGCGTGGACAGCGGTCGATGCCTGCGAGTCCGATCCCGACCGCGCGTTTCGCGACAATGCGCTCGCGCCGCGTTGGATGCGCGAGGCGACACAGCTGGTCGGCGCGCACCTGTGCCACATTTCGACCGACTACGTGTTCAGCGGGGACAAACCCGTGCCCTATGTCGAGTGGGACAAGCCCGACCCGCAGTCTGTCTACGGTCGGTCCAAGCTCGCCGGCGAGGGCGAGGCCGGGCCTGATGCGACCGTCGTGCGCACCTCGTGGGTCTGCGGCCTGCACGGCAAAAATATGGTCAAGACCATCCTGCGGCTGGCGGGTCAACACGATCGGTTGCGGTTCGTGGCGGACCAACGCGGCCATCCGACCTTCACCGACGACCTCGCCGACGCCGTCTACCGACTGGTGATCGACCGCCGCGCCGGCGTGCACCACGTCACCAATCAGGGGGCGGTCAGCTGGTTCGAGTTCGCGCAAGAGGTATTGCGGGCGGCCGGGCTCGACCCGAGCCGCGTCGAGCCCATCACCACCGCAGAGCTCGACCCGCCACGGCCGGCACCGCGCCCGGCCAATTCGGTGCTCGACAACGCCGTGTTGCGCCTCGCCGGTTTGCCGTTGCTCGCCGACTTCCGCGAGCCCCTGCACCGCATGGTGACGCAGTTGGTTTAGCTTTCGTCCGTGGCTGACGCGTTGGTACACGAAACCGCGATCATCGAGGATGGCGTATCGCTCGGTGACGGCACGCGTATCTGGCACCATTGCCAGGTGCGCCGGGGGGCGGTCATCGGCCCGCAGTGCATCCTGGGCAAGAACGTCTTCATCGATGCCGGAGTCGTCGTGGGGTCGCGGGTGAAGGTGCAGAACAACGTGTCCGTCTACGCCGGCGTCACGTTGCACGACGACGTGTTCGTCGGGCCGAGCGTTGTCTTCACCAATGACCTGTTTCCTCGCGCCTACAACGCCGAGTGGTCGGTTGTCCGCACTGTCGTCGGCAACGGCGCATCGATCGGTGCGAATGCAACGGTCGTGTGCGGACGCGACATCGGGGCCTACGCGATGATCGGGGCCGGCAGCGTCGTGACCAGGGCGGTGGCCGCGCACGCGCTCGTCGTGGGCAATCCGGCGCGTCACATCGGCTGGGTGTGCCGCTGCGGTCAGATCTTCGCTCGCGGCAGCGACCAACCACCCCGCGCGGCCAACTGCACGGTGTGCGGCGAGCAGTGGTGGGCCGCCGATGACTGACAACTTCGTACCGATGGCGGCCGTCGCCATCGATGCTGCGTCCGAGTCACTGGTTCTCGAAGTGTTGCGATCGGGTCATCTCGTGCAGGGCCCGATGGTCGAGCGCTTCGAGCGCCGCTTCGCCGAGATCTGTGGTGTGCGCCACGCGGTCGCGGTGAGCAACGGCACGGTGTCGCTCGTAGCCGCGCTGCTGGCCTCGGGTATCGGCCCGGGCGACGAGGTCATCACGTCGCCGTTCACGTTCGTCGCGACGGTCAACGCCATCCTCGAAACCGGCGCGACGGCGGTGCTCGCCGATATCTCGCTCGACGACTACTGCCTCGATGTCGCCGCCATCGAGGCGGCGATCACGCCGCGCACTGCGGCGATCATGCCCGTACATCTCTACGGCCAGATGGCCGACATGACGGCCATCGCGGCGGTGGCCGGCGCGAGAGGATTGGCTGTCGTCGAGGACGCGGCGCAAGCGCACGGCGCGCAGTGCGACGGCAAGGCCGCGGGTTCGTATGGTGTGGGATCGTTCTCGTTCTACGCGACGAAGAACGTGACGACAGGCGAAGGTGGCATCGTCACCACCGACGACGACGCAGTCGCGGATCGCGTTCGCATGTTGCGCAATCAGGGCATGCGGGGCCGCTACGACTACGCGATGGTGGGCCACAACTGGCGCATGACCGATGTCGCGGCGGCTATCGGGTTGCCGCAACTCGATCGACTGTCCGATACAAACGCGGCTCGGCAACGCAACGCGGCCACGCTGACCGAAGGTCTCGCCGGCAACGATTGGATCGTCACGCCGTCGACTGCGACGGGGCACACGCACGTCTTCCACCAGTACACGGTGCGCATCGACGCCTCTGCGGGCGGTTGCGACCGGAGTGCGTTGTGCGAGCGCCTGACCAAAAACTCGGTCGGCTTCGGCGTCTACTACCCGAAGACGATCCTCGACTACCCGTGTTACGCCGATCATCCCCGTGTCGTCGCGGCGCCACCGGTGCAAGCCCGCCGAGCCGCGTCGTCGGTGCTGTCGCTACCGGTCCACCCTGCGCTCGATGGTTCCGACATCGAGCGCGTCATCGACGCAGTACTGCGATAGGTGGGGCCGATGGATCGCACCCGCCGCGACGTACCACTCGGCTTTCCTTCGCTCGGCGCGGCCGAGTTGCGAGCGGTGAACGAAGCGTTCCAGTCGGGCTGGGTGGCGGGTCAGGGTCCGCGCACGCGCGCGTTCGAAGAGGCATTCGCCGAACAGTGCGGGGTGGCCCACGCCGTCGCGGTCAACAACTGCACCGCCGGCCTGCATTTGGCCTTGCTGGCCTTGGGCGTCGGTGCCGGCGATGAGGTGCTCGTTGCCGACTACACCTTCCCGGCGACCGGTCACGCGGTGTTGTACTGCGGCGCGCGTCCGGTGTTCGTCGACGTTCGTCCTGACACCGCCACCATCGATGCGCAAACAATCACCGCGGCCATCACGCCACGGACGCGCGGTGTCATCGCGGTCGATGCCTTCGGCCAAGTCGCCGACTACGACGAGATCGAAGCCATCGCCCGAGATCGGGGACTATTTGTTCTCGAAGACGCGGCGTGCGCAACGGGTGCTTCGTATCGCGGTCGCCCGACGGGCTCGTTCGGCCACGCCGCGTGTTTCTCGTTGCACGGCCGCAAGGGCATCACATGTGGTGAGGGCGGCGTCGTCACCACCGACGATCGATCGATCGCCGATCGAGTGCGCAAGCTGTCGTGCTTCGGCATGGAGAGCGCGTTCTCACGGCAGCATTCGGCGCAGCTGCCGATACCGATTTTCGACGACCTCGGCTACAACTACAAACTCTCCGACATCTTGGCCGCCATCGCGCTCGTGCAGTTGCAACGGCTCGACGAGTTGCTGGCCAAGCGCCGTCACGTTGCGACTCGTTATAGCGCGGGGCTGCGCTCGATCGCGCTCGTCGAGTCACCGGCCGAGCCCACCGACCGCCAGCAGGTGTTCCAGTCCTACGCCGTCACGATCGGCGGGCCCGTGTCGCGCGACAAGGTCGCGCTCGCGCTGCGAGACCGGGGCATCGGCTGCAACATCGGCACCTATGCCTCCCACCTGCAGCCCATCTACGCCTCGTCCGGGGTGGCTCCGGTACGGTGCCCCACATCGGCGAGGCTGTTCCGCCAACACCTTGCCTTGCCGATGCATGCGGAGCTCAGCGATGACGACGTCGACCACGTCGTTGCGGTGCTGGGCGACGTCATCGACGAGCAACTCGCCCGTGAAGCCTGACGACGGAGGATTGCGATGACAGACAACGGCACCGTGCTGGTGACCGGGGGAGCAGGTTTCATCGGCAGTCACCTCACTGCGCAACTGCTGCAACGGGGATGGCGCGTGCGCATCTTCGACAACTTCTATCGACCCGACCAACGGCGCGTCGCCGAGATCGCCGGTCACGAACGGCTCGAGATCATCGAAGGTGATGTGCGCTACCGCGCGCTCGTCGATCGGGCGATGCACGGTGTCGATCGGGTGGTGCATCTCGCGGCGTTGGCGATCAACAAGAGTGTCGCGGCGCCGACCGAGAGCTTCGACGTCAACTTGATGGGCACGCAGCACGTGGCCGAGTCGGCGTGCGAGGCCGGTGTCGAGCGGTTCGTGTTCGCGTCAAGCGCGTCGGTCTACGGCGACCCGAAGAAGTTGCCGATGAGCGAGAGCGACGAAGCCGATCCGCGCACGCCGTACTGCATCTCAAAGCTGGCCGGCGAGCGCCTGCTTGCGTTCTTCGAAGAGACGCGGGGCTTGTCGTGGATGGCGTTGCGTTTCTTCAACGTCTACGGGCCCGGCCAGCGCACCGACGCGTACTACACGTCGGTGGTACTCACCTTCTTGCGCCGTATCGCCAACGGCGACGCGCCGGTGATCGACGGTGACGGTGAGCAGTCGATGGACTTCATCCATGTGCACGACATCGCGCGGTCGCTCGTGATGGCACTCGAGAGCGAGGTGAGCGGCTCGGTGCTCAACGTCGGCACGGGCGTCTCGACGTCGATCCGCGATCTCGCGCGCATCCTGATCCAGCACATGGGTGTCGCCGTCGAGCCGGTGTTTCGTCCTCGCGCCGTGCTCGTGTCGAGAAGGGCGGCCGACATCAGTCGCATTCGCGAGGTGCTGGGGTGGCAACCGACGATCGATGTCGAAGACGGGCTACGCACCGTCGTCGACGAGTTCAAGGCCGAGTTGGGCCGCTGACGACGGCCGCCGGCCGAGGAGGATACCGATGGATGACCGACCGCTTCACGAACACCCGGGCTTCAACCCGAATCCGTACAACCCATACGCCTGGTTTGTCGGCACTCCGGAGATCGGTGAGGGTACGTGGATCGGTGCCTTCACCGTGCTCGACGGCAGTGGCGGGTTGCGCATCGGACGCGGCTGCGACGTGAGTTGCGGCGTGCATATCTATACCCATTCGACGGTGCGTCGTTGTGTGACGGCACGTGCCCACGATGCCGTCGAACGTGAGCCCGTCGTCATCGGCGACTATGTGTTCATCGGAGCGAACGCGGTGGTGATGATGGGCGTGACGATCGGCGACCGGTCCGTGGTCGCCGCAGGCGCAGTCGTCAGTGCCGACGTCCCGGCGGGGACGATTGTGGGCGGAGTACCGGCCCGACCGATCGGGCGCGTCGAAGTCGACGGCGCCGAAGTGCAGATGATCACCGGCGAGCATTGACGGCGCGCTCGTAGAGGTCGCGGTGCTGGTCCGCCACCACGTTCATCGCGAAGTGGGCGTCGACGAGCTTGCGCTGATTCTCACCGAGTTCGCGGCGCAGCTCAGGGTCCGCGAGCAGGCGCAGGATCGAAGAGCCGAGCTGCCCGGCATTGCCCGGCTCGACCAGGACGAGATCTTGCCAATTGCGCAGCGTGATGCCGAGGAAGTTGTCGGGGCGCACCGCGGCGATGGTGGGAATGCCGGCCGCCATGACTTCGAGCGAAGCCGTGCCGAGGCCGATGCCTTCGAGGTCATGCGCTTCGATATCGGCCGCCGCGACATAGGGCGGTATCTCGTCTTTGTCGACCTTGCCGGTGCAGATGATAGCGTGGGCGATGCCGAGCTGGCGAGCGCGTTCGAGGAACCGGTCGTCGTAGACCGCGCCGACGACCACGAGGCGCGCGTAGGGATGCGCCGCGAGCACTGCTGGCATCGCCTCGACGAGCGTGAGCCGGTTGCGGATGGCGATGACATGGCCCACCGACAGGATCAGCGGCGCGCCGCCGATACCGAGTCGGGCACGCACGGAGTCGACGTCGGCGTTGGCGAACCGATCGATGTCGACGCCGACGGGGATGGGCACCATTCGCGTCTCGCGGGTGCGGTACCGAGAGCGAATGTAGTCGTGCATCTGCTGGTCCATGACGACCATGTACGGGTCGGCCCAGCGCGTGAGCAGGCGGATGGCCGTGCGGTCCGCCGCGTTGAGCACGGCGTTGGGCAGCGGTGAAGGATGTTCGAGCCGGGTGTGCACGCTGATGGCGAGAGGTACTCGCCGCCTGCGCGCCCACCATGACGCGGCGAACGTCAGGTCGAAGAACTGCCCGTGCGCATGGACGACATCGGGGCGCAGCGCGTCGAGCTCGCGGAACACCCTGCGCAGGTTGGAGGGCGACGCGGTGAGGGTCGCATCGAAGTTGAGTGCGATGTCGACCTTGGGCAGCGTCACGCACGGCACGCGATGGATGCGGTAGCCGTCGCGTTGCTCGTCGGTCGGCGCGCCCTCGTATTCGCTCGTGATGACGACGACTTCGTCGCCGCGATGCGCGAATCGCTTGGCCAGCTCCGCGGTGAGATGCGAGCTCCCGCTCGGGCGGGGAAGGAAGAAGTTGTTGAGGTAGGCGATACGCATGAGCCGCTATCGGTCTCGCCGCTCGGTTGCGGGCCGCTCGGGCGCGTGTCCATCGGTGAGCACGCGATCGATGACCTCGTGCGGCGGCAGCAGCGTTGCCCGTTCGGCGGCGTGGTCGACCTGCCCGTCGGCGAGCGCCACGAAGTGGTCGAGCTGCGCCATCAGCGGCTCTCTGCGGTTGGCGATCACCGGGATGTCGATCACCGTCTGCTGCCGGTAGGCACCACTTTCCTCGAACTCGTTGCCGACATGACGAAACACGGTGACATCTTGACGCAGCAGGTCGATCTCGAGCATTCGGTCGAGGTCGTGCACCCGTAGCTGACGCACTTTTTGCTGCCCGATGCGACTGGCCGAGATCGTTGCGAGTCCGCCACCGGCGAAGGTCAGTTGGGCTTCGGCCACGTCTTCGGCGGTCGTCTCTGATTGCGGATGGAAGTAGCCGAGGCGGGCCTGCACCTGCGTCGGGGCACCCCCGAAGAAACGCAACGCCAGATCGACGTCGTGGATGAGGAGGTCACCGGTGACGCCGCCGCGTATGCGGGCCACGTAGGGCGAGTGGCGAAACGCCTGGAGGTACACCGGTTCCTTGACGATTTCGATGGCGAGCATCACTGCCGCGTTCCAGCGCTCGACGAACCCACAGGTGATCGGCACGTCGAGGGCGGCGGCACGGTCGACCATCGAGCGGGCGCCGGCGAGGTCGAGGGCCATCGGCTTTTCGACGAGCACGGGTAGGCCCAAGTCGAGGGCGCGGCGCACCCAGTCGAGATGGGTTTCGGTGGGGGAGGCAATGACGACCGCGTCGAACGCGCCCTCCTCGAGGTCGCCGCGGTACGGGCAATCGAAGCGGTCGGCCAGCGCGCCCCCCGCCGATTCGTCGATGTCGACGATCGCCGCGAGGTCGACGAGTGAATGCTGACTGGCGACGCGGGCATGGAGCGACCCCATCGCACCCGCCCCGACGAGGGCGAGGCGCAGTGGCGCACGATCGCCGTTGCGGTGGTCGCTGCGGGGCGGCAGTCCTGTCGCTCGATTCCCCGCCACTACTGGTCCTCCGTGACCGCTCCCCGCGAGTGGCTGAGGATAAAGTACCCCTTCTGTGTCGGCATCGGGATCAGGCAGCCCGTCCCTAGCCGAAATGGCCGAGGTCGCGAAATCTCGTGTGGTCGCCACACCGGCCTGGTTGGGGCGGCGCGCCTATGCGGCGCGGTGGTGTTTCGTCGGCA
>JBDSMH010000061.1:0-8153 GCA_039915945.1 Acidimicrobiales bacterium | reverse complement strand
CGTCGCGTTCGACGTCGCGTTCGACGTCGCGTTCGACGTCGCGTTCGACGTCGCGTTCGACGTCGCGTTCGACGTCGCGTTCGACGTCGCGTTGGTCGACGCGGCGGAGATCTGACGATAATCGACTCGCATGTGTCGATCACTGCTATGGTCGGCGACTTCGAACAACACATCGATCAGCTTCCTCGGTTCGGACGTCAGCTCATCGTGTTCTTGGGGGCACGATCGGCAACCTCAACCCGGACAAACGGTCAAAGCTGTTGTCAGAGCTAGCCCACGCGATGGCACCCGGTGACGCGCTGCTGGAACATCGTTTCGCAGAACCCCGACGTCTTCGCCGCTATGGCTGTGCTGTCAGCCGACACGTTCTTGGACATGACGCAGAAGGTCTTTCCTACAAGTACTTCAGACCGCGGACGGCTCGTGGCCGCGTACGACGACACGCCGGAGTGACCGCAGCGTCCGTCTGGCGCAATCCCTCGAGTTCGTCGGCCAAACCAGACCGCTCCGCCGCGACCATCAACCACACATCAGTCGTCGAATCCCACTGCGGCCAGGAGCAGCCCCATAGGAGGGTCCTTGGTGGCTGTGAGGTGGCGGGACGTTGCTGTGGCGTGATCGAACCCGAGTGGATTGGCGTTGGGGCGTGGCGCATCGTCGGGGCGTTGCGGTCGCCGCTCGGCGAATTGGGTGGTCGACTTAGCTTTAGTGCAGGTTGGTCGTGATCCGAGTGGAGCCCTTGAGCGTGCGGTGCACTGGACAGCGGTCCGCGATGGTGAGTAACGAGGAGCGTTGATCGTCGCTGAGCGCGCCGTCGAGCAGGATGGTGCGATCGAAGTGATCGATCTTGGCGCTCGTTTTGCCTGCATCGTCGAGGTGGACCTTCGAGTGGCTGATCTCGACGGTGACTCGCTTGAGCGGGATGCCTTTGCGGTTGGCGTAGAGGCGAAGCGTCATGGATGTGCAAGCGCCGAGGGCGGCGCCGAGGAGGTCGTAGGGCGATGGGCCCGAGTCGTATCCGCCGGCATCGGTGGGTTCGTCGGTGAGGAACTGGTGACGGCCGGCGACGACGTGGTTGAGGAATGTTCCCTGCCGTGTCTCGGCGACGACGACCGGCGCGGTCGCGGCGGGCGGTGGTGCGGCCGGGGACTGTTCGTGAATGTAGCGAGCGGCCCAGGTGCCGATGATGTCTGCGGCGTAACACGCGTCGGCGGTATCGCTGAGAAGGTGATCCGCGCCGTCGAGCGCTACGAAGCTCTTTGGGTGGCGGGCCGCCGTGTAGATGCGCGCGGCGTGTTCTATGCCCACGACCAAGTCGGTGGGTGAATGCAAGACGAGCAAAGCTGCGCCGAGCCGCGCGGCGTGGTCTTCGACGACGTGGCGTTTGAGGTCGTCGATGAATTCGCGCCGGATGGTGAATGGTCGGCCGCCGATGTCGACCGTCGCGCGGCCGAGGTGATCGATCGCGGGTAGATCGTTGCGAAAGAAATGGGTCAGGTGATCGGTCGTTGACGGTGCGCCGATCGTCGCGACCGCGTACACCTCAGGAATGTCGGCGGCAATGGCGAGCACGGCGGCGCCGCCCAGCGAGTGGCCCACGAGTATCTGTGGTGCTTGGTGGTGTTTGCGCAACCAGGCGGCGGCTCGTCGGAGGTCTTCGAGGTTGCTGGAAAAGTCGGTGTTCGCGAACTCGCCCTCGCTCGCGCCGAGGCCGGTGAAGTCGAAGCGCAGGACAGCGATTCCCTGTGCGTTGAGCCCAGCGGCGATGCGTCCCGCCGCGCGCGTTTCCTTGGAGCAGGTAAAGCATTGAGCAAAGAGTGCAAAGGCGCGTGGTGGCCCCGCTGGCAAGTCGAGCCGCCCGGCGAGAGATGTGCCTTGGCTGCCGGTGAAGGTGACGCGCTGGCCGGTTTCAGTCATCGTTTCTCCTCTATGTCGTGAGCCGCATGTGTCCGATCATTCGTGCGTCACAGGTCGACGCCGCCGTAGGCGACGCCGGCTAGGTAGGCCATGTCTCGATCGAAGGTGGTGAGGTCGTCGAGGCTGAACTCGTCGAGCCGGTGGTGTCCGCAGGCGCGAGCGAGAACCACCATAAGTTCGTTGGTTGCGGCGGGAAAGCGTGTCAGCCGCTTTGCGGCGTCGTCGACGATGAGGCGGGCGAAAAGGTCCGGCCGCTGAATTGCGATACCCACGGGGCATGCGTTCGAGGCAATGCGCGCATGCCGAGGCAGCCGATCGCCTGGATCGCTGAGTTGGCGATGGCGACGGCATCGGCGCCCACTGCGAGTGCTTTGACGAAGTCGGTGTGGGCGCGCAGCCCACCGGTGATCACGAGCGTGACATCGCGTCGCCCGCGGCGGTCGAGGTGTCGGCGTGCGGGCGCGAGCGCGGCGATTGTGGGGACCGACATGTGATCACGGAACATTGCCGGCGCGACCCCTCGGACCACGGCCTGAGATTTCGGTGACATGAGAGCCACTAGACCTCAACCGCCGAGGACCCTGGCGATCAAGCGAAAGAGTCCTCGCGGTTGCGGTGCCTCGTAGTTGGTTGGCACCGACGCCCGCGTGTGCTTCCGGGCGGCAGCCAGCACGGCCTGTACGGTCGGGTTCACGAGTGCGACGGTGCCGACAGAGACGGTCGGGACCGTCTCATGTCCGCGGGCGACCGATCGGACGTAGGCCGCGCCTGCAGGGTTGTCCCAGATGTTTACGAGGTGGTATTCAATTCGATGTTTGTCGAGTTGACGTCGGAGGCTGCCACAAAACGCGCACATCGGCCGCCAGTAGACAACGATCCCGCCAGGATTGTCCTCCGCTCGATGTTGTTCCACAGTAAGTAGAACCCAACTCCACGCTGAACGCTTCCCACTCGCAGGGAAAGACGCGTGGGCGGCGGATCGCGACGGACTGGAGAACTGGTGCCCCGGTTGTAGATGCGTCGGCTTGGCGCGAAAGCCGCTTTCGTGAAGCATCGCCCGTCGGTCCGTCAGTTGCCCTGTGACTTCCCGACGCGAAACGGCGACAGATAGCCGATGCTCGCCACCGTGTACGGGACCATGTAGTTGACCGCGACTCGAATCCAAGTCGTGGCGACCGCGTGGCCGTTGGCGATCACCGTGCCTTGATTCACGGTCGAGAGGATTGAGCCCACAACGAGCGCGACGCGGCTCGCGGTGCGATACGTGACGCCTCGGAGTATGAGCCTGATGGCATCGAGGGGGGTGCTCCACGCCGGGACCGTTGCGTGGGGGGTGTCGTTCATGGTGCGTCGGGCGAGCTTGTCTGTTTGAGGCTTTCGCCGACGGCGCGCAGCCTAGCCACGGCGGATGCGACGCAACGATGGCGAGCCCGGACAACGAGAGGACGACTGCGCCCTGCGGGGCAACACCGCCGTCTGTTCGCGGCAGAAAGATGTCACGCTTGTGGTGTTCGGTCATGACCAGTGGATGCAAGAACGACTCGATTCGCCGCGGATTTGTCAGTGCGCTCCATAACGCGGTCGGTGTGTGTGCGGCGATACGTCCAGGGACGGCGGCGACGAGGTTGGCGAGTGCGAGCGCACGGATGGCGACGACGATGATCGACAGTGTGGGGACGTTTGGGCGAGCGCCGGCGTGGAGTTCGTCTGCGAAGACGTCTTATTGCCTCGCGACCGAGGATGACATCGACGTTGGTGCCGATCGCGATGGCGACCGATCATTGCCAGGCGACGACGGCTGCGAGTTGACGCGAGGTGAAGCCGAACGTCTTGAGCAGGGCGAGGTGCGGCTGCGGCGGCGGACTGAGGCGATGAGTTAAGGCCAGCGCGACCATCGCACCGCCAGCGGGGGCCGAGCCAAGATACAGAGGAGTGTTCCGCATCGAGCGCTAGTTCACAGTTTCGGTCGGTCGCTGCACGGTTCCCCCGTCGAGAACCACGCTTCTCCCGACCTAGATCCCGTCAGAAGTCATGACATGTTCGATTCTGCGTTCTGGCGCTGTCCGCCCACCCTCCCGGTACGGATCTTGTCTTGGTCTTGACAGGGTCTGGAATACGCGACTAGACAGAACGGCGTGTCGAACGATCTAGCGGACTTGCTGCGCGAGCGAGGAATCCAGGTCACCGCGCAACGGCTTGCCGTGTTGCGCGCGGTCGCTGAGCACCCGCACGGCGACGCTGATGAGGTTGCTCGGGTGGTACGAGCCGAGCTCGGGGTGATTTCGCGTCAGGCCGTGTACGACGCGCTCGGTGTTTTGGCCGACAACGGGATCATCCGGCGGATCCAGCCGGCCGGCTCACCGTCCCGGTACGAGGACCGCGTCGGCGACAACCACCATCACGTGATCTGCCGGACCTGCGGTGCGGTGCGCGATGTCGACTGCGCGGTCGGCGACAGGCCGTGTTTGACCGCGTCGGACGATCAAGGCTTCGCGGTCACCGAAGCGGAGGTCATGTACTGGGGGAGCTGTCCGTCCTGCCAGTAGCGCCGCACCGCGCCTTGAGTTCCTAACCACACCCGCCCGCACTTGGACAACAAAGGAGTGAATATGAGCAACGAAGATCATGGAACGGTCGTCACCAGCGACGCCCCGGACGTCGCCGTGTGTCCGGTGATGAACGCCGGTCATCAGGCCACCGGCATTACTGCAAACCAGCACTGGTGGCCGAATCAGCTCAACTTGCGGATCCTGCGCCAGAATCATCCGGCTGCGAACCCGCTCGGCCCAGCGTTCGATTACGCCGAGGCGTTCAAGGGCCTCGACGTCAAGGCGCTGATCGCCGATGTCGACGCGTTGATGACCGATTCCCAGGATTGGTGGCCTGCCGACTATGGCCACTACGGCCCGTTCTTCATCCGGATGTCGTGGCACGCGGCCGGCACGTATCGTGTCTACGACGGACGCGGCGGCGCTGGTAGTGGTGCGCAGCGCTTCGCCCCGCTCGACAGCTGGCCCGACAACGCCAACCTCGACAAGGCCCGGCGCCTGCTCTGGCCGGTCAAGCAGAAGTACGGCAACCAGGTCTCCTGGGCGGATTTGCTCGTGCTGGCCGGCAACCGTGCCCTGGAGACGATGGGCTTCACGACGTTTGGGTTCGGTTTCGGCCGTCCCGACATCTGGACGCCGGAGGAGGACGTGTACTGGGGCCCCGAGACGGTGTGGCTCGACGACCTGCGCTACTCGGGCGACCGCGAGCTCGCCAACCCACTCGGCGCCGTTCAGATGGGCTTGATTTACGTCAACCCGCAGGGTCCGAACGGCAACCCTGACCCGATGGGGTCGGGTCGCGACGTTCGCGAGACCTTCGCTCGTATGGCGATGAACGACGAAGAGACCGTAGCGCTGACCGCTGGCGGCCACACGTTCGGCAAATCCCATGGCGCGGCTTCCGGCGACGAGCACGCGGGCCCGGAACCAGAGGGCGCCAGCCTCGCGGAGCAGGGCTTCGGTTGGACCAGCGACTTCGGCTCCGGCATGAGGGACGACACGATCACCTCCGGCATCGAAGGCCCCTGGACAACCAACCCGACGAAGTGGGACAACGGCTACTTCGATCTCCTCCTCAAGTACGAGTGGGAGTGCGTCAAGGGCCCCGGCGGTGCATGGCAGTGGCACCCGATCGACTGCGCCGACGAGGACATGGTGCCGATGGCACACGACCCGTCCAACAAGGTCAGACCGACGATGACCACGGCCGACATGTCCATGAAGGTCGACCCGGTGTACCGCGAGATCTCGGAGCGGTTCCACGCCAACCCCGACCAGTTCGCCGACGCGTTCGCACGCGCCTGGTTCAAGCTGTTACACCGCGACATGGGCCCGCGGGCCCGTTACCTCGGCCCCGCAGTTCCCGCCGAAGTCCTCGTCTGGCAGGACCCAGTGCCGAAAATCGACCACGAGCTCATCGACGCCGCCGATATCGCCGCTCTTAAGGCGAAGATCGTTGGCGCGGGCTTGTCGGTCAGCGAGCTCGTGTCGACGGCCTGGGCCTCTGCGTCGACCTACCGCGACACCGACAAGCGCGGCGGCGCCAACGGCGCGAGGATCCGTCTTTCGCCGATGGCCGAGTGGGATGTCAACATCCAGTCCGGCGTCCGCCAAGTGATCGCCAAGCTCGAGGGCATCCAGCACGACTTCAACAATGGCCGAACGGGTGGCAAGAAGGTGTCGCTCGCCGACCTCATCGTGCTCGGTGGCGCCGCCGGAGTCGAAGCCGCGGCGAAGGCGGCCGGCCACGACGTCACCGTGCCGTTCAACCCCGGCCGAACCGACGCCACCCAGGACATGACCGAAGTCGGCTCCATTTCCTACCTGGAGCCGAAAGCCGACGGCTTCCGCAACTACCTTCAAAAGGGCGCGCTCCTGGCCGCTGAGCACATGCTCGTCGACAAAGCCTTCACGCTCAACCTATCCGCGCCCGAGATGACGGCACTGGTGGGCGGCATGCGAGCAATGGGCGCCAACGCCGGCGGCAACACCCACGGCGTGCTCACCGACCGCCCCGGCCAACTCACCAACGACTTCTTCGTCAACCTGCTCGACATCGACCTCAAATGGAAAGCGACCGACGAAACCGACGAAGCGTTCACCGCCACCAACCGATCGAGCGGCGCCGCGAAATGGACCGGCACACGGGTCGATCTCATATTCGGCTCCAACTCCGAACTCCGCGCCATCGCCGAGGTCTACGCGCAGAACAACGCGAACACGAAATTCGTGAACGACTTCGTGTCAGCGTGGGCCAAGGTCATGGACAACGACCGCTTCGACCTCCCCTGACCTCGACGCCCCGACCCGGGGAGTTCACCAACCCGACTCCCGGGTCGGACCCCTTCCCTACCCGTCGACCTCAGACAAGACACCGCGACACGCCTGATCGGTTAGCCATCGCACGGAGGCGAGGTCGCGAGCTGGGCGGGTGGAGTCGGGCGCGGAGCGCGTCCGTGAGTTCGGTTACGGCGGGTCGAGATCGTCGACGAGCGCTGGCATGGCGGTACCTTCGCCCGCTCCGTCGAGGTGGACCTGGCCGGGTTCGACGCGATGCGCCTGATGATGCGCCAGGCTGGTTTCGGCGCGCCGGCTCTACACCGCGCCCGCCAGCGGCTCTCGCTCATCGCCAGTCGCGGCAGCGCGGTCATCGAGCAGATGGCGAACCACTCTTCGGCCGCGGGTGGACTCGCGGAGCGATTGGGGCTGGGCGCCGCGCCGCGTGCTGGGCTCGAGCAGGCCTACGCGCGATGGGACGGCGAGGGCGTTTCTCCCAGCCTGGCCGGCGACAAGGCTCTCGCTTGCGGCGCGCACCGCAGGTCGCGGAGGCCTGCGAGGTGGTCCACCGCATGGGCGGCACAATGAGGCGGTCGCGATGGTTCGCGCCCGCAGCGGCACACACTTCGATCCGCAGCTGGCTGCCGTGGTCGAGATCGACCCCGCCACATTGCTCGACCGCCTCGACGACAACACCGTCGACGAGGTGCTGGCGGCCGAGCCCATCGAGCGGCCCTCACTCAGCGACAACGAGCTCGACGCCGTACTGGAAACGGTCGGCGACTTCTGTGACCTCCGCTGGCCCTATTTCGCGGGGCACGCCCGCCGCACCGCCGAGCTCGTGGTCGGCACCACCACCCTCCTGAATGTTCCGGCCGACGAGGCCGGGCTGGCGCGTCGTGCCGCGTTCGTCCACGACGTAGGCCGCTTGGGCATGCCGGCCGCGGTGTGGGATCGCCACGGCCCGCTCATGACGGTCGACCGGCCGCTGCTGGTGGCCCAGGGCTTCGGCCACATCGTCAACACGGCGAGCGAGGCGGGCCTGGTGACGTCGAGCACGCTCGGCATGTACTGCGCGACGAAGCATGCGGTGGTCGGGCTCTCCGAAGTCGTTGTACCGCGAGCTCGAAGGCACCGGTGTGGGGGTGAGCGTGCTTTGCCCGAGCGCGGTGAACACCGAGATCTTCTTGTCCGAACGCAACCGTCCATTCGGGCGAGCTCGCGCCGCACGAGAACGCGGCGCGGGCCCCCTTACGCGAGGCGACCCGATCGATGGGGATCGCCCCTGCGCAGGTGGCGGGAAACGTCGTCGACGCGATCCGCACGAGCTCACGCCGGCCCAACGGAGCTTGATCACCATCTCGGTGCTCGCGGCGCGAGGCAACCTCGGCCCGCTGCGCGAGCACATCC
>JBDSMH010000170.1:0-45359 GCA_039915945.1 Acidimicrobiales bacterium | reverse complement strand
GTTCACGTCACGTTGCGTCAACGCGCCACCGCAGCCATCGACGCCCAACTCAACGCCGCGCTCGTAAGCGAGCTCCGCGCGCAGGGGGCCGGTTTCACCCAGTACGAAGCCGTTGCGTACGCACTCGATGCGATCGCCCGCGTACTGGAAGCACACGGCACCTGAACCGGCTATCACCGCGACGGCCGGACCCAAACAGGCGCGCGGACCGCGCACGCGACAGACTGTCGCCCGTCAACACGACAAAGGGGGCGTCGGACAATGGTCCTGTCGATGATGCGGTTCAACATGATTGCGCCTGGAGTCGATCCAGCGCATCACAGCGCCATGCACAAAGAGATGCTCGACATGGCCGAGTACGGGGAGAAGCACGGCTTCTCCATCATCAGCACCGAAGAGCACCACGGCGCGGACAACGGCTGGAGCCCCTGCCCGAAGATCTTCGCCGCGTCGATCTTCGGTCGCACCAAGAACATGATGGTGACGTTCTCGGCGATCCTGCTGCCGTTGCACGATCCGTTGCGCATGGCCGAGGACATCGCCGTGCTCGATCTCATCAGCGGCGGCCGCACGATCACGATTTTCGGCATGGGATACCGGCCCGAAGAATACGAAATGGCCGGCGTCAGCTGGAAAGACCGCGGCAAGGTGATGGATGAGTGCGTCGACGCGGTGCTCAAGGGCTGGACGGGCGAGCCGTTCGAGTTCCGCGGCCGCACGGTGCGGGTGACCCCCCGCCCCTTCACGCAGCCGCACCCGATCTTGATGTTGGGTGGGACCTCCAAGCCCGCGGTGCGCCGCGCGGCTCGATTCGGGCTACCCATCTCGCTCGCAGCCAACATGCCCGAACTCGAAGCCGTCTACAACGAAGAGTGCGCGAAGCACGGTACGCAGGGCTTCATCTCGATGCCGCCGGCGGGCTTCCACCACACCTGGGTCGCCGATGATCCCGACGCCGCATGGGACGAGATCGGCAAGTACCTCCTGCACGAAGCGATGACCTACAGCGCGTGGCAGACGCCCGACATCCGCTCCGCCGTGCACTCGCACGCTTCGACGCCGGCCGAGCTGCGCGCCGAAGGCATCTATCGCATCATGACTCCCGACGAATCCATCGCCGAGCTCAAGGGCCTCGGCGAAGGTGCCGCCGCGGGCCTGCATCCGTTCTGTGGCGGCATGCCCATCGACACGGCGTGGAAGTACTTGTCGAACTACGTTGAGAAGGTCTTGGGCAAGCTCACGAACACGTCGTGATGCAGAGATCGTGAGGCAGGGAGCAGTCATGTCACGTTTCAAGAAGAAGGTCGCGATCGTCACCGGTGCCGCATCGGGCATCGGCAGGGCGACGGCGCTGCGACTGGCCTCCGAAGGTGCGACCGTCGCGTGTGTCGACGTCAACGCCAAGGGTGTCCGCCAGACCGTTAAAGCGATCGAGGCCGCCAAGGGCAACGCCAAGGCGTATACCTGCAACCTGCTCGACATCGCGTCGATCACGAAGACGGTCAAGGCCGTCGTACGCGACTTCGGTCGCATCGACGTGTTGTGCAACATCGCCGGCCTCGGCCATTTCGCCACCGACGAAGACGAGACCATCGAGGCGTGGAACCGCGTCATCGGGGTCAACCTGACCGGTACCTACTGGATGTCCAAGCTGGCGCTCCCCCATCTGCTCGCGACCAAGGGTGCCATCGTCAACACGGCCTCGACTGCGGGCACCCATGCCCAGCCGTGGAGCTCGGCCTACTCGGCGTCCAAGGGTGGCGTCATCGCGCTGACCCAGACCATGGCCGTCTCCAACGGGCTGCAAGGGGTACGGGTCAACTGCGTCGCCCCTGGTGGGGTCGAGACGCCCATCGCCGAGCAGTTCAACGCACCCGAGGGAGTCGACGTGTCGATCATGGTCCGCATCATGCCGTTCGAACGCATGGGCACCCCCGACGAACTGGCCGCCGCATTCGCGTTCTTGGCCTCGAGCGAAGCCAGCTACATCAACGGCATCACGATCCGCGTCGACGGCGCAATGAAGGCCTAGCTGATCGTTCTTCGCGCCTAGCTTGCCCGTTCTTCGCGCAAGCGCTCATCACACCGGTGAGGGGTAAGCTCTCGTAGCTACTGTTTTTTTGGGGGCAGGCCATGTTCGACGTCATCATCCGCAACGGCGAGGTCATCGACGGAACGGGCGCCACCCGCTTCCGCGCCGACGTCGGCATCAAGGACGGCCGCATCGTGCAGATCGGTCGCATCGACGGTGATGCACCGACGGTGATCGACGCCACCGGCAAAGTCGTGTGCCCGGGGTTCGTCGACGTACACACGCACTTCGATGCGCAGGTGTTCTGGGACGACGCATTGACGCCATCACCGTTGCACGGTGTCACCACTGCGTTCGCCGGCAACTGTGGGTTCACCATCGCGCCGTTGTCCGACGATCCCTCCGACGCCGAGTACTTGCTCAACATGTTGGCGCGCGTCGAAGGCATGCCGGTCGAGGCGTTGCGTCAAGGTGTGCCGTGGAACTGGAAGACGACCGCCGAATACTTCGACCGCATCGACGGACACCTCGGTATCAACCTCGGGTTGTCGGTCGGCCACTCAGCCATCCGCCGCGTCGTCATGGGCGCTGATTCGACCCAGCGCGAATCCAGCCCCGAAGAACTCGAGCAGATGAAGCAACTGTTGCGCGATGGTCTCGCCGCCGGTGGGCTCGGCTTCACGTCGTCGTATGCCCGCACGCACAACGATTCCGACGGGCGCATGGTGCCGTCGCGTTACGCGAGCACCGCAGAGATGGTCGAACTCGCCCGTGTCTGCGGTGAGTTCGAGGGCACGTCGATC
Source organism: Acidimicrobiales bacterium (assembly GCA_039915945.1). Classification (GTDB taxonomy): domain Bacteria; phylum Actinomycetota; class Acidimicrobiia; order Acidimicrobiales; family WLNW01; genus DATLFA01. The sequence goes on along the minus strand of JBDSMH010000170.1, from coordinate 42,524 downwards.
GAAGTCATCCCACAGGTAGGGCCCAAGTTCGATCAGTGGGCCGTCGATCTCATGACCGACATGTCCGTCGCATCGCAGCGCGCGGTCAACTGGAATGTGATGTCGGTCAATCAAGGCAATCTCGAAGATTGCCTCGGCAAGTTGTCAGCCAGTGACTACGCCGCGAAGAAGGGCGGCAAAGTCGTCGCGCTGACGATTCCGATCAGCTTCGGTGTGCGGCTGTCGTTCGCCAGCGGGTTCGTGCTCGACGCCATGCCCGAATGGGAAGGGCCCATGCTCGCCTCTCGCGACGAGAAGATGAAGCTCTTCCGCGACAAGACGGCACGCAACGCGCTCAACGCCCGTGCGCAACAAGCCGACAACCCGATGCGCGCGGTCGCCAATTGGGACAACAAGATCATCTTCGATGTGATGGCTCCCGAGAACGAGCAGTACCGCGGTCGCATGGTCGGCGAGATCGCCAAGGATCAAGGGCGCGAGGCGTGGGACGTGTTGTGCGACATCGCCGTCGCCGACGAGCTCAACACCAGCTTCGGCTCGCCGACCCCGCCCGAGAGCACCGAAGACTGGAAAGCCCGGGTGCAGGTTTGGCGGGACAAGCGAGCCGTGATCGGTGCCTCCGATGCCGGCGCGCATCTCGACCTGCTGGCGTCGTTCAACTACGTGACCGGCATGCTGCAACGCGCCGTGCGTGAAAACGAGATCCTGCCGCTCGAAGAAGCGATCCATCTGATGACCGACGTGCAGGCCAAGCTCTACGGCCTCAAGCAGCGCGGCCAGCTCAAAGAGGGCTGGCACGCCGATGTCGTCGTCCTCGATCCGGCCACGATCGGCACCGACGACGTCGCCATGCGCTTCGACCTGCCGGGTGGCGCGGGGCGTCTCTACGCCGACAGCCACGGCATCGAGCACGTGTTCGTCAACGGCCACGCCATCGTGCGCAACGGTGAGCTCACCGCCGAGCGCGGGGGCACGCTGATCCGCTCCGGCCGCGACACCGAGACCGCCGCGCTCGTCTAACCGTCGGCGATAGCCTGTCGCCGTCCTACCCCAGGTCCGAGGAGATTCCCCATGCCCGCGCCCGAAGCCGTCATCGTCAGCACCGCCCGTACACCGATCGGGCGCGCCGGTAAGGGGTCGTTCATCGATGTCCGACCCGACGACATGTCCGCGTTCATCATCAGCGATGTGCTCGGCAAGATCGGTCTCGACGGCAAGCTGGTCGAAGACATCATCTGGGGCTGCGCCCAGCCCGCCGGCGAAGCAGGTACCAACATCGGTCGCGCCGCCGGCGTCCTCGCCGGGCTCGACGTGCCCGGTACCACGGTCAACCGCTACTGCTCGTCGTCGTTGCAGACCATCCGCATGGCGTCACACGCCATCCGTGCCGGTGAAGGCGACATATTCATCGCCGGCGGCGTCGAAGCCGTGAGCCGCTTCGGCAACGGTGCCGCCGACCGCGGACCGCACAACGAACTGTTCGCCGACGCCGAAGAGCGCAGCGCCGGCCGCTCCACCGGCAAAGGTGGCCGCTGGAAGGCACCGCAGGGCCTGCCCGACATCTACATCGCCATGGGCCAGACCGCGGAGAACGTCGCCGAGTTCAAGAAGGTCAGCCGCGAGCGCCAGGACGAGTTCGCGGCCTCGTCGCAGAACCGTGCCGAAAAGGCCATTGCCCGCGGCTTCTTCGAGCGCGAGATCACGCCCTACAAGCTGGCCAACGGCACGATCGTTTCCAAGGACGACTGCCCCCGCGCCGGTACCACCGTCGAGGCGCTGTCCGGGCTCAAGCCGGTGTTCAAGCCGAACGGCACCGTCACTGCCGGCAATGCGTGCCCGCTCAACGACGGTGCAGCCGCGGTCGTGGTCATGTCGGCCAAGAAAGCGCAAGCGCTCGGCCTCAAGCCGCTGGCCAAGATCATCAGCTCGGGCGTGACCGCGCTGAGCCCCGAGATCATGGGTCTCGGGCCGATCGAGGCGATCAAGCAGGCGCTCAAGCGGTCCAAAGTCGGCCGTTCACGGCTCACGATCAACGACATCGACCTCTTCGAGATCAACGAAGCGTTCGCGGCGCAGGTCGTTCCGTCGGCAGATGCCCTCAAGATCCCGTTCGAAAAGCTCAACGTCAACGGCGGCGCCATTGCGCTCGGTCACCCGTTCGGGATGACGGGTGCCCGCATCATGACGACATTGATCAATGGTCTCGAGGACTCCGACAAAGAGTTCGGTGTCGAGTCGATGTGCGTCGGCGGCGGCCAGGGCATGGCCATGGTGATTCAGCGCTTGCGCTAGCTGGTGCGGCTCCGCCGCGGGCCAGCGAATCGCGCGCGCCTGCTTATTCTCCGGTGACGAAATGGAGTGGCGCCGGCCCCTTGGGTTTCGCCGCGCCTGCTCATTCTCCGGTGACGAAACGGCGACGTGCTGACCTGCGGCAATCAGCGCAAATGCGCTGGCCTCACCCGCGATTCAACGACACACATTTCGTCACCGGAGAATGAGCATGGGGGCGCGAACGGCAATGCCGTACGCGGGCACCACAACGGGCAGAGCGCAGCGACGGGCGCTCCGCGATCAACTTCAGCTCGGCATCGTGCCGGTCGGCGGGGTGGCGTCACCTTCGGCCTCGGGTGGGACCACTTCGGCCGCAGGGGCGGCCGCGTCAGCGGCAGCATCGGTCGCGTCGGCCGCGCCTTCTTTGGCGGTCTTGTCGAGCTTGGACGCGAGGTTGTCGACCTTTTCGAGCTTGTCGTGGTACTTGCCGCCGGTCTTCTTGTCGATCTTGTCGGTGGCCTTGTCGACGCCACTGGCGATTTTGTCGCCTGACTTCTCAGCGACGACCTTTGCCTTGCTGGCAATCTTTCCGAGGTTGTCCTTGAGGGCCATAGAAGCTCCTTGTGCGGGGGTTGGAGGTGGGAGAAGCCTAGCTCCACCCTCCGCGCCGCGGCCTCGGCGAACCGCGGCCGCCTAGGCTCTCGTCGACGAAGGAGCGTGGATGGCGGAGATCCCCAAGGGCAGCTTGTTCCTCGGTGACAAGATCAATGCGGCGGACCACAAGCGGGCCAACGAACTGGTCATGTACGAGGCCGCCAATCTGACGACGCACGGCGTGATCGTCGGCATGACCGGTTCGGGCAAGACGGGTCTCGGCATCGTGTTGCTCGAGGAATGCCTACTGCAGGGCATCCCCGCGCTGATCATCGATCCCAAGGGCGACATGGGCAACCTCCTCCTCGCCTTCCCCGATCAAAAGCCCGAGAGCTTCCGCCCGTACGTGCTCGAGTCCGACGCCAAGAAGGAGGGCCGCACCCTCGACGAACACGCGGCGGTGGTGGCCAAGCAGTGGGCCGACGGCCAAGCCGCGTGGGAGATGACCGCCGACCGCATCCGCGCCCTGCACGACGCCGCCAACTTCACCATCTACACCCCAGGGTCGAATACCGGGATCCCGCTCAACATCGTCGGCGACATGCGCCGTCCGGGTACCGACGTCGACGACGAAGTGCTGCAAGACGAAATCGACGGTCTCGTGTCGAGTCTGTTGAACCTCGTCGACATCGAGAGTGATCCGCTGTCGGGACGCGAGCACATCCTGCTGTCCAACCTCGTCGCCAACGCGTGGCGCAACAACGCCGACCTTGACCTCGCCGCGCTGGTTGCACAAGTGCAACAGCCGCCGATGCGCAAGCTCGGGGTCATCGACCTCGACACGTTCTTCCCCGAAAAAGATCGACTCGGCCTGGCGATGAGGCTCAACGGTCTCATCGCGTCCCCTGCGTTTGCGAGTTGGGCGCGCGGCGTGCCGCTCGACATCGATTCGTTGCTCTACACCGACGGCAAGCCCAACGCGGCCATCATCGAGATCGCGCACCTGTCGGACCAAGAGCGCCAGTTCGTCGTGACCCTCGTGTTGTCCAAGCTCGTCACGTGGATGCGCCAGCAGTCGGGCACACCCGACCTTCGCGTCATCGTCTACATGGACGAGGTTTTCGGTTTCGTTCCTCCGACCGCGATGCCACCGGCCAAGAAACCGATCCTCACCATCTTCAAACAAGCGCGCGCCTTCGGCGTCGGCATGGTGCTCGCCACGCAAAACCCCGTCGACATCGACTACAAGGCGCTCGCCAACGCGGGCACATGGATGATCGGGCGCCTGCAGACCGAACGGGACAAAGCGCGACTGATGGAGGGCCTCAAAGACGCGGCGGGCGCGACCGACATGGAAACCATCGACAGCACCATCTCGGGTCTGGCGAAGCGCGAGTTCGTGCTGCACTCCGCCAAGGCCAACAAGCCCCTCACGTTCACCAGCCGATGGGCGCTGTCCTATCTGCCGGGTCCCCTCTCACGCGAGCAGATCACCACACTGATGGCGGACTCACCGTTGCGCCAGCAAAGTGCGCCACGTCCGACCGATGCCGGCAGCACAACCGCACCAGGCGCCGAACCCCCGGCCCCGATGTCCGCACCCGCCCCCGCGCTGGCTGATGACGAGAGCTCGCTCGCCCCGACGATCGCCGACGGCGTCCCCGTCTATTACCTCGACCCCGCGGCGGCGTGGGGCTCCGAAGTCAACGCCCGCTCGGGCAGCAAGCGGCTCGAGGCAGCAGTCGTTGCCCGCGTCAAGCTGCTCTTCGACGACGAGAAGGCCGACGTCCGCGAGCAACAAGAGTGGGAGGCGGTGTTCTTCCCACTCAACGGCGCGCTCGATGCCAGTGAGGCGCGCCACGTCGACTACGACGATCGCGACTTCCGCTCGACGCCACCCGACTCTGCGGTCTATGTGCTGCCCGACGCCGAACTCAAGTCGAAAACCTATTTCGCGAAGGCCAAGACCGAGCTGCAAGATCACCTCTACCGCACGATGACCGTCGAGGTGCTCAAGAACAGCGAGCTCAAGTTGTTCTCGCGTGTCGGAGAATCGAAAGACGACTTCGCCACTCGCTGCGGCCAGGTTGCCGATGATCTCGCGGACAAAGATGCCGACAAGCTGCGCAAGACGATGGCCGACAAGATCGATCGCATCAAAGACGCCATCGACAAGGCCGAAGACAAGGTGCGCGAAGTTCATTCCGACAAGAAGAAGCGCGGCCTCGACGCCGTCGTCTCCGCGGCCGGCGGCATCCTCGGCTCGTTCCTCGGCGGGCGCAAGAGCACAAAGAGCGTGCTCGGCACCGTGACTCGCACGATGGGCAAAGAGCGCATGCGCGAGCAAGCGGGTGAACGGCTCGAGACGGCCAAAAACCGTCTCGAAGGGCAACACGATGAGCTCGCCGATCTCGAGCAAGAACTCACCGACAAGCTTCAGGCGATCCAGGACGACTGGGACCGCAAGGCCGCGCAAGTCGAATCGTTGAGCATCGAACTAGAAAAGACCGACATCACCGTCGACGAGATCGCGGTCGTGTGGGTCCCGACGGAATGAGGGGGGCCAATGTCGATACACGACTACGCCTACACACCGAGCGACCGCCTACTCCCTGATCCCGAGCCGCGGCCGGCCGAGTACACGATCATCTCGGTCGACGATCACCTCGTCGAACCGCCGTGGCTCTTCGAAGGGCGACTGCCGAAGAAGTTCCAGGCCGACGCGCCCAAGATCGTCGAGACGCCCGAGGGTCATCAGCAGTGGCACTTCGACGGCAAGGTCTTCGCGCAGATGGGCTTCAACGCGCTCGTCGGTCGGGTCGACCGCGACGACTTCACATTCGAGCCGGCGCGCTTCGACGACATGCGGCAGGGGTGCTTCGACATCAACGCCCGCGTGCGCGACATGGACATCGTCGGCATCTGGGCCTCCATTTGTTTCCCGTCGCAGATCACCGGATTTTGCGGACGCATCTACTCCGATGCCAGTGACCCGGCGCTCGGCTTGGCCGTCACTCGGGCATTCAACGACTGGATCAACGACGAGTGGTGGGGCACGTACCCCGAGCGCATCGTGCCGATGGGCATCACCTACCTGCGCGACTCGCACGAAGCCGCCGCCGAGATCCGGCGCAACGCCGAGCGCGGGTTCGTCGCGGTGTCGTTACCCGAGCAGCCCTACATGGCCGGGCTGCCGTCGATTCACGACCACGAATATTGGGACCCGATCCTGCGCGCTTGCGTCGAGACCGACACCATCATCTGTCTTCACATCGGGTCGGCGGGGCAACTGCTGCCTCGCGATCCCGCCGCGCCGGCGGGCGCCGGTTCGGGCGCGACTTTGTTCCAGGTGCAGTCGTTGATCGCATGTTGCGAGTGGTTGTGGGCGGGCGTACCGATCCGCTACCCCTCGATCAAGATCGCGATGTCCGAGGGCGGCATCGGGTGGGTGCCGATGGTCATGGATCGCCTCGACTTCATGATGTCGCAATCGGGCCACGGTCGTACCGCGTGGAAGCAAATGGCGGGCGACGTATTGCCGTCCGAGATCCTCGGTCGCAACTTCTGGTTCTGCACGATCGACGACCCGACCACGATCGAAGTCCGAGACCGCATCGGCGTCGACCACATCATGCTCGAGTCCGATTATCCGCACGCCGATTCGACATGGCCCGACACGCAGGATTTCGCGCGACGCACGTTGGGCAAGCTGCCGCCCGACGAGATCGCCAAGATCACGCACCTCAACGCGGCCGCACTGTTCCGCCATCCGTTGCCCCGCTGACACGACCGCGGGCTAGTTGCAAAGCGCGGAGGCACGGCGTTAGCGTCGCCTCTGCAATCAATCGAATCGGGGAGCTCGGGGCACCGGGCTGAGAGGACGGCAGGCCGCCGTCGACCCGTGAACCTGATCTGGGTAATGCCAGCGGAGGAAATCATGATCGTGCGTCGCCCTCTCGTCGCCTTTGTCGTCACCTGCTTCGTCGCGCTCGCGTTGACGGCATGCGGTGACGACTCGTCCTCCTCGAAGCAGCCGAAGTGCTTCGACAAGCCGACCACTCCGGCGATCGCATCTGATGCGGCCAAAACCGCAGCAAAGGGCACGACGATCACACTCGTCACGCACGACTCGTTCGCCTTGTCGGACGGCACGCTCGCGAAGTTCACTGCGCAGACCGGCGTCGAAGTCAAACTGCTCAAGAGCGACGACGCCGGTGCGATGGTCAGCCAGGCGGTGATCACCGCGGGTAAGCCCACGGCCGACGTGATGTTCGGCATCGACAACACGTTCTTGTGCAAGGCCCTCGAGGCCAGCGTGTTCCAGCCCTACGAATCACCGGCGCTGGCCAATGTGCCGAAGGACTTGCAACTTGACCTGTATCACCGCGTGACGCCGATGGACATCGGCGACGTCTGCGTGAACTACTGGAAGGATTCGTTCGCGTCGGGCAAGGCACCGGCATCGTTCGACGATCTGACCAAGCCCGAGTTCAAAGGCCAGTTCGTCACCGAACACCCCGACACGTCGTCACCGGGATTCGCGTTCTTGCTGGCCACGATCGCCAAGTACGGCGACAAGGGATGGGAGAGCTACTGGCGCAAGTTGCGCGACAACAACATCGCGATTGCGAACGGTTGGACCGAGGCCTACAGCGAGCAGTTCAAGTCGGGCGGTGGCGACAAGTCGATCGTCACGTCGTACGCGTCGAGCCCCGCGGCAGAGGTCGTGTTCTCCGAAGGCAAGTTGACCGAACCGCCCACCGGCGTGGTCAACGAGACGTGTTTCCGCCAGATCGAGTTCGCCGGAGTATTGCGCGGCAGCGCGCACCCAGAGGCGGCGGCGGCCCTCGTCGACTTCTTGTTGTCGGACACCGTGCAGAGCGACATCCCGCTCAACATGTTCGTCTTCCCCGCGAGCAAGACGGCAACAGTGCCGGCAGAGTTCTCGAAGCACGCCAAGCTGGTCGACAAGCCGCTCACGCTCGACCCGGCCACCATCGAAGCAAATCGAATCGACTGGACCGAGCGATGGGTCAAGGTCGCGCTGCGCTAGGCGCACACCGCGTGGCGAGCGGACCGCAATCGCGAGCGGCGCGCCTGGCCATGGTGGCGGTGCCGCTGAGCTTCTTTGCAGTGTTCTTCGCGTATCCGGTCGCCACGATCCTCGAACGCGGGCTCGGACGACGGGGGCGACACAGCATCGTCGACCTCGTCACCGACGGACAGTTGCGATCCGTGTTGTGGTTCACGTTGTGGCAGGCAGTGGTGTCGACGCTGCTGACATTGGCAATAGGCCTACCGGCGGCACGCGCGCTGGCCCGGTATCGATTCGCCGGCAAAGCAATCGTGCGGGCACTCGTCGTAGTGCCATTCGCGCTGCCGACGGTCGTCATCGGCGGCGCCATCAACGCGCTGATCGATCGGCTCGGCCTCGACGACGGGCCGGTGCGGATCTACCACACGACGTGGGCGATCCTTCTCGCGCACGTCATCTTCAACGTGGCGGTGATCGTGCGCGTGGTCGGCGGCTACTGGTCGTTGCTCGATCAGCGAGTCGACGAGAGCGCGCAGATGCTCGGCGCATCGCGCTGGCGCGTGTTCGTCGAGATCGATCTGCCGCGGCTGCGGCCGGCCATCACCGCGGCGTGCTCCATCGTGTTCCTCTTCTGCTTCACGTCGCTCGGCGTCATCCTGCTGCTCGGCGGACCGCGTCAGGCCACCATCGAGTCCGAGATCTGGCGCTATGCCGTACAGCGCACCGACTTCCACACCGCCGCGTTGCTGTCGGCCTTCCAACTCGCGGCGGTGATCGCCATGGTCGCCGCAGCGACACTGCTCGAACGACGCGTCGGTCGCCTCGCCGGGCGCAGTCGCGTCGCGCCACCGCGTCGCCCGTCGACCGCGCGAGAACGTGCCGGCCTCGCGGCGTCGTTGGCCCCGACCGTGGTGCTCGTCGCGTTACCGCTGGCTTCGCTCGTCGAACGATCATTGGTCGTGCGCGGAGGCCACGGGTTCGACAACTACCGAGCGCTCGGATCTCGCGAACGGGCATCATCGACCTTGCTCGTTCCGCCGATCGAAGCGGTGCGCAACTCGCTCTTGACCGCGACGGTGGCGACGGCGATCGGCCTCACTGTCGGCGCCCTGGCCGCGGCGGCGATCGTCTACGGCCGGCGCACCATTGCCCGCGTGCTCGACATCGGGCTCATGCTGCCCCTCGGCACGTCGGCGGTCACGCTCGGCTTCGGCTTTCTGATCGCGCTTGACGACCCACCGCTCGACCTGCGCACGTCGTGGATCCTCATTCCCCTGGCGCAAGCGCTCGTCGCGATTCCGTTCGTGGTCCGCATCGTCGTCCCCGCATTGCGCTCGATCGACGATCGCTTGCGCGACGCGGCCACCGTATTGGGCGCGTCGCCGCACCGAGTTTGGCGTCACGTCGACTGGCCGGTCGCCGCGCGAGCCGCATCGGCCGCCGCCGCGTTTGCGTTCGCGATCTCCTTGGGCGAGTTCGGTGCGACCTCTTTTCTGGCCCGACCCGACGCACCGACGATCCCCATCGCGATGTTCCGTCTGTTGAGCCAGCCGGGCGCAGCGCTACGGGGCATGGCGATGGCCCTCGCCGTCATACTCGGCGCGTTGGTGATGCTGGCCACGCTCGTCGTCGAACGATTCCGGCCGCGCAGTTCGGTCAGCCTGTGAACGCGCCCGGCCTCGAGGTGGAGGGCCTGCGTGTCAGCTACGACGGCAACGTCGCGCTCGACGGCATCGACCTCGTGGTCGAGGTCAACGAGACCATTTCGATTCTCGGCCCGAGCGGTTGTGGCAAGAGCACGCTGTTGCGAGCGGTCGCCGGCCTGTTGCGACCCGACGCTGGCACTGTGCGCTGGCTCGACCGCGACGTCACCGGCACGGCACCGCACGCACGAGGATTCGGTCTGATGTTCCAAGACCATGCATTGTTTCCCCACCGAAGCGTCGGCGAGAACGTCGAGTTCGGCTTGCGGATGCAACACCAGCCGGCTGACCAGCGCCGCCGGCGGGTGGACGAGATGCTCGAACTCGTCGGGTTGGCGTCGATGGGCGACCGAGCAATCGGCACGCTGTCGGGCGGCGAAGCGCAACGCGTTGCGCTCGCGCGGTCGCTGGCACCGGCGCCGCAATTGTTGATGCTCGACGAACCGTTCGGCTCCCTCGATCGCGGCCTACGCGAAAGGTTGACCACCGAGGTCGGCGAACTGTTGCGACGCGTAGGTGTTACGGCCATTCACGTGACCCACGATCAGGACGAAGCGTTCGCCATCGCCGATCGTGTCATCGTGATGCAGCGCGGGCAGATCGAGCGCGTGGATACGCCGTTGGCCATCTGGCGCGACCCCCGCACCGAGTTCGTCGCCCGATTCCTCGGCCACGACAACATCGTCGAGCTACCCGGCCGCGGACCTACGCTCATTCGCGCGGACGCCATCCGCATCGACGAGTCGGCCCCGATCGTGGACGGCACCGACACGTTGACCGCCACCGTGCTCGCACAGCGATTCCACGGTGGTCGCTACAACACGCGCGTCTCGACCTCGCTCGGTGAGCTCGTCGTCGATCACGCACGCGCGATCGAGCGGGGTACCGTCGTCGCGATCATCATCGACCCCGAACTGCTCACACCGATCAGCTCGTGACGCTGCCACCATTGATGTTGATGGTCTGGCCGGTCATCCAACTCGCTTCTTTCGACGCGACGTAGGCGCACAGATGGCCGATATCGAGGCCAGTACCGAGACGGCCGACGGGGATCTGCTTCTCCATCGCGCCGGTGACCGAGCGATCGGCGCGCTCTTTGTGCATCAACCCCAGCGCCAACGAATTGGCGGTGACGCCCTTGCGCGCTGTCTCCAAAGCGAGGTGGCGCATGAACGCTATCGCGCCGCCCTTGCCCGCGGCATAGAGCGACACGCCGATGTTCAGCCCGACGACGCCCGCGCCCGACGAGATCGTGATGACCCGGCCCCATCCGCGCTCGCACATGCCGCCGACGACCGCCTTCGAACAATTGAGCACGCCGTACAAGTTCACGTCGATGTAGGGGTCCCACGCACTCGGATCGACGTCGAGGAACTTGACCGCCGCCATCGTCTCGGGGATACCGGCGTTGTTGATCAAGATGTCGACCGGGCCGAACGCGGTTTCGACGTCGCCGACCGCCGCGGCAACCGCCGCACGGTCGGTCACGTCGAACGGGGCGGCCATCGCACGACCCCCGTCACGGATGATCGCTTCGACCGTTTGCTGCGCCCGCTCGCCGTGCAGATCGTTCACTGCAATTGCCGCGCCTTGGCGGGCGAGCACTTCACAGATCCCGGCCCCCACGCCTTGTCCGGCGCCGGTGACGAGCGCGACTTTCCCCGTGAGATCGAACATCTCGCCCCCTTCTCGTGAAGGTGGACACTAGAACCCACCGTCGTTATCGTGCCGCATCCAGATCGCGTTTGGGGACGTGGGGGTCTCATGGAATTCGGCATTTTCGTTCAGGGCCACCTGCCTGGTCCGCAGGCACACGATCGCGCGGCCGAGCATCGCGCGTTCATGCAAGAGATCGACTACATCGTGTGCGCGGACAAGAACAACTGGAAGTACGCGTGGTTCAGCGAGCATCACGCGCTGCCGGAGTACAGCCACCTCTCGGCCAACGAGACGTACATGGGCTTCTGCGCGGCCCGCACCTCGCGGATCCACCTGGGCTCGGGCATCTTCAACCTCTCGCCCCGCGCCTGCCATCCCGTGCGTAACGCCGAGCGCGCCGCAATGCTCGACCACCTCACCGAAGGCCGCTTCGAGATGGGCACCGGTCGTGGGGCCGGCAGCCATGAGGTGGGCACGTTCAACATCCACGACACGTCGTCGACGCGCAGCGAGTGGGACGAGGTGATCTGGGAGCTATCCCGCATGTGGGCGCAGCATGACTACACGTTCCAAGGCAAGCACTTCGCGCTCGACGTGCCGCACAACATCTTGCCGAAGCCGTACGGGCCGTCGCATCCACCGCTATGGGTGGCGTGCGGCAATCCGCCCACCTACGAGAAGGCGGGTCGGCACGGCATCGGCGCTCTGGGTTTCAACTTCAGCACCATCCACGAGATGACGCCGATGATCGAGGCCTACAAGCAGGGCGCAGCCGAGTGCGACAACCCCGTGGGCGAATACGTCAACAACAACGTCATGATCACCAACGCAGTGCTCTGCTACGAGGACGGCCAAAAAGCGCGCCGCCTCGCCTGCGACCCGAAACGCGGGTACTTGTTGTCATTGGTGCAGCTGTACCACGACACGTTCCCCCATCGTGGTGGGTTCCCCACATGGCCCGACCCGACGCCGGCGATGTCACCCGAAGCGGTCGAGCCGGTCATCAAGAGCGGGCTGATGTTGTGTGGCGACCCCGAAGAAGTCATCGGACAGTTGCGCATCTACGAGGCGACCGGCGTCGACCAGGTCAGCTTCGGCGTGCCCGGGTCGTTGAGCTACGACGACACGCTCGAGTTGATCGAGACGTTCGGCAAGTACGTGATTCCCGAGTTCGACAAGGACCCGGTGCACTCGACGACGCACTTCCGGCGCACGGCCAAACCCAAGTTCGAGCCGTTCAACAATCCGCCGCCCGAGATCACGACGATGTATATGTAGCTTTCTCGAGTTTGGCTTCGCGAAGGGCCGCGGGCTTGGCCTTCACCGGTGGTTGCAGACCCATGCACACGATGGCCGACCCCACGCAGCAGGCAACCAAAACGAACCACGCGCGGTGGAAGACGCCCACCGTGTCGGGGTTCGCGCCCAAGACCGCGGCCACGATCGAGACGCCCGCCGCTTGCCCGAATTGGATCGCGCCACGGATGGCGGCAGTCGCGACGGACAACGCGTGCGGTTCGACATCGCGCACGCCCGCGGATGACAGCATGGGGAAGACCAGCATCACGCCGACGCCCGTCAACGCGGCGCCGAGGAACCATTCGCTCCAGAAGTTCGGGGTCGCGTCGGTTTGCGTCACGTACAAGATGATGCCGAGCCCGAGGATGAGCGAGCCCGGTACCGCCAACGCCCGCTCGCCGTACTTCGAGCCGACGCGCCCGACGAAGAGCGCCACGAATGATGCGACCACCGGCCCGGGGATCATCGAGAACCCAGCCTTGCTGGGGCTGTAGTGCCAGATCTGCGTGAGGAAGAAGACGTTGACGAACAGGATCGATCCGCTGGCGACGCCGTAGACGACACCGGCGATGCTGGCGACGGTGAACGAGCGCGCGCGAAACAAACGCAACGGCAGCACCGGCGCCGGGTGACGGCGACACTGCAACACGAACAGCACGGCGCACATCGCGCCGACCGCGAATGCGACGATGGTCCTGCTATCCGCCCAGCCCCAGCGCCGCCCTTCGGAAATAGCGAGTGTGACGAGCCCCATCGCACCGATGGCCAGCACCAGGCCCACCACGTCGATGCGACCTTCGGCGTCGGGCTGGCGGGTGCGCGGCATCACGTTGCGACCGATTGCGTAGCTGACCAACGCGAACGGCGGTGCGATCAAGAACGACCAGCGCCACCCGAGGTGATCGACCACCAAGGCGCCGAGCGTCGGACCGGTGGCTACGCCGATCGACGACACACCACCGGTCCACGCGAGTGCTCGCGTGCGCCGCGCCGCGGGCGTGATCTCCAAGAGGAGACCGATCGCCGACGGTGTGATGAACGCCGCGCCGATGCCCTGGATGGCACGACCCACCACGACGACCCACAGATGCGGACCGACACCCGATACCAACGATCCCGCGGCGAACACGCACAGTCCGCTGATGTAGAGCAGCCGACGGCCGTAGCGGTCGGCGACGCGCCCGGCCGGCACCAATAGCGCGGCGAACACGATCGCATAGGCAGTGACGACCCAACTGACCGACGACAGCGACGCGTCGAAATGCTTGCGAATCGTCGGGTTGGCGACGTTGACCGTCGACAGGTTGGCCGCCACGATGAAGGCACCGATGCTGGTGGCGAGAAGAACCAACCACCATCGCCGACCTACGGTCGGCTCTGTCCCCACGGGATCCACCGGCGCACGTTAATCTCCACCTCGAGCTACGGCCATTGGGGGGCACATGCAGCGGCCGAGGTCGATCGACTGTTGGGTCAACGTCACGATGGGTGACATCAAACCACCCGACTATCTCGTGCGGGTCAAAGAGGACTACCTGCACGGCGGGTCCGACTTCTTCCGTAGTTTCACGCCCGAAGAGATGCTCGAGATCATGGACGAGCATGGTGTCGAGAAGGCGATCATCTCGACCGGTGGCGACGACAGCAACCCGCGTCCGTTCGACTTCGTCGATCGATTTCCCGAGCGGTTCGCACTGTCGGTCAGTGTCAATCCGCTCGGTTTCATGAACGAGATACGGCGCCTCGAGTCGATGACGCGCAACTATCCGTGCGCACTCGCCCGCGTCGTGCCGTTCGGCATTCAGGTCGCGCCGAGCGATGCGTCGTACTATCCGCTCTACGCCAAGTGCATCGAGCTCGACCTCGCGCTGTCGATCAACACGGGCCTGCCCGGCCCACCGGTGCCCGGCGCCTGCCAAGACCCCATGCATCTCGATCTCGTGTGCTTTCGCTTTCCCGAGCTGAAGCTCTGCATGGCACACGGCGCTGATCCGTGGTGGGGCGTGGCGATCCGCTTGATGATCAAGTACAAGAACCTGCACCTGATGACGTCGGCCTACTCCCCCAAGCGCCTGCCCGCCGAGCTGTTGCATTTCATGAACACGCGTGGCCAGGACAAGATCATCTGGGCATCAGATCACCCTGCACTGACGATGCAACGCACCATCACCGAGGCGTGGGACCTCGATCTGCGCGAGGGCGTGCTCGACAAGTACCTCTACACGAACGCTGACCGGTTGTTCTTCTCGCGCCTGAAGTGAGGACGATTCACACTACGCCGTCACTCGCATCTCGTTCGATCACCGTGAACACGCGATCCATGACTTCCCGGTACGACCGGGCGGCGCCGCGGGCTCGCGCGGTTGCGAACGCCTCGTCACCGAGCTCGAGGCGGACCGCAGTGGAATCGACGAACACCGGTAGCACTTCCACCTCGGCAACGGTGCCCGACTCGAGCGCACCGACCAATTCGGCGGCCTCGTCGACGAAGCCAGATCGCGCCATCATTGGAACGATCACCCATAGCCAGGTTGGCAGCTGATTGCGATTGCCACCCCGGTAGAGGTCGCGAAGGACCGGCAGGAACTCCTGGAGCGCGTTGGCCTCACCGCGTTTAAAGGCAAGTTGAGCACGAAAACCGCGCGTCATCGACTCGTAGATCCGCGTCGGAGACAGCCGAGCCCACATCAGTGCCTCGTCCGCCAGCGCGAGTGCGCGATCCAGGTCGGCCCTCGTGGCGGCTGCCTGCGTGAACAACGACATTGCCATCAGTGACGGGCTATTCAACCCCCGGGCGATCGCCACTGCCTCCGCGGCCACGACTTTTGCATAGTCGATCTCGATGTCGAGGTTCGAGCGCACGATGGCAGCAGTGCTCAAGGTAAACGCCAGCCACGCAGCTTCGCCGTCCTTACGCAGTAGGTTCATCGTGATCTCGAACGCGGCAAGACTCGCGTCGAACTGACCCAGGCTCAACAGAGCGAAGCCCTTTTCGAACGCAAGAATGCCCGAGGGCTTATGTCCTTCGCGTTCGAAGGCTTGTTCCGCTTCGTCGCACAGCCGCAACACCGTGGGGATGTCGCCCGCGAGGTTAGCTCTGGCGGACAACCAGTTGATTCCTGAGCGGTAGAGCGGGTGGCGAGGCGCCTCGTCGAGAAGGAACGCGGGCTCAGCACAGGCGGCCAACTCGAAGAACGCGGCGCTGCTCAAGAGCGGGAAAAACGGCACCTTCGCGACAAGGCGGAGAGCGAGCGCCGTCTCGCCGGCGGACACCGACCATTCGACTGCCGCGCGCAAATTGTCGACTTCGGCGAGGACTGCGCGCGTTGCGGCGAGTTCGTCGGGACCGACCATGCGTGGTGCCAGCGCGCCGACCACGCTTGCGTAGTGCTCGGCGTGAGCGCGGCGCACGGCATCCGCGAGGCCCTCGGCGTCGAGTTGCTCGGCCGCGAACTGCCGCAGTGTTTCGAGGAGGCGATAGCGAACGCGACCATCGACCTCCTCCGCGATCACGAGTGACCGGGCGACGAGCACGTCGACGACGTCGACCGCTTCGCTCGACAGCTCGGTCGCGACGCTCTCGACCGCCCCGAGATCAAAGGACCCCGAGAACACCCCGAGTCGACAGAACACCACCCGTTCGTCGTCGTTCAATAGGTCGACCGACCACAACACGGCGGCGCGAAGTGTTTGATGTCGTTCGAGCGCCGTTTTGCGGCCACCCGTGAGTAGACGGAACCGTTCGTTCAGCCGAGCGGCGATGTCGACGGGCGCCATCGAACGAACGCGGGCTGCGGCCAATTCGATCGCGAGCGGTATGCCGTCGAGGCGGCGCACGATCTCGATGACCGCTCCCCGATTGGCGTCGGTGAGCACGAAGTCGTCGCGGGTCGCTCGCGCTCTATCGACGAAGAGTTCCACCGACTCATAGTTGTCCGGCATGGCCACGTCGAGGTCGGGCGTCGACAACGATCGGACCATGATCACCCGTTCGCCATCGATACCGAGCGCTTCTCGGGAGGTGGCGATCACGACCAGGTGCGGCGCGCCGCGAAGTAATGCATCGACCATGGACCGCGAAGCTTCGAGCAGATGCTCACAGTTGTCGAGCACGATCAGCATGTGCTTGTCGGCGAAGAAGTCCGCGAATGTCTCACGCAGCGATCGACCTCGCTGTTGACCGATATCGAGCGCCCGCGCCACAACCCGCTCGACCGCTGCGGAGTCGGTCAAAGCGGCTAACTCGACGAGCCAGGCGCCGTCGGGGAAGTTGCCGGCGATGCTCGCGGCCGCTTGTAGCGCCAGCCGCGTCTTGCCCACCCCACCGACACCCGTCAACGTCACGACACGAGTCGACTGGAGTGCGTCGACACGCGTTCGACGTCAGACTGGCGACCAACGAAGCTCGTCAGCTGCGAAGGCAAGTTGCCGGGAGTGCTGCCAAGAGACCGCAAGGGCGGGTGCTCGCCGGTGCCGATCTGCCATATGTGCTCGGCCCGTGACAGATCTCGCAAGCGATGCTCGCCAAGATCGCGCAAGTCATCGCGATCACGCACGAGCTCTGCCGTCGCACCGCTGCACACGATCTGCTGGCCGTCTGCGATGCCCATCAACCGAGCGCAACGATTCAACGTCGTGCCGAAGTAGTCCCCCTCGCGCAACTCGGCCTCACCCGTATGGAGCCCCATCCGCACCGGCAAAACGTCAATCAGCCGCGCTTGCGCATCCGCCGCCGCCGCGACCGCGTCGATCGCCGACGAGAACGCCGCGGCTATCCCGTCGCCGGTGTGCTTGAACAGATGCCCGTGATGCTTTTCGACCGCGTCCCGCAAGATCGCATCGTGCTCGACCAACAGCGCCCGCATCGCATCAGGTTCGTCCTGCCACCGACGCGTCGAGCCCTCGATATCGGTGAACAGAAACGTGACCGTGCCCGACGGTGGCGGCCGAGGGACACTGTCCGTCATCGGCGTACCTTACCCCTGGTCAGGCCGTGGTTTGCCGAGTGTCAGTTCGTATCGAGGAACTTGACGACGTCGGCAACGAATCGATCCATGAGACCACCGAAGCGCTCGATGTCGCCCGGCTTCCAAGCGTTCACGACGTCGGCAACGGTCGCGCACCACGCGTCGCGCACCTTTTGCATGATGTCGCGACCGGGGACCGACAACTCGAGCAATGCTGCACGGCCGTCGAGCGGATCGGGGCTGCGATCGACGAGACCGCGTTGTTCGAGTTGTTGTACCTGACGGCTCACCGTCGACACATCGAGCCCGAGATACTGCGCCAAGTCCGACAGGCGCACTGGACCCAGTTCCGCGACGCGCACCAACACGGCGTATCCCGCGCGATCTGCTTCAGCGCCAGCACGTTGGCGCACGGTCTCGGCGAAGCGAGGCGCGCGTGTCAATCGCAACAATGCACCGAGCGCCTGCTCGATCTGCCCGACGGGCTCGGGGGCGGGGGCGGGGGCGGAGCCTTCTTCGACCGTCACTGTGACTCATGCTACTGGCCGTTACTTGCTTGGTACAACTAAACTTTCGTCAATGACCGGGGAGGCTGTCGACACGAATCTGGAGCCGCGCGCGCCCGTCGGTCGACCCACATGATCGAGCTTTCGCACAACCGCATCCGCCTCATTCTGTACGGCTTGGTGCTGTCCAACATCATGGCTGGCGTCGAAGGCACCATCGTTGCGACAGCGCGACCATTCATCGTCGAGGACCTGCATCGCTTCGATCTCACCGTGTGGATCTTCGTCGCGTATCTGCTCGCGCAGACCGTCGCCACCAACCTCTGGGGCAAGCTCTCCGATCTATTCGGCCGCCAGCGTCTCTACCAACTGTCGATCATCATCTTCATCTGCGGGTCGACGGTGTGCGGGCTGGCGAACTCGATGAACATGCTGATCGTCGGCCGAGCGATTCAGGGTGTCGGCGCCGGCGGGCTCTTCACCCTCACCATGACGATCATGGGCGACATCTTGGCGCCCCGCGACCGCGGCAAGTACGTCGGCTACATGGCCGGGGCATTCGCAGTTGCGACGGTGCTCGGTCCACTCGTCGGGGGGCTGATCGTCGATCACTACAGCTGGCGGTGGATCTTCTTCTTGATGCCGCCGTTCGGCGCCATTTCTCTCGCCATGTCGTTCTTCACGCTGCGGCTGCCGTTCGCTCGGCGCCCCCATCGCATCGACTATCTGGGTGCCTTCACCATGACGGTCTGGGTCACGGCGATCATGCTGTATCTGACCTTCGGCGAGAAAGACGGATGGGCTTCGCCCAAGATGCTGATCGCGCTCGGCATCTCCGTCGTCGGCTTCGCACTGTTTCTGTGGATCGAAAGGCGTGCGGAAGAGCCCATATTGCCCCTCCATCTCTTCCGCGAGCGGCTGTTCACCACGGTCGTCACGACACATTTCGTAGTCGGCACCGTCCTGACGAGCGTCAGCATCATGGCCCCGCTGTTCCTGCAGATCGTGGGCGGATCCACGGCAACCCGGTCCGGCCTGTTGACCGTGCCGCTGACCATCGGCATGTTGCTCACCTCGGTCATCAGCGGCCGTCGCATCAGCACGACCGGCAAGTACCGGATCTATCCGATCGTCGGTACCGGGATGATGGTGTGCGCGGCAATTGGATTGGCGACCATGGGCACGACAACCGGGCGCATACTCCCGGCTCTCTACATGTTCGTCTTCGGCATGGGGATGGGCAACACCATGCAGACGATCACCGTGGCGGTGCAGAACCGTGTTCGCCACGAAGACCTCGGTGTCGCGACGTCGGCGACCGGGTTCTTCCGCGGACTCGGCCAGACCGCGGGCTCCGCCGTCTATAGCGCAATTCTCGTAGGGCGACTCGACCACTGGCTGCCGAGGCTCGTACCCGACGGTGCACTGGTCAACAGCGCCTCGTTGCGCGACAGCCCGCGGCAAATCCTCGAGATGCCCGAAGCAGTACG
The DNA here is from genome assembly GCA_039915945.1 of Acidimicrobiales bacterium. Lineage (GTDB taxonomy): Bacteria > Actinomycetota > Acidimicrobiia > Acidimicrobiales > WLNW01 > DATLFA01. The sequence goes on along the minus strand of JBDSMH010000170.1, from coordinate 23,000 downwards.
CAACGGCATCGTCGAGAGCTTCTCGCGTAGCTTGCATGTCGTGTTCATCGCCGGCATCCCCGCGTGCGTGATCGCGTTCATCCTTGCGTGGCGCGTGCCCGAGTTCCCGCTGCGCACCAACTTCCCCCCGGCCGCGCCCGCCGCCCCCGACGACGACGCGGTCCCCAGCGTCGACAGCGCCGTCGAAGCGACGCCCGTAGGGGTGCACGTCTGATGGCGGTGAGCGCCCTCAGCAGCGCCGGGTTCACCCGCAAGCGCATGTTGGTTCTACTCACCGGCTTGCTGCTGGCGCAGATGACCGCATCGATCGAGAGCACGATCGTGGCCACCGCATACCCGACGATCGCGGCCGATCTCGGCGGGCTCAATCGCATCAGCTGGATCTTCATAGCGTTCACACTCACCAGCACGACGACCACGATGTTGTGGGGCAAGTTGTCCGACATCTTCGGACGCCGCCATTTCTACGACGCGTCGATCGTCATCTTCATGCTCGGATCGCTGTTCTGCGCGTTGGCAAACTCGATGACGACGCTCATCTGGGCCCGCGCCGTCCAAGGTGTGGGCGCGGGCGGCATCTTCACCCTCACCATGACGATCATGGGCGATGTCATGTCGCCCCGCGAGCGCGGTCGCTACCAGGGTTACATGATGGCGATGTTCACCGGCGCAATGGTCATCGGTCCGCTCATCGGCGGGTTCATCGTCGATCACTACAGCTGGCGCTGGATCTTCTACATCAACTTCCCGCTCGGGTGCGCGGCGCTTGCGCTGTCGGCACTCACGCTGCGCCTCCCGTTCACAAAGCGTGAGCACTCGATCGACTACCTCGGCTCGATACTGCTCTCGGTCTGGGTCATCGCTCTCCTGCTCGTGTTGCAGATGGGCCATGAGTGGGGGTGGACCAGTGCGCGCACGCTCGGAGTGGGCGCAATCTTCGCGGTGTCACTTCCGCTGTTCCTAGCGCAAGAGGTACGCGCCGCCGAGCCGGTGCTTCCACTACGCCTGTTCCGCGAGAAGATCGTGCTGGTGACCTGCGGCTCACAGCTCTTCATCGGAGCGGCACTGTTCGGGGTGATTCTCTTCACGCCACTGTTCCTCCAAGTGGTGACCGGGCAGCGCGCCACCGATGCGGGGCTCCTCAGCGTGCCGGCAACCATCGGCATGGTGCTCGGGTCGAGCATGACCGGCCGCATCATCACGCGGACGGGCCGCTACCGAAAGTTCCCGATCGTCGGCGCGGCAATGGCCGCGTTGGCCATGGGCCTGCTCTCCGCGATGGACCGCGACACGAGCCGCTTCACCACCGGCGCATGGATGTTCCTGTTCGGCGTCGGCAGCGGTATGACGTTCATCGTCGCCCTCATCGGCGTGCAGAACAAAGTGGCCCACGAGGACCTCGGTATCGCGACCTCGGCCACCAACTTCTTCCGCTCTCTGGGCAACACGCTCGGTATCGCGTTGTTCAGCACGGTGTTCATTTCTCAGCTCGACAAGAACCTCGAGACGTTGGCGCCCAACTCGGGATTGACGGCGGCAACGTTGCGGCAACGACCGTCGGAGATCCAGACGATCGCCGACGTCGCGTTGCGTGACGGCGTGATCCAGAGCTTCACCAACGCGCTACACGTCGTCTTCCTCCTCGGCATACCGCTGTGTCTGATCACTTTCGTCGTCCAGTTCTTCCTGCCGGAGCATCCGCTGCGCGAACGCGCCGGAGTCAGCATGGCGACCGACGACGAACAGACCCCGATCCCGATGGTCGCCGCGCATTGAGCGCCTTGGGCCCGCTGGTCTCGGCGGCGTGGCTCGAGACAAACCTGTCGACGGTGCGGATCGTCGACTCGCGCTGGTACCTCGACGGGCGATCGGGCCATGCGGCGTATCTCGGCGGCCACCTACCGGACGCCGTCTGGATCGACCTCGACCACGAACTCGCCGCACCGGCCCGCCCCGAAACCGGGCGCCATCCCCTGCCCTCGCCGCGAGCATTTGCCGCCGCGATGTCACGGCTCGGCGTCGGCGATGACACACCGGTGGTCGTCTACGACGACGCGCGTGGATCCATCGCGGCGCGGCTGTGGTGGATGTTGCACAGCGTCGGCCACGAGGTTGCCGTGCTCGACGGCGGCATCGACGCGTGGACTGGCCCGCTCATGACCGACGATGTCGTAGCGCCGCGTGCGGCCGCGCCGTTCACCGCCCGCGAGTGGCCAACCGAGCGGTTCGTCGATGCGGACGCGGTCGACGCGTTGCGCACCCGAGCCGACGCGTTGGTTCTCGACGCCCGCGCCGCCCCGCGTTACGCGCAGGGCGACCCGGCGATCGACCCGCGTCCCGGCCACATCCCCAACGCGCGCAATGCACCGTGGGCCGCCAACGTCGACACCACCGGTCGAATGCGCGGCACCGACGAACTACGCCGTCACTATGACGACCTGGGCGCGTCGGACGCGGCAACGATCGTCGCGTATTGCGGCTCGGGCGTGACGGCATGTCACGATCTGCTCGCGCTCACCATCGCCGGGCACGGCGACCGCATTGCGTTGTATCCGGGGTCGTGGTCGCAGTGGGGAGCCGACGACACACGACCCGCGGAGACGTAGCTTCCGCTCCAGCGGCCGCTCGGGCCGGGTCTATGCCGTGTACTGCGACTTCTTCGGCTTGTACTTCTCGAGTTCGGGGATGACCTCTTTGCCGAGCAACTCGATGGTTTTCAGCACCGACTCGTTGCTGTGGTAGCCGAACTGCACGTAGCAGATCAGTTGGTCGACACCGAGGTCCGCGTAGTGCTTCATCTTGGTGAGGCACTCTCCGGGATCGCCGACGACGATCATGTCAGCCTTGTCGAAGTGATCGATCGGCACGTTGCCTTCCATCAGCGGGTTGAGCAACGGGAACGTCGCATCGCGCTCTTCGGGCGAGAGATTGGGGAACTCCCAGTCCAAGGTGAACTGTGCGAGGTTCTGGTACCACCAACCCACGGACTTCCAGATGCCGTTGTCGATCGCTTCTTGCTTGGTTTCCGCGCAATGCACGAGCGTGTAGGCGGCCACCTTGTTGGTCGTGACATCGGTGATGGGCTTCGCGGTCAGCTGTGCCTTGCGATAGCGAGCCACTTGCTCGGCCATCACCTCCAAGGGCTGCATGATCGAGAACGACAACAGCCCGAGGCCGAGCGAACCGGCGATCTCGCACGAGTCGGTCGACGTCGCCGCCATCCACGCCGGAGGGTGCGGATCTTGGAACGGCTTGGGCGTGATGACGCGCTCGGGGAACTTGAACGTCGGCGAATCCCAGCTGAAACGCTCCGATTTCCAGGCCTCGACGATGATGTTGATCGCCTCTTTCCATTCGTCGCGTGACTTGACGCGATCGACGTGGAACGCGGTTTGCTCCATCGGTGTCGAGCGGCCGGTGCCCCACTCGACGCGGCCGCCGCTCAAGACGTCAGCGGTCGCGACCTTTTCGGCGACACGAATCGGGTGCGTGAACCCGTAGGGCAACAACGTGACACCGAAGCCGAGCCGAATGTTCTTGGTCGCTTGGGTCAATGCGCCGATGACGACTTCTGGTGCAGGGCAGTGCGAACGGCCGGCGCGGAAATGATGCTCGACGAACCAGCACGTGTTGAAGCCGTAGTTGTCGGCCAACTTCACCTGCTCGATGCACTCCTTGTACGCCCGCTGTTCGCGCAGGCGTTGCCCGTACGGATGAGGTGCATCATCCCAAGGCATCGGCGCGTCGATCTCATAGAGCAAATCGAGCTTCATTGGCCCCCCGTTTGTCGTAGTGCGCCATTTGCAATGGCGAATTTCGTATGACGTCATAGAATTTATCGCGGCGCGGCCGGCGGCGCTGGCCCATCCCGCCGCGACACGGCGCACCGATACGATCGACGTCGTGTACGAAGCCAGCGATGTCTTGGCGAACGTGATCGACGAGTTCGTCACCGAACTCGCGCGCGCGTTGGTGTCGGCTGGGCACGACCCCCTGCAGCGACCGATCGCACAGCTACGCGCCGACCTCGCACGCGACGCGCTGAACTTGACTGCCGGCGTCATCGACTGCGACGGCGCACAGTCCGACAGCGAGTTGCGCGCCTACGTCGCCGCGCTCGCTCGCTCGTTCCCTGATCTCGGGCGCCGCGACATCACGCCGCCCGACGTGCGCAGCGCCGGACTCGTTGCGGGCAAGCGATCGTTCCTCGACGCCGCGTCGCCGTTGTTCGCCGAAATCGTGTCCGCGGATCGCGCCACGGGCACCCGCCATTCGTCGGTCTATTACGACTTCGCGATGCGCATCCTCTTCACGACGGTCTCGATCGACGACTACACGTCCGACGTCGAGCTCTCGACCATCGAGCGCTACCGCACGACGTTGCTGGCGACGATGGATCAGTCGGGCGTGCGCAACGCCGCGACACCCGCGTCGACCGCGGGTACGGATTCGGGTGGCAACCGCGCCGGCGGCGCGGGCGTTGCGGCGCCCCCGGCGGCGCGACCGCTCGAGGAAGTGATGGCCGAACTCGACGGGCTCGTCGGCATGGTCGACGTCAAACACGAGGTCAAGTTGGTGACCGCGCTGTTGCAGGTGCAAAAGATGCGTAAGGAGCGCGGGCTCAAGACGACCGCGGCCAGCCGCCACCTCGTCTTCGTCGGCAACCCCGGTACCGGCAAGACCACCGTCGCCCGGTTGCTGGCGCAGATCTATCGGGCGCTCGGCGTCGTGGCCAAGGGGCACCTCGTCGAAACCGATCGCTCGGGTCTCGTCGCCGGCTACGTGGGCCAGACCGCACCTAAGGTGCAGGCAGTTTTCGATCAGGCCGAGCAGGGCGTGCTGCTCATCGACGAGGCCTACTCGCTCGCCCGGGGGGGCGAACGGGATTTCGGTCAAGAGGCGATCGACACCGTCGTAAAGCTCGTCGAGGACCGGCGCGATCGCATGGTCTGCATCATGGCGGGCTACCCCGATGAGATGGCGCAGCTCGTCGGATCGAATCCAGGCCTCGCGTCGCGCTTTCCCAAGACCATCGTCTTTCCCGACTACACGACCGCCGAACTCGTCACCATCTTCGAGCAAGCCGCGAGCCGCGCCGGCTACGCCCTCGCCGACGCGACGGCCGACGCGGTGTACATCTGGCTCGACGCGCTGCCGAGAGGCAAAGGCTTCGGCAACGGACGCGAAGCCCGCAACCTGTTCGAGGCCGCCATCGCCCGCCACGCGGCGCGCGTCGTCACCATCGAGGCCCCGACCGACGACGATCTCACCGTCCTGACACCGGCCGATGTGGCGGGCGTCGAGACCGGTGCCGATTGGCGTCACGATCGTTGACCTGCCGCACGCCGTCATGCCTTGCGGCGGAGGCCACCGAAAGGGTGGGCCATTGGGCCCAGGCCCGCACCCGCCCGATCAAAAAGGTTCGAGGCGGCAGCGCTTGACCCTTGCTCTCGCGGTAACCTGGCCGCGCGTTCGCGCAGCGGCCGGAGTCGCACCCAGTTCCCCACGTGAACGGGTGTGAACAAGCCACTTCCGACGCCAGGACGTAAAGGAAAGTCGCAATGCCCACAGGTACCGTCAAGTTCTTCAACAACGAGAAGGGCTACGGCTTCATCTCCCGCCCCGATGGTGACGATGTGTTCGTCCACTTCTCCAACATCACGGGAAGTGGCTTCAAGTCGCTCACCGAGGGTCAAGCGGTCGAATTCGAGGTTGGCCAAGGCCGCAAGGGACAAGAGGCCGTCAACGTCCGCCCTGTCTGAACTCTCGTCGGCTGTAGCCGCCTTCCAAGGAGCCCCGTGACCATCGACGGTGTAGTTCGCACGCGAGAGCCAGTGCGTCACAGCGATGACGGGCCGCACATGCCCGGGTCATTGATCGAGGTCATCGACGCCATACCCGAGTCCTGCTACACCCAGCCGACCAGTCGCGCCCTCGGACTCGTGGCCCGCGATCTCGCCATCTACCTCGTGGCGATCGTGGCGCTGTACTTCGCGCACGCCTGGTGGCTCGTCGGGCTGCTGTGGCTCCTCACCGGGTTTTCGATCGCCGGCTTGTTCGTGCTCGGCCACGACGCGGCGCACGGCGCACTCTTCGCCAACCGTCGCCTCAACGGCGTCGTCGGTCGCATGCTGATGCTGCCGTCGCTGCATCTTTTCGACGCCTGGAAGCTCGGGCACAACCACATCCACCACCGGCACACGACCAAGCAGGGCATGGACTTCGTGTGGCACCCGGTGACCCCCGCCGATTTCGCGGAGATGAGCAAGACCAAACGACTCGTCCACCGACTCGAGTGGTCGATGTTCGGGGCCGGCGCGTACTACCTGCGCAACATCTGGCTCAAGCGCATGGTGCTGTTCACCCCACCGGCCAAGTGGGTGCGCGGGGTCAAGCGTGATCGCTTGCTGGTCAGCACGGTCGCCATCGTCACGACATTCGGCGTGCTCGTGTTGGGTGGCCTCTTTTCGGGTGACATCTTCAACGCCGTCTGGCTCGTACTGAAGCTGCTGGTCGTCCCCTTCTTGTTGTTCGGATGGATCATCGGTTGGACCGTCTACGTCCATCACATCGATCCCCGCATCGCCTGGCTGCGCAAGGGCTGGACTCCGGTCAAGGCACAGCTCACCGGCACGACGATCCTGCGCGTGCCGAAGGGTTTCAACTTCTTCTTCCACTGGATCTTCATCCACGTGCCGCATCACGTCGATGTGCGCATCCCCTGCTATCACCTCACGCGGGCGGCCGAAGCCATCAAAGACGCGTTCCCCGGGATCGTGGCCGAACGCAAGATGCGCCTCAGCGATTACATCCGCACGACGCGTGCCTGCAAGCTGTTCGACTTCGACACGGGCCGCTGGTACTCCTACCGCCGCGGGCTGGCAACACTCAAGCCGTAGCTCGAGGCCCGAGCGGCCTCCGACGGAGCGGGAACTACGGGTTGTCGGGCAGGTTGGTGAAGCCCTTCTTCTGGTAGCGGCCGTACCAACCGCTGGCGGCGATCGTCCCGCCATCGACGGGTATGCAATGGCCGGTGACGTAGCTCGACATGTCGCTGGCCAAGAACAGCACCACCTTGGCGTAGTCCTCGGCAAGACCGAACCGGCCGATCGGGATCCAGCTCTTGATGAGCTCGGGGTCGCGGCCGCGCAGCATGGCATCGGCCGGCGTCTGCAAGGTGTCGGCCATGTCGGGCGCGATGCAGTTGACCCGTATGCCGTCGCGGCCGAGCTCGACCGCCATGCTCGTGGTGAATGCAATGACGCCCGCATTGAAGGCCGAGTAGACGCTGTTGTACGGAATACCGCGCATGGCTTCGACCGTGGCGTTGTTGACGATCGCGCCCGACCCTTGCGCCTGCATGATCGGTATGAACGCGTGCATGCAGCGGAAGACATGCTCGAGCGTGATCGCGTACTGCGCCCGCCAGCCCTCCTCGTCGGTGCGCACGAACAGACCGTGCCCGGGGCGGAAGTCGCCGACGTTGTTGACCAGTATGTCGACGCGTCCACGACCGGCTTCGAGCGCCGTGTCACGCAAGCGCGTCACGGTCTCGGCCTGGGTGATGTCGCCGCGGACCGCCACCACGAGACCGTCGCGATGTTCGATCTCGCGCTGCGTCGTGGCCAGTAGCTCCGAGTCGATGTCGTTGACCACCACCATCGCGCCTGCGGCAGCGAACAGCCGGGAGATACCGGCCCCCATACCGCCGGCCCCACCGGTGATCACTGCGGTCTTGCCGCGCAACGGTTCTGTCTCGAGCATCGTCTCCCCCTTTTACGAGAGGAGAGACTAATTGGTGCGGCTGCGCCGCAACGCTGGGCGGCTGCGCCGCAACTGAGGAAATTTCTCTGTTCCGTCCCAGTCGTGCGTCATCGTGATCACGAACATTCTCTATTCGAACCAGCCCATGACATCGGCGATGACGTGGGTGTCGCCGGCGTCGTTGTAGAAGCTGACCATGCCTTCGATACCGACCTTCGTGATGACGAGGTTCGGTACGGTCTGGCCCGGCACGAAGTTCAGGTTCGACGACTCGGGTCGGGCCTCGCCGCTGGGCCACACGGTGATGTAGCCGCCGGCGGTCGGTGCGACGGCGGTGACGTTGATGACGATCGCCTTCGCGTTCGACGGAACGCCGCCGCGACACAATCCGTCGGCGTCGATCGAACGACGCTCGCCGATCGGACCGAGCACACCGTTGCCGACGCGCGTATCGAGGATGCGTAGGGGGCTGAGCGAATGGAACCCGCTCGCCGCCGGGAACCAGCCCATGACGTCGGCGATGACATGCGTGTCGCCCGCATAGTTGTAGAAGCTGATCGTGCCGTCGTTGCCCAGCTTCGAGATCACGAGGTTCGGCACCACACGGCCCGGGGCCAGGTTGAGATTCGACGAGTTCGGCAACGGTTGCCCGGTCGGAAACACAGTGAGGTAGCCGGTCATCGACGACTCGGCTCCGGTCACGTTGAGGACGACCGCGTCGACGCCCGACGCCGGCACGCCCCCTCGACCGAGCACCGAGAGCTTCAGCGTCTGGTTGGCGCCGACGCGCGCAACCGGTGCACCGGTGCCGGTGCGGGTGTCGAGCAAGCGCCGCGGCACCAGTGGCTGGTAGCTGTTGGTGAGCGGGAACCAACCCATTACATCCGCGATGACGTTGGCCGAACCGGTGAAGTTGTAGATGCTGACCTTGCCGCCCTGGCCGAGTTTGGCGAGCACGAGGTTCGGCACCGCTTGCCCCGGCACGAAGTTGAGGTTCGATGCCTCGGGCCGCGCGTCGCCGGTCGGCCACACGGTGAGATAGCTGGCCGCAGTCGGGTCGGCGACGGTCATGTTCATGACGATCGCACCGGTGCCACTCGCCGGCACCGTGCCGCGCCCCGCAACGACGAGATCGATGACGCCGCCCGGACCGATCATCGCCTTCGTCGCACCGTTGCCGCTGCGCGTGTCGAGGATGCGCACCGGGCGAATGGCGTTGTAGGAGTTGGCGAGCGGAATGTTGTCGATCAAACCTGCCGCGCACGACGTACCGGTCTCGAACATGTCGAGCTTCGTGAACGCCTGACCGAGCACCTGCACGTCATCGGCGCGCAGCCAACCAGAGAGCAGCGTCGCGAACATCGACCGGTAGTCGACGTTGTGGCGCAGGTCGCCGCGCGAGTCGAGGTTGGTCAACGACGGTTGCTCACCGTAGAAACCGCCCTTGACGCGGCTGCCGATGACGAAGGCCGTCGACGCAGTGCCATGGTCGGTGCCGAGCGAGTCGTTCGGACGAACTCTCCGGCCGAACTCGGAGAACGTCGCCAGGGTCACCCGTGACTGGTACTGCGGCGCAAGGTTGACGAAGAACGCGTCGAGCGCGCGGTTGAATTCGCTCAGCAACGTGGCGTGATCGGTGGGCTGATCGTCGTGATTGTCGAAGCCTCCGAGCCTGACGTGCAGCACTCGCGCGCCGAGGTCGAGGTTGATGATGCGCGCGCACAGGATGAGGTCGCGCTCGAGGCGATGGTCGTCATCGATCACCGGCGCATAGATCGGATTCACAAGTTGCGCCGTCGCGAGCGCACTGTGAATGGTCTGCCCGACCTTTCCCCCCCAATAGCCCTTGCCACCGTCGGTATTGGTGATCAGGCTCAACGACTCGTACGTGACGCGGTCGGCTGTCTGCGTGCGATCGGCGCCGAACAGGCCGCCCGACCATGACGGCAGACCCGTCACTTCCGCCGCGTTGCTGCGCAGCAGCAAGGGTATGCCGCCGTCGGCAACCGAGATCGCACCGAGGCCGTCGAGGCCCGCGTTGTCGAGATAGCGCCCGACCCACCCGGTCAACGTCGGCGCGTTGCCCGCCGTGCCCGCTTGCAGCTTGGCCATACAGGAGAAGTGGCTGTGGTCGAGATCGGCGTGGCCGATGCCGCGGATGATGGCGACGTCGCCGCCGTCCCATCGCGACTTGAGGTACGGCAAGCTCGGATGGAAACCGAGTCCGTCACCGACGGGCAGCACCGTGTTGGCCGGGATCGCGAGCCCACCGCGCAAGCTGTAGTACGAACCGTTCGTGTACGGAATCAGCGTGTTGAGCCCATCGTTGCCGCCGTCGAACTCGATCAGCACCAAGATGTGATCCGCGGGTCCCAGCGGCGGACCGGCGAAGGCGGGGTCGGCGCCGAAGAAGAACTTCGGATCGACCGCGGCTGCCGAGCCGGTCACCAATGCCGCTTGTAGAAAGCGGCGCCGGCTGAATTCGCGCCGCTTCTTGTCTTCGTTGTGCATACGTCGCATCGTCATTGCTCGCTCCATCACACAACGTTGAACTCGGGGCACATCGCGCCGACAATCAGCGCGTTGGGTTGTCTCGCCCACGTCGGTTCGGCGCTCCACCATGCAATCAATTGGGCGCGGGTCGCGTCCGACGGTTCGAAGATGCCGAGGTCGTCGAAGATCTTCTGCGCGGCCGTGCCCGGCAGTAGCGCGCTGCCTCCCGAGAGGGCGAATTGGTCCCAGAAATCCCAGTTGCCGAGCTGCCACTTCAGGTTGCCCAGCCAGCCACCACGGGCCCACGCGGTCGCCGTCGATAGCCAGTAGGCGTTCTGTCCCCAACCGGCCACGTTGGGAGGATTGAAGAGCACTTGTCCCATTCCTTCGACGGCCCACGGGAGACCGGCCACGGTCGAGGGCCGACCGAGACGGCGCAACACATCGACCACGAATTCCACCGGACTCTTGACCAACGCCCAGCGGCTCGCCGGCGCCCAGAACTCGTCGTGCAACAAGATGGCGCTGACGAGATCGCTGATCAACATCGTGCCGGCGAACGTTGCCGCCAGAGCGTTGACCAGCCCGTCCATGGGGGTCGTGTGCGCAAAGTACTTCCACATCTTGCGGGCGATGAACTGCGAGCACTCGGTCTTCTTCGAACCGTTGCAGATCTCGGTGATCGTCTGCGGCCCGTCCCAGGCCTGCGTGATGCCGAAGAGTGTCTTGTTCGAACCGTCATGCCGCGTGGGGTAATAGACGTAGGTCGCGTCGGTGAACGACCCGTTCCAGCCAACGATGTTGTGTCCGGTCCACGCCTTCGCCATCGCGATGACGTCCTGTTCGGTGTAATGACCGACACCCAACGTGAACAGTTCCATGAGCTCGCGGGCAAAGTTCTCCTGCTCGGCGCCCTTGCGATTGGTTGCGTTGTCGAGATACACGAGCATCGCCGGATCGATGGCGATGGCCTGGCAGAGCGTCTCGAAGCTGCCCATGCCGAGCGTGCGGAACTTCTGGTTCTGGTCGAACATCGCGCCCATGTCGAAGAGCTTGTCCTGGCTCGAACAGAAGTGGTTGTGCCAGAACAGCGTCATCTTCTCTTGCAGGGGTTTGCTGGTCGTGCGCATGCGCTCGACCCACCACTCCTGTGCGTTGACGTAGCAGTCCCACTCGTTGTCGCGGTCGTCGACGGCGGGCCTCACGACGGCCGGGGCCCCCGCAAAATTCATCACCGAAGCGACGGCCGCCTGACGGGTCAAGCCCGTCAGTGAATTGATCTCCGCGGCGGTTGGGCCAAAGCCCACTCGTCGCAAAAGGTGCGCGGCATCGGAAAACGAAACGATGTCAGTCGCGGGCATATCTGGGTCTCCCGGCTCACTGGTCCCCGAGAGTTTCGGCCCGTGCGGTGGATGACCTTTACCAAAAGTTGTGCTTTTGTTGCGCGCCGTTCCTGCCGTTAATCCGGCTGAAAGCAGCGCAAGAAGCGCGCTACTCCGCGGGGTCCAGCTCGCCGAGTCCAGCGCTCTTCGGCAACGCGCCCGTATGGCGGTAGAGCTCGATCTTGTTGCGCGAGTCTTCGATATCGAGATTGCGCAATGTGAGTTGCCCGATGCGATCGAGCGGGCCGAACGCGCCTTCGGTTTTCTCCATCGATAGGCGTTCGGGGTGGTAGGTCAAGTGGGGCCCGGTCGTGTCGACGATCGTGTAGTCGTCGCCACGCCGCAGCCGCAGCGTGACCGTGCCGGTGATCATCGAGCCGATCCAGCGCGTGAGCGAGTCGCGCAACATCATCGCCTGCGGATCGAACCACCGACCCTCGTACAGAAGTCGACCGAGACGACGACCCATCGTGCGGTAGTTGTCGATCGCGCCTTCGTTGTGGACGGCTGAGATGAGCCGTTCATACGCGATGAACAAGAGCGCCATGCCGGGTGCCTCGTAGATGCCGCGGCTCTTTGCTTCGATGATGCGGTTCTCGATCTGATCGCTGGCGCCGAGGCCGTGGCGCCCGCCGATGCGATTGGCTTCGTGGACGAGATCGATCAGCGACCCGAACTCGATGCCGTTGATCGACACCGGCCAACCGTCCGCGAACGCAACCGACACGATCTCTGGCTCGATCGGCACATGCGCGTCCCAGTGACGCACACCCATGAGTGGCTCGACCAGATCCATACCCTCGTGGAGGAACTCGAGGCTCTTGGCCTCGTGGGTGGCACCCCAGATGTTGGCATCGGTCGAGTAGGCCTTTTCTTTGCTCGCGCGGTACTCGTAGCCGCGCGCTTGCAGCCACTCGCTCATCTCAGCGCGGCCACCGAGCTCATCGACGAAGGTGGCGTCGAGCCACGGCTTGTAGATGCGCAATCGTTCGTTGACAAGCAACCCGTAGCGATAGAACCGCTCGATGTCGTTGCCCTTGTAGGTCGAGCCATCACCCCAGATGTCGACGCCATCGTCCTGCATCGCCCGCACCAACAACGTGCCCGTAACCGCGCGACCGAGCGGTGTGGTGTTGAAGTAGGTCTTGCCCCCGGTAGAGATGTGGAACGCACCGCATTGCAGCGCGACCAAGCCCTCGCGCACGAGCTCGAGACGGCAATCGACCAGGCGAGCGATCTCGGCGCCGTAGGCCAACGCGCGTGACTGCACCTCGGCCAGGTCGGGCTCGTCGGGTTGCCCGAGATCGGCCGTATATGCGCAGGGCAACGCCCCCTTTTCCCGCATCCACGCCACCGCGGCCGAAGTATCGAGGCCACCGGAGAATGCGATGCCGACGCGTTCGCCGATCGGCAGTGAAGTGAGGACGCTGGACATGGGGCGCCACGCTACCGGTGCGGCCTGTCCGCGCGAGAATGTTTGCGCCACGAGGTTGGGGGGCGCCATGGTCACGACGGGCTCAGCGCGACTGCGAGCGAAGTTGCAACATCCGGTGATCGACGGCGATGGCCACTACGTCGATCTCCGTCAACCGTTCCATGCCTACGTCCGCGATCACGGCGCGGGCGAACTTCTCGAGGCCTACAACCCGTTTGCCGGCGCGCCGATGTCGGCCTTCGGTAAGCCGTGGGGGCAACAGACGACCGAAGAGCGTCACTTCACCCGCAACCCCGCCCCGCCGTTCTGGGTGCCGCCCGGCGATACCGACTACTTCGCCACCGTCACCATCCCGAAGATGTACTACGAGCGCCTCGACGAGGCGGGCATCGACTTCTCGGTGCTCTATCCCACGGTGTCGTTCGGCTTGATGCACAACGACGACGAAACCGCGCGGCGCGGGTTGTGCCATTGGTTCAACGAATGGGCGGCCGAGCAGTACCGCCCGTATTCGGATCGCATGACAGTGGCAGGGCTGATCCCCATGCACACGCCGGAGGAGGCCATCGCCGAACTCGACCACATCCGCACACTGGGGTTGAAGGTGGGCTGCATCGCGAGCTTCGTGGCGCGGCCGGTGCCGCAATTCGCCGATGCCTCCCCCGAGATACGCCATCGCATCCGTTTCATCGACGCGTATGGCATCGACAGCCCGCACGACTACGACCCGTTCTGGCAGCGGGCCGTCGATCTCAAGGTGCCGCTCGCCTGTCACTCGCCGTCGATGGGTTTCTCGGATCGAGCGTCGAGTAGCAACTACATGTTCAACCACTGCGGTCACTTCGCCGCATCGGGCGATCTGCTGGCGCGGTCGTTGTTCTTCGGTGGCGTCACCAAGCGCTTCCCCGATTTGCGCATCGCGCTGCTCGAAGGTGGCGTCGCAGTGGGCGTGCGGCTCTACGGTGATCTCGTCGCACGATGGAAGAAGCGCGGTGGCCCCAACATGGCGCGGCTCAACCCCGACAACATCGACCGGGCGCGCTACGCGGAGTTGATCGCCACGTATGGCAGCGACCTCGCCCGCTTTGCCCCCGACGAACTGGCGTCATCGTTGGGCACCGGACGCGACGCGGAGCGCGATGACTACGCCCGCAGCGGTGTACGCAGCGCCGAAGACATCCGCGACCAGTTCTGCACCAACTTCTACTGGGGTTGCGAGGCGGATGATCCACTCGTCGCGCTCGCGTTCGATCCGAGGGTCAACCCACTGGGCGCGCGCGTACCGGCGATCATGGGCAGCGACATCGGGCATTGGGACGTACCTGATTTCACCGAGCCGCTCGAAGAAGCATGGGAATTGGTCGAGCACGGTCTTCTCGACGAAGAACAGTTCCGTGACTTCGTATTCACCAACCAAGTCAAGCTCTACGGGGTCGATCCCGAGTTCTTCCGCGGCACGGTCATCGAGTCGGCGGCCGCCGCCGTTGGTCGGTAGCGGCGGATTATCGCCGCAAATGTGCAGAGCGGCGGATTATCGCCGCAAGTGTCTTGGGTCGAGCGCGAGGTCGATCGACACCTCGTTGGCGGGATCGACGTCGGTCCCCGGTGCGACGAGCGCGTCGATGCGGTCGAGCACGTCCGCGTCGAGTCGTACCTCGGCGCCGGCGAGGAGGTCGTCGAGTTGCGCCGTGGTGCGCGGCCCGATGATCGCCGCCGTCACGCCCCCGTGCGCAAGTGTGAACGCCAGAGCGAGATGCGACAACGAGATACCCGCGTGCTGTGCCAGCGACCGCAACTCGTCGACGAGATCGAACTTGCGCTGGATCTCGGCACGCTCGTAATCCCACCACTGCTTCGCGAAGAATCCGCGCGCGGCCCGCGTGCCTGCGTCGGGCGGCGCATCACGCGTGTACTTGCCGGTCAACCATCCTCCGTTGAGCGGCCCGTAGACGATGGTGCCGATGCCGTAGCGCTGACACGCCGGCAACACGGCCCGCTCGATCGCCCGGGTGAAGATCGAGTACATGGGCTGGTCGCTGACGGGGCGCACCGTGCGGGCGCGGTCGGCGCTCCACATCAATTCGACGATCTCGTGGGCGCTCGCCGCGGACGTGCCCACCATGCGCACCTTGCCCGCGCGTACGAGATCGGTCAGTGCGGACAGTGACTCCTCACGATCGGTGGCCGGATCGAGGCGGTGCAACTGATAGAGATCGATGTGGTCGAGGCCAAGCCGGCGCAACGACTCGTCGCACGCCTGCATGATCCAGCGACGCGACCCACCGCGACGATTGTGGCCACTGCCGCGAGGGAAGAAGCATTTCGTCGCCACGAGTGCCCGGTCGCGCCGGTCGGCGACTGCTCGACCCAGGATCGCCTCGCTGTCACCGAGCCCGTAGCCGTCGGCCGAGTCGAAGAGGTTGATGCCGGCGTCGATCGACCGGTGGACCATGCGCACGCACTCGTCGGCGTCGCGGTTGCCGCCCCGACCGAACATCATCGTGCCCAGCGCGAGGGCCCCCACCTGCACGCCCGAGCGTCCCAGCGTGCGGTATTCCATCCGCCAACTATGGCCGATACGGCGAGCGGGTGTGCCGTGGGGCACCCTGCCCTAGACTCGAAGTTTGACCGGCCCCCGGAGGCTCTCATGGCACTGCCCGGCATCGACCTGCTCGATCTCGACCGCTTCCAAAAGCTCGAGCATCACGAGATGTTCAAGCGGCTCCGCGCCGAAGACCCCGTCTCGTGGCACGACCTGCCCGGCGGCAAGGGATTCTGGAATGTGGTCCGCCACGGCGACCTCATCGCCATCAACCGGGACACGGCGACGTACTCGTCCGAAGCGGGGGGCGTGAGCATCCTCGACCCGGGCGAATTCGGCGAGCAGGGCGGCGTCGACCCGCGCGGCCTGATGATGCTCTACATGGACCCGCCCAAGCACACCCGCTACCGGTTGTTGGTCAACAAGGGGTTCACCCCCCGCATGATCGGGTTGCTCGAGAAGTACCTCAAGCACCGGGCCATCCTCATCGTCGACAACATCATCGAGCGCGGTTCGTGCGACTTCGTCGAAGACCTCGCGAGCGAACTGCCGCTGCAGGCGATCGCCGAGATCATGGGCGTACCGCAAGAAGACCGCAAGCTCCTCTTCGACTGGTCCAACCGCATGATCGGCGTCGACGACCCCGAGTACGCCAAGGGCGACGACGGCATGAATGCGTCGATGGAGCTCTACATGTACGTCAACGAGTTGGCCAAGAAGCGCAAGACCGACCCGCGTGACGACATCGTGACCAAGCTCATCAACGCCGAGGTCGAGGGAGACCGGCTCTCCGAGATCGAATTCGACATGTTCATGATGCTGCTCACCGTGGCCGGCAACGAGACCACCCGCAACACCACCGCGTGGGGCATGTGGGCGTTGATGGAGAACACTCAGCAATACAAAGAGCTCAGCAACAATATCGACACGATGCTCGACCCTGCGATCGAAGAGATCCTGCGGTGGGCCACGCCGGTGTACCACTTCCGGCGCACCGCACTCGCCGACACCGAGTTCCGCGGCCAGGAGTTCAAGCAGGGCGACAAGGTCGTCATCTGGCATACGTCGGCCAACCGCGACGAAGAGGTCTTTGACGATCCGTTCACGTTCGACATCACGCGGTCGCCCAACGAGCACATCGCGTTCGGTGGTGGCGGCGCGCACTTCTGCCTCGGCGCCAACCTCGCCCGGATGGAACTGCAACTGATCTTCCGCGAGATCCTCGAACGCATCCCCGACATGACGATGACGGCCGAGCCTTCGATGTTGCGCTCCAACTTCATCGGCGGCGTCAAGCACCTGCCGGTCAAGTACACGCCCGGCGCGAAGAAGAATCCCGCTCCCGTCAGCTGACGGTTTCGATCGGTTCCAAAACAACCAACGGAACTTCGCGTCCAAACGTCGAAGCCCGCTCCTGGTAGCGCGCCAGCGAGTCGCGCCCCGCGGTGATGTTGTCGAAGATGCGCTGGCGTTCCGCGCCCGATGCAACGTGGGCCCGCACGGCGCGGCGCTTGCGGTGCACACACACCCAGGCGGCGGAATTGTCCCGCACGTTCCAGACCCAATCGGGGTCACGGGGCCCGCCGCCATTCGAGCCGATGACGACCATCCGACCGCCTTCGTCGGGGTAATACGGCAACGCCCGGGGGCGTAGCTGGCCCGACTTGCGCCCGATGGTCGTGAGCAGCAGCGTCGGTTGGTAGGCGTTGCCGCCGGCCTTGGAGTACTGCCAGGTGATCACCGAAAAGCCCGTCAGGCGTACCAGCCAACGGTCGAAGGCTCGCCCGAGTGGGCCCCGCACCACGATCCAACGGGTGTTGCCACGCGACGAGAACGCGATCGCGCTCGCAGTGGAATTCTGGTCGGTCATAGCCGGGGAACGTAGCCTGTCCGCGTGGCCGAGCGCGTGGGCGTGTATCCGGGGTCGTTCAATCCCCCCACCATTGCGCACATCGCCATTGCCGCCGCCGCTCGAGAGCAACGATCACTGGATCGCGTCGTGCTCGTGCTCTCGCGCTCGCCCATCAACAAGGAGCACATCGATCGGCCATTGTTCGAACATCGAGTCGACGTGCTGCGCGTCGAGGCGGCGCGCCACCGCTGGCTCGATGTCGACATCACCGACTCCCGATTGTTGGTCGACATCGCGTGCGGCTTCGACGTGTTGGTGATGGGGGCCGACAAGTGGGCACAGGTGAACGACGCCGCGTATTACGGCGACGATCCGGGCGCCCGCGACGCCGCGGTCGCCGCGCTACCCGCGCTCGCAATCGCGCCGCGCCCACCGTTCGTGGTGCCACCCGAGCACTCGTTGATCGTCGACGCCGCGCACGTGGTCGTGTCATCGAGCGACGCACGCGCCGGCACCACCGAATGGATGGCGCCCGCAGCCCGCGCGTTCGACCGGCGCACCGGCGCGTGGTCTGACCCCGATCGTTACGAACAATGGTTGCGCGACGGCGGAGCCGAGCGCGGGATCACAGGGTGATCGCACCCTTTTCGGCGCCTTGCGCGAGCTTGGCGTACTTGGCGAGGAAGCCCGAGGTATAACGCGGTTCGGGCAGCTTCCAGTTCGTCTTGCGTTGCGCGATCGTCGCGTCGTCGACGACGAGATCGAGTCGCAGGTTGGGCACGTCGACGCGAATGAGGTCGCCGTCCTCTACGAACGCGATCGGCCCACCATCGACCGCTTCGGGGGCCACGTGGCCGATGCAGAAGCCCCACGTACCCCCGCTGAAGCGACCGTCGGTGATGAGCGCACAATCGTGACCGCGGCCCACGCCCTTGAGCGCGCCGGTCACCGCCAACATCTCTCGCATGCCCGGGCCACCTTTGGGGCCCTCGTAGCGGATGACGATGACCGTGCCGGGCTCGATCGAGCCGGCGAGGATGGCATCCATCGCGCCGTCTTCACCTTCGAAGACACGCGCCGGGCCTTCGAACACGCGCTGGTCATGGGAGAGGCCGGCCACCTTGACCACCGCACCCTTGGGTGCCAGTGAGCCCGTCAACACGTTGAGGCCGCCCTCGACGTCGATGGGCTGGCTGACGGGATACACGACGACGCCGTCGGGTGCCGGCGGATCGATCTCGGCGAGGTTCTCGGCCATCGTCTTGCCCGTGACCGTCATGCAGTCACCGTGCAGGAGACCGGCGTCGAGCAGATGCTTGAGCACCATCGGCACGCCACCGACGCGGTCGAGGTCGATCATGTGGAACTTGCCGCCCGGCTTCATGTCGGCGATGTGCGGGACGCGCGCCGCGACACGGTTGAAATCGTCGAGGTCGAGATCGACCTGCGCTTCGTGTGCGATCGCGAGGAGATGTAGTACCGCGTTGGTCGAACCACCGAGCGCGTTGACGACGGCGATGGCGTTTTCGAATGCGGCCTTGGTGAGGATCTGGCGAGGCCGGATGTTGCGCTCGAGCAAGTGCACCACGGCGCGGCCGCTGTCGAACGCGAAATCGTCTCGGCGGCGATCAGGAGCGGGCGGGCACGCGCTGCCGGGCAACGACATGCCCAACGCTTCGGCCACTGCCGCCATGGTGTTGGCGGTGAACATGCCCGCACACGAACCCTCGGTGGGGCACGCCTTGCGCTCGATCTGACCGAGCTCGTCTTCGGTGATGGTGCCGGCCGCGCACGCGCCGACTGCCTCGAAGACCGACACGATGTCGAGCACCTGGCCGTTGTGATTGCCGGGGAGGATCGAACCGCCATAGAGGAACACCGCAGGAAGGTTGAGGCGTGCCGCGGCCATCAACATGCCCGGCAGCGACTTGTCGCACCCCGCGTTGGTGACCATCGCATCGAACCGCTCGGCATGCATCACGCATTCGATCGAGTCGGCGATGATCTCGCGCGACACCAGCGAACCGCGCATACCCTCGTGGCCCATCGAGATGCCATCGCTCACTGCGATCGTGGTGAACTCGATCGGGAACCCACCGGCAGCGCGCACGCCCTCTTTCGAACGCTTGGCCAACCGGGCGAGCGGCAGATTGCAAGGAGTCACCTCGTTCCACGACGACGCCACGGCGACCTGGGGCTTGTCCCAGTCGTCGTCGGTCATGCCGATGGCCCGCAACATCGCGCGAGCAGGTGCCTTGCGGAACCCTTCGGTCACATCGGTCGAACGGATCTTCACGTTTGCCTCACCCATGGGTCGGAGGCTATTCCAATTCGGGATCGGTGCCGCCAGTGAATACCCGGGCCCGTGAAACCTAGGATCGCGACCAGAGAGAACCGGCCGCCGTCACTACGCCTGGGTCGTCTTCGGCGTTGCCTTCTTCACCTTGCTGGCCGCAGCCGGTTTTCGCTCGACGCCCGGTGTCCTCATCGATCCGCTGCACGACGAATTCGGCTGGTCGCGCGGCGCCATCGGTATCGCCGTTTCCGTGAACCTCGTGCTCTTCGGCCTGATCGGGCCCTTCGCCGCCGCCCTCATGGCCCGCTACGGCCTGCGCCGGGTGGTGGCCACCGCGCTGCTCACGGTCTCCCTCGGGGCTTGGCCACCGGAGCCGGATGGCGCTGGGTCGGCGTCACCATCGCGATCGCGGCACTCGCGGCCGTGCCGATCGTGTTGTTGTTGCTGCGCAACGATCCGGCCGACGTCGGCCTTCTGCCGTATGGCGCGCCCAGCGACTACGTCGCGCCCGAGCGGTCGAGCAACCCGGTACGAACCGCATTCAGCGCGCTACACGACGTCCGCACGAGCGGAGCGTTCTGGTTGTTGTTCGGCAGCTTCTTCATCTGCGGTCTGTCGACGAACGGCTTGATCCAAATCCACTTCATCTCCGCCGCCCACGATCACAACATCGACGAGACGACCGCCGCCGGTCTGCTCGCGCTGGTCGGGGTATTCGACGTCATCGGCACGATCGGCTCGGGCTGGCTCACCGATCGCGTCGATCCTCGACGGCTTCTCTTCGTGTACTACGCGCTGCGTGGCCTCTCGCTGATGGTGCTCGACCCGGCGCTCGGCGCCCGCAATGCAGGGCTGTGGACGTTCATGGTCTTCTACGGTCTCGACTGGGTGGCCACCGTGCCGCCGACTGTCGCGTTGTGCAGCCAACAGTTCGGACGCGACCGCGCCGCGGTCGTGTACGGCTGGGTGTTCGCAGGGCACCAGATCGGGGCGGCGCTCATGGCTTGGGGCGCCGGCAGCATTCGCGACGTCACCGGTTCGTATCGCCCGGCATGGATCATCGCTGGCATCGGCTGCCTCATCGCCGCCGCAGTTACCCAACGCATCGGCGCCGACCGCCCCCGTGAACCGCAACCGGCCCTCGCCACCGCTTGACGCCCCGAGCAGCCGTCTGGGCGGGAAGCCCCGCATCTGCACTCGCGACGCTCTCCGCGGGCCGTACGATCGTCAACGCATGATTCCCGACACCATCATCAGTGGGCAGGGTGTCG
Source organism: Acidimicrobiales bacterium (assembly GCA_039915945.1). Lineage (GTDB taxonomy): Bacteria > Actinomycetota > Acidimicrobiia > Acidimicrobiales > WLNW01 > DATLFA01. The sequence goes on along the minus strand of JBDSMH010000170.1, from coordinate 1,965 downwards.
TCAAGCGGTGGGGCAGGACCACGGCGCTCGATGGTGCATCGTTCGTCGTGCGGCGCGGGGTGACCGGGCTGCTCGGAGCCAACGGCGCCGGCAAGACCACGTTGCTCGGCATGATTCTCGGCCTGCACCGACCCGACCAAGGCACCCTCGAGGTCTTCGGCCTCGATCCGATGAGCGCGGGGGCGCACGTGCGAGAGCGCCTCGGCTACTCCCCGGAGCATCACGTGTTACCGGCGGACGTGCAGGCCTTCGATCTCGTCCGCCACATCGCCGAGCTGCACGGCCTGCCTCGGCGCGATGCCACCAACCGGGCCAGCGACGCGCTGTACGCCGTTGGTCTCGGCGAAGAACGATTTCGGCCGATCGGCACCATGTCGACGGGGCAAAAACAGCGGGTCAAGCTGGCTCAGGCGATCTCCCACGATCCGCAACTGGTGCTGCTCGACGAGCCCACCGACGGCCTCGACCCGATGCAGCGCGACCAGATGCTCGAGCTCATCCGTCGCTGCGCGCTCGAGTTCAACATCGACGTCTTGTTGTCATCGCACCTGCTCGAAGAAGTCGAGCGGGTGTGCGACGCGGTCGTGATCATCGGCGGCGGCGTGGTCGTCGCCAACGCGCCGCTCGGCGATCTTCAATCCGCGCGCGATGCATACCTCCTCGACATTGCGGGTGACGTCGACGCGGTGATGCGCGGCCTCGAACGCGCCGGATTGTCGGTCAGTCGCGACGGCACGCGACTCATCGTCGAGGTCGTCGACGACGCGCAGCTCGACTTCATTCGTGACGTCGTTGCCGAAGTCGGTGCCGGCATTCGTCGTCTCGAACGACGCCGGCGGTCGCTCGAAGACGCGTTCCTCGAACTGCTCGACCCGACCAATGCCACCGTCGGGGCGCACTGATGGCCGACGCCCGAATACTCGATCGCAGCTACCGCGCGTACGACGGCCCGCGCGGCGGCGTCCTCGGCGCGATGCGCACCGTCACGTTGCACAGCATGCGCCACGCACTCGGCATCAAGCGGCGCCACGGCGCGAAAGTGCTGCCCGTACTCACCATCTTGTTGGCGTACGTCCCCGCCGTCGTGTTCATCGGCATGGTGGCCCTCTTCAAGAGCTTCGTCCTCGACAACAATGTGTTGCCGAGCTACGCCGGCTATTACGGGTACGTCACGGCCGCCATCCTCGTCTTCAGCGCGTTCGTCACGCCCGAGCTGCTCTGCCCCGATCGCCGATCGGGTCTGCTCGGCATGTACCTCGCGTCGCCGCTCGATCGCAACACCTACCTGCTGGCGAAGGCGGCCGCGGTGTTCGCGATCTTGTCGCTCGTCACCGTCGGGCCGCTGCTGCTGCTGTTGTTGTCGTACACGATCCTCGGGCAGGGTCCTGACTCACCACTGCACTGGCTGGCCACGCTCGGGCGCATCATCGCCGGCGGCCTATGCATCGGCGGATTGCACACCACGCTCTCGCTGGCGATTTCGAGCACCACGACCCGCAAGGCCGCGGCCTCGGCCGTGATCATCCTCACGCTCTTCGGTTCGCTGATCTTGGTCCAAAACGTGGTGTTCGAGCTCGATCACTCGATCTATTACGAGCTGTTCGATTTCTTCCGGCTGCCGTTCCTGTCGGTCGCGCGCATCTTCGGCGAGGCCACCGACGACCGCGAACTCGACCGGCTCAACGACCTTCCTGCGGCTCTGATCATCGGTGTCAACGTGGCCTGGACGTTCGTGTTCGGCGCCTTCGTCTGGTGGCGTTATCGCCGGATCGCGGTGACCAAATGACCTCGATCGCGCCGCCACCACCACCTCCTCCTCCGCCACCCGATCTCCCCCCTCCTCCGCCACCGCCGTTGATCGTGGCCGACCACGTCTCCAAATGGTTCGGCGATCTCGTGGCGGTTTCCGACGTCAGCTTCGCCATCGGGCCGGGCGTGACCGCGCTGCTCGGCCCCAACGGGGCG
>JBDSMH010000160.1:0-13021 GCA_039915945.1 Acidimicrobiales bacterium | reverse complement strand
CGATGACGTCGATCACGACCGGATTGTCACCGGGTCAGCACGGTGTCATCGGCTATCGCATGGCCGTCGACGACGAAGTACTCAACGTGTTGCGGTGGTCGACGCCGCGTGGCGATGCCCGCAAGGTGATCCGTCCGAGCGACATCCAAAAAGCCGCACCGTTTCACGGTGAACGGCCGCCGATCGTGACTCGCGCCGACTTCTCCGGTGGCGGTTTCTCGGCCGCGCATCTCGACGGTGTCCGCTTCCACGGCTATCGCACTGCGGCCACGATGGTGCACGAAGTGCGCACCCTCGTCGATGCCGGTGAGCCGTTCGTGTTCGCGTACTACGACGGTCTCGACAAGGTCTCGCACGAGTACGGCCTCGCCGGGCACTTCGACGCCGAGATCGCGTGGTGCGATCGCCTCGTGGCCGAGATCTGTGATTTCCTGCCGCCGGGCGCGGTGCTGGTCGTCACCGCCGACCACGGTCAGGTGCACACCGGTGACAACGTCATCGGGTTGCCCTCCGACGTAGTCGAACACGTCGCCCTTCAGTCCGGCGAAGCGCGCTTTCGGTGGCTGCATGCCCGACCCGGCCGGCAAGGCGCACTGCTCGAGGCGGCGCGCGCGACCTTCTCCGAGCAGGCCTGGGTGCGATCCAAGGGTGAGATCATCGACGAGCAGTGGTTCGGCCCCACGATCACCGCGTCGGCGTCCAAACGCCTGGGTGATGTCGCACTCGTCGCCAAGGGCACACTCGCGTTCGACGATCCGTCGGATACCGGCCCCTACCATCTCGTGGGCCGCCACGGATCGTTGACCCCTGCCGAAGTTCTGGTCCCGTTGCTCGTGTCATAAGCTGGCGGGCTTATGACAAACCCCGCAACGCCCGCCCGCGCCGACGTCGTAGTCCCCGAAGTCGTCGATCCGGATCCTCGCCCACGCGATGAGTTCATCGAACAGCCGGCCAAAGTCATGCGCGTCGGCACGATGATGAAGCAATTGCTCGAAGAGGTGCGCGCGACGCCGCTCGACGAACCCAGCCGCGAGCGCTTGCGCGAGATCTACGAAACGTCGGTGCGCGAACTCGGCTCCGCCATCTCTCCCGATCTTCGCGACGAGCTCGCTCGCTTGTCGCTGCCGTTCGCGGATAGCGACGGCGCCCCACCGACCACCGCCGAGTTGCAGATCGCGCAAGCACAGTTGGTCGGCTGGCTCGAAGGACTGATCCAAGGCATCCAGGCCACGTTGTTCGCACAACAGATGGCCGCACAGCAACAGCTCGCCAACATCCGCGGTCAAATCGGCCCCGGTGGTGGCGGTCACGGTCGTCCCGGCGAAGGCCCGCACGATTCGGGCGACGGTCGCCCCGGCACCTACTTGTAGTGCGGCTGCGCCGCACTACAAATCGAGCGTGGGCGCGTTGGCGATTGCCGCGCGCGCGATGATCTTGGCCTTGGATCGGCGCAGCAGTTCGCGTGTGGACTGCGTCATCATGTTCGCGTGGTCGAGTGCGACTTCGACGACCGTGTCGGGCGTGACGACGCGCGAGACGAGATGCAGCGTCAGCGCTTCGTGCGCGCTGATCGAGCGACCGGTGAGCACCAACTCGCGCGCGATCGCGCCACCGACGAGGTCATGCAGCGGCGAGTACACGACGTCACCCCACGCGAATTCCGGATGTGAAAACACCGCAGTGGTCGACGCGATGCGTAGGTCGCAACACACCGCCAGGTCGAAACCGCCGGCAATCGCCGGCCCGTTGACTGCCGCGATGAGCGGCAGGGGGAACTGCATCAGGGTCCAGTGATAGCGGTCCGACGACGCCCAGAGCGCGCGGTCGAAGGTGGGGTCGGCGGCCGCGGTCTCGAATTCCTTCAGGTCGAAGCCGGCACAGAACACGGGCCCCTCGCCGGTGATGATGACGACGGAGACGGCCTCGTCGTCGGCCAGCGCGTCGAGGGTGTCGCTGATGGCGTCGCGCAGGGCGATCGACAGGGCGTTGCGGCGCTCGGGGCGCCGTAAGGTCACCAGTGCCACCCGGTCTGTGACCATGTCGACGCTCACAAGGCACATCGGTTGCCCTCCTGGGTGGATTCCACTACGTTGCACTGAACTACGCCTCTGTAATTTGCGCTTTGGTTCGCCAGGGAAGACCCTCACGTGGCCAGTTCGTTCACTCACCTCCACGTTCATACCGAGTACTCGATGCTCGATGGTGCGGCGCGGGTGGGCGACTTGGTGGCTGCGGCGGTGCAAGACGGGCAGCCCGCGATCGGCATCACCGACCACGGCAACATGTACGGCGTCCTCGACTTCTACAAAGCCGCCAACGACGCGGGCATCACACCGATCATCGGCAGTGAGGCCTACATGGCGCACGACACGCGCTTCGAGCGACCGAGCCGTCGCGGTCGTCTCGATGACTCCGGTGGCGACACCGACGGTGGGGCCAAGCTCTACTACCACCTGACGCTGCTGGCGCAGAACAACGTCGGCTACAAGAACCTCATCCAACTTGCGAGCCGCGCGTATCTCGAGGGCTACTACTACAAGCCTCGCGTCGACTGGGAGATTCTCGCCGAACACAGCGAGGGCCTCATCGCCACCACCGGTTGCCTCGGTGGCCACGTGTTGCAGGCGTTGATGAAGGGCGACTTCGACCTCGGTCTACAAAAGGCAGCGCGGCTGCAAGAGATCTTCGGGCGCGACAACCTCTTCATCGAGATCCAAGACCAAGGCATTCCCGAGCAAAAGCGCACCAACCCGATGCTCGTCGAGATCGCGCGCAAACTGCACGCGCCGTTGCTCGCCACCAACGACAGTCACTACGTGCATCGTGGTGATGCGGTTTCGCACGACGCGTTGTTGTGCGTGCAAACCGGTTCGCTCATGAGCGATCCCGATCGCTTCAAGTTTCACGGCGACGAGCACTATCTCAAGTCGGCGCTCGAGATGCGCAAGGTCTTCGCCGAGTTGCCCGAGGCGTGCGATTCCACCTTGTGGATCGCCGAGCGGTGCAAGGTCGACATCGAGTTCGGCAAACCGCAGTTGCCCGAGTTCCCGTTGCCGCCCGAGTTCCAGCCGGCCGAGGGCGAGACCTACGACGTCAAGTGCCGCGAGTACCTCCAACACCTCACACTCGAAGGCGCACGGGCGCGCTGGGGCGATCCGCTGCCCGACGCCGCGGTCGAGCGGTTGGCGTTCGAGTTGCAAGTCATCGCCGACATGGGTTTCAGCTCCTACTTCCTCATCGTCGGTGACCTCATCGACTACGCGCGCCGGCGCGGCATCCGTGTCGGTCCCGGCCGCGGCAGTGCTGCCGGTTGCGCGGTCGCGTACTCCTTGCGCATCACCGATCTCGACCCCATCAAATACGACTTGCTCTTCGAACGCTTCTTGAATCCCAGTCGCAAGTCGATGCCCGACATCGACATGGACTTCGACTCTCGTTACCGCGACGAGATGATCCGTTATGCCGCCGAGCGTTACGGCCGCAACCACGTCGCGCAGATCGTCACGTTCAGCCAGATCAAAGCGCGAGCCGCGGTGCGCGACGCGGCGCGTGTGCTCGGCTATCCCTACGCAGTGGGCGACAAGATCGCCAAGGCCATGCCGCCGCTCATCATGGGGCGCGATACGCCGTTGCGGGCTTGTCTCGAGCCGCAAGAGCGCTACGAAGACGGCTACAAGATGGCCACCGAGTTGCGCGACATGTACAACCTCGACCCCGACGTCAAAAAGGTCGTCGACGTCGCGCGGGGGCTCGAAGGCCTGCGCCGCCAAGACGGAATCCACGCCGCCGCGGTGGTCATCACCAAAGAGCCGCTGACCGAATACCTACCCATCCAGCGCAAGCCCGAGGGTGGTTCAAACCCCGACTTCGCACCGGTTGTTACGCAATACGAGATGCACGGCGTCGAAGACCTCGGCCTCTTGAAGATGGACTTCTTGGGCCTACGCAACCTCGACGTCATCACCGACGCGCTCGAGTTGATCGAGCAGACGCAGGGCATCACGCTCGACATCGACAACGTCGACCTCTACGACACGCCCACGTACAAACTGTTGGCCCGCGGCGATTCGATCGGCGTGTTCCAACTCGAGTCGTCGCCGATGCGCGCTCTGATGCGTTCATTGGCGGCAACGACGTTCGAAGACGTCGCCGCGCTCGTGGCGCTCTATCGGCCGGGGCCGATGGCGGCCAACATGCACAACGACTACGCCGATCGCAAGAACGGGCGCAAGCCGGTCGTGTATTTCCATCCCGACGCAGAAGAACTGCTCTCCGACACCTACGGCCTCATGGTGTTCCAAGAGCAGATGATGCGGATCTCGCAGAAGTTCGCCGGCTATTCGTTGGCCGAGGCCGACAACCTGCGCAAGGCGTGCGGCAAGAAGATCCGTGCGTTGATGGCGCAAGAGCGCGAGAGCTTCGTCGCCGGTTGCGACAACACGGGGTACGGCACCGACCTCGGCAACGAGTTGTTCGACGTCATCGAACAGTTCGCCGACTACGCGTTCAACAAGAGCCACAGCTATGGCTACGGCTATATCGCGTACCAAATCGCCTATCTCAAGACGCACTTCCCGGTCGAGTACCTGGCCGCGCTGCTCACGAGCGTCAAGGCGTCGCTCGACAAAGCTGCGGTCTATCTCAACGAGTGCCGGCTCCTCGGCATCGATGTCGCAGTGCCCGACATCAACCTGTCCGACAGCGATTTCCGACCGGTGCCCAACCGCGACTGCCACGCGGCGGTCATCCTCGGCGGCGACGTCATGCCGCCATCGGGTTCGTTCCAGTTGGGCGCGATCGTGTTCGGGCTCTCGGCGGTGCGCAACGTCGGTGAGGGTCTCGTCGAGCAGGTGCTCGTCGAACGCAAGAACGGCCCGTTCAGCGACTTTTACGACTTCTGCCAGCGCGTCGACATGTCGGTGCTCAACAAGCGCGCCGTCGAGTCCATGATCAAGGCCGGCTGTTTCGATTCGCTCGGACACCCGCGCAAGGGCTTGCTGTCGGCGTTCGAACAGATCATCGACCAGACGGTGGCCCGTCGTCGCGAGCACGAGATGGGCGTCATGTCCCTCTTCGGTGCCACGAGCGAAGGGCCCACCTTCGACGAACGCACTCAGATCCCCGACATCGAGTTCGACAAGACGACCAAGCTCACGTTCGAAAAAGAGATGCTCGGCGTGTACATCTCCGATCATCCGCTCATGGGTGCCGAGGCGGCCTTGCGGCGCAAGACCGACTGCACGGTGGCCGAGTTGCTCGACGCCGAGGACGGCGCGCAAAAGCGCGTCGGGGGTGTCATCGCCGGGCTGCAGCGCAAGTGGACCAAGCGCGGCGATCTCATGGCCGTGTTCCAACTCGAAGATCTCACGTCGTCGATCGAGGTCATGGTGTTCCCCAAGACCATGACCGAGTTCGGCCACAAGCTCGTCGACGATGCCGTCGTGGTGCTGCGAGGACGGGTCGACAAACGAGAAGACCAAGCCAAGTTCATCCCCCTCGAGATCGAGATCTTCGAGGTCACCGAAAGTGCTCGGCCGACCGCGCTGCGGCTGCGCCTGTCGCCCAACGCGGCGCGGCCCGAACTCATCGAGGAACTCAAGCGGTTGCTGCGCGAGCACCAGGGCCCGTCGCCGGTCCTCATTCAACTGGGCGACCCCGGGCAAGCGGGCAAGCTGCTGCGGTTGTCCGACGAATTCTGCGTCGATACGACCAACGGCCTCGTGGCCGAATTGCGGGTACTGCTCGGGCCCGACGCCATCCAGATTTGAGGCCATTCGTCGGCGTGGTCCGGGGGAGTGGTAGACGACCGCCGCCCGGAGTTGCGAATGGGGTTTGGAAACGCTGGACTATAGGGGCGCAATCGCGGCCCGGTACGGTGGCGCGAATCGAACAGTAGTTCTTCCGGGGGCTTAGGAAAAATGGCGATCGACGTCGAGACGAAGGACTGCACAGCGCTCTCCGACAGTGAATTGGAGGAGCTGGCCAATCTGACTGCGGAACACCCCTATCACTTCGATATCGGGGTCGTTTCCAAGCAGCGCGACTCCTGGGTGCTCTGCACCATGGCCCGTGACGGCAGCAAGCTCAAGGGCTTTGCCTTTTGCACCCTCGAACGCATCGGCGGCACCCCGTGCGTGCTCATCGGGCTGGCCTCGATCGCACGCTCGAGCAAGCGCGACTCCGTGCTGCGGGCGCTGATGACCGATCTCTTCCGCCGGGCGGTGCTGGCCTTCCCTGACGAAGATGTGCTGGTGGGCACCCGTTTCTCCAACGCCGGTGGCTACGAGGCGTTCCGCACGCTGCACGACATCGTGCCCCGCCCCGACCACAAGGCCAGTGGCGAAGAGCGGGCCTGGGGCCGGCGGCTGTGCAAGCGCTTCGGCATCGATGCCAGTAACTACGACGACCGGGCGTTCATCGCCAAAGGTGACGGCAACCCACCGGTCGTGTTCGACCACGAGAGCCTCAAGCCCGACAAGATCGATCCGGCGTTCGCGGCCTTCTTCAAGACGATGAAGCCGAAGAAGGGCGACGTGCTCATCGCGTTCGGTTGGGCCAAAGCCGAAGATCTCGACCGGTTGATGCCGCCCGCGTAGGGCGGCGTCTGGGTCCGAGCAGTCGGCAATGGACTTCGCGGAGGTCGTGCACCGTCGCCGCATGGTGCGGTCGTTCGTCTCCGAACCCCTCGCCCCGTCGGTGATCGAGCAGATTCTCGAGCCGGCGACGCGCGGGCCGAGCGCCGGCCACGCGCAGGGCGTGTCGCTGATCGTGCTCCATGAGGGCCGCCAGCAGACGTACTGGGACACGACGCTCGCGCCCGAGCGCCGCGAGCATTTCCCCTGGCCCGGCCTACTCGACGCCCCGGTGCTCGTCGTCGTGGCCGTCGATCCGGGCGCGTACGTCGAGCGCTACGCCGAGCCCGACAAGCGGGCGACCGGGCTTGGCACCGGTGCCGATGCGTGGCCGCAACCAATGTGGTTCATCGACGGTGGCATGGCGGTGATGGCGATCCTCTACGCGGCCGCGGATGCCGGCGTAGGCGCGTGTTTCTTCGGTGTCTTCGACCACGAGGCGGCGTTGCGAGACGCGTTGGCCGTGCCCGAGAGCGTGCGACTCGTCGGTACGGTCGCGCTGGGTCGACCCGACTCGGCGCGCGATCGCATCAGCCGGTCCGCTTCCAGGCCGCGGCGAGACGATGTCGTGCGAATAGGCAGGTGGCGGTAGCGTCTCGGTATGGCCTCCCAGATCCCGCTCGTGTCGTACCTGGCGATCGACGACGGCGCTCCTCATCTCGTCGCCAACACGTGCGATGCGTGCGGTGCTCGTTTCTTGGATCGGCGCAATGCCTGCGCTCGTTGCGGCGCCCGTGACTTCAGCCCCACCTCGCTGGCGACCACCGGCAAGGTGACGTCGTTCACCATCGTGCAACGGGCGGCGCCGGGGGTGAAGGTGCCCTTCGTGTCGGCCGTGGTTGGCCTCGACGACGGCGCTTCGGTGCAGGCCAACATCGTCGACACCGAACCCGACCCCGAGCACATCTCGCTCGGCATGCCGGTCAAGCTGACGACCTACGTCGCCGGCACCGACGACAACGGCACCGAAGTGGTCGCATTCGGTTTCGCGCCAGCGTAAATCCGCTGTCGTAGTATCTGTCCGTTCAGTCTGACGAGGGAGAAGCCAAATGGCAGACAGCGTTTGGGTCATCGGCGTGCACATGACCAAGTTCGCGCAGCACAAGGACAAAGATGCGCTCGATCTCGGCAGCGAAGCGTCGATGAGTGCGCTCGCCGATGCGGGCCAGACCATTCACGACATGGACGTGATGGCCGCCGGCAGTCTGTTCAATGCGAGCGCGGGCATGGGCCAGCAGATCCAAAAGCAGATCGGCCAAACCGGCATCCCGGTGTTCAACGTGTCCAATGCGTGCGCCACCGGAGCGACTGCGTTTCGCACGGTCTACCTGTCGATCAAGGCGGGCGAAGCCGACATGGGTCTCGCCGTCGGGGTCGAGCAGATGGGCAAGATGGGCTTGCTCGGTCCTGCCGGCGCGGCGAAGGGCGCCAAGACCGAGTACACGCCGCAGGGCCGCTACGGCAATGTGATGTCGATCGAGGGCATCCTCGGCACGGGCACGATGCCGGGTGTGTTCGCCGAAGCCGGCATGGAATACGCCTACAAGCACGACGGTGTGACGGTCGATCATTTCTACAAGATCGCCGAAAAGAATCACGCGCATTCGACGCTCAACCCGCTCGCGCAATTCAACAAGCGCTTCACGTTCGATGAGATCAAGAACGCCCAGATGATCTCCTACCCGAACACCGTGTTGATGTGTTCGCCCAACACCGATGGCGCCGCTGCCGCGATCTTGGTGAGCGAGTCCAAGTTGCGCACGCTGCCGCTCGAGGTGCAAAAGCGCGCGGTCAGGGTGGCGGCGTCGGTGCTCACCACCGATCCCTACGTCGAAGGCGGCCACATCCTGCCCGACGTCAACACCTGTACGCGCAATGCCGCCAACAAGGCCTACGAAATGGCCGGCATCGGTCCCGAAGATCTCGATCTCGTCGAATTGCACGACTGCTTCGCCACGGCCGAGCTCTTGCACTACGACAACCTCGGCCTGTGTGAGCCTGGCGGCGCGGCCGACTTCCTCGACTCGGGTGCCCCGTGGCGCGACGGCAGCATGCCGGTCAACGTCTCGGGTGGTCTCGAATCCAAGGGCCATCCCATCGCCGCCACCGGCGTCGCCGGCATCTACGAGATCACCACGCACCTGCGGGGCGAGGCGGGCGATCGTCAGATCGAAGGCGCCAAGGTCGGCTTGACCCACGTCATCGGCCTCGGCTCGACGTGCGGCGTGCACATCTTGGAGAAGTCGGCGCTCTGAAGTGCCGCAAACCTACGAGTTGCTCGATCTCGTAGACGCCTCCTCCGAGGCGCTGTACGACCTGTTCGAAGCGCGCGGTTGGGGTGACGGGTTGCCGTTGGTCGCGCCGACCTCGGCGCGCGTCGACGCCCTGCTCGAGGGCTGCGGCGGCGACCCCGACGAGGTGCTCGCGGTACTGCCCCCTCGCTTCGGCAAGGCGACCCGCCGCATGGTGGCCGTCAACGCCGCGCTCGCCGGATGCAAGCCCGAGTACATGCCCGTGCTCGTCGCGGCGACGCGGGCGCTCGGCGAAAAGAACCTCAACCTGCGCGGCGTCAATGCCACCACCCACCCGGTAGCGCCGCTGATGATCGTCCACGGGGAGATTGCCGAACGCGCGGGGTACAACAGCGGTCTCGGCGCGTTCGGCCCCGGCAATCGCGCCAACGCCACGACGGGACGCGCGCTGCGATTGATCTTGTTGCACGTCGCCGGTGCGGTACCGGGCCCCGGCGACGCGTCGACGCAAGGCGGGCCAGCCAAGTACGCGTATTGCGTCGCCGAAAATACGGCGGCGTCACCGTGGGGCAGCTTCCATCGCAGCGTCGGTGTCGATGCGGCGAGTGCGGTCACGTTGCATTGCGGCGAGGCCCCGCACAACTTCCACGACATGGAGTCCGACCATCCGTCGCGCATCCTTGACAAGTGCGCGTCGACGATGGCGACTCTCGGACAGAACAACGCCACCATCGCGCAGGGCGAGTACTTCGTGGCCCTCGGACCCGAGCACGCGGCGACGTGCGCGGCCGCCGGATGGACCCGCCGAGATGTGTCGAGCTATCTGTTCCAGATGGCGCGCCTGCCGGCTCGACTGTTCCGGGCGCAGTTCGACCTGCGCGCCTGGTTCCCCTGGATGCATGCCGTGGCCGACGACGAGATGTTGCCGATCACCGGCGAGGTCGATCACATCAAGGTGTTCGTTTGCGGCGGCGCGGGTAAACATTCGTGTGTGGTGCCGAGTTGGGGCATGACATCCAGCGTGACGCTGCCGATCGAATGAGCGAGGTGAACTCCGTGGAACAGATTTATGCCCCCGACGGGCCGCTGGCCCAGCCGCCGATCACGTTGGCCGCGTCGCCCACCGTGCTCGCCGGGATGCGCATCGGCGTGCTCGACAATCTCAAGCCCAACGCGAAGTTGTTGATGCAACGGGCGGCCGAGCAGATCGCGACACGCACCGGTGCCAAGGTCGCGCTGGTCACCGACAAGGGGCCGGGGTTCAACTCCGCGACGCCGTGTAGCGATCCGATCTTCGACAAACTCGAAGAGGAGGTCGACCTGGTCATCACCGGGTCGGCCGATTGAGGCAGTTGCACGTCGTGGAGTGTCCACGACCAAGTACAACTCGAACAGCGGGGTAAGCCGACGGTCGTCGTGACCACGACCAAGTTTCTCGCGCTGACCAAGCGGGTCGCCCAGAACTTCGGCCTACCCGATGCCCGCATCTGCACCGTCGACCACCCACTCGGCGGCACCGACGAAGCGACGATCCTCGCGTGGGCCGACGCCGCCGCCGACGAGATCATCGCCCTCTTCACCCGGGCCTAGTTTCCCGCTCCGCCGAGGGCGCTCGCGCCCTAGAGTTCCCGCTGGTTCTTCTCATTCTGGCAGTCGAACGTCGCGCATATTGCGACGTTTGACTGCCAGAACGGGCAATGCGCGCCAGGGGGCGGTTGATGCGAGCGGTACGCAACGACGAGTCGGGCATCCATGTGGTCGAACGGCCCGAGCCCGAAGGCGACGGAGTGTTGGTCGAGATCTCGTCGTGTGGAATTTGTGGCACCGATCTCGGTTTCCTCGCGATGGGACCGCTGCCGTTCACGCTCGGCCACGAGTTCGCGGGCTTGGTCGACGGCGCGGCGTATGCCATCGAACCGATGACGCGCTGCGGTACCTGCGAGGCCTGTCGTGAAGGCAACGACAACCGGTGCACCGACCCGAGCCACGTGAACTTCGGGATCTTCACCGACGGAGGGTTGGCCGACCGCGTCCGCGTGCCCGACTACTGCCTCACGCCGTTGCCGGCCGGGCTGTCGATCGACGACGCCAGCCTCGTCGAGACGACCGGCGTCGCCTACCGGGGCGTGCGCCTCGCGGCGGTGCAGTCGGGCGAGCGGGTATGTGTCGTCGGTGGTGGCGCCATCGGTCTGGCCGCGATCGGCGTGGCTCGCCACAAAGGCATCGATGTCGACCTCGAAGCGCGCCACGCGGCGCAGCGCGCGGCCGGCGAACGTCTCGGTGCCGGCATCGCCGCGCCGGGCGCACAGAGTGCGTACGACGTGGTCATCGATGCGGCCGGCAGCGAGAGCGGCCTGGCGCGTGCCTTCGAATTGGTGCGTCCCGGTGGGCGCGTGGTGTTGCTCGGCGTCTACCACGGCCTCGTCCCGATCCCGGGCGTGCCAATGCTGGTCAAAGAAGTCACGATGATCCCGTCGATGGCGTATGGCGTCGATGTCGACGGTCAGCGTGAATACGCCAACGCCGCAGCCGTACTCGCCGCCAACCCCGAGATCGCGCGAGCCTTGATCACGCACCGCTTCGCCCTCGACGATGCCGCCGAAGCCTTTCGGGTGGCCGCCGACCGAGCGAGCGGCGCCATCAAAGTCGTCATCCATCCCAACCGTTAGGACAACGTTGAGCATCACGATCGATCACGCCGGAAAGGTCGCGCTCGTCACCGGTGCCGGTGCCGGCATCGGACGCGAAATCGCGCGCTGGTTGGCCCGCTCCGGCGCCGCGGTGGCCGTGAACGACGCGCGCGCCGAGAAGGCGGCCGAGACGGTGGCGGCGATCGAGGCCGATGGCGGACGCGGGATCGCGGTGGTGGCCGACTGCCGCGACGACGCGCAGGTCGAAGAGATGGTGCGCCGTACCGTCGACGATCTCGGCGGCCTCGACATCGCGGTCAACAACATCGGCATGTTGGCCGGACGCGGTGCGTCGGCCTTCGTCGACACCGACGGTTCGTATTGGCGCGACGTCGTCGGCCAGAACCTCATCCTCACCGCGGTGTGCGCGCAGCATCAGGCGCGGGCAATGATCGCCGGCGGCCACGGCGGCGTCATGTTGTTGGTGACGTCGGGCGAGACGACTCGACCGTCGGCGTTCAACTCCGCGTACGCCGCTTCCAAGGCCGCGCTGAATCACCTCGTGACGTCGTTGGCGATGGAGTTGGGGGAGCACGGCATCCGCGTGCTCGCGATCGCGCCGGGCACCACGCTCACCGAGACCGTGCGGGCGGCGTTCACCGACGACCATGTGCGCGCCATCGATCAGTCGACTGCGCTCAAGCGCCGGGTCGAACACGACGAGCTCGGCCGCCTCGCGGTGTTCCTCGCGTCGGACCTCGCGCGCTGCATCACCGGTCAGTTGATCCTCGCCGATGCGGGGGCGTTTCTCTCCCGCACGCGACCCCCTAACCTGCGTCACGAAGAAACCCAATTGGGCGACCGGCCCGACCTCACCAGCCAGCCTGCAGCAAACTAGGGCCCGAGCGGCTCCTCAGAGCGGGGCCAAAGGAGCATCATGATCAACGCTACCGAGATCGCGCCGACTCTCGACGAGGCCCGCCAACTCGTCCAAGCCGACGGCGGCGACATGGAACTGGTATCCACCGACGATGGCACCGTCAGCCTCAAGCTCATTCTCGAAGGCGCGTCGTGCGTCGAGTGTGTGATGCCGAGGGAGTTTCTCGAGCAGATCGTGCTCGACATGTTGATGCGGGCGGGTCACGGGGTCTCGGCGGTCGCCATCGAAGATCCGCGCGAAGATCCCAACTGGGTTGCCCCAGAAGAGCACTGAGCGCACCGTGCTCGACCTCGATGGGCGGTTCGCCGTTGTCACCGGCGGTGCCTCGGGCATCGGCGCGGCGGTCAGCGAGCGGTTACAGCAGGCGGGCGTGCGCGTCGCATCGCTCGACGTCCAGACCGGTGGTCCCGCGGAGCTTCAGCTCGATTGCGACGTGACCGACGCCGCGTCGATCGAGCAAGCATTCGCCACCGTGCACGAACGCTTCGGCGGTCTGCACTACGGGTTCGTCAACGCGGGTATCGCCGGCGTCGGGTCGTTCCTCAACATGCCCGCTGACGAATGGGA
>JBDSMH010000156.1:0-11813 GCA_039915945.1 Acidimicrobiales bacterium | reverse complement strand
TGCTGCCGCGTCGACCACGACCGTCGCAAAGACACCGCAAGCGGGCGGCACGCTCACGTTCGGCCAGTGGGCCGTGATCCCGAACTTGGATCCGGCATTTACCTCTGGCGTCGGCACGAGCGGTGGTTTGGAGATCGGCGCGATCTACGACCGCCTCGTCGAGTGGAACCCGGCCACCAAGAAGTACGACATGATCACCGCCGAGTCGTTGACGCCCAACGCGAACAACACCGAGTGGCTCCTCAAGGTCAAGCCCAACATCAAATTCGCTGATGGCACCGCGTACGACGCCGCCGCCGTCAAGGTCAACTACGACCGCCAAAAGGCCAAGAACGCCAACATCCGTGGTTTGCTCACCGGCATCACCGACGTCTCGGTCGTCGATGCGCTCACGGTGAAGTTCGTGCTGAGCGAACCGTGGGGCGGCTTCCCGATCATCTTCAACAACGTCGTCGGCAACATCGTGTCGCCCACCGCCATCCAGACGCTCGGCGAAGACGCACTCAAGCTGAACCCGGTCAACGCCGGCGCCGGACCGTTCCAGATCGAGTCGTACAAAGCGGGCGAGAGCATCACGCTCAAGAAGAACCCGACCTACTGGAACGGTCCGGTCTACCTCGACTCCATCAAGTTCGTGCTCATCCCCGGCGCGTCGGCGACCCTGGACGCATTGAAGACCGGCACGCTGCACGCAGGATTCCTCCGCGACGCAGTGACCATCGCCAAAGCCAAGGCCGACGGACTCGGTAGCGCCGACGCGATCGCCAGCGGCGGCGAGATGCTCATTCTCAACGCGGGTGTCGAAGTCACGTGCGCCAAAGAACTGCCCGCGGCATTTTGCGCGGGCAAGCCCGACGGTACAAAGGTCGCGACAACCCCGCCCACCAAGGATCTCAAGGTGCGTCAGGCCATCGCCGCGGCCATCGATACCAAGGCCATCGACGCCCGCGCCAACGAAGGTAAGGGCTACCCCGCCACGAGCCTCTTCGACTCGACGTTCCCGTGGAATCCCAAGGTTCCGCTGGCCGCATTCGACGTCGAAAAGGCCAAGAAGCTCGTGACCGAGGCCAAGACCGCGGGTTGGAACGGCAAGGTGCGATTTACGTGTGGTGTCGAAGATCAAACTCGCTCGAACGAAGTGCTCACGATCACGACGATGCTCAAGAACGCCGGCATCGATGTCGACCTCACACGCGCCAACATCAAGGTGAGCGAACAGGTCGATGACGTCATCACGAAGAAGGACTTCGACATGGCGTGCTGGGGTTTGCAGATGACACCGGATGACGCGGCGTCGGCGCAGATCGATCAGTTCCTGCGCAGCACCTCGGCGAGTAACCGCACCGGCTACAAGAACGCGGCGGTCGACACTGCGCTCACCGAATTGAAGGGCGCCGGCACCGACGCTGCTCGCACGGCGGCCTACAAGAAGATCGCCGACTTCTGGAACACAGATGTGCCGGGCGTGCCCATTTTCCAGGCGCCTCAGGGCGTCTACTGGACCAGCAAGGTCCACGGGATCAAGGGCACGGGATTGTCGGCGGCGGCGTTCGACAAGGCGTGGATCGAGCGCTGAAAACCAAAGAGGCGCGACGGGCGCCCGCGGGTGCCAAGTACACGCTGCGGCGGCAGCGTGTACTCGAAGCCGCGGCAAAGCTGTTCGCCGAAAAGGGTTACGAAGCAACGAGTATCGGCGAAATTGCCGAGTCGGTAGGGCTGCTCAAGGGCAGCCTCTACTACTACGCACCGTCGAAGGAAGAGTTGCTCTTTTCGATCATTCGTGAGGTCCACGAGATGGGCCGCAATCTCGTCGGGCGCTTCACCGAATCCGATACTGATCCCGCGACGCAGTTGCGCGACATCATCGACGCGGGCGCGACGTTCGTGATCGAGCACCGCGAGATGAACATCATCTCCATGCGCGACTTCCGTGCGTTGTCAGAGCAACGTCAAGCGGAGTTGGAGAGCGGCCGGCTGGTGATCTGGCACTATCTCCGCAACCTCATCGCCCGCGGTTGCAAAGAGGGTTACTTCCGCAGCGACCTCGACGTCGTCGTCGCGACCACCGCGATCCTTGGCGCGATCAACTATCTGCCGACGTGGTACGAGTCCGGGCGCCCGCCGCGAGTCGATCGCATGGCGCAGGGTTACGCGGAATTCCTCGTCGAAGGCTTGCTCGTGAAGGCGCCTCCCAAAGCCACTGCGAAGGCCTCGTCCTCGAAGGGATCGGCGCGGGCGTGAACGCGTGATGCCTTGGGTTCAGCTCGCCGGGGTGTTCAGCATCTCGGGCCGGGCGTAGATCACCACGTTGTCGCTGTAGGACCGGGTCGTCCGGTTGTATTGACCTCCACACGTGATGAGCACCAGTGCCGGGTCGCCATCCCGGCGGAAGAGGTCGCTGACGGGCAGGTCGGGTTTGGCGAAGCTGCGCCGCGCCGTGACGATGAACCAGCGGGTCGAGCCGTCCTCGTAGTCGACACGGATCCGAGCGCCCGGATCGACACGGGTCAGGCCGAAGAACACCCCAAGGTGTCCGCCGAAGTCGACATGGCTGGCCAAGACGGCCGAACCGGTTTGTCCCGGCGAAGGACCCGGCGCGTACCACGCGGCCACCGCCGGGTCCGACGGCAGGTCCATCTCAGTGGTGACAGGATCGGCGCCGACCGGTACGACCGGGGCAAGTATGCCGAAGCCTTCGATGGCGACCGCCGTGGGTACCGGGCCGATACGCACTTGTCGATCCTCGAGGCGCGCGGAGGTGGTCGCGATCGCGCCCAACAGCGGCCGATCTTGTTTCGAGGGGGCGAGGGTCATCAGCTTTTGTCGCGTGGTCCCTGCATCTAACGGTGTCGCCAATGAGCCTGCGTCGCGCACAACGCGCGCGCCCGCCCAATGCGTCGAGTTGGCGATACCAGCCACGCTGGCGGCGACGCCGCCGGCGGCGATCCAGCGCCGCGTCGTCAGCCACCGGCGGGGCGTGCGCGACGAGCGTGCCGCGATGGACGCGAAGACGATTGCCAAGACACAGAACAGCGCCACTCGGATGTACGGGAATTCGCGCGGTGCCGCGAGTCCACCGTCGCCAGAGCGCACGGCAAAGGGGGCGGTGCCAAGACCGTCGACCGTCTGCGCCAACCAAACCAAGCTGTTGTCGGTGGCCGATCCGACGAGGTACAAGAAGTTGGCCGAACCCGCGCTGAAGTTGACGTCGTTCGACGGAATGAGGTTGCGTCCACCGGATGCAACGGCAACGGCATGCGTTCCGGCCGCAACCTGCTCCTCTGCCGGCGCGTTCGTGGTGAGTGCCGCCACTACGACTTGGCGATCGATCTGTACTTCGATGGGCGGCGCGGCTGCCGCGTGACGCAACACGACGCGGGCTTGGCCCGCGGGTATCGCCGACAGATCGTCGGGGTATACGGTCAGCGCGGGTTGGCCTGTCGAGTTCAGGTGTACGACCGCCGACTGTCGCGATCCCGCGGGCACGTTCAACGTTGCCGAAAGTAGCGGCGGGGTCGTTGGCGGCGAACCCGCGGCGCGCACTTCGACCGCGTGCGCGCCGGCCGGGACAGTGAGCGGCCCCGCGGTGCGCTCGGGTTGGAACACTTGCAGCGCGACCGCGCCGTCGAGATAGATGTCCGCCACGAGACCGCGCACTCCGTGAACCAATGTGACTGTGCCGGTGTCGGCAGCGTGCGCCTGAATGGGCAACGCAAGAATCGCGACGGAGAACACCAAGGCGCCGGCCATCACCGCGGCTGCGAGTCGTCGAACCATGCGACCCCTTTGGGCTTGCTGCGATAATCTACATCTAGTTGATATTGACACTGTTCGATCCCCGACAAGGACCTTGCACCCCGTGCGGTTCGAGAGGTGGCGACGAGCGTTGAAGTCTTGGCCGATCGCAGCGGTATTCGTTGCACTCGTCGCTCTACTCGCAACTCCACGAGCTGCAGTCGCACAGGATGAGCTGCGCATTGCGCGGGTGTCGCGGTTGGCGGGCATCTCAGCGGACGCTCTGGTCTCGGTGCCGCGCGCGCTTTCTGGTCGCACCCTCGCGTCGAGCTCTTTCAGCGTCATCCTCGACGGCAGGCCGGTCAACACAATCGCAACGCGCGAAGTCGGCGGTGGCTTCGACGTCGCACTCGTCATCGAGACGTCGACCAGCGGACCCGAGCAACTCTTTCTCGCGGCCAAGGCGGCCGCGGTCGAGTTCATTCTGCGCCAGCCGGCCGGCACTCGCGTCGAACTCCTCGCGTCCGATCCGCCGGCAGTGACGCTTGCGTTCACGGCCGACCATGCAGCGTTGGTGAGTGCAATCAAGACGCTGTCTCGCTCGCCGGGAGACGGCCTCGTCAACGCGCTCGTCCTCGCGGCGCGACCGAACGACTCGTCGCACTCGGTGACGGTCGTCGCGGTGGCAACCGCTGCCGAATCCACGGTGCCGGCAGCGGCGCTGCGCGACGACCGGGCCGACTCGCTGCGCAGCGGACCCAGCCAGTTGTTCGCGGTGGGCGCCGTCAGCGAGCCGCTCGCGCAACTCGCGGCGGAGAGCGGAGGTTTCGCCCGGCCCGCAGACGCTCGCCAACTCGTCGGCGCGTTCGATTCGGTCTCGTCCGACCTCGCAGGCCGCTATCGACTCACGTTTCCCGTACCGGCCAACGCGTTGCGGCTCGAGATACGAGTGACCGCGCCGGAAGGCTCGTCGTCGGCCTTAGTCGCGTTGCCGTCAGGAGCTGCGAAGAGCGCGGGTACGGCCGGCACCGCGCCGGCCGTGGACAACGGCATCGCGGCAGCTAGATCGGCGGGCGATTCCAACGATTCGACAGCACGCATGATCCTGCTCGCGATCGTGCTCGTCGTCGCGTTGCTCGTGGCAGGGCTGGTCGCGTTGTTCGTCGTCCGACGGTCGCGGCGACGCCGGCAGTTCTCGCTGTCGCTCGTGCTCGCTCCCTACGAGGCGACGGCGCCGCCCTCGCAACCACCATCCGCGCCGCCGCCACCACCCGCGCCACCGATAGTCGATCTGCGTTTAGCGGCTGTCCCTGCGGCGCTGGCCGGCTACGCGTTGACTGCGCTGTGCGACGACGATGAGATCGCCGAGTTGCGCGCCGCCGTCGAACCGTGCGGCATCGTCGTCTCGCAGGCGCGTTCGGTCGACGAGGCGCTGCGCGAGGTCGTGACGGGCCGAGCGCGCGCGCTCTATGTCGATGGCTCGTTGTCGCAGGCGCGCGAGTTAGCGGCGGCGGTGCGACAACGCAACGACGCGGGTTGGAGCTCGTGCCCGACGCTGGTGCACGACTCGCACGACGGGCCACCCGACCCCGCCCTCATGGCGGTTGCCGATGCATTCATCGCTGCGCCGATCGACGCATCGCGCGTTGTCGCTGCGCTCGCGGCGCGCACCCCGACGACTACGGAGCCGGCTTCCTGAGAGCGACAGGATCAACGAGGTGCGTGGCCGCCGTGTTCAGCGCATCAACCGTGGCGCGGAGCTCGCTCGCGAGCTGTGATGCGACGCCCAACCTGTCGGTGATCACACCGCTGAGTTGGTTGTAGTACCAAAGGGTGTCGTCGCGGCTAGCGTTGAACCTCGACCACAGTTTGTCGCCGACCTGCCGATAGTCGCTCGCGACCGCGCGTGCGTTGTGCAACTTGTCGGCGGCCGACACGAGGACGATCGCTTCATCTTCGTCTCTGTCTTTCAGCCGCGCGATGTACGCGTCCTTGCGCAGTCGCCATGGACGCTTTGTTTCTCCATCGGCCGGTAGGTCGTCAGAACAGGCTTCGACGATGTCGGCGACAGCGTCTCCGAACTTGGCTCGGATATCTGCGACGCGCGCGTGACCGCCGTGGTCTTCTCCGGCATCGTGTAGCAACGCCGCGATGGCTTGATCCTCGCTGCCGCCGTGCTCCAGCACGATCGCCGACACGGCGATGACGTGCGCGAAGTACGGGATCTCGGTTCCTTTGCGAACATCGGGTGCGTGGAGCACGCGTGCGTAGTCGAACGCCTCGGTGTACTTCTCGGTCAACTGCGTTACCGGCATCGAACCTCCGTGTCGTGCGCCCGGTTGGCGCCCTCACTGGCTGAGTACGGGTGCGATGTGACAAGGCGGCCCTCGGCGCGATCACACCCGGCCCGTACTTCTTTGTGAGACACGGGGGAGCGCACCATGGCAACTGTCGCGGCCTACGCGATTCGCACACTGCATGTGATCGATCTCGAGAACTTGGCGAGTGGCGTCGACAAATCGGCGGGGGAATTCCTCGACGTGGTGGACCGCTATCGCTCGGTGATGCGGATCGCGCCCGATGATCTCGTCGAGGTCGCCGTTGACGCGTCGGCGTGGCGCCGGGTCGCGTTCGCCCTGCCGCGTGCATGGAGGGTCCGTTTCGGTTACGGCCGCAATGGTGCGGACCGTGCGCTGCTGCGCGCCATTGATCCGCGCGTCGCGACCGGCCGATTCGACCGCATTGTCATCGGCAGCGGCGACGGGGCATTCGCCGATCTCGCGGAAGGGCCGACGGGCGCGGGGCGCCGGGTCGACGTGGTCAGCCGCCCGGTTGCGCTGAGCCGGCGTCTGGCCCGCGCCGCCACCGTGGTCGTGGTGTTGCCCGAGCCCATCGACCGCCCTCCACCGGTCGCGGTGGCCGCCTGATCGAAATGACATCGATGTAACTGTCAGACCCCCTGAGGACAATGAAGACACCTCCCCCTGACAGAAGGACAGCAACCGATGGAAACCGATGATCCTGCAAAACTCGACCGAGTGATGGCCCGCCTCGCCGACGGCGACGTGGCCTACGCGGTCACCCTCGCCGAGGGTTGGCAACGGCCGCTCGCTCGCCTCGTGCGGGCGCTGCTGCTGGCGATGCGTCGCCGCGATCTCGCGGGCGACCGTGACGAGGTCACCGGCCTCGTGCTCGATGCCTGCTTCGTGATCGCCGATCGTGCCGGCGGCTGGCGTCCCGGCGGTGCGCCGCCGTGGGTGTGGGCCCGCTTCGCCATCCGTGCCGATATCGCACGCACGATCGGGCACCGTTGCGTCGAGCTCGACGACCAGTGCTTCGACGAGGGCCAGCCGGCGCCCGTCGACACGGTCGACTACGACGAGCTCGTTGCTCGTGATCCGCGCTTCGCCACGTTCGACGACGTGCTGCGCGAATGCACGAGCGAGCGCGACCGACGCGTCGTCATCGAATACCTGCAACAGCGTGCCGCGGGCGATCCGTCACCGGCGCACACGGTCGGTCACATGTTCGGCCTCCAGCCGGCCACGGTGCGCCAGGTGCACAGCCGGGCGATGCGCAAAGTCCGCGGCGTGCTCGGTGACGAGCCGCCGCCGAGCGAAGGATCGAGAGCCGCATGATGCGCGACGTGAATCACGATGACGTCGGGCTCGACATGACGATCTACTGCGAGCGTCTGGCGGAGCGGCTGCGGTCCAGGGGTGCGACCCATCCTGTGGCTGCAGCCGTTGCGCTGGTCGCTCGGGGATATCGAGGTGTCGATACCGAGCCGTTCGCCGCGGCCATTGGGCTCGACGCGCGCTCGTTGCGCTCGGTCGAGGCCGGCGCCGTCGCGTTCGCCGACCTGCCGGACGCCGTGGCGGTCGCGTTCGCGGAAGTCCCGTCGGCGAACCTGTTCATCATGGCCGACTACGAGCGGCGCCCACGGTGATCGGGCCGACAACATTTGATTTGATGAAAGTGAGATCTAAACTCACTTTAGTGAAACGAACTGACTTCGAGGGGCTCTGGGATCAGCTGCTGGCCCTGGGGCAGGGGGCGATCACGTCCGCGCAGATCCGGGCGCAGACGGGTGTAAGCGCCGACGCCGTCCGCGCCGCCACGGCCAACGCAATTGGCAAGGGGTTGCTGTTCTCGCCCGCCAAAGGCCTATACGTGCCGGTCCCCCCGCGCTATCGCAGTTGGCGCGTCGTGCCCGCCGATCACTTCATCGACGCGATGATGCGTCACCTGGGACACGGCTACTACGTCGGATTCCTGTCGGCCGCGGCGCACTGGGGCGCCGCGCATCAGGCGGTGCAGGAGTATCAGGTGGTCGTCGACGGCCACGTGCTCGACCGTGACATCGAGCGCGTCCGGTTGCGCTTTCATCAGACTCGAAGGCTCGACGAGCGCGACATCGTGCGCGTCGCAGGGTCTGAGGCGATGCTTGCCGTGGCGACGCCCAACCAATGCGCGGTCGATCTCGTGGAGTTCCCTGCGTGGGGCGGCGGGCTGTCCAACGTAGGGACCGTGCTCGCCGAACTTCGCGACCTCGACGGTGCCGAGTTGGCGCGACTCGCCGACCATCGAGCACGCCCTGTCGCGCAGCGACTCGGATGGCTTCTCGAACATGTCGATGCCGACGTTGACCTCGAGCCTTTGGAGTCGCTCGCGCAGACGCGGAGTCGGTCCGTGCGGCTCGACCCCCGACGGGCCGCACGCGGTGATCGCAGCGAACGGTGGCGCGTGATCGTGAATACAGCAGTGGAGGCTGACGTTTGATCCCGTCACAAGTCGTCACCGCATGGCGGGCGACGCATCCGTGGGTCACGGACCGGCAAGTCGAGCAGGACCTCATCCTCAGTCGATTGGCGATCGAGATCGGGCAGCACCCGGCGTTGCGCGATCGGCTCGTGTGGCGCGGCGGGACGTGCCTTCACAAGATCGTGATGCCAACCCCGCTGCGCTACAGCGAGGACCTCGACTACGTGGCGTTCGGAATCCGAGGCACGGACTTTGGCCCGATCCTCTCAGCCCTCCGCGATGTCGCGGGACGGGTCGGGCTCGACGTGGCGCGCACTCGCGCAACGTCGCGAAGGCTCGAGATTCGTCTCCGCTTCGATCCCTCTGGGGGCGGCGCGCCTTCGAACATCAAGGTCGAGGTCAACATCGATGAGGTCGAGTCGCTCTTCGCCCTCGACCGACGCACGGTGGTCCTCGATACCGAATGGTGGGGCGGCCGGTCTGATGTTCTCGTGTTCCATCCCACCGAGATGATCGGTACCAAGTTCCGCGCGTTGGCCCAGCGGAGCAAGGGTCGCGACCTCAACGACCTGGAACTGGCCTACGTGGAGCTCGCTCTCGATGACGGCCAACTGGCCGCGTGCGCGGCGCACTATCTACGCAATGAACACATCGGCGCCAACGACTTAAAAGCAAGGCTGTTCAGTCACCTCGACAATCCCGACTTCGTCGACGACGTCACGCGCTTCATCACGAAGCCGGCACACAAGTTCGAGCCGGCGCGCCTTGTCCAACGATGGATTTGGTGCAGCGATAGAATACCTCGATCGAGCCCTAATCGACATCGACATCGCCGCCAACATCGCTAATGCGAGTGACCGGCTTTCGCAGTGGGATGGACGACGCGACGGCCTTGTCCAGTGCGCAGTCTGGATCGACGACAGCGGGAACCGTCGAAGGTGTCGTCGCCGCTTGAGTCTCGGCGGTGAGTGTCTCTTGCACGTGTGACGCGTTGGCGCGGTCGTGTGAGCCTCTTGAGTCGCCATGACGGTTTCGACGCGACCGCGACGACTGGTCCGGTATTCTCGGGCATGTGGCATTCGATCGCATCACTGCTGACCCTGACTGTATGGGTGGCATGGCATGTATCCGCAACCTTCGCATGCCCGTTGCCACCGTCGTCGGCATGGTCGCCGATGGAATGACGACCGACGAGATCCTCGCGGAGCATCCTGACTTCGAGGCCGAAGACGTGCGGCAAGCGCTCAGGTACGCGGCGCGTGCGGTCCGAGAGCGTGAGCTTCCGCTGCGCAGCGCGTGAGATTTCTGGTCGACGAGAATTTGTCGCCGATTGTGGCCGAGTTGCTGGCGATTCACAGTGACGAGTCAAGCCACGTACGCGCTTTTGACCACGTGGCGATGCCTTCTCCCATTTCGTCACCGGAGAATGGGCACAGGGTTCTGAGTGGGTGGCGCCCCTCAGACTGACGTGCGCCAACCGAGCCCGTCGTCCCAACGCGCAAAGCCCCCGACAGCATTCGCTGTCGGGGGCTCACGCAAACAGGCATAGGACGGGGGAGGACCTACGCCGCGGTCAGCGCTCGTGTCGCAGGCGCCACGACCTGATCGAGGTGGATCACACGATCCGCGATCGACAACATGCGATCGTCGTGGGTCGTGGCGATCACGATGCGTCCGGGCGATGCGATGCTCCGCAACAGCGCCAGCACGCCATCGACCTGCACGCGATCGAGATGCGCAGTCGGCTCGTCGGCGAGTACCAGGCCAGGGTTCGCACCCAAGGCCCGCGCTATCGCGACCCGCTGTTGTTGACCGCCGGACAACTTCGCTGGGCGATGGTGCAGTCGTTCGCCGAGATCGAGTGACGTCAACAACTCGTCGGCACGCTCGAGCGCCTCCCACCGCCGAACGCCGGCGGCGACCAACGGTGCGGCCACGTTCTCCCGTGCCGTGAGACTGGGCACGAGGTTACGCGCTGAGCACCGCGACGATCGCCGAGGCCAATTCGAATCGCGCGGTGTCGGCGTCGACTGCGGTCGCGGGCTCGAGGCCGGGGATCAACTCCTTGAGCTCGGGCATGATCTGCGCGAGCGCCGGTGCGTGGGCGAACAGTGCCGGAGGTGAGTTTTCGATGTGCTCCGCGGTGATCAACGGGCGCAGCACCTGCAACCACGGCCAGTAGGACGGCGCGCCTTCGCCGGCGTAACCGTGACCTTCGAGCACCGCGATCTTGTGCGAGCGCGCGGTGACGATGATCTCGTCGGCGAGGCGAGACTTGCCGATGCCCGCTTCACCGGCGAGCAACACGATGCGGCCGCGCGAGTTCAACAGATCGTCGATGGCGGGCTCGACCGCGCGCAGTTCGCGCTCGCGGCCCACGATGCTCACGGTGGGAAGTGGGCGGCGGGGCCGAGACGCGGTGGCGGGTTGGGTCGGTGCGGGGGTCGTGGGGGTCGCGGCGGGGGTGATGAGCTCAGGGCTCTGTTGCAGGATCAGCTGCTCGAGCCGTTGCAGAGCGTGCCCGGGGTCGAGGCCGAGTTCGTCGAGCAGGCGCTCGCGTCCTTCGGCGTAGACGCGCAGCGCGTCGGCCTGCCGGCCCGACCGGTACAACGCAAGCATCAGTTGGCCGCGTCGACGCTCGCGCAACGGCGCGGTCGCGACGAGCGATTCGAGCTCGGCCACGATCGAGTGGTGTTGGCCGGTGCCGAGACGCGCGTCGACACGGTCTTCGATGGCCGCCTCGCGCAACTCGGTCAGCCGCGCGGCCTCGGCGAGCGCCCAAGGCTCGTGGGCGAACTCTCCCAGTGCCTCGCCGCGCCAGCGTCTGAGCGCCATCGCGATGGCGAGGTCGGCGCCTTCGAAGTCACCGGCGGCCTGCGCGACTCGGGCGGCGCGGAGGTCGTCTTCGAACTCGTCCGCGTCGACCGTCGCATCGGTCAGTGCCAGTTGGTATCCGGGTGGCGCAGTGAGCAGCACGGTGGGCCGGGCCCCAGCGGCGCGGGTGGGCTCGATGATGCGGCGCAGCGTCGAGACGTAGGACTGCAGCGTGGCGTTGGCGCCGGGCGGAGGAGCGCCGCCCCAGAGGTCGTCGATGAGCCGCTCGACGGAAACGACCTGCCCCTTCGCCAGCAACAGGCGCGCCAGGAGTGCGCTGGCGCAGGCCTCCAAGTTCGGTCGCAGCCCCCTCGCGCACCAACGCGAACGGACCGAGTAGTCGATATTCCACGCCACCTCACTGGCTGGGGCGGATTGTAGTTGTAGGCCGCGAGGCGTCGATAACCGCGCCGGTGAACGCCGTGTGATTTCGGCCGGCA
>JBDSMH010000142.1:0-13022 GCA_039915945.1 Acidimicrobiales bacterium | reverse complement strand
CATCCACGACGCGGTGGTGGCGCTCCACGAGATCCCGGTACCGGTGATCGGCAAGGTCCGCGGCGTCGCGGTGGGTGCCGGGATGAGCCTGGCACTGGCCTGTGACTTGGTCGTGGCCAGCCACAATGCGCGGTTCGCGGCCATCTTCGCCCGGCGGGGACTGTCGCTCGATTGCGGCGCGTCGTGGTTGCTGCCGCGGTTGGTCGGCATCCAGAAGGCCAAGGAGATCGCGCTACTGGCCGACATGGTCGGCGCCGAGGAGGCGAAGGCGATGGGGCTCGTCAATCGGGTCGTGCCCGACGACGAACTCGATGCCGCGGTCGCCGAGCTCGCCACTCGACTCTCACGCGGACCAACGCTTGCGCTGTCGATGACGAAGCGGCTGCTCAACAACGCGCTCACGTCGAGTTTGTCCGAATCACTCGAAGCAGAGGCAATGGCGCAAGCAGTCAACAGCAGCACCGACGACACGAAAGAAGGAATGCTCGCGTTCCTCGAAAAGCGCGATGCGTCGTTCAAAGGTCGTTGAACTGCAACACGATCAGTCGTTGCATTCAACACATCGCCGCGGACGCGCCCACTAGGTTCGCGTGTATGCGGGTGGTGGTCGATGATGGCGACATACATCTCACCGCTGATGTTTCCGGTGAAGGTCCGCTCGTCGTTTGTCATCCGGGTTTCGGTCGATGGGGACGCGACTTCGAATCCGTTCGTAACGTGCTGCTCACCGCGGGCCGACGCGTCGCCCTGTTCGACCCGCGCGGTGTCGGAGAGAGCACCGGGCCGCTCGACGACTTGACCATGCACGATCTCGCGGCCGACCTCCTGCGCATGGCGCGCCAGCTCGCGGCGCCTCCGTTCGACTTCGTCGGTCACGCGTTCGGCAACCGGGTCGTGCGCTGCGCCGCCGCGGACGCGCGGTCCGAGGTGGGCCGCATCGCGCTGATCGGCGCGGGGGGATCGGTGCCGGGGACGCCCGAGGCCTACGCCGCCCTTCAGCGCGCGATGGACGTCAGCCTGCCCCGTGACGTGCGCATCGAGGCATTGCGGGTGGCGCTGTTCGCCGTCGGCAACGACCCCACGAGCTGGCTCGATGGGTGGCATGCGACGGCAATCGCCACGCAGGGTGCGGCGATGCAGGCCACGCCCGAGGCCGACTGGGCCGATGCCGGCACTGCTCGAGTGCTCGTCGTGCAGGGCCTCGACGACGTCCTGACGCCGCCGGTCAACGGACGCGAACTCGTCGCTCGTCTGGGCTCGCGCGCGGTACTGGTCGAGGTGGCCGACGCCGGTCACGCGATGCTGGCCGAACAGCCGCTCGTCATTGCCAACGCGCTGATCGATTTCTTCGGTTCGCACTGAGGGCAGAGCGCCGTGCGCGAGGGAGACATGGGCGCGGCTTGGCGCGTGCTGGCGTTGGTGTGCGCCGCGTCATTCGTCTCGACGCTCGACATCACGGTGGTTGTCGTTGCGTTCAACGACATCCGCGATTCGTTTTCGGATGTCAGTCGCGCCGAGCTCTCGTGGGTGATCACGGTGTACACGATCACCGCGGCGGCGATGCTCGTGCCGAGTGGACGGCTCGCCGATCGCATCGGCAGTGGTCGCGTGTTCCTGTTCGGCGTCGGCCTGTTCGCTCTGGGCTCGCTGCTCTCCGGGCTTGCTCCCAACGTGCGCGTGCTCATCGGTGCGCGCATGGTGCAAGCGGTCGGTAGTGCCATGCAGACCCCGAGTTCGCTGTCGTTGATCTCGCGCTTCTTTCCTGCCGGGCGACGCAACATGGCCATCGGTTTGTGGGGAGCCACCGGCGGACTCGGGGGAGCGACTGGTCCTTCGCTCGGCGCGGCGATCGTGGGCGCCGGGGGTTGGCGTTGGATCTTTTTCATCAACGTGCCGCTCGGCGCCGCGGTCGTCGTGGTCGGCGCGAAGATGCTGCGGCGGGCTGACCAGCGCCAACCGGCGTTGCCGCCCGACTTCCTCGGCGCGTCGATGATCGTCGTCGGGGTGAGCGCGCTCGCCCTCGGGTTGGTCCAGAGTGACGAGTGGGGGTGGAAGGACGGCCGCACCATTGGCGCGTTCGTGGTCGCGGTCGTCGTGTTGTCATCGCTGATCGCGCGCTCGGCGCGCAACCCGCTACTGAGCATCGACCTTCGCCTGTTTCGTATCAACAGCTTTCGGTGGGCCAACGGTGTCGCGCTCACGTTGCCGATCGCGTTCTTCCTCCAGTTCTTCGGCTCGGTCCAGTTCCTCACCGCGGTGTGGGGCTACTCCGAAGTGAAAGCCGGGTTGCTCCTCACCCCGGTGAGCGTCCTGCAGGCGTCACTCACATTGCAGGCCGGCCGCCTTGCGGATCGGCTCGGCCACCGGGCGGTGATGTTGCCCGGCTCATTGCTCTACACGGCCGGGGCGATCGCGTGGTTCCTCACGCTCGGAGGTTCGCGCAACCTCGTGGCCTTCTATGTAGGCGCGACGTTGCTGGCGCTTGGTGTGGGGTTGACCTATGCCTGTTTCAACAGCGCAGCGGTGCACGACCTACCACCGAGTCAACTCGGGGCGGGCAGCGGCCTCAACCAAACGATCAATCGAGTGGGTGCGACGTTGGGCATCGCGCTCGCGGTCGCGCTGCTCGCGGGCGACGAGTCGGCCCACGCGTTTCGTCGCTTGTGGGCGGTGATGATCGTCTGCGCCATCGCCACTGCACTGTTTGCATCGCTCATCGACACGCGCCCGTCGCGCCGAACCACCGCGCGCTAGCCGGTTCAGATGGTCTTGGCGGGGCGGCCGGGGCCGTCGTGGGGCCGGCCGTTCATGTCGGAATTGAGGCGGGCGTTGCCCATCAGTTCGGCGACGATCGAACCCAGCTGGCTCGGGTCGTCGGGCTGCTCGAGCTCGGGGCCGCGTACCCAACCTTCGGCGATGGCCAGCCGGTTGCCGCGCACATCGAACACGCGGCCGGTGACGTTCTTGGCCTCGGACGACGCGAGCCAGGTTGCGACCACTGCGATCCATCGCGGCGAAAACGCTTCCTTGTCTTCGTCGGTCTCGCTCACCGCCATCAGCCCTTGCGTGAGCCGGGTGAGCGCGCCGGGCGCGATGCAGTTGACCGTGATGCCGTAGCGCACCAGTTCCATGGCCGAGATCACGGAGAACGCGGCGATGCCCGCCTTGGCCGCGCCGTAGTTGGTCTGGCCGACGTTGCCGTAGATGCCCGACGGCGAGGTGGTGTTGATGACGCGGGCGTCGAGTTGCTTGCCCGCCTTGGCCTGCTCGCGCCAGTACACCGACGCGTGATGCGTCGGCGCGAACGTGCCCTTGAGATGCACCTTGATGACGGCGTCCCAGTCGGCTTCGGGCATGGAGAAGACCATGCGATCGCGCAAGATGCCGGCGTTGTTGATCAAGATGTCGAGGGTGCCGAACGCGTCGACCGCCTGATCGATCATGCGCTTGGCCCCGGCGAAGTCGCTGACGTCGTCACCGTTGACGATGGCGTCGCCGCCCATGCCGGCGATCTCGGCCGCGACCTGTTGCGCCGGGGTGAGATCGGCACCCGTGCCGTCGGGCTCGCCCCCGAGGTCGTTGACGACCACCTTGGCGCCGTGGGCCGCGAGCATGAGCGCGTGCTCACGACCGATGCCTCGTCCGGCGCCGGTTACGACCGCGACGCGACCTTCACAGAGTTTTGCCATTTTGCCAGTTCCCCTTCGGCTGGTTGCGCGACGGGAAGGTTAGACGCTGGCACCCAAATCGGGCCCGATCGGACGCCCGTCGACGATCTGATCGAGGTACTCGCTCATGCCGAGCGCGACGCGGTCGCCGCAGCGGTATTCGGTCATCGCTTCGGTGATGCGGGTGACCTTGACGACGCCGTCGAACTCGCGCCGGTTGCGCAGCGGGATCAGCGAGTGCACCTTGCCGGTCAACTCGAATTGCTCACGCTCGGTCGTGACCGTCGCCCGCAACGATCGGTGGTGATAGTCGGCGTCCCAATCGCTCTCGACTGTCGCGTCGATGACGTCGTGGAACGCACCGTCGCGGAAGACGACCCCCGACACTTCGCGGTGCGGTATCCGTCGCCAGTTGATCGTGAACAGGAACGCAAGGTCGGCGCCGAACTGCACGTGTACCCACCGGTACGCGTCGAGCGATTGCCAGTAGCGCGGCCCCCACGTGTGGTCGCGATCGCCAAAGCCGTCGAGCTCGGTGCGCGTGCCGTCGATCTCGATCCACCCGGAACCGTGCATGAACTGATCGAAGTGCGCCCGGCCGAAGCTCGCCTCGGCGGGCACGTGCTCGGTGCCGTCGGCGTTGAGCGGGCGCCCACCGATGACCGGGCTCGACGCGGTGAAGTCGAGCTCGAAGCGGGCCTGCACATGCGGGTGGTCCTTGAACGCACGGGACGGATTCGCCATCACGGTCGGGTCGCGCAACAACACGACGTCGCCGTCGAAGGTGGCTCGCTTGTGCTCGAACGGCTCGATGATCTCGAAGCGCAGTCCACCGGCCGCCATCTCTCGGTTGTGCGTGATGGCCGGCCGTCCGGCTTGGAAAGCCACCGAGCCGTCGGGCAGGTAGATACACACGGTGCGTTCGGCGTATCCCTCGTTGGGTCGGTTGCCGAGGCGGAACCACAGCCCGCACAACTTCGGCACATCGAACAACGAGAAATACATCGACTCGTTGTAGTTGGACACCGGCTCGGGTTCGTGCGGGTAGGCATCTTGCGGATCGACGAGATACGTACCGCCACTCGGGGGCTTGGGCATACCGCAGTCTTTCACCGCATTAACCTGCCCGCCGTGAGCGACACCGCCGACACCTTCCCCCGCCAAAATGCCCGCACGCGTCGGTTCACTCTCGGCGCGCCACGCGACATCAAGGTGGCGAGCGACGGCTCGCGCCTCGCGTTCTTGCGGTCGACATCGGGCACCGATCCCGTCAACCGACTCTGGGTCTACGACGTGGCGACGCAGACCGAACGCGAGGTCGTCGATCCGTCGCAGTTGCTCGAGGAGGCAGCCTCCGATGCGACACCCGCGGCCGAGCGGGCTCGGCGTGAACGCGCGCGCGAGTCGGCGGGCGGCATTGTCGCGTTCGATGCCGACCGCGAGTTGACGCGCGCCGCCTTTGCGTTCGCCGGGCGGGTGTTCGTCGCCGATCTCGCGACGGGGGCCACACAACAGTTGGCCTCCGAAGGTGCGGTCTTCGATCCGCGATTCGATCCGACCGCTACGCGCGTCGCGTATGTGTCGGGCGCGACGCTGAGGGTGACGGGTGCCGACGGCGATCGACTGGTGATCGGCGAGGACAAAGCAAACGTGTCGTGGGGATCGGCCGAGTTCGTCGCCGCCGAAGAGATGCACCGCACCCGGGGCTACTGGTGGGCGCCCGACGGCGAGCGCCTGCTCGTCGAACGAGTCGACGTGTCGCCCATCGCGGTGTGGCACATCGCGTCGCCCATCGAGCCATGGGCCGCGCCGGCAACCGTGCGCTATCCCGCGGCAGGCACCACCAACGCCACGGTCGGCCTCGCGATCGTCGCGCTCGACGGCAGTCGTGTCGACATCGACTGGGCGCAGGGCGAGTTCGAGTACTTGTGCGATGTGTCGTGGCCCGCGGCGGGCGAGCCCGTGGTGGTCGTGCAGACACGCGATCAACGCACCCTCGCGTTCCTCGCGGTCGATGCGGCGACCGGCGCGACGCGCGAACTGCGCCGAATCGTCGACCGCGACTGGACCGACCTCGTGCCCGGAGTACCCGCATGGTCGGGCACTCGGCTCGTCACTGTCGAGGTCGACGACGACACCTATCGCCTGTGCGTCGACGGCGAGCGCATCACCCCGGTCGGTGTGCAAGTGCGACGGGTGCTCTCCGCTGACGATCACCATGCGTTGATCGCCACCAGTACCGACTCGACCGAGACGCAGATGGCGCGGGTCGATCTCGCCACGCACGAGGTGCAGTGGCTGTCACATGGCGAGGGTGTGCACGGTGGCACGACCGGCGGCGGCCTTGTGGTGCTCGTGTCCCAGTCGATGGATCACCACGGGTCTGCGGTCGAGGTGCTGGTCGATGATCAGCCGCGTGGCGCGTTGCGCACGTTTGCCGAGCAACCGATCGTCGAACCGCGCGTCGAGTTCGCGATCGTGGGCGATCGTCGGTTGCATACCGCCCTGGTGTTGCCCAGGAACTTCGACGGCGACCAACGGCTGCCGGTGCTGCTCGACCCCTACGGCGGTCCCGGCCACGCGCGTGTCGTCAAGTCGCGTGGCGCCTACCTCACGTCGCAGTGGTTCGCGGACCAAGGGTTCGCGGTGGTCGTCGTCGACGGTCGCGGCACGCCGGGCCGCTCCCCGTCGTGGGAGCGGGCGATCCACAACGATCTGGCGGGTCCGGCCATCGACGACCAAGCCGACGCGCTGACCGAGTTGGCCGAGGTGCATCACTATCTCGATCTGTCGAAGGTTGGCATCCGCGGGTGGTCCTTCGGCGGCTACATCGCAGCGCTCGCAGTGCTACGCCGGCCCGATCTCTTCCATGCCGCGGTTGCGGGCGCGCCGGTGACCGACTGGCGTCTCTACGACACGCACTACACCGAACGGTTCCTCGGCGATCCGGCGACCAACGCTGGTGCGTACGAACGCAGCGACGTGGTGCGTCTTGCAGCATGGCTCGAACGGCCGCTGATGATCATCCACGGTCTCGCCGACGACAACGTGGTGTTCGCGCATTCGCTCGCGCTGTCGCAAGCGTTGCTCGAGGCTGGGCGACCGCACCGAGTGTTGCCGTTGTCCGGTGTCACGCACATGGCATCGCAAGAAACCGTGGCCGAAAACCTGCTCAACTTCGAAGTGGCGTTCTTCCGTGAAGCGCTGCGTATCGACGGGCCGCGGCCGGCGTATGCGTGGCGGGCGCGGTTGCCGCGACGCGACAGCCCGCTCTGACAGAGCTCACGCGAGCGCGATCACTCGAAAGTGACGTGCACCTCGAACGCGTCGGCCTCGACGAGCGTGTGCGCCGTGACCCTGCCCGCGGCGGCGACGTCGCCGACCACGAGGCGCAGTGCGGCGAGCCGATCGGCGGTGTCGCGCATCTCGACGTGGGCGACCGGCGTCGCCAACGACTTCTTGTGCTCGCTCTTGGCCTTGCGGATCTCGGCGAGCGTCTCCGCGGCCACGACGTAGGGAAGCAGGTCGTGTATCGGGCCGAGCTCGGCGAGGTCGGGCCACGCCGCGCGGTGGATCGAACCGGTCTGCCACCACGCCCACACTTCTTCGGTGACGAACGGGAGGATCGGCGCGAACAGGCGCAGCAATGTCGAGAGCGCGAGTTGCAGCGCTGCCGCGGCCGATTGTTGGCCTTCGGCGTCGTCAGCGGCGCCGTCGTACGAACGGGCCTTGACCAGCTCGACGTAGTCGTCGCAGAAGCTCCAGAAGAAGCGCTCGGTACGTTCGAGTGAGCGCGCGTAGTCATAGCCGTCGAACGCGGCGGTGCATTCGGTGACGACGCGACCGAGCTCGGCGAGCATGGCCCGATCGAGTGGGCGCGTGACCAAGGCAGGGTCGGCGGGCGCGTCACCGGCGGTGCCGAGCACGAACTTGGATGCGTTGAGCATCTTGATCGCGAGACGGCGCCCGACTTTCATCTGTCCTTCGTCGAACGCGGTGTCGGTGCCGGGACGACCCGACGCCGACCAGTAGCGCACTGCGTCGGAACCGTATTGCTCGAGCAGATGCATCGGCGTGACGACGTTGCCCTTGGACTTCGACATCTTCTTGCGGTCGGGGTCGAGTATCCAGCCGGACAGCGCGGCGTTCATCCACGGCAGGCTCTGGTGTTCGAGGTGGGCGCGCACGACGGTCGAGAAGAGCCACGTGCGGATGATGTCGTGGCCTTGCGGGCGCAGGTCCATGGGGAAGGTGCGCCGGAACAAGTCATCGTCGGCTTCCCACTGACAGGCGATCTGTGGTGTCAGCGACGAGGTGGCCCACGTGTCCATGACGTCGGCTTCACCGACGAAGCCGTGGGGCTTGCCTCGTTGCTCTTCGCTGTAGCCGGGGGGAACGTGCGATGACGGGTCGACCGGCAGCGTCTCTTCGGCCGGGATGATGGGGCGATCCCACACCGGCTCGCTATCGCCGTCGAGCGCGTACCACAGCGGGATCGGCACGCCGAAGAACCGTTGCCGGCTGACGAGCCAATCCCCGTTGAGGCCGCGCACCCACGACTCGTAGCGCCCGCGCATGTACGGCGGCACCCAGTTGAGC
The DNA here is from genome assembly GCA_039915945.1 of Acidimicrobiales bacterium. GTDB lineage: Bacteria > Actinomycetota > Acidimicrobiia > Acidimicrobiales > WLNW01 > DATLFA01. The sequence continues at coordinate 4,755 of JBDSMH010000142.1, read as the reverse complement.
TCGGTGCCGCGTGCCAGCAACTCTTCGCGCAGGTAGTCGTCGCGTCCGCCGTTGCGGATGTACCACTGACGGGTCGTGACGATCTCGAGCGGCTTGTCGCCGCGCTCGTAGAACTTGACGGCGTGCGTGATCGCGCGTGGCTCGCCGACGAGCTCGCCGGTCTCGCGCAGGATGGTGACGAGCTCTCGTTGCGCGCCTGCGATCGTCTTGCCCGCGATGCGCGCGTACGCGTCGCGTGCCGACTGCGATGCGATGGCCGCGGGAGGCTCGGCGGTGATGCGACCGTCGCGCCCGATGATGGCGCGCACGGGCAGGTTGAGCTCACGCCACCACGTGACGTCGGTGGTATCGCCGAACGTACAGATCATCGCGATGCCCGTACCTTTTTCGGGATCGGCGAGATGGTGAGCGAGCACCGGCACCTCGACACCGAACACCGGCGTGCGCACGGTCGTGCCGAACAGTGGGCGGTAGCGATCGTCGTCGGGATTCGCGACGAGAGCGACGCACGCGGCGAGCAACTCGGGGCGGGTCGTATCGATCAACAGATCGTCGCCGCCGCCGCGATGGAACGCGAGCGCGTGATACGCACCGGGGCGCTCTTTGTCCTCGAGCTCGGCCTGCGCGACCGCGGTGCGGAAGGTGACGTCCCAGAGGCTCGGTGCTTCTGATTGGTAGGCCTCGCCGCGGGCCAGGTTGCGCAGGAACGCGCGCTGCGACACGCGCTGGCAGTGGTCGTCGATGGTGGTGTAGCTGTGCGACCAGTCGACCGACAGACCGAGGCGGCGAAAGAGTGCTTCGAACGCCTTCTCGTCCTCTTGTGTCAGCCCGTGGCAAAGCTCGATGAAGTTGCGGCGCGAGATCGGCACCTGGTGATCGGCGTCGGGCTTGGCCGGCGGCTGATAGGTGGGGTCGTAGGGGAGCGACGGGTCACAGCGGACGCCGTAGTAGTTCTGCACGCGGCGTTCGGTGGGCAGGCCGTTGTCGTCCCATCCCATCGGATAGAAGACCTCGAAGCCGCGCATGCGCTTGTAGCGGGCGACCGTGTCGGTGTGCGTGTAGGAGAAGACGTGGCCGACGTGGAGCGACCCGCTGGCGGTCGGCGGCGGCGTGTCGATCGAGTACACGTGCTCACGGGTGCGGCTGCGGTCGAAACGGAAAACGCCCTCGTCGGTCCAGCGTGCGTCGAGCCTGTCTTCGAGGCCGTCGAGCGACGGCTTGTCGGGCACGGTCGGTCGTGGAGCCATGGTCCCACGGTAGCGGGCGAGTTCGGGCGCCCACGTATCGATTGCCCGTCTGATGCCGCTGGCGGTTCAGATCGGGTTCAGATGAGGTCAGCCCGAGGCCGAGGGGTGGCCGTGCACCCGAGCCGCCGATGCGATGACGACCCGATTGCGGCCATCTCGTTGGGCTGTCTCGAGCGCGGTCGCGGCCAAGGAGATGATGCCGTCGACGACGGGCGACATGGACGAATGCGAGAGCCCGAAGCTGCACGTGAACAGCGGCTTGGGTCGCATCGCCTGCACGATGATCAAGTGCTCGCGTACTCGCTCGATCGCCTTGAGCGCGCTCTGCGCAGTCGACGCGGCCAAGACGACCGCGAACTCGAAGTCGCTGACTCGCGCAACCATGTCGGTCGGGCGCACCGCGGCGACGAGCGATTCGGCGAGCAGCTGCAACGCCTCGTTCGCGGCCTCGGCACCATGCAGCTCGCGGTAGATGGCGAAGTGATCGATGTCGACGAGCGCCAACGTGAACGGTATGCCGGCGTCGCTGAGCTTCGTGAGTTCCTCACGGGCCGCTCGCTGTTCCGGCAATCCGGTTACCGCGTCGACGGGTGCGGGAGGTTCGGTCTTGGTCGCCGCGCGGACCAGCCCGAGGTGCACCGCGGCGCGCCGCGCCACTGACTCGATGCAGTCCACCGAGTCGCGCGAGCGCACGCCGACTTCGCTCACCGCGTAGAGCACCCCGAGGATGCGACCCATCACGATCAGCGGCACGCACACCGCGGACGAGGGACCGTCGATGCGGCTGCGAAGGTGCGGGCACACGTCGAGGCGATCGGTGGTGTCGTAGGTGATGGTGATGCCTTGCCGCGCCGAGAGGCTGTCCCACGGTGACCACGCGCGCGTTCGTGATTCGATCGCGGGCGGGTCGACGGTGGACATCGCAAGAACGAGCTCGGGCTTGTTCGGGTCGACGAGGTGGAGTTCGAACTCGCTGCGCGGGTCGAGACGCTTGAGCGCGGCGCACGTCATGTCGAGCACGGCCGTCTCGGTGTCGAGCATGTCGAGCGCGCGTTCGAATTCATTGTCGAACGCGCGGCGCGCTTCGTCGGCCGCGTGCTCGACGGCGAACGCACGGATCGCGGCGGACTGGTGGTCGGCGTCGCGTGGTGACAACGCCAGCGCAACGATGGCGCCGGCGGCGACGCAGGCAATGCTGAGCCCGGCTTGGATCGCCCACGCAGCCATGGCGGTCACGTCGAGGAGCACCACGATCGGCGCGCCGATGGCGATGCTGAGGAGTAGGGGCACGACGATCCACGCGGCCAGGGTGGCCGGGCCGATCGCCGACTCGGGCGCAGTGAGGTCTGACTCCGTGGACGAGCGCACGTTCGTATTGTCGGCGTCTGGGCCTGGGTCTTTAACGCGACAATTTGCCGATTTGACGGCGATTGGCCACCGCCATCAGCTGGGGTCCCCCTATGGCCCACGATTCGGCGACCCGCGACCCCAAAGGCACCCCTCCGGGCTTTTGGATCATCTGGCTGACCGTGGCGACCGACCTGATCGGCTTCGGCATCGTGTTGCCGTTGCTGCCGCTGTTCGCCAAGGAGTTCGGGGCCGGAGCGCTGATGGCGACCACGTTGGTGGCCTCCTACTCGGCCGCCCAGTTCGCCGCGGCACCTCTGTGGGGTCGTCTTTCGGATCGCATCGGACGCAAGCCGGTGCTCGTCTGCTCGTTGATCGGCACGGCCATCGGCTACGCCATCACCGCCAGCGCCAACGTGGTGTGGGTGCTCTTCGCGGGCCGCATCATCGACGGGCTGAGCGGGTCGACGTTCGGCGTCGCGCAGGCCTCGGTGATCGACGTGGCCGAGCCGCGTGACCGTCCCCGGTTGCTGGGGCTGCTCGGCGCGGCGTTCGGGCTCGGGTTCGTGGCGGGCCCGATCATGGGCGGACTCGCGGCGATCGGTGGGCGCCGGTTGCCGTTCATCGTTGCTGCGGTGCTCTCCGGTGCGAACGCGATCGCGGCGATCATCCGTGTGCCCGAAACGGCGAAGCGATCCGGCGTCGCGGCGCACACCGAACGGTCGTGGCTGCCGCACCTCGATGTGATTCGCCACGCGGGCGGTTCTGCGCTGGCGCGGCTTGCGCTGTTGGGATTGCTCGGGACCATTGCGTTCAGCGGGTTCGAGTCGACGTTCTCACTTCTGCTCGATCGTCGCTTCGACGCGCGCCATGGCGTTGTCTACGCGCTGTTCACGGCGATCGGCTTGGCGATGGTCGTCATGCAGGCACGAGTAATAGGTCAGGTCAGTCAGCGTCTCGGCGGCAGTGAGATCCTTCGCGTCGCGTTCGTCGCCAGCGGCATTGGCTATGTGTTGTTGGCGATCGACGGACGGTGGGTGTCGCTCGGCTTTGCGCTGGCATTCCTCGTCATCGGCCAAGGGCTGTTCACACCCACGCTGTCGTCGGTGACCGCAGGCGCGGTCGATCCTGCGGCGCGCGGCGAAGCATTCGGCGTGCAGCAGAGCGCGTCGGCACTCGGGCGCATCGCGGGTCCGGTGTTGGCCGGGTTGCTCTTTGGCCATGTCGCCGTGGCGTCGCCCTACATCGTCGCCGCGGTTCTGGCGATGATTGCGTGGGTATGTGTTCCTCGCGGTGTCGCGGCGATCGTCCACCGATAGCCTTGTTACCGACTGGTAACCAGTCCTCAGTAGCGCGGAGGTCGTCCGATGGGCGAGTTCTCGTTGGCCCTCAACGAAGACCAACAGCAACTCCAGAAGTGGATCCACGAGTTCGCCGCCGATGTCGTGCGCCCGGCCGCTCACGAATGGGATGAGCGTGAAGAGTTCCCGATGCCGATTGTGCAAGAGGCGGCGCGCATCGGTCTCTATTCGTGGGAGTTCGCGGCCAACGCCAACGAGGACAAGACCGGCCTGACCTATCCGGTCGCCGCCGAAGAATTGTTCTGGGGCGACGCCGGCATCGGGCTCGCGATCTTCGGCTCCGGTCTCGCGGCGGCGGGCATCCTCGCCAACGGCACCAAGGAGCAAGTTTTCGAGTGGGTGCCGCAGTGCTACGGCACCGCCGACAAGGTGCAGTTGGGTGCGTTCTGCGTCAGTGAGGCCGACGCCGGCTCCGATGTGTCGTCGTTGCGTACGCGTGCGGTCTACGACGGCGCGACTGACGAGTGGGTCATCAACGGCACCAAAGCGTGGATCACCAACGGCGGCATCGCCGATGTGCATGTCGTTGTTGCCGCGGTCGATCCCGAGCTCAAGGGTCGGGGACAGGCGTCGTTCGTGGTGCCTCCCGGTACCAAGGGCTTGTCGATGGGGCAGAAATACAAGAAGCACGGCATCCGTGCGTCGCACACGGCCGAGGTCGTGCTCGACGATGTGCGCGTGCCGGCGAGTTGTCTGCTCGGTGGCAAGGAGAAGCTCGACGAGAAGCTGGCCCGCGCGCGAGAAGCAACGCACACCGGACAGAAGCAACCCGCGATGTCCACGTTCGAAGCGACGCGGCC